>JAYVEQ010000017.1:0-14902 GCA_043748745.1 Chitinophagaceae bacterium | reverse complement strand
TAAAAATCACCGGATTTTTTTTTGCTAAGCTTATGATAGTTATTAATGTTTTAAACTTAATGCCTTCTTAATTGCTTTTTCAATCAGGGGCTCCATTATCTTATATCCGGCAATTGTTGGATGAACCCCATCTGCTGAATATTTTTTATCTAACCCTTTTCTTTCATCAACCATACTTGAATAATAGTCGATATACACAATTTTGTTTGCCTTGCAATAGGCTTCTATCATTGCATTGAGCCTGATAATTTTATTTGCCGGTTGCAGCCCCGGCCGCCAGGGAAAATCATAGGCTGGCAGCACTGACGAAAGCACTACTTTGATCTTATTTTGCTTTGCTGCTGTGGCCATGGAAATAATATTCTTAAAAATATTTTCTAAAGTAATGGGGCCTGTATTTTCTGCAATGTCATTAATTCCGGCAAGTATTACAACCACTGAAGGTTTCAGGGAAATTACATCCTGCTGAAAACGAACAATCATTTGAGAAGTGGTCTGGCCGCTGATTCCCCGGTTGATATACTTGTTTTTAATAAAAAAATCACTATCAATATATTTCCAGAATTCAGTAATTGAATTACCCATTAATACAATACGGTTCTCTCCTTTGGCAGCAGGTTTAAGCTCTTTATTTTCTGCAGCATATTTTTTCAGGTTCGCCCATTCGTTTTTCTGTTGATCATTCTGGCTCATTACTTGTGTAGAGATAAGTAGTAAAAAAATAAAAAAAGTGATTTTCATAATATAGGGTGTAGCTGTTTTAAACTTATAACGCCAGGCATTGCCACTGTTTAGGAATTTAATGCCATGTCAGTCCGGTGATGTTGTTTATTAAAGGAACGAAATTTTATTTAAACGGTGAAGACATTTATCATCATGACAAAGTAATCAACATTCTGTCTTCAAACTCTCTGATATGATCTGTACATATTTGGTTGGCAAGTAATCCTATCGGAACATTAGTACCAGTTTGCCATTGCATCCGGTTGCTTTTGTACAGGTTTATTAAATTCCAGAATAAATAATAAAAGTTGCCCTTTATAGGCAACTTTTATTAAAGAAGGAAGCCGGTAATTAAGAGATTTGAATCAGCCTTGGTGGTTTCTGTTTTACTTCCTCTTTTTTAGGGATCAAAAGATGCAGTAACCCATTTTCATATTTTGCCTCAATTTTATCAATATCCACTACATCTTTTTGCAAATTAAAAGTTCTTTGGAAAGATTGGTAACTGAATTCCCTGCAGGAATATCTTTCACCATCCTTTTCTTCGTTTTGTTGGCTTCTTTCCGAGCTGATAGTTAACGTGTTTCCAAGCAGTTCAACTTTGAAATCGTTTTTAGTCATTCCAGGTGCAGCAACTTCTACTTCATAATTTTCCGGTGTTTCTTTAATGTTAACTGCTGGGATGGTTGTGTTAGTGTCAGAGAAATTGGAATTGTTCCAATTGAATAAATCCCTGTTAAAGAAATCATCAAAAAGCATTGGCAAAGGGTTTAATAAACTTCCATTTCTTTTTACGAGTTTCATAATTACCTCCTTTTTAATGGTTAAAAAATAAATTTCAAAAGAGAAAATCAACTCCTGTGCCAGTGCATTTTTGGAATGTAAAAAATGAAAAATTGTCTTTTTTAGACTAAAAAATTGTCAGTTTGAAAGTCAAAATATCTGTCTTTTAAAACTTATAGCAGAGCAAAACCATGGCTCATAATCCCCTTCGTTGAAACTACGGCGGACAATACACCTTCGGAGGAACTACGGTGGACCAGAAAAAATCCCATCCGCCAACTGGCGAATGGGATTTAAAAATATTATTCCATAATCATCCTTCGACAGACTCAGGATGACATTTCGTTAAACATCTGTTGCCTCACCATAAGCAACTGCGGTTGCTTCTTTCATGCCCTCGCTCATGGTTGGGTGAGGGTGTATGGCATTTAATATTTCATGGGCGGTGGTTTCCAGTTTACGGGCAACAACTGCTTCGGCAATCAACTCGGTTACATTCATGCCAATCATATGGCAGCCTAAAAACTCACCATATTTGGCATCATAAATTACTTTTACAAAACCTTCGGTTGCACCGGCAGCACTTGCCTTGCCGCTGGCCATAAATGGGAACTTGCCAACCTTCACTTCGTAGCCGGCATCTTTGGCCGCTTTTTCGGTGTAACCCACGCTGGCAATTTCGGGACTGCAATAAGTACAACCGGGTATATTGTTATAATCCATCGGTTCGGGTTTATGGCCGCTTAAATGTTCGGCTGCATTAATGCCTTCTTTGGCGGCTACGTGTGCCAGTGCCTGTCCGGGTGTGCAATCCCCAATGGCGTAAATGCCGGGTACATTGGTTTGTCCGTTTGCATCAACAATTATCTTTCCTTTTTCGGTTTTAATGCCAAGGGCTTCCAGTCCTATATTTTCGATATTGGCAACAACACCAACGGCGCTTAATAAAATATCTGCTACTAAGGTTTCTTCGCCATTTTGAGTTTTTACTTTTGCCTTAATACCTTCACCACTTGTATCAACACTAGTCACCTCAGCATTGGTCATAATCGTCATGCCCTGTTTTTTAAATTGCTTTTCCAGTTCTTTGCTGATGTCTTCATCCTCCACCGGAACAACCCTTGGCATAAACTCAACAATGGTAACTTTTGTACCAAGGCTGTTATAGAAATAGGCAAATTCGCTGCCAATGGCGCCGCTTCCACAAATGATCATACTCTTAGGTTGCTGCGGCAAGACCATCGCTTCACGGTAACCAATTATTTTTTTACCATCAATAGGCATACTGGGTAATTCACGTGCCCTGCCACCAGTAGCGATGATGATATTCTTTGCTTCTACAATTTGTTTGTTGCCATCGGCTGCAGTTACTTCCAGTTTTGTTGCTGATATCAGTTTACCATTGCCCATTATCACATCAATTTTATTCTTCTTCATTAAGAACTGAACACCCTTGCTCATCTTATCGGCCACGCCACGGCTTCGGGTTATTACGCCTCCAAAATTTGCAGAAGGGTTTTCTACATTAATGCCATAACTGTTTGCATGTTTTGCATATTCATATACCTGGGCACTTTTTAATAATGCCTTGGTTGGTATGCATCCCCAGTTTAGGCAAATGCCTCCGAGGCTTTCCCTTTCTACAATTGCACATTTTTTACCGAGCTGACTGGCTCTTATTGCTGCAGGATAACCACCGGGGCCGCTTCCGAGAACTATTACGTCGTATGCCATTTTTATAATTATGAGTTATGAATGATGAATTATGAGCTGCAAATTTAAACTGAAACAGGGTATCAGCCAAAAGCTTATTTAATAGCTGTTTTAACGTTTTGTAAGGTACTGCTATAATAATTCTGTGTATTTTTAAGGATGATTAAAAGATTGTTATTACTACTTACCATTTTTTCGTTGGCCACGGTTTGCAACGGCCAGTCCATTCCCAAATGGAAGATAGAAGATGTAGTGCGGTCATTTACCAACAATAGCGATACGGTTTACGTAGTTAATTTCTGGGCAACTTTTTGTAAACCTTGTAATGAAGAACTGCCTGATTTTATAAGGCTAGTTGAAAAATACAAAAAACAAAAAGTGAAGCTGCTGCTGGTTAGTTTAGACCTGCCATCCTATGTAGCGGTAAGGCTGCCGGCCTTTATTAAAAAGAACAATTACAAAACCAATCATGTTTGGCTGAATGAAACCAATGCCGATCATTTTTGCCCGATGATTGATGCCAAGTGGAGCGGTGCAATACCATCAACCATTATTGTAAATAACAAAACCGGGTATAAAAAATTTATCGAGGACCAGGTTAGCCCTGCAGATTTTGAAGCGGCCATAAAAGAGGCGATAGGAGGGAATGCGATAAACAAATATTATTCTCCTATGAATGATGCGGAAATAACAGATAACAGATCGAAGCATCCTGATGCTGCTACACAAAACTTTGTAACTTTTAAATCGAAGGATAGTTCGGTTTATTCCATCATGAATGGCAAAGTAAATATGGTTGTAAAAATAGATGACATGAAAGTGATGATCATTGAGGATAATGGACTTTATTATACTTACTCCAACCTGGGATATACCATTATTAAAAAAGGGGATGAGGTGAAAAGCGGTCAGTTAATTGGTTATGCGGCTTATGACCTTGATAATTATAGACCCTCGGTTGATCTCTATGTTAATAATTCAATGAGTAGTGTTCTTCTTACCAAAGAAAATTTTACGCAACGAAAAGATAAAAAACTGCTTGATCATTCTATTGATGTTGATTTAAATGAACCAAAATAAAAAATCAGGTTGCTAACTCATAGCAACCTGATTTTAGTAATATTTTTTCTATAAAAATTCTTAACCTCCCAACTCCCAACTCCTAACCACAAACCATTAACTCCTAACTCCTAACTCTTCCTCTTAATTGAACAACCAACACTCCGGCTTTCCTTTACCGAAATATCCTTTCCGGCAACCAATTCATTAATAGCTTCCTGCAGGTGATGACGTTTAATATTTGTTGGGTCAGATGGATTATCATCAATGGCACCATGATAAACCAGTTTCAGGTTCTTATCAAATAAAAAACATTCGGGTGTGCGGTTGGCACCAAATGCATCGGCCACTTCATTATTTTTATCTACCACATAATTCCATTTGTATTTTTGATCTTTGGCATATTGCTGCATGGCAGCATAGCTGTCATCATCTGCACGTTGTGCCTCGTTGCTGTTTAACAAAATAACACCAACTTTCATTTTTTGTGCATACTCACTGATGGCTACTGTGCGTTGCTGGTTTTTTATTACATACGGGCAGGTATTGCAGCTGAACATTACCAGTACGCCATTATCTTTTTTGGCTTCTGTCATGGTAATTTCTCTACCTGAAATATCTTTAAGTTTCAGATCGGCCTTGGGCATTGTGCTGCCGATCTTTAAAGGGTCACCAAAAGAAAAGGCCATTGCAGTAACTGCTGCGGCAACTATTAACCCTAAAAATATTTTTTTCATAACTGATCGTTTTTTTAAAATTAAGGAATTGGCCCGAGTAAAATTAACCACTCATGTATTTTTTTGCAGGGATACCAGTTCTTTTTCTTCTGCATCACGTTTTTCGGCAATGGCCTTTAATGTTTTAATACTTACATTCAGCTCAAAACCAATGAGTAATACAAGGGAGTTGATGTAGATGAGTGCCATTAAAACGATAACCGTACCAATTGAACCGTAAAGTGCATTGTATCTGCCGAAATTATTAACAAAAGCAGAAAAGCCGAGTGAAGCCATAATGCTTAGAAAGGTTGCCAGTATAGTGCCCGGTGAAACCAGTTTCCAGCGCTTGTGTACGGCAGGTGCATATTTATAAATAAAAGCAATGGAATAATAAACAAGGGCAATGATAAATATCCAACGCAGATAATAGATCACATTTATCCATGAATTACTTTTAATACCTATCCATTTTAAAACAACGCTTTGTGTTAACAGTAAAATAAGGCAACCCAGCACCAGTCCAAAAATCAGAACAGTAAGCCTGATAGCAACCCACCGGTCATGAAGGCCTTTTCTTTTTTTAAAACCAATATAATTTTTATTGAAGGAACGCATTAAACCCATCATGGCATTTGATGCAAAAAATAATGCTAACAGTAAACCAAAAGACAATAAACCAAATACCGGGGTTTGAAAAAAGGTATCGTTTATAAACTTAATGATATTCTTATTGTACCCTTCAGCAGGGATCATATCTTTTATTAAAAGTGTAACCTGGTTTTTTATTACACCTCTTTTAAAAAACGGGAGGTGGGGGATAAGTGTAAATAAAAATAAAAAAGATGGCGGTATGGCCATTATAAAGTTGTAGGTAACAGCCGAGGCTCTTTCAGTTAAACCAACTGTTTTTACCTGCCTGTAAAAAAACCTGAGCACATCATACAGGGGCACTCCCTCAAAACCCGGTAAATACCAATGTTTACTTTTCCGTAATATAAAAGCAAACGGTGTATTTGTTATTAATATTCGTTCAAATCTGGTCATTTAAAATATGGCTGTTGCTGCAAGTTAATAAAATTGAATTTGCAGGATAATGATCTAAAACCTTATTTAGCTGCTTTTGCCTTTATCAAACTGTCCAGTGCCTGCTGGTATGCCTTTGCAAAAATCATATGCTCTTCATAACTGGATGCAAAATTAGAATAACCATTAAAATCGGGTTTGGCTACAAAATAAATGTAACTGGTTTTCGGCGCATTTAAAACGGCATCAATGGTTTTAATGGAAGGGGTGCAAATGGGGCCCGGCGGTAAACCTAAATGCTGATAGGTATTATAAAGAGATGGATAAGCAAGATGTTTAAACATGATTCTTTTTAACTCAAAATCCCTGATGGCAAATTTTACTGTTGGATCTGCCTGCAGTTTCATACCCTTTGCAATCCGGTTCATGTACACACTGGCAATTTTACCTTTATCATCTTCCTTATTTGTTTCTTCTTCTATAATGCTTGCCAGGCTGTAAACCTGTTCGGGTGTAAAATTGATGGCTTTAGCTTTGGCCATTCTTTCTTTATTCCAGAATTTTTCTTTTTCATCAAACAGTTTACTGAAAATTTTTTCTGCAGGCGTATTCCATAAAATATTGTACGTATTGGGTATCACGGCTGTCATTGCCGTATTACTGTCAAGATGAAAATGCTTTAATGCATGTTCATCATTTAAAATCTGCATAAAGGTTGCAGAATCACTTTCAAAATTGGCAGCTAATTTTTCTGCAAGGTCTTCTTTGGTTCTTAATTTGGTGATAACGAGGTTTACAGGAGACTGGCTGCCGGAGCGAAGCATACGCAATAATCGGTACAGGCTCATACCATTTTTAAACTGGTACCGGCCTGCCTTTACCAGGGTTGGATATTTGACCTGTTTGGAAACCAGGTCAAAGAAAAATATATTACTGATTATTTTTTTTTCAATCAATGCAGCTCTTACTTCTGTATAAACAGAACCTGTTTTAATATAAAAATATTTTCCTTCGGGTTCAGCAACAGTTGGCCCGAAAATTTGCCAGGCTGTATAACCACCCGATATCAGTAATAAAAGAAATGCTCCAAAAATTATTTTCCTTTTCATCTTAATTTGTGTTGAACAAGGTAAATTAAAAAACCCCGCCAGTTACCGACGGGGTTATAAATATTTTGTAAAATATTATTTTGCTTTGTTGGTGTCAACCGTTTTAGGCATTGGCACTGTTGCAGCAGGAGTTGTTTGTGTTGGTTTTGTTGAAACACCCTCTAACAGATCTTTATTTGGTGATGCCGTGCCGCCATCTTTTGGAATGAAAGCCGGTGAGATAATGCAAAGTACACCTACAATAGCAGCAAATAACCATGTACCTTTTTCCAGTACATCGGTTGTTTGTTTTACGCCCATAATCTGGTTACCAAATCCGCCAAAACTTGATGATAATCCACCACCTTTTGGGTTCTGTATTAATACGATCATTCCTAATATCACAGAAGCTATGATCACTAAAATTCCAAATAAAACTAACATATCATTATCCTTTTAGGTTATCTATTTTGGCTGCAAAGTAAGCGTTTTTGGCAGGATTGAGCAAACTTAATTTTTGATATACTTCTGTTGCTTTTGCTATTTTACCCTGTCTTTCAAAAACTTCTGCCATCGATTCAGTTAAAACCTCAGCTTCTGTATTGCTTTTTTCTGCCAGGGTTTGAATGGTAACATCATTTTGCCCGGCAGTTGCTGTTTCATTTTCAACATGTACTTTCTTCATGATTTTAAGCCATTCGGTAAAACTTTTCAGTTGCTTGCCAAGTTTATCTGCTGTTTGTACTTCTTCTGTTAACTTAATACCCTGCGATGCAAAATAATCCACCACATGCATGGGTTCAAAAAGCATGGCTTCATTCATTTCAGATATCACTTCAGGCATTTTCAATTCTATATGCATGGGTTCGATCTCTTTTTCCATCTCTGCTTCATTGCCGGCATCGGTATCATCAGGCAAATTATTCTTTGATTCAATAATTTGTTCTTCCTGCAATGAAAAATGACGGTCAGGTTGTCTTAATTTAAAATTCAGCCAATGCGGATTATTAAATAACAGGTTTGTTTTTGCTGCCTGTTTTTCAAATGCCATCGTATTTTCTTCTGTTTGCTGTAAAAGAAAAAACTGGGCCGGTGAAAAATAAGGATGTTTTTCAGTCAGTTCTTTTAAATAATAGATATTCTCCGGGTCGGAAAAATTTCTTTTTAAAAGTGATTCAAAAATAGCCTCGTTGTTCTGCATCATACAAATCTAAACTAGCAAGCATTACCAATTAGAAAAAATCTTATTAAAAATAGCGTCGGTGAGGTTCTTTACGATCTCATCTCCCTTTTGTTGCTCAACCTGCGAAAGCGATAAGTTAGCATCAAAATCAACACTGTATGTTACATCCGATTCAAAGTTCTTTTTCTCGTCAAGCGTATTTTTAAATATGATATGAAAAGTTGCTGTTAACCGGTTAAGGCTGCTGTTATTATTGCTTATACCGGTTGTGCTGGTATTATATCCCGAAACAAAGCCACTGATATCGTAATGGGCATCATCGCCATTGGATTGGCGAAGCCTGGTGGTGCTGATAATTTTTTGTTTCAGTTTTTCGGTAAGCTGCGGACTTAACTGTGGGTTCTTATAATCAGCTTTGTTTTCAAAATAATTTACCCTAAAGGTTTTTACTTCAATTGGTAATCCGCCAATATCTTTAAAACCGTATTTACAGGTAGCCTGAATGCAAACAGCAGCAAGCAATAAGCCAACGAACAACGGCCAACGGCCAACGATGCTATTCTTCAATATCATACTCTTTTAATTTTCGGTATAAGGTACGTTCACTTATCCCCAGGTCGAGTGAGGCATCTTTACGTTTCCCTTTATGTTTCTTTAATGCTTTTATGATGAGCTCTTTTTCCTTATCAACAATACTCAATGATTCTTCCACGTCTTCATGCTGGTCTATGGCTTCTCCGTGATGTGGTAAAAAAACCGCTTTAGAAGAGGACATATGCTGACTGCCGGAATTCAGCTCAGTAAAAGGCTGTTCATTGTATACCGGTGCATGCTTTGCGATATTGGGATTTTGTAATAGATCAAAAAACATTTTCTTCAATTCGTTCACATCTTTTTTCATATCGAAAAACAGTTTGTACAAAATTTCTCTTTCATTGGCAAATTCACTATGACTAACGGAGCCATTGCTGCCAGCTAAAACCGGTAACCGGGAATAATTATGTTCCGGTAAAAAACTCTTCATGGTAAATGCATTAATAACTTTATCCTGGCTAAGCACCGATATCTGTTCTGCAATATTCTTTAATTCTCTAACATTGCCCGGCCATGGATAGTTAATTAACACATCTTTTGCCCCATCATCAAGTTGCACCGGGGTGCCTTTATATTTATCAGAGAAATCAGTAACAAATTTTCTGAACAATAAATAAATATCTTCTTTCCGGTCTCTTAAAGCCGGAACCCTTATAGGCACAGTATTTAAACGGTAATAAAGGTCTTCACGGAACCTGTTTGTCTGTGTATATTCAATCAACTCTTTATTGGTTGCTGCAATTACCCTCACATCTGTTTTCTGTACTTTGCTGCTGCCCACCCGAATGTATTCGCCTGCCTCAAGCACACGTAATAAACGGGCCTGTGTACCTAGGGGTAATTCACCAATCTCATCTAAAAAAATGGTTCCTCCGTTTACCGTTTCAAAATATCCTTTGCGGCTGTCAACTGCCCCGGTAAAAGATCCCTTCTCATGGCCAAACAATTCCGAGTCAATGGTTCCTTCGGGAATGGCGCCACAGTTAACCGCAATAAAAGAATTATGTTTTCTGGTACTCAATGAATGAATGATCTGCGAAAAAACTTCTTTACCTACTCCGCTTTCGCCATTAATGAGCACACTAAGGTCGGTATTTGCAACCTGCACGGCAACATTCAATGCATGGTTTAAGGCTGGTGAATTACCAATAATGGCAAATCGGTTTTTTATTTGTTGTAAGTCCATATAATAATGTCACAAAGCGCACTGAGACATTGGGGGTGCACAAAGTGATTTTTTATTTTTATTGATTTAAAATTACATTACCTAATAAAGTGCCGGCAGTGCAGCTTTCTATTTTAACCATTACATATTCTCCCTTCTTTAAATTTTCTTTTGGAAAAACAGCAACCTTATTCTGATCTGTTCTGCCGAACAATTCATCTTCATTTTTTTTTGAAACCCCTTCAATTAAAACTTTTAAAGTTTTACCTACTTCTTTTTGCATAGCCTGTAAAGAGTGACCACGATACAGGTCAACCATTTCCTGCAGCCTCCGCTTTTTTACTTCCAGTGGCACATCGTCTTCAAAACGCCTGGCAGCAAGTGTTCCCGGCCTTTCGGAATAAAAGTACATATAAGCCAGATCGTATTTGCAATACTCCATCAGGCTTAATGATTGCTGGTGATCTTCTTCAGTTTCGGTACAAAATCCGGTGATCATATCAGTTGATAAACCGCAGTCGGGAATCAATTCCCTGATGCGGTTCACTTTTGCGATATACCACTCCCTGCTGTAAGTTCTGTTCATCATTTGTAAAACACGGCTGCTTCCGCTTTGTACCGGCAGGTGAATGTAATTGCAAATGTTTTCGTATTTAACAATAGTGTGTAAAACATCATCTGTAATATCTTTTGGATGTGAAGTAGAAAAACGAACCCGGAGCAATGGAGAAATAAGTGCAACCCGTTCCATCAACATGGCAAATGTTACCACAATATCTTTTTGTTCATCAATCCAGTGATAGCTATCAACATTTTGTCCAAGCAAGGTTACTTCCCGGTAACCCTCTTCAAATAAAATTTTGCATTCGCTGATGATGGATGCTGCATCACGGCTTCTTTCCCTTCCTCTTGTAAATGGTACTACACAAAATGAACACATATTGTTGCATCCTCTCATAATGCTTACAAAAGCAGTAACACCATTACTGTTTAAACGGATGGGCGCTATGTCGGCATAGGTTTCATCCCTGCTTAATAAAACATTTACTGCTTTTTGCCCGGTTTCTGCTTCTTCTATGAGTCCGGGTAAACTGCGGTATGCATCGGGCCCGATAACGATATCAACTAATTTTTCCTCTTCAATAAATTTTTCTTTTAGTCTTTCGGCCATACAGCCTAAAACACCAACCAGTAATCCCGGTTTTTCTTTTTTAACACTTCTGAATTCGGTGAGGCGTTTTCTAACTGTTGTTTCTGCTTTCTCCCGGATTGAACAGGTGTTTATAAGAATGAGGTCGGCTTCTTTATAATTTGTTGTAGCATCAAAACCATTATCCTGTAAAATAGAAGCCACTACTTCACTATCAGCAAAGTTCATTGCACAGCCATAGCTTTCAATGTAAAAATGTTTTTTAAAACTCTTTACGTCCCGTGCAAAAGGAGCAAATGCCTCTCCCTGCCTTACCTCATCATGTTCTTTATTAGTCACCAGGTTCAACATTAAATTTTATTTTTTTCGAACAGCAAATATAGATAATATCTGATAGATTGTGACAGGATGGCAGTAGATATTATACTTATCAACCTTGCTATTTAAATGTATTTATGACAGTCTGCTGTAATTAGACTAACTTTAACAAACTGACCTCTTTCATTTCCTTCATCCCTGTATATTATTTCTCATCCCCGGATTAAAGGCACTTAGAAGAATTAAAATTCAGAATCTGTTTATGAATATTAATTTGTACATCGTCCGTCATGGCAGAGTTAATACAGATGAATCCAGTAAACGTGATTATCTGCACTTAAACAATGAAGGCATTGCTTTTGGTTTATTTCTGGATGACCACTTTAAACACATTTATTTTGATCATATTTTTTACCAATCAAAAGATATAAAAACATCTGACCCTTATAACCGATGCCGGAATACGATACAAGGTATGAAAGGGATAAAAACTGAATTTGATAAAACACATATTAGCCGTGTTTTTGAAGCATTAAATAAAGATGACTCTGAGGTTAGGAATATAATGCTTTGTTTTAAAGCAGATGGATTTAATGTGATCAGCAATATCATCAGCCCGCAATCGGATGAAGAATTCAATAAAGATTTTCACCGGGTGTTTCATTATGAATTTGATTCCAACAATTATAGTTTTGTAGATAAGATTAATTCAAAAGAGTTACAATAATTTTATTAAGCATATAAAAAAACCGTCCAGATTTAATCTGGACGGTTTTTCATTTAATTATTTCTGCTTACCAGATCTTAGTTCTTTTTTCGGGAGCCTTATACATTTTATCTCCTTCTTTCACATCAAACGCTTTATAAAACGCATCGATATTTGTTAGAGGGCCGTTGGTACGATACATGCCCGGTGAGTGACTATCCGTTACTATACGTTGTGCAGCTGCCTCCGGTAAAATATTATTGCGCCATACCTGCGCCCAGTTTAAAAAGAAACGCTGGTCGGGGGTAAAGCCATCAATTTTATCAAAGCTCTTACCTTGTTTCGTATTTTTAAAGGCTTCGTAGGCAATACTTAATCCACCAAGGTCGGCAAGGTTTTCACCAAGCGTGAGTTTACCATTAACATGCATGGTATCTAAAATGGTAAAGCCATTATATTGTACAACAACTTCATCGGCACGTTTTTTAAATTCATCAGCATCTGCTTTGGTCCACCAATCCTGCAGGTTGCCATCGCCATCAAACTGGCGTCCCTGGTCATCAAAGCCATGTGTCATTTCATGACCAATTACTGCACCAATACCACCATAATTTATGGCATCATCAGCTTCAAAGTCAAAGAAAGGAAAACGTAATATCCCGGCAGGAAAAACAATTTCATTTTTTGGCGGATTGTAATATGCATTTACTGTAGGCGGTGTCATTCCCCATTCTGTTTTATCAATTGGTTTACCAAGTTTATTGATATTGTCATTATATAACCATTGATTACAACGTAACAGGTTGCCGAGAAAATCATCTCTCCTGATGACTAAACCTTCATAATCTTTCCATTTATCCGGGAATCCAATCTTTTTAGTGAAGGCATGTAATTTAGATAATGCCCTGAGTTTTGTTTCGGCACTCATCCAATCTAATTTTTTTATCCTGCTGTCGAAACTCTGTTGCAGGTTATTTACCAGTTCAAGCATTCTTGCTTTGGCTGCCTGGTTAAAATATTTATCTACATATAATTGTCCTAACAGGTCTCCAAGTTGTCTGTCAATTAAACCGCTCATACGTTGCCAGCGGGGGGTTTGTTCTTTTTGTCCGCTTAATGCCTGGTTATAAGCAAAATTTGCATTTACAAATTCGCTGCTTAAAAAAGGTGCAGCATCTTTTATTATACCCCATTGCAAATAAACTTTCCAGTCTTTTAATGAAACAGCACCAAGTAATGAATCAATAAAAACCATGAATTTTGGATTACTGACAATTAAACTATCCTGTTTTGTTTTATATCCCAATTGTTTTAAAATATCCTGCCAGTTTAAGTTTGGTGTTTTAGCGCTTAAACCATTCACCGAAAATTTATTGTATAATTTAACCGGGTCACGCATTTCAACACGGCTCATTTGAGCATTGGCAATGGTAGTTTCCAGTTGCATTATCGTGGCCGCATTTGCCATTGCTTTTACATTATCAAAACCACAAAGCGTAAATAGTTTGGTTATATAGGTAACGTATTCAGCTCTTATTTTCTGGTTACGGGTATCATTCTTTAAATAATAATCACGGTCAGGTAATGTTGTTCCTCCCTGGCCAATACTGATGATATATTTGGTTACATCTTTAGCATCCTGACCAACACCTATACGGTATAACGGAGAAGCTAAAGACTTTGCCCGCAGGTAATTGATGTGATTTAGAACCTGTGTTTTTGAACTTAGTGCTTCAATGGCATCCAAGTATGTCTTAATGGGTTTATAACCCAGTTTTTCAATAGCTGCACTGTCCATTGAACTGGCATAAAAATCACCAACTCTTTTCATTAATTCGTTTTTGCCGGGATTATTTGCTGCGTCTTCCAATAGGTCTTTAAGTGCCTGTGAACTTTCTTCCGCCAGTTTATCAAAACTTCCCCAACGGGTTTTTGATGGGGGAACCGGAGTGCTTTTTATCCAGTTGCCATTGGCGTATAAATAAAAGTTATCGCCCGGTTTTACCGACAGGTCCATATTGGCAGGGTCAATGAATTTTCTTTTAGTTCCGTTATTGTTTAAGTTTTTGGCTTCTGCTAATTTCCTGTTTTTAGCACTTGCTACCGGATCAGGGTCAATTCCTGTTTTTTGTGCGGTTATTAACTGAGGGCTTAGCAAAATAAAGATCACTAAAACAAAAAATGATACAATTCTTTTCATATATAAATATTTATGTGATAAAAATAGAAAAGTTGACCCGAATTGCCATACAAATAATTTGTTAACGGTAAAAGCAAGGTTTAAGTGACAAAATTGGCTTTTCCATTCATATAATTATGCATAGTTACATTTTGCCAATCGCTAAATTTGCAGTTATTAAAACTGAATTATTGCGATACCTGCTGCCTTTTTCTTTACTGTTAAGTTCATTTATAACATGGGCTCAAAAACCTTCGGCTTCACCGGGGATCATAATCGGGATATTACTTGATGCTGATAACAGTAAAGCTATATTGGGCGCAACAGTAAGTCTTAACAGGATCACAGATTCAACAATCAATAAAAATTTAATTACAGTTAAGAATGGTGCTTTTCTTTTTGATGAACTGCCTTTTGGTTATTACCGTTTAAAGTTCACCATGTCTGGTTACAGCACGTTGATAATTGATAGTATTTATTTAAGACAGGGGCGTTTTGA
>JAYVEQ010000016.1:0-14961 GCA_043748745.1 Chitinophagaceae bacterium | reverse complement strand
TATCCTGCATGGTATCATGCTTCATATCTTTCATATTAACTGCTGTACCATATGCTACATTCATTACAAAATCGCTGGTATAAACTTTGCCTTTGCTTTGAAACTGAATCCAGCCACGATATATACCCGGCTTATCAAATGTGGTATGTAAATCAAACTTGCCACCCTCAACACTTGGGTGTACATGAAGGTATTTTTTATCAGACAGGCTTACGACTACCATGTGAGCTTTTGCACCCAGGTAATCTTCTAATGTATTTACATCCACCTCTTTTCCATTTTGCATCATTACACCATTAATGTGCATGGGCATATTGGTTAAAAATTTACCGCCTTCTGGTGTAAGAGAAACAGAAAATCCATCACCGGCTGCACCGGTTAATTTATCTGCTCCATAAGTTTTTGCAGCAGGAGCTTTGCCTGCAACAGTTACATTTAAATAATCAACAGTATGATTGCCGCCACTTGGTTTGTAATCAGCAAACAGGGTGTATTTGCCCGCCAACGGGAATTTTTCTTTCACAGTATAGGAACCATCTGCATTTAATTCAGGATGAATATGGTTAAACCAGCTCAGGTCATCGCTTACCACAATCAGGTGTATTTTTTTTGTATGCTCTACATCTAACGGCACCTGCACATCAGGCTTGTCTTTCATTTTTGGTGTTAGCGATAAAGTAACTTCCTGATTAGGATTTACGGTTGCAGGATTGGTAATAAACTGCATGGATACATTGCCTGCAGTTCCTGCATTATCATTATGCTCCAGCTTCATGCCACATTTGGGGCAGCTGTCACCTTCTTTACCTGTTACTTCCGGGTGCATGGGACAGGCAAATACATGGTCGCTGCTTTCATGCGAAGTTTCTGTTTTTGTTGTATCTGAATTTGCATTTTTTGTATCGCTGTTATTGTTGCAGGCAGCAAAGAAAGTTACTGCACTAATGGCTATTGCCAGCATTGAAATTTTAAATCTTTTTTTCATTTGTTTAATTTTTATTGATTTAAGTAAATTGTTTTCATTTGATACATTCCATTGGTAACGATCCTTTCATCTTCTTCCACGCCTTTTACAATCGTTGTATATTTACCATTAGATGTGCCTTTATTAATATAGCTGATGCTGTACTGCTCTGCTTTATCTTTTACAAAAACAGCCGGCTTCCCGTTTATTTCTGCAATAGCTTCGTTGGGTACAATAACCTGGCTTGAAATATCTTTAGAAAAAATATCTACATTAATATTTTCGCCGATTTTAAATTGTGATTCAGGGTTAATGATCTCAAAAATTACTTTCTGCGATTGATTGGTACCATTAACTGATTGGGCAGTGGAAATTAATTTTAAACGATAGGTAGTTGTATCGTTTTGAATATTTGATGATGTAGTTATTTTGTCAACATTTTTTAACTGTTCAGCATCATTGGCAAATACCTGTGCTTCTACCAATACTTTTTCAAGATTAGTAATATCAAATAAAGTTTCGCCTGTATTAACTACTGCACCTATAGAGTAATTAAATGTTCCCACTACTCCGCTGATAGGCGCTGTAAGGGTGATCATCTTGCTATTGCCCATATTGCGTCCTGCATTGGCATTAAACAACTGCTTGTTTTTTAAAGCCGTTTCATACCTTGCTTTTGCCTCTGTAACATCTTTCTTGGCGGCAATATCTTCAATGCCTTTTAATCTTTCGTACTGTGCTTTGGCTGCATTATATTCTGCATCCACAATATTTTTTTGCGAAAGAATATTGATCTGTGTGCCTGCATCTACCTGTTGTTCTATTACCGCTAAAACCTGTCCGGCTGATACTCTTTGCCCAACAGATACTTTTAATGAAATTATTTTACCCGTTTGTGGCGATTGTATTACGGCCCTGCCCTGTGGCGAGGGAATTACTGTACCCAGCACCTGTGTTGACTGGTTAAAATCTTCTGACCCGATTTTTTCAGTCAGGATTCCGAAAAGAAATTGCGATTCTTTTTCCACAATAAATGTATTGGATACGGTGCCACCCGGTTTACCAGCAGGCTCATCATGTGCAGCCACCGGATTATAAGCGGCAGCAGGCAATAAACAAAACAGGATAATGATACCCGCCGAAATTTTTCTATTTATCTTCTTCATGACAAAAAACATCAACAATAAGCCAATCAATAAACCTATACTGCCAAAAAACCAGTTGCTCTGATACCAGTGCGTATCATTGTGAACCCCGGTTGCATCAGTCTTTTCCAGTTCTTTACCAACTTCAATATCCTTAAGTAATATCAAATCCGGCCCAAGTGAAGAATTAATATTTACGGTAAGACTGTATGATTTTTTTTCAGGGAATATTCCCTTCACCTCATACACACCTTTATCAATTCTGCTTACTTCCAATTTTATATTTGGATTATCAGCAACAGTAATTTGTAAGCTTGCGCTGTCAACAGGTGCGTTGCTGTTAAAATCACTTACAAATAATTTCAATATTACCTGTTTACCTGGCTGTAATGGTTGATACTTAAACAGCAGTTCATACACATCCGACACAGCTTCGCTACTGAAATAGGCTGTAGGTTTGGCTACCCCTTTTTTTGCATCTCCGTGGTCTTCGCCGTCATGCGCAAAAACTAAAGAAGGTATTAGTGCCAGTAAAAACAAAATTTTCTTAATCATAATTTTCCTGTTAAATATTTTATAGATAATATGCTCTGGTTGTAGTTCCTGATGGCTTCCAGGTATTTCAGTTGTATTGAATAAGCATCATTAATGTTTCGCAGGTAATTGATATAATCATTCTGTCCGCTTTCGAAAAACCGCCTGGCAGTACTAATGATTTCGTTTGCTTTTTTAATACCGGTGCTTTGATAATATTTTAGCGACTGGCTATAAATTGCCAATTCATTTTGCGCCTGCATTAACTGAACGGAAAGCTGTTGCTGTAATCCTGTGGCTTTTTGCTTATTAATTTCCCATTCAGTTTTTGCCGCATTGATATTGCTTTTGTATTGGCCAAACCACAAGGGCACTGTAAACCCAAAACGGAAACGGTTGCCAATGGGGGTACTTCTTTCACCCTGGTTAAAATAGCCAAATGCCAAACCGGGCAATGCTTTTGCTTTTTGCAGTGCAATATTTTTTTGAGCAATCATCCCTGCCTGGTTAATTATCTGTATGGATGGGTTAGCTGTAAAAGCAGTACTATCATTAGGTACAGTAAAATCAATTACAGGATTTGTATTAAGTGGAGTCGCCATAAAAATTTCCTGCAAACCGGTAAGGTATTGCAACTGGCTTTGTTGGTTGCTGTTGGTAAGCTGTGTCTGTAAATATTGATTATGTATTTCTCCATATTGCGTTTCTGTAAATATTTTTTGCAGGTAATCAATTTGCCCGGCATCAAACTGGCGACTGGCGGCTTTGCTGATGCGTTCGTAAACCGTATCCTGCAGATACAATTGCTGTTGCAGGGCGGCTGAGTATTGCAAAAGCAAATACATTTGTTTTACCTTGAATTTCACTTCGTTTTCTGTCAGGCTCTTTTCTTTTTCTGCCAATCCTATCCGTTGTTTTTGTAACTGGTATTGCTTAGGGTAAACTGTTGGAAACTCCGTTGATTGGGTAATACTTCCGGTATAAAAATTTCCGGTGGGGCTTTCAATAAAAACTTCAGGGTTGGGCAGGTTATAACTGCTTTTAAGCAATTGCTTTTGTTGTAAAACAGATAAACCGGCAGCCGATATATTCCTGCTGTTCTTTACAGCCAGGCTAACAGCATCTGCCTCGGAAGTAATTTTTTGACTATACCCGTTTGCTGTTAAAAGCAAGCTGGTAAATACTATTAAAATATGTTTGAACATAAAAATTTGATTACAGTAACTAAAACAAAACAACAACGCTTTTGGGTAAAGCAATGTCAGTTCGATGGGTAATTCCATCAAACAGAGTTACAATAATCATAATCAAATCTGGAAACTCTGGATCGCTATACGTATGTCAGGGGGAGGAGGATAAAAAAACCTGGTTTTATGTTTTGGAGGGTAAGTCCTGGCTATTTTAAAAACATCAATGCCTAAAAAAGTACTGATGATAGCTGCAAACGCCGGTACATCAATTGCAGTCTTTGCATTTTGATTCAGGTTCTTATCTAAATTTTGAAACTTTAGCACATCAGCATTGCAGCAATCATCTTTATCTTTTTTTGAAATCCCCTTTTCTTCATGATGTTGCTTTACAGGTTCATTATGATGTGCATGTTTATTACCATCTGCATGTACATGAACTTCTGTCGCTTCTTCATCGTGATGATGAGAAGAATTGAAACCCATATCCACACCAATAGCACAGGCAAAACCCACTAACGTATTCAATCCGAATACTATCAGTAGAAAGGCCGCTTTTAATTGTATGGATATGTTTCTTTTCATTTAATCTTTAGTAAAAGTAAAGCTATTTTTGGAAAAAATAGCAATTTCATAGCCTAAAGGTAGGTCCAGAGCCTTTATAAAAGTTACATAATTATGGAAATAATTTACAATAATATCAGGTTTAGACTCCTTTTGCAATTTTTTCCATGATATGGTGGGTTTCGCCAAACTTACACAAAGCATCACAGTGGCTGCGGAGTTCTGAAAACAGAATATATTTGATAACAACATTATTCTGCTTCATGGCAGGGCGACACAATTGCAAGCAAACATCTTTCTCTCTTTTATCAGGTACTATTAAATATAACACTTCATCACCATTAGCAATGGTATAGCTCAAATCAGTCAGGCGAAGAATACCTGAGTATATGCTGGTGCTTTTTTCAACCTCAAAAGCTGCTATTACATTGTTAGTGTTTTTCTGGAACCATAACACATCAATCATTACCTCTCTCAGTTTTAAATACTCACTCCAGCTGCCAAGTTTCTTTTTGTCTTTAAACAGAAAATTAAAACCATTGATTATGGCTGTATTGAAAGGTGGAATTATAGTAGGATGAAGAAAGTAAAGAATACTTGCTACTGCGGGTCCAAGCCCTTTGGTTTTTATATTATCCAGCCTGATAATTTCTTTAATTATCTGTTCTTCTGTTTTTGCATTCAGGCAGTTTTCCAGAAATTGCCCGAAAGTTTTTTTGTTGATTTCATTTTCATAAATATCCGGTATCCTTAGTTTAGGTTTCCAGTAAAAGGGATGAGATGCTCCTTCAAACACCTGCTTTTGCTCAGTAATGCAGGTTAACACAAATTCAAGGGATGAGCCTTTAAAATCATTTGGAAATCTGTTATTCTTAATATCATCAATAACCTGCATAACGCCCCTGCGAATTGAACGAAAAGCTTTTAACCGTTCTTCATTATTGATGAACCAGGTATTATAAACAGATTGTTTATCCTCTT
The DNA here is from genome assembly GCA_043748745.1 of Chitinophagaceae bacterium. Classification (GTDB taxonomy): domain Bacteria; phylum Bacteroidota; class Bacteroidia; order Chitinophagales; family Chitinophagaceae; genus Ferruginibacter. Next base: position 9,586 of record JAYVEQ010000016.1, on the reverse strand, counting down.
TGTATTGGCGGATAATTTGTGATAAATTGTTGTTCATACATCTGTTAAATAAGTAAGGCACATCATTTACAGCAATCCTTCTTTCTTATAAAAATGGCTTTAAAAATTTTAATTAATATCTTTTTAATCTTCCCCATTACGATTTTTAATTTATTTATCTTTAAACCAATTTTAATGTCCGCTCATATCCATGCCGCCCATGGCATTACCACCTTTTTTAAATACATACTCACTTTGTAAAAGATAAGCGCCCCGCATTACCACCACATCACCATTTTGTATGCCGGATTTTATTTCAATACGGTCACCACTCTCCAAACCGGTTTCCACCATTTTCATTTTAAAAATATTTTTACCAGTATGCAGCCAGATCACATTCATTTTACCGTCACGCAACACCGCATCGGAAGGAAGCGTTAATGCTTTTACATCTTTATTTTTTATGCTTACATAGGCCGGCATGCCTGGCTTTAACTGGCCATTTTCATTGGGTACAGTAACACGGATGAGATTCAACCTGCTGTCTGCAGCGATTTCAGGATTGGCAAATTCAACTTTTCCTGTCCATTCTTTACCCGGCAGGTCAGGAATTTGCACAACAGCTAACCCGGTCATATCTATTCCCGAAAGTTCAGATGCATACACCTGTGCTTCTGCCCACAAAGAACCCAGACCTGTTAATCTTACAATGGTGCTTCCTTCCGAAACAAACTGTCCTTCCATTACCGGTAGCTCCGTAATAAAACCTGATGCGCTGCTGAAAAATGCTGTTCGTGGATTCGTAACTTTTGTTCTGGCCAGTTCACTGATCTGTCCCTCACTCATGCCCCATAATAATAATTTTGTTTTGGCACTTTGCACCAGCCGTTTAAAATCGATGATAGAATTATCAAGTGTTTGTTGTTTTTCCAGCACCGCCAGGTATTCCTGTTTGGCTGTATTCAGTTCTTCGCTGTACAGGTCGTATAAATGTGCTCCTTTTGAAACATAATCTCCGAGGGCTTTGAAATACAACCTATCAATCCGGCCCATGATACGGGCACTAACGCTGTTAACATTTGTTTCATCTGCATTCAGTGTTGCAGTCAGCACTGTTTTATCGCCGATCATTCCATTGCGGATGGTATCGGATAAAATATTACCCAAACGGATCTGTTCATCATTCAAAGAAATTTCATCAGCAGCCGTATTGGTTCTTTTTACTACTATAAGATCCATGTGGCAAATAGGGCATAAGCCCGGTTTATCTTCCATGATCTGTGGGTGCATACTGCAGGTATAATATTCATCTGCATGAACAAGCTGTTGTTTTTTGTTTTTGCAGGAAATAAAAACAAACAAACACATCAAAGTAATTATTAAATATTTTTTCATCTTTATTGATTTGTTTTTATAAAGCTTTCACTGTCTACCAGGTATTGTGCATTGGCAGCAACGGCCTCGTTTTTATCCAGGCCATTCAATACCTGAATCAAATGTTTGTTGATGATACCGGTTTCAATTTTTCTGACCGTAAAGGATTCTCCGTTTCTTACAAACACCACTTTATCCAAACCAAGTGATAATACAGCTTCTTCGGGCAACCAATTGGCCGAACGGTCACCGGCAAAAACAGTAGCTTTTACCTGGCTGCCAATAGGTATTTTTGAAATGGAATTATCGAAATAAACCCTTACCGTTAAAGTTTTATTTCCATCCCGGTACATGGGTTCAATATAATTAACTATTGCCCTGAAATCTTTATCCGGAGCTGTTTCGGGTGTAATACGGACCTTGTTGCCCACTTTAACCATCGCTGCCTGTCCTGCAAAAATGTTTAACAATGCCCATGCCTTGTTTGGGTTGAATACAGAAAATATATTCTGCCCTTTTTGTACATACATCCCTTCTTTTATTGATAACTCTGCTGTAGTGAGTGATCCATTGTTCATTACCGGAAGCTGATTGGCATTCATACCAATTGCATTGCTGCTCTCCTGGATATGCCCGCTGTATTTACTAAAAACAGAAACCCTGTAAGAAGATCTTCCGGTAAGGATCACATTGGTCAACTGGCTGCTGTTCATTCCTAATAATAAAAGTTTTTGTTTAGCAGAATTGATCAGCATCGAATTTTCCGGATCATTTTTTACCAGGAACAAAAGATTTTCCTGTGCAGTAAGTAATTCGGGGCTGTAAATGTCCATTATCTTTTGTCCACTGCTGATCTTCTGGTAGCGGTATTTAACATACAGTCTTTCGATTCTTCCTGAAAAATTGGATGATATAATACCTGTCTGTCTTGTATCATAAGCAATAAAACCTAATGCATCCATTTCAATATCTTCCTGCCGGTCCATCATATGCACCATGGGTACCGAAGCAATAACCTGTTGGTTAGCCGGTTTTAATAAAGTGTTTAATGAAACTGCATTGGGCTCCAATGGAGATTTTACCTTCTCCAGTTGCATGCCACAAATCGGGCAGTTGCCTGCTGTATCGCTTTGTACCTGCGGGTGCATGGGACAGGTATAAGCTTTGTTTTTTACAACATTACTGTCCATCATTTTGTGCCCGGCATGTGCATTATTATTTTCCATCCTGATCAATTCCATTCCGCACTTGGGGCATTTGCCGGGTTTGTGGCTGAAAACAGAATCCTTTGGCATTGGGCAGGTGTACATTACCTCCTGTTTGTTGCTGTTATTATTACAGGCAAATAAAAATGCTGCAATGAATAAAGTGAATAACCAGGTTCTTATTTTAAAAATATTCATCTGTAACGATTTATTTTATTTCCATAATTTTCATCAGCTCGGCCTGCATCTGCAATCCTTTCATCAACTCATCCAGGTAATCCATCTGTGTCATATTTAATGCTTCCCAGGAATCAAAGAGTTCAAATAATTCTTCTGTATTCTGTTCATAACCTAATAACATGGTTTGAAAATTTCTCCGCAATGCAGGAAGGATCTGTTGCTCATACAATTTCATTTGTTTCTTTTTCAACTCCAGTTCGGTATAACTGCTGCTCGCCATTCCGGATGCTTCATTGATGATCATAAGCTTTTGATTTTTCAATGCTTCATTTTGCCAAACTATGCTTTCGGCTTTTGCCTTGTTCATTTTAGATGACCATCTTGCCATAGGGATTTTTGCCATCAGCATTACCGAAAATTGCAGCGGCTGCCTTCCCCAACCTGTCATGTGATCATATTTTATTCCAAACTCCGGGTTCAGTTTGGCCAGTTCTGCTTTACGTTCCAGGGTATTCACTTCAATATTTCTGTTAATTACTTTTATATCACTTCGCTGGTTCATCAGGGCAACAGAATCAAACATCTGTTTATTAAAATCATACCAGGTATAATTGGTATCTACTTTAAATAATTCATCTGCTTTTCTGTTCATTGCAATATTTATGGCGATCCTTTTTTGAACAATCTCATTCTGCAGCATCAGTTTCATATTCTCTACTTTAGCCAGGGCTGCTTTGGCTTTATAATAAGCACTGATCTTTCCCAAGCCGTTTTTGTACCTTATCTCGGCACTTTGCATCATGAATTTTAAAAGCTTATCATTTTCTTCCAGCACTTTCAGTTTCTTTTCAATTACTATCCAGTCATAATAATTTTTCCTGGTTGTATACAACAGTTCATTTACCACAACATCTTTCTTTTGTTTTTCTACAGATGACTGTGCATTCATATAAGCAAACTCAGCATTTTGCCTTTTTTTGCTGGGAAACATCTGCTGGGCAGATATCATGAACATACCCATACCGGGCTGGCCGTTCATGTACTTCCATTTTTGGGGATTGTATGGAGTTTGATAAAACCCGGCGCCAACTTCCGGCGGCATCCAGCTGTAAACCCCTTTGGCAGCCTCATCCATCGAACGGGCTTCGGCATCCAGCATTTTTAAGGCAGGGTGATTTTTTTCGATGACTGGTTTAATATCTTCCATGCGAAGCATATCCTGGGCATGCATAGCGCCGGTAAAAAAGATCAACCCTAAAAAGATTACAACTAGTTTCATATAATTCAATTAAGTGTATTAATGTTTTGTTTCCATTACTTCTATCTTCCCTTTTTTCCTCAGTTCATATTCCTTAGCCATTAAAAAAATAAGTGGTGTTACCAACAGAATATGTGTTGCAGAAGTAAGTACACCGCCTATCATAGGTAGCACAATGGGTTTCATCACATCGCTTCCTACGCCATGGCTCCATAAAATTGGTATTAATGCAAAAAGCGAAACACTAACTGTCATCAGTTTGGGGCGAAGCCTTTTTGCTGCACCGGCAATAACATATTCCCGCAAGTCTTCTTTTGTAATTGTTTCTCTTGAATTACCTTTTTTTGCTACCAGCTGCTCCATTGCATCATTTAAATAAATGACCATTACAATTCCGGTTTCAACAGCAAGGCCAAACAGGGCAATGAAACCAACAGCAACAGCAACCGATAAATTAACGCCCCAGAAATAGATCATAAAAGCCCCGCCTATCAATGCAAACGGAATGGAGATCAAACTTAAAAATGCTTCTCTTGCATTCCGGAAGGCAAAATACATAGAGAGAAAAATAATGAGCAGCACAACCGGTAGTATCATTTTTAATGTTTTTTCACTGCGTATCAGGTTTTCATACTGACCACTCCATTCCATAAAATAACCCTTGGGTAATTTTGTGATCATATTGTTCAGTTTTTCTCTTGCTTCGGTAACCGTACCTGCCAGGTCTCTTTCTCTTACATTAAATAAAACCGTTCCACGTAGCATGGCATTTTCTGAATTGATCATGGGTGGACCTTCTGATATTTTTACATCTGCAATAGTCTCCAATGGTACCGGGCCAAACTTCATAGTTTGTACCTGTATGCGTTTTAATGCATCAAGGCTGTTTCTGAAATCCTGTCCAAACCTGGCGTTAACTGAAAACCGCTGGCGGCCTTCAACAGTTGTGGTGAGCCGCATACCACCCAGTGCAATTTCCACAACCGCATTTACATCATCCACAGTTAATCCATACCGGCTTATCTCATCACGTTTAACAGTTATGTCGATATATTTTCCACCGGTGATGGGTTCTACGTAAAGATCTTTTACACCATCAATTCCCATTAATTCTGTTTTTACTTTTTCTGCAAAAGCATAAATGGTATCCAGGTTCTGGCCATAAACCTTTACACCCACATCGGTACGGATACCGGTGGAGAGCATATTGATACGGTTAATGATGGGCTGGGTCCAGCCATTGGTTACACCCGGTATCTGCAATTTTGCATTCAGTTCATTGATGATATCATTTTTGGAAATATTTTCCCGCCATTCAGATTGAGGTTTCAGTAAAATAATTGTTTCAATCATGCTGATGGGAGAATTATCTGTTGCTGTATTTGCCCTTCCTGCTTTTCCTAAAACATTTTTTACTTCCGGTACCGATTTGATGAGTTTATCCTGCACCTGCAAAATTCTTTTTGCTTCGCTATTAGAAACATCGGGTAAAGTAACCGGCATAAATAAGATTGAGCCTTCATCAAGCGGCGGCATAAACTCCCTGCCCAGGCTTAATACCAAAGGAATACTGATGGCAAGTGCAATGATATTTACAGCGATGGTTGTCTTGCGCCATTTGATACAGGTACGTATCACCGGTTCATAAATTTTTTCCAGGATACGGTTCACCGGGTTTTTTATTTCGGGCCTGAACCTGCCTTTCATAAAAAAAGAGATCAGCACCGGTGCTAAAGTGATCACCAGTAAAGCATCTACCAGCATGATGAATGTTTTGGTAAATGCCAGCGGGTGAAACAATTTCCCTTCCTGGCCGGTTAATAAAAAAACCGGCAAAAAAGAAGTGATGATGATGATGGTGGAAAAGAAAACACCCCTCGATACCTGGTTGCAGGCTTTTTCGATCAGCCGCATTCTTTCCAGTTCCGGAATGTGGTAGTAAGCTTCCCTGCCAGTAATTTTATTGAATAATTTTTTCATGGTCTACATTTTAGGGGGTTGACTGTTTTGCCAATCTGATAAATGCCGGTATGCATTCTCACTCATGATAATACCATTGTCTACGATTACTCCAATGGCAATGGCAATACCGGTTAGCGACATGATATTGGATGAAATACCAAACATGTTCAGCAGTATAAAACTGATAGCAATGGTGATGGGTATCTGGATAATGATACTGAGTGCACTTCGCCAGTGAAATAAAAAGATGATGACTATTAATGCTACAATGGCCATCTCTTCAATCAATTTATATTTGATATTGCAAATTGCTGCTTCAATCAATACACTCCGGTCGTAGGCTGTTTTAAAAGAAACCCCTTCCGGTAAACCTTTCTGTACGTCTGTCATTTTTTCTTTAACTGCTTTGATCACTTTGTCGGCATTTTCGCCATAGCGCATCACTACAATTCCACCTACCACCTCGCCATCACCATTCTCATCAAAAATGCCAAGTCTTAGGTCTCCACCCATTTGTACCGTTCCAATATCTTTTACCCGTACCGGAATGCCGTTAAAATTTCCAAGTGCAATACTTTCCAGGTCATCTTTATTTTTTACATAGCCCAAACCACGGATGATATAGGCCATATCGCTCATTTCAAATTTTCTTCCACCTACATCATTGTTGCTCGCCTTTACTTTGTTCATCACATCCATGAGTGATACATTGTAAAACTGCAACTTTACCGGATCAATTACCAACTGGTATTGTTTTTCAAAACCACCAAAAGATGCAACTTCTGCAACACCGGGTACAGTTTGTAAAGCAAGTTTAACATACCAATCCTGCAAAGCCCGTTGTTCACCCAGGTCAAGATTTTTTGCATCCATGGTATACCAGAACACATGTCCAACGCCTGTTCCATCAGGCCCCAGTGCAGGTGTTACCCCTGCAGGCAATAATCGTTGTGCATAGTTTAATCTTTCCAATACCCTTGTTCTGGCCCAATACACATCCACATCATCTTCAAATATCACATACACAAAACTCATCCCGAACATAGATGTGCCCCTGATGTTTTTTACTTTGGGAATCCCCTGCAGGTTACTTACCAACGGATAAGTAACCTGGTCTTCCATGATCTGTGGTCCACGGCCCATCCATTCGGTAAAAACGATCACCTGGTTTTCGCTCAGGTCCGGAATGGCATCAATCGGATTCTTCTGAATATTGAAGATGCCCCATACAAACAAGGCTGTTGCCAGTAACAAAACGATGTACCTGTTTTTTAATGACCAGGCAATAATTTTTGGGATCATAATTTTTTATTTGGCCTCGCCCTCGATCCCTCTCCAAAAGAGAGGGAGGCCGGGCAAACGTTATTAATATTTCATTCGTAGTAACAAATCAATATTTTATTAAACTCAACATTTAATAAACTGAATCATTTAAATACTTCCATTACACTTCCACAAGTCATCATCTTTTCACCATAATAGGGGTTCCGTATATTTTTTGTTTCGCTAAGCCATATAGCACCTTTGCCATCATTAAACATGGGGCAATGATCATGATATAAAGTAATACCTGCACCAAAAGCTTTTACCAGAGTATACATGACTTCACTCATCATTGAAAAATGTTCCCGCTGGTAACTAACTTTATCTCCATTCTTGCCAATATGCTCTGCATGTTCTTTCAGATCATCTTCTATATCATCATATACTTTTTTCTGCTCAGCACTGAGTAATGATTTATCGAAAGTTTTCATGGCTGCTGATATTTTATTGGATGCAGATGCTGCACCGGATCCATTATTATCAATCAAGGCATTTTTAACGGCCAGGTAATTCTGAACCATCTCTTTCATGTAAACCGTAACGGCCGGATCAATATTTGTAAAGCTGACAGGAACCGTTTTTACATCCGGGTCTGCAACTATATTTGACTGCACAGGCACTGAATCTTTTTTGGGCACATTGCTTTTATCTTCGCTTGAAGATGAATTGCTGTTGCAGGAGACAAATATCATTGCCAACACTGCTGCTAAAACCGGAATTATTTTTTTCATCATTTAGTTTTTAAAGGGTTATTCATTTTTATTATCGGAACGGTCTGCTTTTTTTTCAACCAGGTTCATTCCGCATTTTGGGCATTTGCCCGGCTTGTCACTGGTAACATCAGCATGCATGGGGCATGTGTATGTTTTCATCAGGTCAACTTTAATTGCCTCTTTTTTTTCTTTTAAATTCATTCCACATTTTGGACATTTGCCAGGCTTATCATAAGTTTTTTCTCCTTCACATTTCATCGGGCAGGAGTAAACAATAGCATTTTTCATTTTTTCTTTCAAGTCCATTCCGCATTTAGAACACTTGCCGGGTTTGTCACTCATTACATCAGGATGCATAGGGCAGGAATAGGGTTGCATATTCTTCTGATTTTCTTTTAAAGTCATACCACATTTAGAACATTTGCCGGGCTTGTTGCTGGTTACATCCGCATGCATAGGACAACAGTACATTTTCATCGTCTCCATTTTCATTTTTTCCTTTTTTGTCCTGGTAAGATCCATACCGCATTTGAAACATTTACCAGGTTTATTACTTGTTACATCCATATGCATGGGACAACTGTATTTTGACTTTTCCATTTTTTGCATTGTAGTTTTTTGCTTTGTACTATCCTGTGCAAATACAGATACAGATAAGATAGTTAAAACTGCCATCATCAGTATTTTAATAGATTTCATTTTTATAAGTTTATGGGTAATGAATAATTACTGAAGAACATGGCATACTGAAATGCCAATAACCAGACAAATCATTTGTCGGGCCAATACAGGGGAATAAGGTTTAAATTAGGAAAACACAGTTGCGGATATAAACCGCTACGCCACTGCCGGGGGGTGGGGCATGGCTTACAGGATTTTCTTCTGTTACAGAAATAAAATCAGTTGATGAAAGATCAATAAAATTGGTATGTAAAACAACCGGAACTACCTTTATTATCTGGAAAGCAGATTCTGAGATTTTCTGGTCGGTATTATTTTTAAAATATTTAAGCTCATCCCTGCAGCATCCGCTATCTGTCTTCTCAATTTTCTCCATGCCACATTTGCTGCATTTATCAGCATAATTGTCAACAAGTCCCCAATCGGCCAGCTTACCCATGCAGTAGTGCATATGAACCGTAGCACCAACAGAAGTGCTGATGTACAAAATGGCTAATATGGCTACAATGGTCTTTTTCATTCTGTACAAAGCTATAACTATTTTTTTTACGGACTGTATAAAACTTTGGTAAAACTTTGGTAAACTGATTATAGAATTTTGTGTTAGCTGCTTTTGATCCGGCAGGGTTCATGTTGCCGTGGTATTGCTGACGATGAAATTTTACCGGATCAAAAATTTTATCAGGGTCTTTTAAAAACGCTTCCTGTCTGTAAATATTGTTCGGGGTATTAATGCTAAGGCTCACGGTGGTGTTGCCCGCCCGGCTGAATGCTGTTCAGATGAGCCGAAAAAAAGTATCTAAAATTTAAAAACCTTGTTGGTTGTAGAGAGGCCAAAGCAAATTTTATTCCGTTCCGGTTAGTGGGCTTCTACAACGGAGAAAAAAATGATTTCAAAGTGCTACTGCCAA
>JAYVEQ010000015.1:0-39508 GCA_043748745.1 Chitinophagaceae bacterium | reverse complement strand
GCAGATATTCTTTGATATTAATCAGGAAATAAAATGATTTTTCTCAGCTTTTATACATTTTTCCCCCTTTACTTTTATATCATAAACCAGCTTATGTGTTTTACCTGTGATGGATGACACATAAATATTTTAAAACTAAAAATTATACATTATGTTAACAGAAACACAACCACAGCAACTTCTGGATGAAGCAAAAAAATGGATTGATCATCTTGTTACTTATGTTGAAAGTATCAACGAATCGAAAACTAAATTTTACAAATGGGCCGCCGGAAAGGCCGATCATGATGAACTCATCCAGATCGAACACTTTCATAACCAGTTTCACATTCAGCTGATCAATATCCACGATCTAAAACACGCTATCAGACTTCATATGAAGGAAGTTAATTTAACTACGGGTGCAGATCATTCAGGACAACATCAGCAACTGGAAGAAGAATATAATTTCCTGGCCAATGACCTGGATCAGTTAAAAACAGATTTTACCTCTTTTACAGCAAATTAAAATAAAGGGATACTAAAATGTTATATCTGTTAACCACAGGTAGCGATAAATATATTCTTTCGAATAAAACTAATATGCCGGTTTTGTAAATAACCGTATATAGAAAATAACAACATAAAAATAATTTTATGGCAACTTTTGATACAAGTCATGTAAAAAATATTGCACTGCTTGGCCATGCCGGCAGTGGAAAAACGACGCTGGCAGAAGCGATGATATTTGAAGCCGGTTTAATTGACCGGATGGGTAATGTACAGGATGGTACTACCATGAGTGATTACCACGAACTGGAAAAAGAAAGAGGCAATTCCATCTTCAGCAGCCTGCTGCATACACAATGGGAAGGTTATAAAATTAATATCATAGACACACCGGGGTATGATGATTTTGTAGGTGAGGTTATCAGTGCATTACGGGTTGCAGATACAGGCTTGCTGTTGCTGAATGCATCAGTTGGTGTTGAAGTTGGCGCCGATCTTATCTGGGATTATACCGAACAGTTTAAAACACCAATGATATTTGTGGTCAACCAACTCGATCATGAATCGGCTGATTTTGACAAAACTTTGCAGGAAGCCAAAAGTCATTTTGGTACTAATGTTGTTCCCATGCAATACCCGGTTAATCCGGGTATTGGTTTTAATGAGATCATTGATACGCTGCACATGGTGATGTATCGTTTTGCTAATGGCAAAACAGAAGAATTACCAATTCCAGACAGTGAAAAAAATCGTGCTGATGCTATGCATAAGGAATTGATTGAAGTAGTAGCCAGTAATGATGAAGAATTGATGGAAAAATATTTTGAATTAGGAGAATTGAGTGAAGAGGATCTGAAACATGGTATTAAAAAAGCCATGATCCACCACGACATTTTCCCCCTATTCTGTACTTCAGCTAAAAGTAATATTGGAATCAGCCGTTTGTTAGGATTTATAGATGTTGTTTGTCCCAGTGCCAATGAAATGCCGGCACAGCAAACAGTATCTGGTGGCAATTTAGTTTGTGATGCAAACGGCCCTGCCTGTATTTTTGTTTTTAAAGTAATTGCCGAACCGCATGTTGGTGAGTTAAGCTTATTCAAAGTTTACAGCGGTACTATAAAAGCGGGAATGGAACTGGTGAATGAAAATACGGGAACTGTTGAAAAATTAAACCAGCTTTTATTGGTTGAAGGTCACAACCGCATCAATGTAAATGAACTGGTAGCCGGTGATATTGGTGCCACCCTTAAACTTAAAAACACACATGTAAATAATACCCTGCATGAAAAGGGCAAGAACCTGGAACTTCCTAAGATCGTTTTTCCAACTTCCAATATGACGGTTTATATTGAAACCGTAAAAAAAGGTGAAGAAGAAAAATTATCACAGGCTTTACACAGCATACGGGAGGAAGATGATACCGTGAAAGTGGAAGTATCGCAGGAATTGAAACAAACCCTGATTCATTGCCAGGGCGAACTTCACCTGGCCATCTTAAAATGGAAGATAGAACATCAACATAAAGTAGATGTTGTTTTCGGGCAACCAAAAATACCTTACCGGGAAACTATACGTAAAATGGCAGAATCAAGCTACCGGCATAAAAAACAAAGTGGTGGCAACGGACAGTTTGGTGAAGTTTATATGCGTATTGAACCCTGGTTTGAAGGTATGCCAGAACCTTCGGGGCTTAATGTACGAAACAGGGAAGAGCATAAACTGGATTGGGGAGGTAAATTATGGTTTTATAATTGCATAGTTGGTGGAGCAATTGAAAACAGGTTTCTGCCTTCCATATTAAAAGGAGTGATGGAGAAAATGCAGACGGGGCCATTAACCGGTTCATATGTACGTGATGTAAGGGTTTGTGTGTATGATGGAAAAATGCACCCGGTTGATTCAAATGATATTTCATTTAAGATAGCTGGCCTGCAGGCATTCCGTCAGGCTTTCAACGTGGCTGATCCGCAATTGCTTGAGCCCATTAATTTGCTGGAGGTGACTTGTCTTGATGACCAGACCGGGTCAGTGATCAATGATCTGCAAACAAGACGTGGAATTGTGGAAGGCATAAAAACTGAAGGTCATTTTCAAAAGATATCAGCCTTTGTTCCTTTAGCCGAAATGTATGGCTATTCATCTTCCCTGCGCTCTTTTACAAAAGGCAGGGCAAAATTCTCGATGCAGTTTCATGAATATTCGGCAGTGCCTTTTGAACTGCAGAAAAACCTGATAGAGAATTATAAAAAACAGTATAAGGAAGAAGAGTAACAGCAAAATAAAATATTGTATTTAATAATTACTGCAGGAGTATATTGCTGACTCCATGCTTTGTTACAAGCAACTTATTGTATTGTACCTTTATGCTCAGCATAAAAAATACGCCCTCATGGAATTTATTGATTATTACAAAATTTTAGGAATAAATAAAAATGCTTCTGATGATGATATAAAAAAAGCATATCGCAAATTAGCCAGGAAACTACATCCTGATCTTAATCCTAATGATAAGGACGCTCATCATAAATTTCAACAGGTTAATGAAGCTAATGAAGTTTTAAGCGACCCTGAAAAAAGAAAAAAATACGACCTGCATGGAAAAGACTGGCAACATGCTGATCAGTTTGAACAGCAACGCAGATCACAGGGCCAATCGCCATTTGGCCGTGCTGAACAGTTTTCCGGTAATGCCGATAGCGATTTTTCAAGTTTTTTTGAATCTATGTTTGGCAATACCGGCCATAGCAGGCAAACAAAATTCCGGGGGCAGGATTATAATGCAGAATTAAAATTAAGTTTAACTGATGCAATATTAACCCAGCAGCAAACACTTACCGTGAATGGAAAAAATATCCGCATCACCATTCCTGCAGGTGTTGAGAACGGTCAGGTAATAAAATTAAAAGGCTATGGTGCACCCGGCGTAAATGGTGGCCCTGCCGGTGATCTGTATATAACTTTTATCATTGCACCTCATCCCCGATTTAAACGTTTGGGCAATGATCTCTATACAAATGCAACAATAGATTTATACACGGCATTACTTGGTGGAGAAACCACCATTGATACGCTGACCGGAAAAGTAAAATTGAAAGTAAATCCCGAAACACAAAGCGGTACTAAAATAAGGTTGAAAGGAAAAGGTTTTCCGGTATATAAAAAAGATGGCGAAACCGGCGACCTGTATGTTACATACGATGTGGAGTTGCCAACCAATCTTACCGAAAAACAGAAATCGCTTTTCAGCGAATTGGCCAAACTTAAATAATTTTTTATGCCTACAGAAGAAATGATCATGGTAAATGAGTTTTGTATTCATCATAATATTGAGTTTTCTTTTATCAATGCTTTAAAAGAATCAGGTCTGGTAGAATTTATAAGTATTGATGAAAAAATTTGTGTGCCCGAAAGCCAGCTCCCTCATTTGGAAAAGATGGTACGTTTGTATTATGAAATGGATATAAACCTTGAAGGTATTGAAACCATCACTTATTTATTGAGCCGGATGAATGAAATGCAGCAACATATCCTGCAGTTAAATAACAGGCTCAACCTGTATGAAAATGAATAATACTTTAAGACAAGGTAGATTTGTACTTATCACGAAATATTCAATCCAACTCTTTTACAAATACCCAAAGCTTTTATATTGGTAAACAGTCTGCTCCAGCTTTTTAAGGAATATCCTCAACTGGCCATCCTTATCAGCATTTGTATCAGTGTTATAATAGCTGTGCTGGGTGTTTTTCCCAGTGTATTTGTAACCGCTGCAAATATTTTGTTTTTCGGTTTTTGGAACGGCACGTTCATTTCCTTTCTTGGTGAAGCCATTGGTGCAGGTATTGCTTTTGTATTGTACCGGAGAGGATTTAAGAAAAAAATTGAAAAAGGACTTGATAAATATCCCAAAGTAAAAAGATTGATCAATGCAGATGATAAAGAAGCTTTCTACCTCGTCTTTTCTCTCAGGCTCATACCGTTTGTTCCATCCGGACTGATCACATTTGCAGCAGCTGTTGGCAAAGTAACCTTTCTTATTTTTATTTTAGCCAGTTCCCTGGGTAAATTACCTGCCCTTCTTATGGAAGCTTATTCTGTTTATGAGGTTACACAATTTGGCTGGCAGGGTAAAATTATATTGGTAGTGGTTGCCCTGTCATTGCTGTACTGGGTAATTAAAAAAAAGAAATGAAACAGCAAATGCATGAAAAGCTGATCACTCAACAAATTTCCGGCCCTTTGCCATAATTAAAAAAACAATGCCCGTAATAAATCCCATGATGATGAACCCGATTATCCATAATGCTTTTTCCCCGTCCGATACTGTTTTGTTCCTGGCCACATAAACAATTCCAATGATGCGGTATGTCAAACTGGAAACCGCTAATATTATCCCGGAAATGATAACTGCAGGGCTGAATATTGTGCTAAATACTCTTACCGGATCATTGTTGGCATATTCCTTTGCATGAAATACCATTGAAAAAATCACATTCATGTAGAAACTCAGGAAAAAAAATAAAGCAATAATTGTAAGAATAAAAAAGGTAAGGAACGTGTTATACTTGCTCATAGTTTTTCTCAAATCTACAAATTTGTTTTTAACTATGCCAGCGTTAAATGTATAAAAATCTGAGTGGAATATGGTAAAGCAGTTTAGTAATATGCTGTTCAAAAACATATTCCTGCATGATAATAATCTCCTTTTTAAATGCAGGCTGTACTAACTTTGCGCAAAATTAAAATATGAAGGTACCTGTTAACTATGTTAGCCCTAAAGAAGCCTTATCTCTTATTCAGTCAAATCAGCGGATTTACATTCATGGAAGTTCTCATACTCCAACTTACCTTCTGCAACACCTGGCACAGGAAGCGCCCCGTTTAAAAAATGTAGAGGTCGTTTTTATCAGTGTTTACGGCGATATTTTTATAGATAAACCGGAATTCAAGGATCATTTTAATATCAATTCATTATTTGTATCAGCCAGTTTGCGTAATGCTGTTAATGAAGGATATGCAGATTATATTCCGGTTTTTTTAAGTGAGATCCCTGAACTCTTCAGGCTTAATATTTTACCGCTTGATGTTGCAATTGTACAGGTTTCTCCCCCGGATATACATGGATACTGTTCGTTGGGTGTTTCTGTTGATATTGCCCGTAGTGCTGTAAATACGGCTAAAATTTTAATTGCGCAGGTTAATCCAAACGTACCCCGTACGCATGGCGATGGATTGATACACAGCAGCCGCTTTCATGCCATGGTGTATTGTGAGGATCCGTTGCATGAAGCAAATTTTGCAGAAAAAGTGGGACCCAATGAAATTAAGATAGGTAAATACATTGCTGAATTAATAGAAGATAAAAGTACGTTGCAAATGGGTATTGGGGCAATTCCTGATGCAGTATTGAGTTGCCTGCTCAATCATAAGGACCTTGGTGTACATACCGAAATGTGTTCAGACGGGATCATTGAACTGGTTGAAAGAGATGTCATCAACAATAAGTATAAAAATATTCATCCCAATAAAACTGTTTCTTCTTTTGCCCTTGGATCAAAAAAACTATACGATTATGTTAACGATAATCCATCGTTTGCATTTCTCGATATTGATTATGTCAATGATCCGCATGTGATACGTCGTAACGATAAAATGATCTCCATTAACAGCGCCATCGAAATTGATATTACCGGGCAGGGTTGTGCTGACTCTATCGGTACTTACCAATATTCAGGTGTAGGCGGACAAATGGATTTCATGCGTGGCGCCGCTTTAAGCATTGGCGGCAAACCTATAATTGCCATTCCGTCCAGAACGAATAAAGGTGTACCACGTATTGTGCCTACATTAAAGCCGGGTGCAGGTGTAGTGACAACCAGGGCTCATATGCATTATATTGTAACAGAATATGGTGTAGCTTACCTGTTTGGAAAAAATTTGCGGCAGCGTGCAAAAGTGCTTATTAATATTGCTCATCCCGATGACAGGGAAATGCTCGAAAGATCATGCTTCGAAAGGTTTAAACAATTTTAATCTGCAGTTAAAACTTGCATAAAAATCCTTTCCTAATCTGTTAATTTTAGTTAAATAAATTTGTGTCTTACACCACTGTAACTGCATTTGTGTTTTGTTTGTTTTTCATTAACAAACTTTAGCATTTCGTTTCAATCAATAGCATTGTATTTGCATTGTTTGTTTAACTAAATCATAAAATCATGAAACCGGTTAAAATTTTACTTATTTTATTTATTACATTTTTCAGCCTGGCTCCTGTTGCTGAAACAAAAGCACAGTCTGTTACAATTAATTTTTCAAATTTTCAGCACGAACTTAGTCCTTATGGCAGGTGGATGAACAATCCAAGATTTGGAGAGGTCTGGATCTATAATGATGCCGATTTCAGACCGTATTATACGGATGGACATTGGGAGTATACCGAATATGGATGGTCATGGATTTCAGATTACGATTGGGGCTGGGCTCCTTTCCACTATGGCAGATGGGAATATGATCCTTATTATGGCTGGATGTGGATTCCGGGATACGAATGGGCTTCTGCCTGGGTTAGCTGGAGCTCCTATGATGGCTATTACGGCTGGGCGCCTTTGGGATTTGGAATTAATGTAAATGTTTCATTTGGCTCTATTCCTTATAACCGATGGACCTTTATACCCCGCCAGCATATCTGTGACAGGGATATAAACCGTTATTATGTTTCTCCGGAGAGAAATTACGGATTCAGAAATGCTGTTGTTATCAATAATTATTATGAAGGAAACGGCAGAGAAGGTAGATATATGCGTGGACCAGACAGAAGAGAAGCAGAGCGTTATACAAACAACAGAATTGTGGAACGTAAAGTTGATGACAGGGAGAGACAGGGAGAATACCGTGGTAACAGAAATGAAAACAGCCGTGAAAACGTACGCAGTTCAAACGATAACAACAACCGTCCTGACAAAAATAATGATGCTTTTCCGGGCAATGATAATAATAACCGAAGAAATGGTAACTGGAAACAAAACAGGGATATGAACAACAACCAGCGATCTGTTGAAAATGGGAGTCCGGAAAGAAAACAAAATGATAACAGACCAAACAGGGACAATAATAATTCAGTACCTGAGCAAAATGGCAGCTGGAAACAAAACAGGGATATGAACAATATTCCCCAGACAAATCAAAATGGAATACCGGAAAGAAGGCAAAATGATAACAGGCCAAACCACAGTACTGAGCAACAGCAGAATAATTTTCCGGGCAGACAGGAACAGAATACTAACCCCGGCAGGCAACAACAAAATGACAGGCCTGTAATGGAGCAACGCCGGCAACAGGTAGAACAAAAAACAATGGAGCGTAGTGTTGAAAATACCGGTGGTGGTTTTCAAAGATCAAATGATAATAATAACGAACGCCCGAATTCAAATAACGGCCAGCGAAAAAAAGACAATTAATTTATGATAAAAGGCCATTAGAAATAATGGCCTTTTATTTTATTAACTAAAAAAACTGCTGAGATATTTTCAGCTTTTTTAAAATCTATTTCTCATTAGCAAAAAACGGGATCCTGATCACTTTCACAAATCTTTTTCGGTAAAACTTATTCAAACCTGTAATAGTTACACCATTTGCATGACCTGAAGTTGAATGTATAAAATTAATATCATCATTTTTATTACTGACTACGATGCCCATGTGCCCAACCGCTTTAGTAGTACTGTCTGTTCCGGTAAATAAGATCAAATCTCCTGCTTTAGCATCTCTTTCATTAATTGTGATACCATAATTAGTAAAATCAACTGATGAACGGGGTACTATAATATTGAAATGATTAAAAACATATGTGATAAAACCCGAACAATCCAAGCCTTGAGCAGGATCAACAGATGCATATTTATATGGGGTTCCGATTAAAGTTTTTGCAAAGGCTATCAGAATTGCAGGAAAAGTATCTATTCGGGTGGTTATATTTTTCTTTTCAAAAGTATCCAAAGTAGCAACAGAATCCTTTTTTGCCTTCTCCAGATCCTGATTTAACTCATTGTGGGTAACTTTTCTAATACTATCATAACTTTTTTCTGTCGCATTTTCTTTTTGAAAGTTGTTACAACTTGCTAAAACTAAAAAATAGATGAAAAAAATATTTTGCATAAAATCTGTTGATACTGAATGTGAAATTACATGATTATTTGTGTTGGATCTTTAATTGACGCAAAAACCAGTTTATAAATTGATAGCTGGAACTATAAAAGAAAGGTTAACTCCATAATTATACAAGTAAATTGTTTAATTGTGTAATATTTACACAATATCATTTTGTATGTTTGCATTTCTCTTACCAAATTTCAAAAAACAAAATACTGATCTGTTTATTTAAATGGTTTAAACATTTTTATAGATTGATGTATTATTGAAATAAAAGGGAAAATCCGTACGCTACTCAAAGCTATAATGAATCGAAATCTGGCATTTATTGTTGAGATCTGAATTCTTTTGAAAAATTAAAAATTCAATATCATGAAGCACTTAGTGGCCTTCACGTTTACTTTTTTGTTTATACTTACCGGATTTGCCCAGCAACCCGGGTTGCCTAAACCAAAATTATTCATCAATTTTCCGGATATAATCAATTGCTCTGCTACTGAACTGGCGAGGGTTTTTGCTTCATCCGAAGGGCAGCAAATTGACCTTGCTTTTTCAAACGGTTTCAATTTTGGCGGTGCTGTTATCAGCAATGTAGTTAAGTACAGTAATCTGCAAACTGCCATTATAAAATCGACGGATTTCGATAATACAATTTTCCAGCTATCTAAAAGAACAAATCCTGATAACAGCATAACGTTCGTTGGCCATATTATCAATCAGAATTATTTTGACGGGTATGAATTAAAAACCGATGCAGCAGGCAATTACCAGTTAATAAAAATAGAAACTGACAGCGTAATACAAATTGACAGTTTTCATTAAATATTTATCTGAACAGGTAATAATATTGTTTAAAATCGACTTATAATTAATCATGAAAAAACTTTTTACTTTATTGATTTTTTTTATAGCAATCCTTTTTACTTCTACTGTATACAGCCTGCCTAAACTCAACAGTTTTCCATCTGCCGCTGCTACTGTATTCCTGGATTTTGACGGACATAATGTAATAAGTTCTTTCTGGAATGGCGGCACGCCTTTTACCTGTGCTCCATCGGGCATGACTGATCCGCAGATCACTGAAGTTTTTAACAGGGTTGCAGAAGATTTTCGACCGTTTAATATTAATATCACCACCGATTCAACAAAATTTATAGCGGCTCCATTAACACGGCGGATTAGAATTATAATAACGCCCACAAGTGCCTGGTATCCCGGTGTTGGTGGCGTTTCTTACGTTGGTTCATTTATATGGGGTGATGATACACCGGCATTTGTATTTGCCGATAAGTTACCTGTAGGTGGCCCTATCCACCCAAAGATGATAGCAGAATGTTGTTCTCATGAAAGTGGACACACCCTGAATTTATCACACCAATCAAAATATGACGGAAGCTGTGCTTTACTGGAAACATACAGCACCGGTGCCGGTACAGGTGAATGTGCATGGAGCCCGGTAATGGGCAATAGTTATTACAAAAATATGACCGGCTGGAATAATGGCCCAACTCCCAATGGCTGCAGTAATACTGAAGATAACCTCAGCATTGTTGCTACTCAAAATGGGTTTACTTACCGTACTGATGATTATGCAGAGTTATTAAATACAGGTGCTTTTAGTTTACCGCCATCAAACTTCAGTATAAACGGAATCATTTCAACCACTACAGATAAAGATGCTTTCAAACTGACTCTAACACAGAATTCAAATTTTTTGCTGAATGCTGTTCCTTTTAATGTTGGTACCAACGATGAGGGAGCTAATCTTGATATAAAATTATCATTATACAATTCGGCTGCTACTTTAATACGAACTTACAATCCTGCAGCAACTATGAATGCAACCGTTGATACTGTTTTAAACACCGGTATCTATTATATCAGGGTTGAAGGCACGGGTAATGAAAATGTAAGCGGATATGGAAGTTTGGGTTCTTACACACTTACTGGTAATAACGGCCCCTTACCTATTCATAATGTTTCATTAACCGGTAAGATCGATAATAACAAACATCAACTGAACTGGAATATCATTGCTGATGAAGCAATAAAAAGTATTTCTGTGGAAATGTCTGCAGATGCCAGTAGCTTTAATGTATTGACTACATTACCATCATCTGTCAGAAAATTTTCTTATCAACCTTATAACAGCAATACACTTTATTACCGGTTAAAAGTAACATCAGTTACAAACCAGACTGTAATTTCAAATACAATTGTACTGAGAGGAATTGGAAAAACCGATAAACTCTTCAATGTGTCTACGCTTGTACAGAATGATATTACTGTAAATGCAGCTGAAATTTTTCAATACCGGCTCTGTGATGCAAATGGCAGGATGATCAACAGCGGAAATGGAATAAAAGGCTTTAACAGAATAAATATAAACAATCAACCCGTGGGATTATACTTTATTTCTATCTTCAGCAATAACCAGGTACAAACAGAACGGATCATAAAGCAATAAAACAAATTTAATTATACTAAGCCACATGGTAATTATACAATTTATATACACAATCATGTAACAAAAATCTCCATGTATGCATTCAACTTTGTAATTGATGATTTGGTCAATAAATAAAAATACTGAATGATTTAAGTTTGAATCATTTTATTAATAAGGTACGATTAGACTTTGACTGGTTTATCATTTCTACTTAATCAAAATTTTTAATCATGAAAAAGAATTTAATCAAATTAATTTTTTTAATTGTCATTCTTTTTACTGTATCTTTTTCTGTTTCGGCACAGGTATATGTAACTATACGACCACCGGTTCCGGTGATTGTAAGACCTCCACAACCAAGTCATACACATGTGTGGATTAATGAAGAATGGGAGCCGGAAGGAAGTTCATACAGGTATTCTGGTGGCCATTGGGATGCACCACCACATCCGGGTTATTACAGGAGACCGGGACATTGGCAAAGTAATAGGCGAGGCAATATGTGGATACAGGGAAGTTGGGGCAGGAAGGACAAACATGGCAGAAAGCATTAAATGAGCCTTATTTTAAAAAGTTATAAGTTTTTTCTCATTTGCAAAGGTGTTCCGTTAAAAGCGGAGCACCTGTTTTTTTTCGGTAATATTTTTGTCATTGCGTTATCTGAAAAGAAAATAATCTACAGAACCAATTGCCTGGTTTATTTCATTCATAAGGTAGTTGTACCTGCGGCCGGTATAAGGGTCAATGAAATAAACCATCGGGCTCTCGTCACTTCCATGAATACTATAAAATAATAAAACATGCTGCCTTGCATGAGGAGAACCGGGATAATTATACTCTCCAAAAGCTGCCGCACAGGAATTGCGTAATACCCTGGCAAGTAATTGGGCAGTAAGTGGTAAGGGAGGAGTAGCTAAATTTTTAACCTTTAAACCCCGTGCAATTCCAAGCCTGCTTACAGAATCCGGCGGAATTGAGCCGTTGGGATTTAAGCGAATAATTGCAGCACGTCGTTTAATCTCATTTACACCATTGATTCAATTTAGCCTTAGCACCATAGCTGTAACCGTAGCCCAGCAGTCATTAAGATTGGGTTGCCTTATAGATGATACGTGATGTGAAATATTCATAAACAGTTTTAAAGCGATATAAAGTAATAATATACATTTTTTATTCATTTTAAAAACTTTGCCACATTTTTATGATTTGTAAATAGGCAAAGAAATTTTTAGTAAAGAATCAGTTTAGTCAGTAGATTCTTATTTCACAGCATTAATAACAATAGCACTTGCATCAATTTCCACATTCCCTTCTGTATAATGACGGCCCAGCAGCTCATAAACTTCTTTTTTTATTTTCTCACGCATAGGCTCATCAGCTTTACTTAATGCAGCAACGATCGGCGCTCCTACTTCTGTCATCATGTTCCAATAGGTATCGATTGTTCCCGAATTTAATGTAGTTGGTATTTCCTTTTCCTTAATATTTTTTAATCCAGCGTTTTCAAATATTTCTTTCATTAATCCGGGTTTGCAACAACGAAACATTCCAGGTGCACCCGGTTGAGGCGCCGGCAGCTCCATATTTTTATTAATGGTACCCATCATAGCAGTTACCCAGAAATTTTTTTCTGGTATATTCCAGACAGCTGTAGCCACTCTTCCACCTGGTTTTAATACCCTGACAATTTCATTGGCAGCAATCTGCAAATCCGGAAAAAACATGAATCCAAAACGACAACTAACAGCATCAAAACTGTTATCAGCAAAAGGTAAATTACAAACATCACAGGCTATAGTTTCAATATTGTTTATACCCCGACTTACTGCGTTTTCCTTCGCAATGGTCAGCATATCCTCCGCCAGATCGGTGATGATGACTTTCCCTCCATTGAGCATGCTGGCAATAGTTAAGCCAGGTTCACCTGTGCCTGCGGCAATATCCAGTATTACTTCGGTACCAGATGGTTTAATTAACGCAATGATTGCTTTTCCAACCGGGGCCAGAAAATCCATCGTAAGATTGTCCCATTTTTTCCAACCCTGAGAAAATTTATTCCAGGATAGTTTTTGCTGCTCTCTTATTTCTTCTAATTGAGGATTCATAATTGAAATCATTTAATATTGATGTATAATAATATTCAATGAAGAGAATGAAAGTTATAAGGTACAAAAATTTAATTATTATAAACTAAAAATCGGCTTAACTTTATCGCAAACTTTATAAATTATGAACTGGCCTGTATTGATCCTGTTTGGTATTGCAGCTCTTGCACTGATTGTTTTCCTGGTAATACGTAATCAAAAAGACGAAAAAAAAGTTGAAGATGAACTTAATAATGATTACCATAAAACAAAAGATGAAGAAGGCGATGCAGAAATTGATGAAGTGCTTAAGTAAATGTAAATGCCTGCTTTAGAATATAACTCACGATCTATTGCTATTTTTGGTTTGTCCTGCTCAAGCAATTATTAATACTCAATTATGTCAGCATTAAAAAAGAGACAAGATTATATTTCATGGGATGAATATTTTATGGGCGTTGCATTACTGAGCGCACGCCGCAGCAAAGATCCCAACACACAGGTTGGTGCCTGCATTGTAAATGACAAAAACAAAATTGTAGGGGCAGGCTACAATGGCCTTCCGATAGGTTGTGATGATGATGAGTTTCCCTGGGAAAAGCAAGGCGATTTTCTGCAAACAAAATATCCTTATATCTGCCATGCCGAACTCAATGCCATTTTAAATAATATTGGTATGGATTTACAGGGCTGCAAAATTTACACAGCACTTTTTCCATGCAATGAATGTGCAAAAGCCATCATTCAGTCGGGCATTGCAGAAGTCATCTATCTGTCGGATAAATATGCTGGTACTGATACCGCCAAAGCATCGCGAATGATGCTTGACAAAACAGGCATTACCTGTCGGAAAGTTAATACAGCGATGAGTAATCTTGTATTGTCCTTTAGTGAAACGACTGTTTAATGGGATTGTTTATCTTAACAAACTTTGGCTTGAGAAGTGAAAATGAAAGGAAGAAAATTAAATTAACACAATTTATTTATTGACCCAACTCATTAAACACTATTGTTTTTTCCATTATCATAAATTCCAGCGGCTGTAAATGTTTACCGGTTAAACCATCTTCAATAAAAGATTTTCTTTCGCCTGTATCAATATAGCCATGTCGTTTGTACCAGTTTATCAATTCTGTACGTACGGATATAACAGACATATAAATAACCCTGCATTGCAAATGCTTTGCATATTCTTCTGCAGCAATTAATAATTGTTTGCCAATACCCCTGCCCTGTATTTGAGGCGATACGCTAAACATACCTAGGTAGACCTTAGCGCCTTGTTGCTGAAGGTTCACACATCCTTTAATTTGTTTTTCTTCATTAATATATTTTAAGAAGACACTTCCTGATTGTTGCATTACCTTCTGCAGCATGTTTTCATCTGTACGAATATTACCGGCAATATGATCAGCTTCTGTTGTCCAGCCCAGTTTAGAAGTTTCTCCCCGGTATGCTTTATTTAAAAGATCCGTAATTGCAGCAATATCAGCAATTGTTGAAATGGTTATATGTGGATTGGAGAATGAATACATTATGATGTCGAAAATATAAAATTAAAGTCAATAAAATATTTTTGAAGTTTTCTAAGCAGCGTCTCAACAGTTGGGAAAAATCAAGAAGTTTAATAACTGGTATAATGGTTTGCTCAATTCTGTGCAGCATCAATTACTTTTGCAGCTGATTAAAAACGGATCATGAAGGTAGAACAGCAACTGGTTATACGAGTGAACATGAATGTGAATTATGTAAATCGGAAGATAACATAAAATTATTTGAAGTACACCGCAAAATGGCCTATCGGCCGATGCCTGTATTATGATCTGTGCCAAATGCCTTACACAAATTGAAAATAAAGAAGAATTAGACAACAACCACTGGAAATGTTTCACCCAATCGATGTTGAGTGAAGTTCCGGCCGTGCAGGTTACTGTCTGGCGCATACTTAACTGGCTTCGTAACGAAAGCTAGGCAATAGAAAACCTGGATATGCTCTACCTGGCTGATGAAAACCTTGCCTGGGCCAAAGCAACAGGCGATCATGAAAATGATGCTAGTGTAGATCTGCATAAAGACCGTAATGGGCAACAATTAGTAAACGGCGATTCGGTGGCGCTGATAAAATCACTGGATGTGAAAGGATCATACTATCCAAAAATATCCCGGATTTAACACCAGTATGTTTTTACCTGCTTAAAAAGTTACAAAATTTAAAAATGTTTTAAATGGTTGATATACATTTTTGCATCCAGGCAGGCTAAAAGCATAATTTTATATTCAAAGATCATTCATTATGAGGTGTTTGATAAACCTGATTAAAATACCGGCCCTCATACTTATTTTGATCGCATTTAAAAACCCGGTAATGCATACAGATAATGTCTCAATGATTAATATTAAACAAAAGTTATGAAAACCGATACATTGTTTCCGGTTAAACCAGAACTGGAGAAAATAAAGTTTAAAGACATGCATGTACTGTATATTAAAGATACTTCGTCATCTACAGGATATATCAATAACATTTTTCTTACTTATTTGTAAACTCTTCCATCCATCGCATTATTTCGGCTCCTTCCCTTCCACTACATGGATTTTCAGCTTCATCTAATAAGTGTTGAACAACTTTTTCAATCATAGGTTGCTGTACATGACCGAGTGTATCAAATTTAATAGTTGTTGTTTTATTATTTGTAGTTAGCTCAATGCTGTTGCCGCGAAAAAAACTAAAACTTAATTTACCTGAGCTACCAGTAATTTCGCAATGGTCACTTTCCGCATCTGCATTAAAACACCAGGCACCACTAAAGGCAATCCCATTTGTGAATAAAATATTACCTGCTACTAAATCATCAGCCTCATAAACATTCCCCTGGTTGTTTGCGATACCGCTTATTTTTTTTGCTGGCCCAAAAAAATAATACATGAGATCTAGCTGGTGTGTACCAAGGTCGTGAAAAAGCCCACCACCGGCAATTGCAGGATTTACCCGCCAGGCATTTTTTTCAACTGCCAGTTCTTCACTTGTCATTGGAAGTTTATAAAGCTCAAGGCGGACAAGCCTGACATCACCAATAGCTTTATTAATCAATAACTCTTTTACCTTTTTAAAAAGTGGCCATTCACGGCGATAATGTGCTACAACTAATTTTACATTTTTTGTTGCTGCGGCATTGACCATATTACAGGCAGCATTATAATTGAGGGCCATGGGTTTTTCTACATAAATAGGTTTACCTGCACTAATGGCGGCAATTGTATATTCTTCGTGTGATGAAGGCGGTGTAGCAATATAGATAGCATTTACATCAGGATCGTTGATGAGTTTGTTTGCATCATCATACCACCGGGGTATATTATGACGTTGTGCATAGTCGGCTGCTTTTTCTGCATCACGGCGCATTACGGCAACCAATGCAGAGTTAGGAACCTTGTTAAAGGCTGGGCCGCTTTTAATTTCGGTAACATCACCACAACCAATAATGCCCCAATTTATTTTTTTCATGTTGTGGTTTTATCAGTTAAAAAAATGAAGAATATACAAAGTAATGTAGAACAAGGAACAAGGAATGTAGAATTTTGAAGTTTGCAGGTTCAATCATCTTTCGTTATTATTTGTTCATTATTTACTTCTGTTCAATATTCATCTTCTGACAGTTTCAGGATGACAAACGTTGATTGATATCGAGATCAAATTTTCTTGCATAATCTTTTGCAACATCATATCCTGCATCAGCATGACGTATAACGCCCATACCCGGATCGTTACGTAATACCCGTGTAAGTCTTGCCGCGGCTTCATCCGTTCCATCTGCAACTATCACCATACCTGCATGGATACTGTATCCCATACCAACACCACCTCCATGGTGCAGGCTTACCCAGCTGGCGCCGCCAGCAGTATTTACCAGTGCATTTAATATTGGCCAGTCTGCAACTGCATCGCTGCCATCAAGCATGCTTTCCGTTTCCCTGTTTGGAGATGCAACACTGCCTGTATCAAGATGATCTCTTCCAATTACGATGGGTGCTTTTACTTTTCCTGTTCTTACCAATTCATTAAAAGCAAGTCCTGCTTTTTCTCTTTCGCCCTGACCCAGCCAGCAAATTCTTGCAGGCAATCCCTGGAAAGCAATTTTATCTTTAGCCATTTCCATCCAACGTATCATGCCTTTATTATATGGGAACATATTTATGATGAGTTCATCAGTTACTGCTATATCATTTGGATCGCCACTTAATGCTGCCCATCTGAACGGGCCTTTGCCTTCACAGAATAATGGCCTTATATAAGCAGGAACAAAGCCAGGGAAATCGAAACAATGGCCGGATTTAAAGTTGTTTTCAATTGGCTGGTCATTGTTGGTTGTTTGTTGTTCGTATTCCTGTGCACGGGCACGTATGTTGTTGCCATAATCAAAAGTAATGGCGCCTTTATCCATCAGCTGCAACATTAATTGCACATGCAGGTGCATACTTTCGTAACTGAGTCCGGTATAACGTTCAGGATCTTGTTCCCTGAGCACATTGGCTTCTTCATTACTGAGAGTGTGTGGCACATAACCTATCAAGGGGTCGTGGGCGCTTGTCTGGTCAGTTAGTGTATCGGGGATGATATCTCTTTGTATTAACCTGTCTAACAAATGTATTGCATTGCATAAAACGCCAATACTTCTGGCTTCACCTTCTTTCCGGTAATGAATGGCCGCATTAATAGCTTCATCAATACTGGTATGTTTTTCATCCAGGTATTTTGTTTCAATACGTTTGTCAATACGCCATTCTTCCACTTCGGCAATTAAGGCAACACCCTCGTTCATTGTGATGGCTAAAGGTTGTGCACCCCCCATACCACCAAGACCGGCAGTTACATTAAGTGTACCTTTTAATGTTCCGCTAAAATGCTTATCAGCTATAGCACCATAGGTTTCATAAGTGCCTTGTACAATGCCCTGGCTGCCTATATATATCCAGCTGCCGGCAGTCATTTGTCCGTACATCATGAGCCCTTTTTTTTCCAGTTCATCAAAATGTTTCCAATTGGCCCAGTTGGGTACCAACTGGCTGTTACTGATGAGCACCCTTGGTGCATCATTATGTGTTTTAAGTATGCCAACCGGTTTGCCGCTTTGTATAAGCAGGGTTTCATCGTTCTCTAAAATCTTTAATGCTTTAATGATATTATCAAGTGCTTCAAAATTGCGTGCAGCTTTGCCACGTCCTCCATAAACAATCAGGTCTTCGGGGCGTTCAGCTACATCGGGGTCAAGGTTATTCAATAACATCCGTAATGCAGCTTCCTGTATCCATCCTTTACAGTTAAGTTTTGTACCGGTTGGGGTTTTGTATTTGATCGCATTGTAATGTTGTGCGTGGATCATGATTATATTGATTAAGTATTTCGGAATTAAAATATTCTGTGCTCAAATTTTAAGTCATATTAAAGTAAAATTACTCAAAATTGGATATCCTCGGTACATCTTCAAATCAATACTTCTTCAAATTCATATTAATTAAATACCTTCAATTCAATAAATCCAAATTATGAGTCTTCATATCAGTGCACTGAAAGGTGAAATTGCAAAGATCGTATTGCTGGCCGGTGATCCGCTACGTGCCAAACATATTGCCGACAATATGCTTAAAAATGTTAAGCTGGTTAACAGCACCCGCAATGCTTTTTATTTTACCGGAACCTATAAGGATGTAGCCGTAACTATTGGCGCCAGTGGTATGGGCTGCCCTTCTATTGGTATTTATTCTTATGAATTATACAATGAATACGACGTAGAATGTATTATACGTATTGGTACAGCAGGTGCGTATGAAACAACAACCAAGGTTTATGATGTTATTAATGTTGATAAAACATACAGTGAATCAACTTACGCCAATGAAGCCTTTGAGATCACCGGTGATCATATTAAACACCAGGGAATTGCCTATGACCTGATCAATGAGACTGCCGTTAAATTGAACATGACTGTAAAAGCATCTAATATTCATTCAAGCGATGTTTTTTACCGGAGTAAAAAAGGTAGACCGCCGCTTGCTGAAAAAAATAATTGTGTTTGTGTGGAGATGGAAGCCTTTGCTTTATTTGCCAATGCACAATACTTACATAAAATGGCGGCAACTATTGTTACTATTTCAGATATCATTCCAACCCATGAAGGAATGTCGGCAGATCAACGGCAGAGTTCATTAGATAATATGTCGAAACTGGCTTTAGAATCGGTGGTGGCGATCAATAAGCAGATTAGTTGATTGGTTTTACGTCATCAAATCTCCAAAATCAATACTTTTCAAATTATAAATTGAATGTTTGTATAAACTCCACGGATCTCAGCATGTCATTATGCATTATCCGGTCTGCATCATTAAAACTTATTTCTTTCCGGTAGGCAGAAACAATTTTTTCCAATGTTGGTGATGTTTTTAAAGGCCTGCGGAATTCCAGTGCCTGAACGGCTGTGAGCAATTCGATTGCTAAAATTTTTTCAACATTGTTCACTACCCTCTTACATTTTGTTGCCCCGTTGGCTCCCATGCTTACATGGTCTTCCTGGTTATTGCTTGACGGGATGGAATCAACAGATGAAGGTGTACACAACTGTTTGTTTTCACTTACAATACCTGCAGCGGTGTATTGCGGTATCATCAGCCCCGAATTTAATCCTGGATTCTTTACCAGGAATGAGGGCAGGCCTCTTTGTCCGCTGATGAGTTGATAAGTTCTTCTTTCAGAAATGCTGGCCAGTTCACTCATGGCTATGGCTAAAAAATCCAATGTTATTGCCAGTGGCTGGCCATGAAAATTTCCGCCACTTAAGATGAGGTCATCATCCGGAAAAATATTAGGATTATCAGTTACCGAATTGATCTCTTTTATAAAAATACTGAGTACATGGTCGAAAGTATCTTTTGTAGCACCATGTACCTGGGGTATACATCGGAATGAATAAGGATCCTGTACCTGTGATTTTTTTTGCGCTGCAATTTGACTGCCATTTAATAAATTCCGGATTGCAGCAGCAGTTTCAACCTGCCCGGTATGAGATCGGATGGCATGAATATTTTCATGCAGCGGTTCTGTTGAACATTCAAATGCATCATAACTTATTGCAGCAATAATATTGGCCCATTTTAATAAACGATCGCATTGTACCAGGTTATGCAAACCATAAGCCGTCATAAATTGTGTTCCGTTAATCAAAGCGAGCCCTTCCTTGCTTTTTAATTCGATGGGTTTCCAGTTTAATTTATTCAGTGCTTCAGCAGCCGGAATTTTCTTTCCTGCATAATTCACTTCGCCCAAACCTATCAGTGGTAAACTTAAATGACTGAGTGGTGCCAGATCGCCGGAAGCACCCAACGAACCCTGTGTATAAATCACCGGAAGCACATCATTATTATACATATCTATTAACCGCTCAACAGTTTCAAACTGTACACCCGAGTGCCCATAACCCAGCGATTTTATTTTAAAGGCGATCATCAGCTTAACAATCTCTTTTGGTACTTCCTCCCCCATGCCACAGGCATGCGATTTTATTAAATTGCATTGCAATTCCTGTAATTGTGTTTTATCGATCTGCACATTTTGTAAAAATCCAAATCCGGTGTTGATGCCGTAAAACAGTTCATTTGATTTGTCGAGTTTATTATCTAAATATTCCCGGCATTTTGTAATGAGGTGGCGGGCATCTGCAGATACAGCAATGAGTTGTCCCTGAGCCAGTAAATTTTTTATATGCTGAAAACCAGTAGGATTATTATCTAAGGTTAAATGTTTATCACTCATCAATACTTTCAATTAGTTTGGGCAATCATTAAAAAAAATTAACTTGTTCAAAAGTAAGACAAAAACTGCTTTTGTATATGGGATTATTAATGTACGCTCCTGCATACCGGATCAGGCTAATATTAAAAATACATGTATGAAAATTCTTTCTGCAAAAATGATTTTATTCATTATAGTTTGTAATCTTTCTGTAATGACCAAAGCACAAACTGTTAAACTGCTTAACTCAGGCAGTAAAGCATCTTTACGTGGTTTAAGTGTGGTTACTGATAAAATAGTTTGGGTAAGCGGCAGTGCCGGTAGTGTTGGCCGTTCGGTTGATGGAGGCGAAACATGGACATGGATGACGGTAAAGGGTTTTGAAAAAACTGATTTCAGGGATATTGAAGCCTTTGATGCAAAAACAGCCATTATCATGGGTATTGCAGACCCGGCCTATATTTTAAAAACCACAGATGCAGGCTTAAACTGGAGAGTTGTTTTTGAAGATACGACCAAAGGCATGTTTTTAGATGCGATGGAATTCTGGAATGAACAATCAGGTATTGTTATTGGGGACCCGATCGGCGATAAAATATTTATTGCCCGAACATTTAATGGCGGTGAAAACTGGCGTGGTATACCGGCAAAAAATATTCCTGTTGCTGAAAAAGGTGAAGCTTTTTTTGCAAGCAGCGGAACCAATGTACGTAAGCTGAACAAACAGGAAGCTGTTTTTGTGAGCGGCGGTTTACATGCCCGTTTATTTATCAGAGATAAAAAAACAGGCCTGCCCATTTTGCAGGGTAAAGAAAGTACAGGAGCAAATTCGATTGCAGTAAAAAATAAAAATACCATGATAATTGTTGGCGGCGATTTTACAGCAAAAGATTCCATTCTCAAAAATTGTGTTATTACTTTAGATGGCGGTGTCACTTTTAAAGCGCCAGTTATTGCACCACATGGCTATAGAAGTTGTGTTGAATATCTGCTTAAAAAAACATGGATCAGCTGCGGATTAAATGGTGTTGATTACAGCATTGACGAAGGACAGAACTGGGCGTGGATTAGCAAAGAAGGTTTTCATGCCTGCCGCAAAGCAAAAAAAGGTAAGGCCGTTTATTTTTCCGGTGGCGGTGGAAGGATCGGGAAGTTGATTTTATAATTTTTATTACACTGTGTAAAACTAATTACACGAATTTTAATTCGTGTAATTAGTGTAATTCGATTAACCGGTGTATTTTATTTTAAGCCCGGTTTCGACCAGAAATGATATTGATCAAGGCCAGCAACACAACCGCACCAATAGCTGCTGTTAAAACATAATTTAGCCAGATAGTACCGGTGTTGATGTGTACGCCTAATTTTGGTAACAGCCAGTAGCCTATAAAACCACCAACAATACCAACAATAATATTTCCCATTAATCCAAGGCCACCGCCCTGGAAAACCATGCCTGCAAGCCAGCCGGCTACAGCGCCTAAAACAAGAATGACGATGATTGATTGTGTTTCCATGATGATTGTTTTAATTGATGAATGATGATTAATGAGAAGATACCGGACAAAGTTAAATTATCGAACATATTTCAAAAAGTCAGCGTCGATCCAGTTTCCAGGACCCTTAATTTAAACTTCTAAAATCCACCGGCACCAACTTACTCACACCCGGCTCCTGCATGGTTACACCATAAATAACATCCACGGCACTCATCGTCATTTTATTATGTGTTACAATGATGAACTGACTGTTCTCACTGAATTTTTTTATCATCTGCGTAAACTTACCAATGTTGGCATCATCCAAAGGTGCATCTACCTCATCCAAAATACAGAATGGTGCAGGCTTAATTAAATAGATGGCAAACAATAAAGCTGTTGCAGTTAATGTTTTTTCACCACCACTCAACTGGCCAATGGAAGACGGACGTTTACCTTTTGGTTTGGCAACAATATCAATGGCTGTTTCGGCTAAATTTTCCGGATCAACCAGTATCATATCGGCTGTATCATCATCGGTAAACAGTGCCTGGAAAACCTTTTGAAAATTCTCTCTTACTTTATTAAAAGTATCAAGGAATTGCTGGTTGGCAGTAGCTTCCACTTCCTGGATGGTAAGCATGAGGCTTTCCCTTGCCGTTACGAGGTCATTTTTTTGTTCAAGGATAAAATCGTAACGCTTTTTCATTTCGGTGTACGCTTCAATAGCTGTAGGATTGATCTCCCCTATATTTTCTAAACGCTTACGCTGCCGTTCATTCTTTTCTTTCAATTCTTCTAAAGGCGTATCAGTAGTTCTTGGTTCATCAATGATGATGTCCAGGTCAACTTTAAACTCAACATTCAACCTTTCTTTCATGCCTGCCAGTTGCAGTTTAAGATCGGTAAGCTTATCCTTTATCTCATTTAGTAAAGTATCAATTCCCTCTTTCGATTTGTGTTTGTGTTTGAGTTCACTTTCCTTTTCTGAAAGTGCATTCCGAAGATTATAATAAAGCTGGTCAGCTTCATTCAAAGCTTTTTCTTCCAATTCTTTATTTTTTAACATCGAAATTACCATGGCTTCCAGTTCCTGCAACTGCCCGGCAGTTTCGGTAATGCTGGATGCTGCTTCGCTCAGTTGCGTATTACTGCTTTCTATCTGAACTTTAAGGTCATTCAGTTGATTGGTTTTAAATTCAAATTCCTGTTTTAAAGAAACCACCTTGCTTTGTTGCTTGGTAAACTGCAGGTTACTGTCATTAAATATTGCAGTAGCAGAATTATACCCCTGCTCTGCAGTAGCATAATCCTGCTCTATCAACAGCATTTTATCCGTAAGTTCTTTTAATTGCGTATTGAACAGTTGTAACGAATCCCTTGTACTTGATATTTCAGCATGATTGGTTTCCAGTTGCTGCTGTAATTCTGTAATCCTTATTGCACTTGTTTCTTCAAGGTGATGCAGATTTTCAATTTTATTCTGTAAAGAAAAAACATGGTTGGTTAAATTATTAATATCCTGCTGAATTTGTTTAATGGCATTTTCTTTCAGTTGCTCATTAAAAGCGATCACCTCGTTATGATGACTCTGGATAGTAGTTTTCAAAGCATTAACAACCAGTTCCTGTGCAGCAATCTCTTCAACTAGTTTTTCCAAATTTTTTGCACGACCAATTTTTTTCCCTTCAAACAGGCCAACACTTCCTCCGGTAAGAGAATATTTTCCTTTTACATATTTACCGGTTTTTTCCAGCACTACTGCTCCATAGCTCTTGCGTAGTGCCTCATCATTTTCAGCTATAAAAACATTACCCAGTAAGTATTTGGCAAGGTTTGCATATTTGCTGTCAATCTCCACTACACTCAATGCAGGTATGGTGCCTTCCGGTTGGGCATGAACATCAAAATCGGTAAACCTATCCTGTAAAAAGAAATTTGCTTTACCTTTTTTATTATTATCCAGCAAATGAATGGCCTGTAATCCTTCTTCTAAATTATTAACTACATAATAATTTAAATAAGGCTCCAGTACATTTTCAACAGCCGCACGGAATTCTTCCTTTACATAAATGATATCACTTAATAAAGGAGCGGTATGATTCCATTCTGGATTCTTATGTAAAAATTTCACACTTTCCGGGTAACCTTCCATTGAGTCGATGAGGCTCTTCAGTAAATCATGCTCGTTTCTTTTACTGTCTAAAGTGCGGTTTTCATTTGCCAGTTCGTTACGCAAACCTTCCATCCGGTTTTGCGTTTGTAAAATCTGTTCTTTGGTAAACTCATGATGCTCCTGCAGTTGTTGCAGGTCGGTTTTCTTTTGCTCCAGTTCAGCTTCTTTTTGTTTTTTTTCCGGTTCCAATTGCTGTAGTTGTGCCCGGTGCTGTGTTTTTTCTTCCTGAATCTGCGTAATGGTGAGTTGTAAATTCTGAATGGAAGTATCTGCAACAGCTACTTTCTTTTCAGCTTCAAACTGGTTACGTTGTATCGACTGGTTCTCTTTTCGCAGATCATCGATATGACTTCGTTTGTCATCAAATACCTTTCGCTTTTCTTCAACTGCATTTTTGAGATCAACGATCCTAGTTTCAAACTGAAGTAATTGTTCTTGATCATCACTGATCTGTTTGCTGGTGAATTGTATACTTTCATCAAGGCCGCTTAATTGTCCGCCTGCTTTTTTTAAAAATTCATTTAAACCGGTTTCCCTTTCTTTTAAATATTGCAAACGCTGACCACTCAGGTTTTTTTCATTTTCTTTACTGCGAACTGCATCCAGCATTTCATTAAATACATGTTGCATTTGTTGTAAAGCTTTTTCTTTTTGCACCAGTTTCAGCTTTTCATGTTCCAATAAAGCTTCTTCTTTGGCAATGGCTGTTTCCAGTTCTATCCGCCTGTCAACTTCTGCCTTTTGTTTTTCATTAAGGTCGTGATAAGTAATATTAAAACCTTCCAGTGCAGCTTTGGCCAGTTCAATGCTAACTTCCTTGTATTCTTTTTTTATTTCGAAATATTTTTCCGCTTTTTTGGCCTGGCTTTCCAGGCTTTTTAACTGGTTATTTATTTCGAACAACAGATCTTCAATACGTGCAAGGTCCTGCTCAGCAGCATCCAGCTTAAGTTTGGCTTCTTTTTTACGGGTTTTGTAAATAGAGATCCCTGCAGCCTGTTCCAGCATCCGGCGGCGGCTGTTTTCCTTGTCTTTGATGATATCGTCCACCATGCCCAGTTCAATAATGGCATAACTGTCGTTGCTGATACCGGTATCCATAAACAGGTTATGAATATCTTTCAAGCGGCAAGGTACATCATTCAACCGGTATTCACTCTCCCCGCTTTTATAATATTTACGGGTTACAGTAACAGTGCTGAACTCGGTTGGCAACAGGTTTTTAGTATTATCAAAAGTAAGACTAACCTCAGCAATACCACTGGCACTACGGGTTTTACTGCCATTAAATACCAGGCTCTCCAGGTTTTCGCTGCGTAGGTTGCTGATCTTGTGCTCCCCTATAACCCAACGGATGCTGTCCACAATATTGCTTTTACCACAACCATTTGGGCCAATTACACCGGTAATACCTTCATCAAAATTAAGAATGGTTTTATCGGCAAAACTCTTAAATCCTTTTATTTCTAAACTCTTTAAACGCAAGGTTTTCTATGTTTTAAGTAAGACGGCAAATATAATGGAATGGAAGTATAGAAAATTTTGATTTTTTACAGCAAATTCACTTAGTTATTCACAGTTTTGAGCTTTACTTGTCTATGTTATTCTTTGCAGGAATACTATTAAGCAACCATATAAACAAAAGCTTGGTCTTTTATTGAAATAAATGCTAATGCAAACCAAAGAATTTTAAATTATGAACAATATATTTAGAGGATTAATTGCCGGGTATGGCGCAAAAAAATTAGGCGGTGGCTGCCTGGGTACAATTGTTGTTTTTCTGATAATATGGTATGCACTAAAGAGCTGTTAGTATAAAAACGGTTTCTTTTATATAAAAAATAAGATCATAACCTTCAATTTTAAATCAGTTTGAATGAGATACTGATTATTTTTAGAAAGTAGTTATGATCTTAACCATTTAACACACTTATTAAGTGGCTTTTCCCTATACTTTTATTGTTTTATCAACTGACCCCTTATTTCTCCACCGGCATATGCGGTTGTATGTATGTTTACATAATACAGATTGGCGTTAAGGTCTGCTTCCTGTGTTGCATCTAAAGCCACACTGGTATAATTTATAGGAGATGTATAGGTTGAGAAAGGAAATACTGGTGCCCCGCTAACGCCCACAGCACCTTTGTGAATATGTCCATTGGTAGGTGAGGCAATATTGTGAGTTACCGTAATGGTAAATACTTTTGTAGTTGTGTTAAATACCAATGTTGCAGTTCCGGTTGCTGTTGAACCATTTGTCGGCACTTCACTTGCCCCATTTAAAGTAGCACGAAAAGTTACGTTTGGATCTGGCACAGGAGCTGGTGAATCACTTTTACTGCAGGAAATAAAACCGGTAAAAAGTAAACTCATTGTAATAAACCTGATTAAATGTTTCATATTTAAAATTTTAGGTTAAAAATTATTTTTGAGAACAAATACATTAAACCAACGGAGATTTCTTTTTGAAGGTTGCTTTTAATTTTTTTTAAAGTAAAACTCATTGTTAATTTATTCTTAAAGCAAAAGATTGGTTTTGGTATTACGAATAAATTCGTATTTTTGACGACTAATATAATTTATATGAAAAAAGTTTTTACTCTTTTACTTTTAGCTGCATCAGTTTCAATTTATGCTCAGCCTAAAGTTTTAAATCAGGCTACTATTACAACAAAAACTACAATCGTTGCTCCCGAAGAGGATGATGCTGCTGCACCCAATACATCAACTACCTCTCCCAATGGCGAAGAGATAAGAATAGTTCGTTTTGGCGGAGACGGAGAATCAAAAACCACAACCTGGTTAAAGAATGACCTTGTTAAAACATTTTCGGAAAGCGAAATGGGCAGAACAACTGTGATCAGGGATAATAGTAAAAAACTCACAACCACCATAATGGAAATGATGGGCAGGAAAACAGGTTTTTATGGTACTGACGAAGACCAGGAAGTGATGCGTAAGCGCATGGATAGTATGATGCAGGGTCGTGGACAGAATTTTGGACTGAACAATTCGGGTAAAGCACCTGAAATTAATATTGTTTACGTTAATGAAAATAAAAAGATTGCAGGTTACGATTGTAAGAAGGCATTTATACTTTCTATAAGGGGAAATGGTAAAACAGATACCACTGCTGTTTGGTATTGCCCCGATTTTAAATTTAAAGGCTTAGCCAGTACCGGCGGTAGTGCCGGAGGTTTTGGTGGATTTATTGCGCAAAGCGGATCGAATGGCATGGAGAATTTAAACGGCTTTCCGATGGAGTATGAAAGAAATATGAACAGGGGCCGTAAAATGACCGTACAGGTTACAAAACTTGTTACTGATAAAGAAATAGCAGATAAAGAATTTGACATACCAAAAGACATAGAAATTAAGCCCATGAAAGATATGCAGAACGGCGGTGGACCGGGCATGCAAATCAGGATCGGCAATTAAGATTACTTAAAAAAAATCCCCGGCAATTACCGGGGATTTTTTTTATGCTATACGAACTGTTATAGTTTTTCCACTTCTGCTTTTAGCTTTTCGTATTCTGCTGCTTTAGCCGCATTTCCATTTTGTTTGTAGGCTTTAATTAAAATATCAATTACCTGCTTATAATTAACTTTATCCGACATTTTAAATTCCTTTTGCGCTGCCTTTTGCGCTGCAAATAATTTTACCGTTTCTTCTCCATAAGGTATCGCCTGATTTAATGAAGCTTTACTTAAAGCAAGTATCTCATTTCGCTTTTTTGCATCTTCAGGTTTTGCTCCCTTTATTTTATTGGCTTCATCTATATAGTCAAAAGATTCGTTGTAATAATGATTGGTCAAAAGCATATTGGCATCAATAGTGGAATTAATGGAAATAGCTTTTTTAAACAGTTCAGGAATTTTCTTCTTATATGCAGCCATGTCCTTTCCTTTTGCATCAGCCGAATAAATAAATTTATCCAGTTCATATCCATAATTGAAAAAGACCATGTAACTGTTTGGATGACTCATGGCAAGTTCTTCATACTTACTGAACAAGGCTTCGTTTTCAAGCCCTTTTACAGCAAAATCAATTTCATTTGATTCCCAGTAAGTATTATCAACAGGGAAATTTTTTTTGGCCAGGGCTGTATATTTTTCAAAGAGTTCTTTATTATTTTCCCGTTTATATTTTTTCATCAGCTCGTCATAAGCTTCTGCATATTTTTCATCTTTCAGTTCAGCATCTGCAATTTTTTTATAATAAACCATCACCTCATCTTTTTTCTTCAGTTCATTTCCTATTACTGCCAGGTTCCAAACAATATCAGTATCATGTGCCGAAAATTTAAGGCTATTGGGCCCGTTCAGCTTATTGCTGAAAATATAATCATGCACATCGAGTGAGCTTTTAAACAAATTATACGATTCCGGAAAATTCTTT
Source organism: Chitinophagaceae bacterium (assembly GCA_043748745.1). Lineage (GTDB taxonomy): Bacteria > Bacteroidota > Bacteroidia > Chitinophagales > Chitinophagaceae > Ferruginibacter. The sequence goes on along the minus strand of JAYVEQ010000015.1, from coordinate 10,497 downwards.
TCATTGTACATTTTTACACCCAGGTCGTAAAACGCATAATACAAATTAAATAAGGTGGAATTATTTTCTTCCTTTGTTAATGGTGCCTTGGCATCCAGTTCTGTATATTTTTTTATGGCAACATATGCTTCTTCATTAAGGCTTTTGCTTTCTGCAACCGGCTTGCCGGCCTGCCTTGCCAATGCACTATATGTAAAAGCTTTATAATACCAAGCCTCAGCTTTTCCTGTATTTTTTGCATCAGCAAAATATTTATCAAGCTCAGTTTTGGCTTTATCATATTGTGTTAAAATGATCAATTTTCTGATATCATCTATTGACTGACTTTTACCTAAAAGACTGCCTGATACCAACATCATAAGTAATACATATTTCTTCATGCTTTTTCCTTTTTTTGAATGATAAAGATAATTATTATTATCATGCCCGATGATTTTTACCATTAATTTCCATAAATAATAACAGCTTTTTGTGTTCAATTTCTTTAAAAAGAGTTTATGGTTATTGCAATATCATAAACTGGTGTAAATTACAGCTTCATTATTCAAAATTTGATATCACAGAACAGCATACAACAAATTCTCAGCCGCATAGATATTGTGGAAATAGTCGGCTCTTTCGTTAAACTAAAAAAACGGGGTACCAATTACCTCGGCCTGTGCCCTTTTCATAACGAAAAAACTCCTTCTTTTACCGTCTCCCCTGCCAAAGAGATCTATAAATGCTTTGGCTGTGGTCGAAGTGGTAACAGCATCAGCTTTTTAATGGAAGCGGAAAAATACAGTTATGTAGAAGCTCTGCGCTGGCTGGCTGCAAAATATAATGTAGAGATTGAAGAAACAGAAACCAGTCCCGAATTTAAACAACAGCAACTGGTTGCCGACAGCTTATACATCATCAATAATTTTGCACAGAAATATTTCTGCAATGCGCTATTTAATACCGGGGAGGGTCAGGATATTGCCTTAAGTTATTTAAAGGAACGGGGGTTCCGGGAAGAGATCATTCAAAAATTTCAGTTAGGGTATAATCCCGAGTCAAGATATGGACTTACAAAAGCAGCCATAGCGGCGCAATACAGCCTGGAGTACTTACAAAAAACCGGTTTGGTGAATGTAAGGGATGGCAATGCTTATGATAATTACCGTGGCCGGATAATTTTTCCGATTCATAACCAAAGCGGAAAAGTTTTGGGATTTGGTGCAAGGTTAATTAAAAACAATGACAAGGCACCTAAGTACATCAACAGCCCCGAAAATGAAATTTATGTAAAGAGCAAGATCCTGTATGGCTCTTATTTTGCCCGGCAGGCTATTGATAAGGCCGATGAATGTTTACTGGTTGAAGGTTATACTGATGTAGTAAGTTTACACCAGGCAGGTATTGAGAATGTAGTAGCCAGTGGTGGTACTTCACTAACACCTGACCAGTTGAGGCTGATAAAAAAATATACAAATAACCTTACCATAATTTATGATGGTGACAGCGCCGGAATAAAGGCTGCCCTGCGTGGTCTTGACCTAGCACTGGAAGAAAGCCTGAATGTAAAACTGGTTTTGATACCGGATAATGAAGACCCGGACAGTTATGTAAATAAAGTGGGCACTGCCGAATTTATCAATTTCATCAACGCCAATAAAAAAGATTTTATTTTATTTCAACTGGGAATTGCTTTAAAAGATGCCGGTAACGATAGCACTAAAAAATCGGTTGTTGTTAACCAGATTGCTGAAACCATTTCTAAAATTAATAAGACCGAAGATTTTACCAAGCAACAGGATTATATAAAACAATGTTCCGAAATTTTAAAGATCGAAGAAAGCGGATTACATGCTTTGGTTAATAAATTCATCAGGGAAAAAGTAAATAAGGAAGAAACCCGTACCAACCGGGAGCAACGTTTTGCCGAAGAGAATATTATTACAGAAGCCAGTGGCGATATTGAAAATGATGCCATGGCACTGTTTAATAAAGACGAGATACATGAACAGGCCATGATCAGAAGTCTTTTGGAATTTGGTTTGAAGGACTGGAACGAAGAACAGAAAGTTGCAGAATATGTTTTTAAAGAAATTGAAGATAATCAGCTGGAAGAACTGATTGACAATAAAGAGCTGGTAAGGATACTACACACCTACAAAGCCTGGTACGAAGCAGGCATTGAACCAACGGCCAAGAATTTTTTATATCATGAAGACCTGCAGATGAGTGCGCTTGTTGTAAGCATCATGGATTTTAATTATGAAATAAGTGCCAACTGGAAAACACATTTTGAAGGCCATATTCCTACACGGGAAGAGTTGTTTGCCGAAGAGGTTTTTTCAACTGTTAACTATCTTAAGCTGCGTAAAATAAAAAGGCTGATGGATGAAAACCAGCATGACCTTGAGAAAGCAACTGTTGCCGAAGACCAGATGATGTTGGTACAAACACACCAGCATTTGAAACAAATGGAAATTGAACTGACCAAACAGTTAGGTACTGTTATTTTCAGGTAGATTTTAAAGGGTTTTACAATCCTTAACTGTCTATTGCTTATAGTTTTATTCCCCTGCCATCTTCATCACCATCTCCCACTCTTCAGGCTTAACGGTTTGCACACTCAATCTTCCTAATCTTACTAAATCCATATTGGCAAGTCGCTTATCTTTTTTTAATAATTCAAGCGGAACAGATTTTTTTAATTTCCGGATTGGTTTTAAATCTACCGCTACCCAACGGTCATCATCTGTCGTAGGATCTTGGTATGCTTCTTTAATCACTTTTGCAATGCCAACAATTTCTACCCCTTCATTACTATGATAAAATAAAACCTCCTCTCCTTTCTTCATAGCTCTTAAGTTAATACGTGCTGCATAATTGCGTACTCCGCTCCAGCAGGTTTGTTTGTCTTTTACCAATTCATTCCAGCTGTAAGCCGAGGGTTCCGATTTTACTAACCAATAAGCCATATTTAAGTTTTAAGGGATTAAAGTTACATAAATTAAAAAGAGATTTTGCCTGGCAAGAAAAAAGGGGTGCATTTCAAATTGTTGCACTCCATGCTGTCTCACCAATCGTTCCTGCGGAATGCTTGGTGCTATGTGACAATTTGAAATGCACCCGAAAAAAATCGACATCTATTTTCCCGGGGTAAATCCAAAGTTTCCCATCTCTCGTAATTAGAACTGTTGTCAGCTTGGCGACGATAAAAAGAAAATCATTAATCTAAAAACAATTAAAATGAAAAGAAACAAATTATTGCTCACAGCTTTTGCTGTTACAGCACTCATCACCGGCGGTATCATATATGCGGCAGATCACATAGATACACCCACAGTTACCGGACAATCATCCGACATTACTGACCTGTACGTTTTCCAGGCTCAGACAACCAGTAACCTTGTATTTGTAGCCAATACCCAGGGCTTATTAACGCCCGGTACAACAGCCGCTGCAAAATTTGATGAAAACACAGTAATCGAATTCAACATTGATAACAATGGTGATGCCATTGAAGACCTGGTTATTCAATGTAAGTACGATGCTGCATCAAACAGTATGCAGGTTTACGGTCCGGTTGCCCCATCTGAGAAAGGAACCCGCAGTAAATTGGAAGGAAATGTAACAGCTTCTGCTGCAGTTACCGCTTACGGTGCAGGTGCGCCAACTATTGGAACCGGTGCAACAGGTATTAAAGTTTTTGCCGGACCAAGAGATGATCCTTTCTTCTTTGATCTTACGCAATTTAAAAAGATTCTTGCAGGTACCGCAACCGGTTTCAACAATCCGGGTTCAGACACTTTTGCAGGAACCAATGTGATGAGTGTTGTTGTTGAAGTTCCAAAAATTTTATTGAACAGCACCGGAAAAATCAATGTATGGCTGGAAACAAAAAAGAAAATATAATTAACCTGTCTGCCAGCAGGCAGGCTCAAACTATTTAAATTTAAAACAATGAAGACAACAATAAAATTAATAGCGATCGTACTGGGAAGTACATTGATTGCAACATCCTGCAAAAAAAGTGATGACACACCTGCAGCTACAGTTTATTACCAGCAGCAGGACCAAATGGGAAGGCCCGCAATTAATACCGTGTTTAATGTATCGGCAGCCGATAAAGACGCATTCAACGTAACAACACCATCTGCACAGGGCGCAGCATTTCAAAGTAAATTCCAGGCAAGATTACTGGCTTTAAACCCCGGTTATACTACCAACCTGTTAACTTACAATGCAGCTACTTTTACAGGCGCTTTGGCAACCGATGTATTAACTGCATCAACAACAGGAACCACTACTTTTTATGATGGTAACCCTGCCAATACCTTATCAGGCCGGACTTTGGCCGATGATGTAATTGATGTAGAATTAATATTGATATTTGGTGGCCCAACAGGCGGAAGCAACCCGGGTTTAACCAGCGATCATGTGAATGCAAATGATAAAGTATTTCTTACTACATTTCCATATTTGGCATCTCCGTTTTAATCCACACAATAAAGAGCAAAAAGGCGAAGAAGAAATTCTTCGCTTTTTTTATGCTGCGTTTTACCGGTAAAACATTCTGTTAAAAAACAAAACCTCCCAACAGCTTATTCCGTAAATAATACAGAACTTAAACATTTAACCACTTTTAACTTAGCCAGGGCATCGCAGCCAAATGAAAAAGATTGCTTTATATATCATCCTCTTCTCTTACACAACTATCATATTAAAGCCGGTATCACCATATATTTCTGATACGGTGGCACATATCTTCTATTACACACAGCACATGGCAACGGTACACTATCAAAATGGAAAGTTGCATGTGCATAAGGAAATAGTGGATAACGCAAAAAAAAATGATCCTGCTAAGGAAAGCCCTTCTTCAAAAAAAGAAACTTCGTCCAGTGATCATATAAGTTTACTGCAGAATTACGGGCAGCAGGCCCTTTATAAAGTCACAAAATATAACATCCCATACGCCCCCACTTTATTGTATAATCATCTCCGGGGAGATTATCCCCCGCCAAGAGCCTGAGTAATAAATTTTATCATTATTTAATGACGCACCTGTAAGGCTTTCAGTAATCATTTTACTATAAAGCATGGTATAGCATATAAGTTCATTAGTAAACATCTATTTTTATTACGCTTTAAATTTAAATTATGAAATTCAGATTCGGGCATATTGCCGTTCTGTACACATTGTTCCTGCTGGTATTTACAGCAAGAACGCAGGCACAGAATACTATCAAGGGAAAAGTGGTGGATGCCGTAAGCAGACAACCATTGGAAGCGGTATCGGTTTCAGATGCCGATACAAAGCTGGCAAAAACATCTACCGATCAAAACGGAAATTTTATTTTAATATCAGGCACTCAATTAACGGTTTCTTACATAGGTTATAAGGCGGCTACAGTTACTGCTGACGAGAATAAAGAAAATATTATTGCCCTGCAACCTGATCTGGTAAGTCTGGAAGCGATTGTGCTGGAAAGCAATGTTGCATCAAAATTCAGTACACTCAGTAAAATTGACCTTGACCTTAAACCTGTAAGAAATACGCAGGAGCTGCTCCGTTTGGTGCCGGGGTTATTTATTGCACAGCATGCAGGTGGTGGTAAGGCAGAGCAGATTTTTTTACGTGGCTTCGATTGTGATCATGGTACAGATGTACAGGTAAGTGTGGATGGATTACCGGTGAATATGGTAAGCCATGCACATGGACAGGGTTATGCCGATTCGCATTTTATAATACCAGAAACAATTAATAATATTGACTTTGGTGCAGGCCCTTATTATACCCAGCATGGTAATTTAAATACGGCAGGTTATGTTTCGTTTTCAACGTTTAAAAATATTGCTAAAAGTTTAATTCAGGTAGAGGGAGGAAGATTTAATACTTTCAGAACACTGGCCATGATAGATCTGATAAAAAAGAACAAGGACAGGCAAAGTGCATATATTGCCGGTGAATTTAATTATACGGATGGACCCACCATTAACAAACAAAATTTTAACCGCTTTAATTTATTCGGCAAATACAACCTGGTAATTTCACCTGCTATGCAATTAACCGCATCAGCGTCGGCATTTAAAAGTAAATGGGATGCAAGCGGGCAAATTCCTGACAGGGCAGTAAAAGACGGTACTATTGAACGTTTCGGTTCTATTGACCCAAGTGAAGGCGGCAATACAGAAAGATATAATGCCAATATCATCTTATCTACACAATTTAAAAATGGTTCAACCTGGGAGAACCAGGCTTATTACAGCAGGTATAAATTCAATTTATATTCTGATTTTACATTCTTCCTGAACGATCCTGTTAACGGCGATGAGATAAATCAGGCAGAGCAGCGCAATATTTTTGGCTACAGTTCTAAATTAAAACAAAAATCTTTTTTCGGTAATGCAGTTTTAAATTCTACTGACGGCATCGGGCTACGGTATGATGCCACAACCGGCAGCAAACTTGCCCATGTTGTAAAACGGCAGTTTTTAGATTACGTAAAACTTGGCGATATAAAAGAACTGAATGCTTTTGCATTTACCGATCAGCAGCTTACTGTTGGCAAATGGCTCATCAGTGCAGGTGTGCGGTTAGATTATTTTCATTTTAATTACTTCGATAAATTAACTGCTGCACAACAGCCATCACAGCGTAAAACAATAGTAAGTCCTAAATTAAATATTCAATACACTGTTCATCCAACACTGCAGCTTTATGTAAAAGCCGGTAAAGGTTTTCACTCCAATGATACCCGTGTTGTTACTGCAAATTCAGGCAAGGAAATATTACCTGCTGCCTACGGGGCCGACTTTGGCGTAATACTTAAGCCAACAAAAAATTTATTTATCAATGTGGCTGCATGGTATTTATTTCTCGACCAGGAATTTGTATATGTTGGCGATGATGGAAATATTGAGCCAAGCGGTAAAACCCAAAGGCAGGGTGTTGATGTAATTGCACGTTACCAGTTTACTAAAAATTTATTTGCCAATGCCAATATTAATTTTACAAAACCCAGGGCAATTGGCCAACAAAAAGGCGAAGATTATATTCCGCTGGCACCAACAACTACCAGCACCGGCGGATTATTTTATAAAGCAAAAGAAGGGTTTAATGGCGGTCTCACATATCGCTACATAAAAAGCAGGCCGGCCAATGAAGATAATACGATAACAGCAAAAGGATATTTTTTACTGGATGCTGCTGTAAACTTTACTAAACCAAAATATGAAATTGGGTTTGCCTTAGAAAATATTTTTAATGTAAAATGGAACGAAGCACAGTTTGCAACAGAATCGCAATTAAAAAACGAAACAATGCCTGTTACAGAGCTGAATTATACACCGGGAACACCTTTCTTTGCAAGGCTGAAACTGGCAGTATTTTTTTAATAGTATAACCTGAAAATAAAAGCCTGTCAGTCTGAGCCTGCCGAAGACGGATTAAGTGTTGAAAAAACATTATAAACCATATCGCCTTCCACAGTCTCAGGCTGACACTCCGCAGGATTCTGCGGATAAAATAATTTAAGAATGAAAAAAACAGCAGCAATATTAATAATAATGTTTTTAGTAAGCCAGTCATTGTTTGCACATGATGTAGTTGGCGAACTGGAGAAAATGAGTAAAGGAGATGCAGCTATCTTATACCTGCAGTTGGGCTTTACCCATATCATACCGCTTGGGTTCGATCATATTCTTTTTGTACTCAGCCTTTTCCTGCTCAGCCCAAAATTAAAACCCGTACTATGGCAGGCAACTGCATTTACTTTGGCACATTCCATAACACTGGGTTTGGCTATGTTCAAAGTAATTACACCATCACCGCAAATTGTAGAACCCATCATCGCTTTGTCAATCATGTATGTGGCGTTGGAAAACATTTTATCTCCTACTTTAAAAAAATCAAGAATAGGCATCGTATTTTTATTTGGCCTGGTACACGGTATGGGCTTTGCCAATGCACTTGGCGCTTTAGGTTTACCACAAAATTCATATCTCACATCACTCATCATGTTTAATGTAGGTGTTGAGCTGGGACAGCTTGCTGTTATCTTATCTGCTTTCTTTTTGTTTGGCAAATGGTTTGGTAACAAACCTTATTACCGCAAAGCAATAGTAATTCCTTTATCCATCTTAATTACAATTATGGCCGGGTATTGGACGGTGGAACGGTTGTTTTTTTAATCTTTTACTTTTGATAGTTGTAATCCCATCATTAGCCAGGTTTATGTAACACAAACCTTTTTAAATAATTGTTACAGAGGTTGTTCTTTTAGTGATTGATTCTTGTAAACCCTTTGCTGCCGCCTGGCCTCACAGCTAAAGGCGAAGATGATAAAAAAATATTCTTCTAGGGCAAAATAAAATTACTAAACCTAATACGCCGTTGGTCAAAGCCCAGACGGCGGCAATATTTACCTACGGCGGCAGAAAATGTCGATTTTAAATACCTAGAAATTAATAATAGAATATGAAATAACTAACGTGATAAATCAAAAACAACGACAAAGCAAATAGATAAGGTTTGTACGAGCGATTGAATTTTATATCGTAGAAGATCAATCCTAAAAGTATCAGGTCAGCAAATAAAATTGTGACCAAATCAGAATTGGAATCGCTAACATTAAACCAATAGCTCGATAAGCGACTAAGTGTTGGATCAATATATAGCAAAGCAATTGCGATCATATAACGCATGTGCACTTTAGTGGTTTGTTTGTTAAAGATGGCAAGCGAATAAAAAGTGATTAACAACAGCATATCACACAATGAGTGAAAATGGTTTTTAAGAAGATAGCGTAAATAATTTACGGGTGAATTTTCAGTTGCAGGATCTGTTATCCCTTTTTGCCACATTAAAATAATAGAAACAACTATGAGAGGCACTAAAACATAAGTAAGTTTCCCGATCAGGCGATGTATTTTGAACTTTTCATAGCGAATAAGCAGTGGTTGTGTAATAAGTATACATACCCACAAAAATTGCACAAAAAAATGAAAATGTACTACTGGTGTTGTTTCTGCGTTGAACCCGGGAAATAATCCAAAGTAAGTTTTAAAAAAGCCCAGAAAAACAAGACCTAACAATATCAGAAAAAAATAACCGAGGTTTTTATATCCTATCTCCATATATGATTGTTTTAAATTTTGGTATTGAGTATAGAATACGATTTGTTCGAAGCTTTGCCACTAACGGCCAGGTATTTGCGAAGGCTGGGAAATAGATATTTGTCAGCCCGGCTACCTGAAGTTAAATTTATAAATAAAAGTTGATGATTTGCACATGGCTAAATTACTAACGTCCTGCCCGATATAAAGCCAATTTGAAAAATAAAAGTTGAAACACGGCTTTCGTCCGCCCAGCTTTTGCAAATACCAATGTTGCCTGCAGTTTTATTTCGTAAAGCATACGGTAAATTTAATTGAATGAGAAAACCCGATTTTTATATGCCTTTATTCCTTTTGCTCGAATATTGTTTTTCTTTTGATGTAACTATAGTAGTCTTTGTTTGCATTTACTGAAATAGAACCTTCTTGTTCCTTTTTCCCATTCCGTAAAAAGGCGCTCAATTTCAATTTTGTGTTGTATATCAAGGTGTCTTGTTTCAAATTGGTTGGTGTGTGATCATACATTTCTGCCATTCCATTTTTTATAATGCAGAAGTAAAATTCCTGCTTAGAACGTGGATCATATTCTTTTATATTTGAGCTAATAATTTTTAACCGAATAATTCCGTAGCCATGGTAATTGTTACCCTCATAAACTGTGTCTATCACTCCAATTAATTGCAGGTCCAAATCTTCTAAACATACTTTATCTATTTCATTTTGTTTTTTAATATTCAAACTAAAGAAAATTAGTCCACCAATTACAAACACTAAAATTAAAATAACTGATTTCATAAAACTATGTCTTCATGTCTTTAAATGCCAATGTTTAAATATGAGCACTCGATCAGTAAAAATTGCAGGCAACACATAAATATACGCCACTCTTATCCGGTTTTCAAAAAAATATGCATTGATTTTCAAGCAACTAATGTTCGCCTTTTTTATTGTTACGGCGCCAATACAACTACCATTCAATTTTTATTTTATCAGGCGAGTCTCTTTGCAGGTGCCTGCCTGCCCGCCTTCGCAAAGTTTCAGCAGAGCAAAGCCGGCAGGCCGGTTTGTGCTGATGGCATCTGCAGCATCGGCTATCAGCAATAACCAGCCCGCTCTTTATTGTTAAACTACCCATTCCTGCATTTTTCATCATTTTCCCACCGCCGCCTTAAAATTTAACAATTTTTCCCACTACCCCCACCCTAAGGGGTGGGGGTGGGTACCTATTGGGGTGGGGTACCCCACCCTACAGGGTACCCTCCCCCCACCTTAAAGGTAAGCTGGCTTAGCTTTTACCTAAACTTGCCCACCTGCAGGGGTGGGTACCCCCACCGCTGTACCCAAACCTACCCACCCCAGCAGGTAAGCTGGCTTAGGTTCGTTGGTAAGCTGGGTAAGCACCGG
>JAYVEQ010000014.1:0-15031 GCA_043748745.1 Chitinophagaceae bacterium | reverse complement strand
CATATCCAACAATACCAGGAAATTGTTTTTTAAGATTTGCAAACTGATCATTACTTATTTCAGGATTCTTAAAAAAACTTCCGGCATTGCCAATTACTGCAGGGTCGGGTAATTTACTGCTGCGGATATTTATTACAGCCTGCGATACGGCCTGCAGGCTCAGATCTTTCACTCCCATCTTCTCCAGTTCCTGCCCGATAGCGCCATAAGAAATATTATAGTCAGGAATCCGGTTCAACCGGAAAGTAACATTGGTTATCACAAATTCATTTTTAAATTTTCTTTTGAACACACTATCCCGGTAACCAAATTCACAATCATTCAATGTAAAATTCACCATCTTTTTATCACGGATATGGTATGCCTCAAGCGAATAGAATACATCTTTTACCTCTACTCCATAAGCCCCAATATTCTGCATAGGAGAAGCGCCTATATTTCCGGGAATCAGCGAAAGGTTTTCAACCCCTGCCCAGCCGTTATGGATACAATGCAAAACAAATTGATGCCAGTTCTCACCTGCTCCTGCCTGTACATATATGTGATGCTCATCTTCCTTGATCTCTTTAATCCCCTTGATCTCATTTTTTAAAACCAGTCCGTTAAAATCTTTGGCGAAGAGGACGTTGCTGCCGCCGCCTAAAATAAGAGTTTCTTGTTTCCCGCTATCGGTTGCTCCTTGTTTGAATTCAAGCAGTTTGCTTAATTCATTTATCGAATTGAATTTAGCAAATAGCTTTGCATATGCATTGATGCCAAACGTATTGTATTGTTTAATTGATATATTTTCCTGTACCTGCATGTTAAGTAAATAATGTTTGGATCAAAAAACAGAAATAAAAATCAATCTTCTCTTTTATCTTCTCCATTTCCTCCCCCTTCGTGGGGAGATAGAGGGGGCCGGGGCTTTTACATTTTATCTACATCAGCAATTACGTTTACACTTTTAAAATTCTTTTCACCAGTCATTAAATTGATATGGTTTCTGATGGCAGCTTTATACCTCATGCTCATAGCCGGTTCTTTAGGCAACTTGATGAGGATCTCCATTAAATATTGATTGCGTATGCGGTTTACAACAGGTGCAGCAGGACCAACAATAAAATCTTTCAGATCCGGCTTTAACAATACAGCCAGTTTTTCTGCAGCTGCTGTTGCAATATTTTTATCCTTGTGTTTTAAAGTTAGCAAAATAATTCGGCTGTAGGGAGGATAGAAAAACTCTTTACGCTTTTCAATCTCCATTGCATAAAACTGTTTGTAATTATGCTGTTGCACCAATTGTAAAACGGGATGCTTAACATTAGTTGATTGTATCAGTACTCTACCCTGTTCCTTTTTCCTTCCTGCACGGCCACTTACCTGCTCCATCAACTGAAAGGCCCGTTCATTAACCCTGAAATCGGCAAAGGCAAGTAAACCATCAGCATCTAAAATACCCACCAGACTTACCTTATCAAAATCCAACCCTTTAACCACCATTTGTGTGCCTACTAAAATATCCAGGCGGTGCTGTTCAAACAGCTGAATCAAATTATCATGTGCGGTCTTGCCACGCACACTATCCACATCCATCCTTGCAATTTTGTATTTGGGAAAATCATCTTCCAGTTGTTCCTCAATTTTCTCCGTGCCAAAATTTTTCTCCAACCAGTTGTTACTGCCACATGCCGGGCAGGTAATTAATTTTGGATAGGTACTGCCACAATAATGGCAATGCAGTTTGTTGCTGAACTTGTGCAACGTAAGCGAAACATCACAATGTGTACACTGCGGAATAAAACCACAGGCACCACAAATCAAATATGGATTATAACCCCGGCGGTTTTGAAATAAAATAACCTGCCGGTCTGCTTCCAGTGCTTTTTGCACGGCCTCTTTCAATTGCGGACTGATCATCACTTTTCCTTTTTGCACAACCTGCCTGGTATCAATGATTTCTATCTTCGGTAATTTTATTCCTCCAAAACGTTCATTCAATTCTACCAACGCATATTTATCATTCACCGCATTGAAATAACTTTCAACCGATGGTGTAGCACTACCCAATAAAACTTTAGCTTTAAAAAGCGATGCATAATAAATGGCAGCATCTCTTGCATTGTACCTGGGAGCCGGATCCTGCTGCTTGAATGATGAATCATGCTCTTCATCCACTATGATCAGTCCGAGGTCTTTAAAGGGCAGAAAAAGGGCGCTCCTTGCACCCAATACTATCTTTACTTCACCGGTCCGTATTTTATTCCAAAGTTCAATACGTTCATTATTGTTAAAACGGGAATGATAGATGGTGATATTGCCGCCAAAATGTTTTTGCAGGCGACGGATGATCTGCGTTGTTAATGCGATCTCCGGCAGGAGATATAAAACCTGTTGCCCCTGCAAAAAATATTTCTCGATCAGTTTAACATACACCTGGGTTTTGCCACTGCCGGTTACACCATGCAATAGGCAAACATTTTTTGTTTCAAAAGCTTTTGCAACCGCATCCGAACTTTCCTGCTGAGCAGCACTGAACTCAAAATCAATTTCTACATTTTTAGGAAGCGATCTTATCCTGTCAACTGCTCTTTGCTCAATGAATAAAATATTTTTTTCAACAAGGCCTTTTAACTGGGCAACAGAAGCTCCTGATTTTTTCAGCAGCGCAGTTTGTGTAACTTCTGTTTCTGTTTTTTGGAGATGCAGATACGATAACAATAATTCCATTTGTTTGGGTGCCCTGCTCCAGTTATTCAGCAGTTCACTCAATTTTTCTTCATTACCATATTCAGGATTTAACAGTGCATAGTTCTCTTTCTTTACTTTATACTGCTCATCCATGGCTTCCCAAACAAAACATACTTTTTTATCAATCAGTTTTTTTACCAGGGGATAAACATGTGTTATGTCCAGTATCTGCTGAACTTCTGTTAATCTTAATTCTTTTTTTAACAGCAAAGCCTCAGCCACTAAAAATTCTTCATCGGTTAAATGGGTAAAATCTTCGCCGATCTCTTCGTTATAAATTAAAATGGTTTCGCTGCTTAATTTAAAATGAGTGGGTAAAGCAGCAGCCATCACTTCGCCTTCGCTGCACATATAATATTCGCTGAGCCAATGCCAGAGTTGTAACTGCTGTGGATATAAAATGGATTCGTCATCCAGTACATTCAAAATGTCTTTGGTTAGATAGGGAGGTTTTTTATCAAGTACCGATTTGATTATACCGGCATATTTTTTATACTTTCCAAAAACCACTTCAACCCGGCAACCCGGTTTTGCTTTTTCTAAAAAATGTGTTGGGATGGAATAAGTATAAGTTGTGGGCAATGCCAGCGGAAGAATGATCTCTGCCCAAAAACCAGATGAATCATCTGCAAATACTATTTCGTTTCCATTGCTCATCTTGCGTGGCTAAAGTTAATCTAAGTTTTCGGGCTTTACTTTTTAAACAGTTGGTTGTATCCAGCTGGCTTGATACCTTATCAAACCTTCTTCCATAATTTTATATACCTTCTCTTTTAAAAAAGCAACATCATTTAGGGTTAACCCTTCTACACTTACTTCGGCTAGGTAAACCGATCTCGATCTGCCTGGGTTAAGTGTAAAAATTGATTTGTAGTGCATACGGTCGTAGGTATCTAAAAATAAAATGGGCTTGATGGGTGTTTGAGTTTCTATCGCAATTTTAAATGCCCCGTCATAAAATTCCTTCAATGGATTATGTGTCATATTAAATGTTCCTTCCGGGGCAATCACAATTGAAATACCTTTTTTTATAACCGATTTAAGCTGTTCCACACTCCTGGCTCGTTTTTCGGGATTATCCCTTTCAACCAAAATGGCAGCATTTCTATAAATAAAACCAAAAAGTGGAACCTTTGTCATCTCAGCCTTCCCTAATACCCTTATATGTTGACCCCGGATAGTTTTAAGCATTACCGGAATATCCAAAAAGGAAATATGGTTAAAAACAAATACATATTGCCTGGTTGTATCATGCAGAACCTCAAAACTGGTCCGGTGAAAGATACCCAGCATGAGTAAAACAAACCCTGACCAGATTCTACATAGCTTATAAATGAAATTGCCTCCCCTTATCTTACCAAAAAAAGAAGCCACTACTACAATGGGGAAAATCAGCAGCAGGAATACCGTAAAAGGTATAAAAGCATAAACAGTGAATACAATATGTAGAAACCGGTATATATAACGCATATAATTGAAGCGAATATAAACAGTTTATAGCTGATGCAAAAGCATGTTATCCCTGATTTTCAACAGGTATTGGTTAGCTTTTCCCCAACAGGTCGTTTTACGTGTATATATTTTTTCAAAAACCTTGCTCCTTTTTAAAGCTAAACCCTTACCTTTGCCGTCCTAAATTTGGGATATTTATGTTAGCAGTAGTAAAAATAGCAGGTCAGCAATTTAAAGTTAAAGCAGGCGACAGCTTATATGTACCTCATATTGAGGGCAAGGCCGGTGACTCCGTAGAGTTTGCCGATGTATTAATGACTGACAGCGACGGAAACGTAGTTGCAGGATCTGCAGTAAAAGCAGTTGTAAAAGCAGAGATTATCAGTGACCTTATAAAAGGTGACAAGGTAATTGCTTTTAAAATGAAAAGAAGGAAGGGGTTCCGTAAAAAGCACGGACATCGTACGCAGTACACACACATTAAAGTAACTGCAATTGCTTAATTAAAAAAGTTGATTGTTAAAAGTTATTGCAGTTTAAAAATGCATAACACAAAACACAAAACACAAAACACAAAACTTATAAAACATGGCACACAAAAAAGGTGAAGGCTCGGTAAAAAACGGTCGTGATTCACACAGTAAAAGATTAGGTGTAAAAATTTACGGTGGTCAACCGGCCATTGCGGGAAATATTATTATCCGCCAACGCGGAACAACTTATCATCCCGGTAAAAATGTTGGAGTAGGAAGAGACTTTACCATCTTTGCATTAACCGATGGGTTGGTTGAATTTAAAAAAACCAAGGGCGACAAAACAGTTGTTTCAGTTTCGGCTATTGAAGCCACAGCATAATTTTTTAATATTTTTTTTTGGTAGTTTAAAAAATATTTTTACTTTTAAGTATTATTTACTAACCAATTAAATTTTAAAAAAATGGCAACAAAGAAAAAAGCTGCAAAAAAAGCTGCTCCAAAAAAAGCCGCTGCTAAAAAAGCTGCTCCTAAAAAGAAAGCTGCTCCTAAGAAAAAAGCTGCTCCTAAAAAGAAAGCTGCTAAGAAGAAGTAAGCTTCGCTTTTTTAAAAAGCAAAATAACTTAAAAGTCCTGGAATATTCCGGGACTTTTTCTATGTATCCCTTTGACAGACTACATTTCACTCAATCATTTACAGGATCATTTTTTTATTTAGTAATACTTTCAGGCATAAATATTTTACCGATTAATTGTACTGTAAAAACATTTATGTCAAAATTATTATCCCCGTTTTTTTTCAAAAAAAATTACCTCATTTCATTTTTTTAGTTCAAAAAAAAATATTTTACCAGCCCCGAAATAGAAATAATTTATGCTTAAAAAAGTAAATTTAGGTCTCTTTCTAATTTTACATTTATTACTTTTAAACATGGATAATTACCAAATAGCCGACCTTTTTTCGCTTTTGAGCAAATTAATGGACATCCACGGAGAAAATAATTTTAAGGCAAAATCGTATGCTTCGGTAGCATTCAATATCGAAAAATTACCATTACAATTAAGTGAAATACCTAAAGAAAAAATTTCTGAAATAAAAGGTATCGGCGAATCATCTGCAAAAAAAATCATTGGAATTTTGGAAACAGGATCATTACATGTTTTGCAGGAAATGATTGAAAAAACTCCTGAAGGTGTTATAGAAATGCTGAACATAAAAGGTATCGGCCCAAAAAAAATTTCTACCATCTGGAAAGAGATGGAAATAGAGAACATAGGCGAACTTTTATATGCCTGTAAAGAGAACCGCCTTAAACTTTATAAAGGTTTTGGAGAAAAAACACAGCAAAATATAATTGATACCATTGAATATTATTTAAGCAGCCGGGGCAGTTATTTATATCCCCAGGTTGAGACAGTTGAACCACAAATTACTGCCTACCTTGAAAAACTATTTTTGCCCCAAAATGTATTTATAACAGGTAGTTTTAAACGTCAGCTGGAAATAATTGATGAGCTTGAATATGTAGTTAACATCGCCAATGAAATCATTAAACCAAAGTTTAAAACCGCTAATCCGCCTGAATTGCTCGAAGAGAACACTGATAACCTGGTATATAAACTTTTAAATGGACTAAAACTAAGGTTACACACTGGAGCTAATTCACCGGAAAAAAAACTATTTACTACTAAAGGAAGCCCCGAATTTGTTAATGCATTTCTGACTCAGTTCCCAAATATTGATTTTACAGGTTGCTTTGCGACTGATGATAAGGAAATCTTTACCCGGGCAAATATCAATTATATACCTGCCTGCTTAAGAGAATCAGCTGAAATTATTGACCGGGCAAGAATATCTCCCCTACCTGAACTAATACAGCCGGAAGATATAAAAGGAATCATCCACAGCCACAGCAACTGGAGCGATGGGAACAATACCCTGGAAGAAATGGCTAAAGCAGCAAAAGATGAGGGTTTTGAATACCTGGTGATAAGTGACCATAGCAAGAGTGCTTTTTATGCCCAGGGCCTGCATGAAGAGAAAATTAAAGCACAACATCAGCTGATTGATGAACTAAATAACAAACTGAATGGCTTTAAAATTTTTAAAAGTATTGAGAGTGATATTTTATATGATGGTGGTCTTGATTACAGCAATAATATACTTTCTACCTTTGATCTTGTGATCGCATCTGTACACAGTATACTAAAAATGACGGAAGAGAAAGCGATGCAACGGCTGATAACTGCTATTGAAAATCCATACACAACTATTTTAGGCCATATAACAGGCCGATTATTATTAAGCCGAAAAGGCTATCCTGTTGATCATAAAAAAATAATTGATGCCTGTGCTGCTAACCAGGTGGTGATAGAACTGAATGCAAATCCCAGTCGCCTGGATATTGACTGGCGTTTTATTAATTATGCACTGGAGAAAAATGTTTTAATATCTATTGATCCCGATGCCCACAGCATTGAGGGTTTTAAGGATAACAGGTATGGTGTTTTAGCTGCCCAAAAAGCGATGGTTACCAAAGCACAGAATCTAAGCAGCTTAGGTTTAGCCGAATTTGAATCATTTATACAAAACAGAAAATATGTAAAAGGTTTACGCTAAAAATTTAATTATGATAAGCAACTTACCCATATATGTAAACATTGTTTTCATACTTGCAACCCTGTTAACTATATTCTTTTTTTATAAAGCAACCAGCAATTCAAAAATTACTTTAGTAATAATATTTACCTGGACATTATTACAGGCCGCTTTAAGTTTATCAGGATTTTATACCATTACAGATACTTTCCCCCCAAGGTTTGCATTAATAGCTCCACCGGCAATTTTATTTATTATCGGTTTATTTGTTTCAGCAAATGGAAGAAACTACATTAACAGCCTGGATGCAAAAACATTAACGCTATTACATATCGTAAGGATTCCGGTAGAGATATGCCTTTACTGGCTATTCATTTACAAAAGCGTTCCGCAGCTGATGACTTTTGAAGGAAGGAACTTTGATATTTTTTCCGGCATCACTGCTCCCTTTGTTTTTTATTTTGGGTACGTAAAAAATTATTTTTCTAAAACTATGCTGTTGCTTTGGAACTTTATTTGCCTCGGCCTCTTATTAAATATTGTTTTTAATGCTGTACTTTCTGCACCTTCTGTTTTTCAGCAATTTGGTTTTGACCAACCAAACAAAGCGATTTTTTATTTTCCGTATGTGTGGTTACCGGCTTGTATTGTACCGCTGGTTTTAACAGCACACCTGATTTGTATCAGAAAGATATTATTAAAAAAATAAACAGGAGATTACAGCAGGATCTGTATTGAAAATTATTTTTCAGGTACAACAGGTAACTCTACAAAAAAAGTAGTCCCTTCCCCTGTTTTTGTTTCAAACCATATCCTTCCCTTGGCCTGCTCAACAATTCCTTTACTCATAGCAAGCCCAAGGCCGGTACCTGAAGTTTTTGTGGTAAAATTGGGTGTGAATATTTTTGATTGCAATTCTTCGGCAATACCATTACCATTGTCTTTTACTTTTATCAAAACTTTTCCGTTTGTTACTTCTTCATCAATCTTTATCTCCACAGTTCTTTCATCAGGCACTGCCTGCATGGCATTTTGAATAAGATTAGTAAATAACCGGTTCAGGTGCGTCCGGTCGGCATTTACCATTACCGGTTTTGGCAATGGGTTCCAGTTCAATTTCAACCTGTCATCAATAGCATGTAACTGTGTTACCATTTTTATCACATCATTTAAATCAAATATTTCATTATAGGGATTTCCGATGTTGGCAAACTGGCTGAACTCACCGGCAATATGGTTAAGGTGATCGATCTGTTCAACCAATGTTTGTGCAACATTTGCAGTAAGTTCTTTTACATTAGCCGAATTATTGGTAATGGATTTTTGCAGGTACTGCAGGCTTAACTTCATCGGGGTAAGCGGATTTTTTATTTCATGAGCAACCTGCCTGGCCATTTCACGCCATGCTCCCTCCCGTTCACTCTTAGCAAGGGCTACAGCACTATCGTCTAATTTAGCAACCATTTTATTGTACTCTTTAACCAGGTCGCCTATTTCATCATCCCTTTTCCAGTCAATGGCTTCATTCAGTTGCCCCAGGTTTACGGCTTTCATTTTATCGCTGATAAAAGAAAATGACCGCGTAATCCGGTTAGTAATAAAAAGGGCTACAATTCCGGCAATTAAAAATATAAAAGCATTCAGGTTGATGATGGTTACCAGGAAATTGGCGATCTCTTCCTGCAATTTACTTTCAGAAGTAAAGTAAGGGATATTCAGATAGGCATACTCCCTGCCATTACGATCTATTACCGGTACATAATTGCTGATAAAATTAAGTTTGCCAATTTTTTCTTCTTTAAAATATTGTACTTCTTTTTTATGGTTGAGATGATAATAAGCCACCGGATCCATCTTGGTACTGATGATCCCTTTGTTGTAAGGCAACGGCAATGAAGAAACTTTTAAATTACCATCAAGGTCGTACAGGTTAACATCCACTGCATGAATTTCAGATATCTTATCAATAAGTTTTTCCAGGTTTTCACGGTAAGCATCATCATAAACTTTTACCACATCATTAAAAATAGGTAATTCGGATAAAGAAACCCTTACTTCATTTTCCATTACATGTATGACCCGGCTTAATTTCTCCCGGTTGCTGTTCTCGTACCTGTTGATAAAAAACATGATGGTAGCAATCCCTATTACCAAAAAAGAAAGTACACTGATAAAAATAACGGTACCATGAATCTGGTTGCGGATACTAAGCTGCCAATAGTTTTTAAAACGTTGTTTTTTAAATCTTGCCCGTATGCTGATATTTAATAACCAGAATATACCTGCTACAAGCAAAAATGCGCAAAACAAATAAGAAAACAGAGTTATGGATTCTATCAGAAAATTATTCTCCTTGGCAATGATCACAACTTTTTGTGGCCCTGTTTTATACCACAGTTCATCATACCCATTTTTTTTATAAATTACAAATTCATCCTTCGGCACCTGTTGGGCGGTTAACCTGGTGGCAAAAGCATAATCATTATGGCTGTTTACCAATTGCAGGTTATTATATACCGCAAATGCATATACCGGCGAATTTTCAATGGCATTGCTTTTACCTTTGGAAAAAAGTTCAAGGTTTAAAGCATCAGTTTTAAATTTTTTGGGATTAGCCAGCACAAATACATATCCCAGAGTATCACCCAGGCTGCTTGTAACAGTTTTCCTGCTTATATAACTAAAGCGGTCATAAGATTCATCATAATAATACAGGTCCGGAATATTGGTAGCCTTGGCCTGTGTTTTTAAAACGGTATTCAATTCATTGAAACCGGCATTGTCCTGGTTGTATAAAGGGTTTTCTCTTGCATCAAAAGTGAAGATCTTTGTTTCATACTTATTGGTATAACCCGAAAAGTTGCCACTAACCAGGCTGTCTTTAAAATATTTATTTTCCTTTTCATTTTCCAGGCGGTAAAAATTATCTGCTAAAAATCCGTTGCTGAAATCTGTAAGCAGTGTATTCAATAATATTTCACTGGTTGGATCGGTTTTGGTTGAAAGTATTTCGGCATAATGTTCCCGGTTACGGAGTTCCTTTTTACTGTTTTCCAAAACTATGATGCCTGTAATGGTTAATGAAAAAAAGAATAACCAGAATATTAACCGTGTTGAATTGATCTTGTTTAAAGATAAAGAAAGACCATCCCGGCTTAACAACAGCAGGTAAATCACAAGCCAAATCAGAATAAATAATTCAAATCCGGCATTTGCCAGGCTTATTTGAAATGAGAGGTATATCAATCCGCCCACTGCAACAGCCAGGAAAATGCCCGGAAAGTTTTTTAAAAATAAAGGTTGTAAAAGATAAATTAATATCTGGCTCAATAAAAAATAACCGATGGCAATGCAACACAAAACCACAAAACCGACAATGCTGTAAATATTTAACGTAAAGAAGTTGATGACATCAAACGATATCTGCGAATCCGCTACCATGCCGCGTATTACCTGCCCGCAAATAAATGTTGCAGATAACAGTATAATACTCACTGTAATTAAAATCAGCCATTTAAAAGTTGTATTTTTATTGGCAATCACAACCCTCTTTTCCATTAATTGATTATGGATAAATAGAATTATCCAGGTAAATAAAACAGAATTTATTAACAGGTCGCCCAAAGAACGAAAAACAATATTGGAACCGTAAATTGAAGGATCGAATAACTCAAATTGTCTGAAATTTACAGGAAAAGAGAAAAAATAGCTGATCAACCGAAATGCCAAAATGGTAATTACTAAAAATAAAACAGAATGCTTAAGCCCCCGGTTGACAGCAATGAAAGTGGCACTTAAATGAACAAAGAAGAAAATAAATATAACAGCCAAAATACGAAACCAAACCGCAATCAGGTTATTTTTTGGAACAACATTGCCTGATTTTTCGGTAAGATAAAATAATTTATTGCCAGCTATAGATTTTACTGAAGCATTGGTAGGCTGATCAGAAATATCATAATTACGTTCAATTTCAGTACCTGTTGCAAACGAATTACGGAGATAAGTATTGGTAACAAAATAATTCCACTTGATCGGAATCAGGGCAACCGTAATACTTGTGGGAGTGTTTAATTTTCGCCAGGCATAATAACCGTTTTTCAACAGTATAAACCCGGAGTTATCCAGGGATGTAATTATTTTTTCCGAAGGAAGTATAGCCTGTGTATTCCAAAAGATCAGATTATGAAGCCCAATGTCATTTACAAAATAACGGTAAATGAAATATTTTTTGTTGGAGAGTTGAAGAAGCTCCTGCTCATCAAACTCATTGTCATTTATTTTTTTTATTAAACCGGTATCGGTCAGTAATAACTTAAAATCTTTTTCCTGTTGCTGAACATAGTTCTCAATATTACTGCGTACAGCAGATAAAGACGCATTGCCCGACCAGTAATTATCAATAATAAAGGATATGGTAATTAACCAGGCAGCAATTATCAGCAGATAACTGTTTTTTATAAAAAAGGGCTTAAAAGAAAAGTTGTTTTGCAATGAATCAATTAAAATATTTAGTTTTTCTTTATCCTGTTCCAAATGCTGTCCATTTCCTCCAAACTTAAATCATGCAGGTGTTTACCGGTTTTTAAAGCTTCCGCCTCCATCCGGGTAAACCGATCTATGAATTTTTTATTTGTACGTTCCAACGCATTTTCAGCATCTACATGCAAAAACCTTGCAAAGTTTACCAAAGAGAAAAAAACATCTCCCAATTCGTCCTCAACTTCGCCTGAAAGCCTCTCTGTTTCCAGCTTCTCACCGGCTGAATTATTTTTATCCATTACCACTTGTAAATTACCAATCGCCTGTTGCAGTTCTTTGATCTCCTCTTCAACTTTCTCCCAAACCTGCTCTTTGGTATCCCATTCAAACCCTACCTGTTTGGCTTTTTCCTGTAAGCGCATGGCTTTAACCATAGAGGGTAAAGATTTTGGCACGCCACTTAAAACGGAGGTTTTGCCTTCTTTGAGTTTCAGTTTCTCCCAATTCTTTTTTACATCTTCTTCATCATTAACTATTGTATCAGCATATATATGTGGGTGTCTGGAGATTAATTTATCGCAAACCCCATTGATGGCTTCATCCAATGTAAATTGTTTTTGTTCTGCACCTATTTTGGCATAAAAAACTATGTGCAGTAAAATATCGCCCAACTCTTCTTTTATCCCTTTCCAGTCATTATCGGTAATGGAATCAGCCAGTTCATAAGTTTCTTCTATTGTTAATTGCCGGAGTGTTTGTATGGTTTGCTTTTTATCCCATGGGCATTTCGCCCTAAGATCATCCATAATATTAACCAACCTGTCAAATGCATCACTGTTAGCTGAAGCCATAAAATTTAAAGTTTAAAAAGAGAGAAAAATATAAATATAACAAACAGCAACATGGTGATAACGAAAAGGAGGAAACAGAGGATTAAAAATTTGATAATTGTTTTTGCCCGTTGCTGTCTGTAAAAATTATGCATGGCCTTATACAGGTAGAAAAAAATCCCGAAACCAATCATTACTTCGATAAACTTAATAAATCCCCAGTTCAAAAAACTATTCACCTTACCCAGAGCAAACATTACCAGCATAGCTATAAAACTGAAAATATAAAAATGAATACTGAAAATGCCGTGGTTCACATAGTAATAATTTTTCCTGCGGATATAAAGTAGCTTAAGTATCAGCGCAAAAAGAGGCAATAAAATAAAGAACATCTGCGGAAGACTATGTAATAAAATATTTGTAAAAGCACTAACACCTCCACCCAAATTATTCTTAAACTTTTCATTAACTTCAATCTGCTTATAAATAAATTGTCTTTCCCACCAGTTATGACCTTTTTTACCTGATTTAAGCAATGAATCATATTCTGCTTTCGATTTGTAATGCCCCGGTGTAAATTGAAATCCGGCATTTTCCTTTGCACTGTCAAAATAATTTTTAAACTCTGCCCTGGTCATCGGCATTGCCTTTTTACCATCTTCCTTATTTAAAATTTTTGTAAAGGCATCAAAAGTAAGGGAGTCCATCTTTTCAATCTGGTCAAAAGTCTTACCATTCATTTGTGTGCCGGCTGTTATTGTTTTGTTGTCTATTTTAAAAAATGAAAAAAATATTAAAAAGAAAAAGGCTGATGTAAAAATATACATCCGGATGGGGTTAATATAACCAGCCCTTCTGCCAATCATATATTCTGTTGATAAAAAACCAGGCCGTGCTACCAGGTATTTCAGGCTGCTGAAAAACTTCCCGTCAAAATGTGTTATATCCTGAAAAAAATGAGCAATGAGATCCCAGACTGATTCTTTAGGCTCTGTATTTTCCTGTCCGCAGTTATGGCAGAACCTTCCGGATAGTTCTGTATTACAGTTCAGACAAATCTTCTCCTTCCTTTCTTTAAGCCGGCTCATGAGCATTAATTTTGTTAAAAATAATAAAGTTTACGGGGTTGTATGTTTATGGCATAATTTACGTTAATAAAAGATAGTTTAATTTTGTTTCAGAAAAATAAAAAAATGATAAAAAAAATATTCCTTGGATGTACCCTATTTGCAACGGGATTAATCAGTAATGCGCAATATTATTATAAAGACATCGTAAGCAATAAGCAGCTATTAAGTGAAATGGCAAATCTTAAAGGGCAAAAAATAAAAACAGTTAATGTAACCAGTTTTGAAGATGATGGCAAACCCAGTGATGGCTTCTTTTGCCAGAAAAATATTAACCGGAATTACACGCAGGTTGAAATGCTCACCAAATCAAATGTAACCGGTGCTTCGGTTTTTACATCAACCTTTACCAAAGAAGGTTTACTGATTCAAACGGTGGATAGTTCTGATATTGCGGTAAACACCTCTAATTATATTTATGATGACAAAGGCAGGATCAAAAGCATACAATCACATGTTCACTCCAGCGATGATGATTTTACCAATGAGATAACCGAAGAACATAATTATGAATATGATGCCAATAGTTTATTGCTGAAAATGGTTCGTATAAAAAACAGAACAGATATCAGCACTGTTCTTTTTTCTCCAGATGAAAATAAAAATGTTTCCATAGAAAAAGATACGAAAAGCGGCACCACTTATTATTACTATTACGACAGCAAAAACAGATTGACTGATGTGGTGCATTTAAATCAATTCAACCAAAAGATGTTACCGGATTATGTATTTGAGTATAATAATGAGGGCCAGATAACCCAAATGACAACAACTGAAGAAGGCGGCAGTTATTATTACATCTGGAAATATACTTACAATAACGGGCTTCGGGTGAGAGAAAAATGTTTTTCAAAAGAACGGAGGCTGATGGGAACGATTGAATACGAATATCAATAACTCATTTTTAATAAAACAAAAAAGCGACAGTTTCTTGTCGCTTTTTTTATTGTACTCGGGAACGGAATTGAACCGTCACTCGCATTACTGCGAACAGGATTTTAAGTCCTGCGTGTCTACCAATTCCACCACCCGAGTGACACTTATTTTAAATTAAAGAACTTTCTTTTCGTGCATAGAAAATCTAATACTGTACACCGGAACGGAATTGAACCGTCACTCCCATTACTGCAAATCCCGATCTCCAATCGGGACCTGTCTACCAATTCCACCACCCGAGTGTCTGGTAAAGAAAAAAAAAGCAGATAACAAAAGCTATCTGCTTTGAATCCTGAGCGGAAGACCGGGCTCGAACCGGCCACCCCGACCTTGGCAAGGTCGTGCTCTACCAAATGAGCTACTTCCGCAAAATTTTAAGAACTTTTCCCTAATTGTGCAAACC
>JAYVEQ010000013.1:0-101061 GCA_043748745.1 Chitinophagaceae bacterium | reverse complement strand
GAAAATATGACCAGGCATCAATACTATGCGCTTGTGCTTGCGACATCGCTTGAACAACATTTCCATCTTTTACGTTGCAAAGAGCCATAAAAGTTGCTGTTATTGCAACAAAAAGTGCAACTCTTGAATTGATTTTACTTTTGTTCGCTTGTTCAACTGGTTCTTGAATTGTTTCAGCAATATCGCTCATATTATTTTTTATTTTTAGTAGAATGCTCTTAAAAAATTACAGCTAACGTTCGAGTATTGCTGCAGTTGGGGAATTGACCAACTGTCCGCCCGGAACTGAAGCTAAATTTATAACTAAATGCCGAAGTTAACCAACAAAAGCCCGGCAGAATTACGTCCGCCGAATATAAAGCTTGGATATGTACTGCTGATGATTGCTTCAACGTCATGCCCCAATTACACAAAACCTGATGTTGGCTGTAGTTATATATCGTCAACTTTAAATATTCTGTCGGACTTGCCACTCCAAGAAAGAACATTGTATGTCACTCCATTTTCCGTTTCAATATCTGCACCATTTTTTACTAAAGTTGTCTCAATCCATTCTTCGTCTTTAAAACCGATCACCCACAATATATCATCGGAGAATATTCCTTCTACAATTTTTATTAATTCCGAAGTTGTGTCTACAGAGTAAGCGGAACATTTTTGGTAATTTCTTATCCAAATGTCTTTGTCTGCTGTAGTTTGTATTACTAGTCCACCAAAATTTGAATTATTTTCCGATGCGATGTCCAGTTCTAAAAAATCAGTTGTCTGATTATGTTTATTTTGTAATTCCGGAAAGTGAAAAACGATGTCCTTAAGCACTGAATTTGAAAAATTTTCCATTTGAAATATCGATTGTCAATAAAGATTTGAAGATTGAACTGGTTGCGTCAGAAATAATTACAGCCAACGTCCAGGGCTTTGTGCAGGTGTGGCATTAATATTCCGTCCGCCCACAGCCGCAGCTGATTGAAAATATATTGTTGAAATTAAGAACTAAAGTTCAAAGTTGTTTGTCCAGCCCGAACCACAGCCCGGATTTGCAATTGGCTGATGTTTGTTTGTCAAGCCACACTTGCACAAAACCCCATGTTGCCTGCTGTGTTATCGTTTGGGTGGTTCATAAATATTTTCTGGATGTTTTATTTTCTCTTCCTCAAATTCCTTCTTTTTTATTTTATCCTCTTCTATTTTTTGCCACACACTACTTGTCCAAAAGCGAATGTCATTAAGATTGTATTTATAGACATACTTTTCTGTGGTGTCTTTAGATACAAAAGTCCTGAAACAGGCTTGTCTAATATAATTTGATTGTTCTTGCTCGTCTGTGGAATTTGTAAAATCTGGTCCAAGACGACTTAAACTTATGCTGTCACCTTGCCTTATACCCAAATAGCTTGTAGCATTATAATACCACATTTTATTTTCAGTCGGCATCAGTTGTCTTGATGTTGGATTTTTAGTTAGAACTAAAACTCCTAATTTATTGAAGTCAGGGCTATATATAATTGTGTCAATCATTATGTCTGTTCCTTCAAAATATTCCTTGCTATAAAAGAAGTCTTCGTGTTGTAATAAAAGGGTTTTTAATTTCGCTGATATTGTCAAACTGTCCTTTGTGTAGTCTTCTCTTTTGATTACTGTCTTATTTAGAAATTGGTCTGGTGTGTCAGTGTTTTTGCGAAACTCCATCCACCCATAAATATTCTTGAAGTAATAAAATGTCAACCCTAAAACAACAGCCGAAATAATTATAAAAATTGTCTTTTTCAAAAGTCTTATTTAATGATTTTGTCACTAAAACATTTTAGGAATTGTGAACTGTCCAAACATAGCAGGCAACACATAAATATACGCCACTCCTGTACTTCAAAATATTAACTATCAATATATATATGTACACAACCTGCTATAGGGCTGGCTTTATTTTTCGGCCAGGTACTTGGCCGGGCTAATTGAAAACCTAATTTTTTAGGGTTATTAGCTTATTTTTTAGGTTTATTGCCTAATTATTTATGTTTATTACCTAATTACTTAGGTTTATTACTTTATTATTTAGGTTTATTACCTAATCAATTAAGTTTATTACCTGTTCATTTTTGTTTTTTACGTATATTTATAGCTGTAAAACCTATACTATGCCTCAATTACGAAAAATGTATACCAATAATGGTAAACCAATGCCGCATGTTGGCAATATGCTGGCGCAGTTAATAAAGCAAAAACATATTTCGAAAGCCGAGCTGGCCCGAAAATTAAACATACATGCCGGCGGCATTAACCAGTATATTAAACAAAGCACGCTGCATGCTGCCCTGCTATGGAAAATTGGCGAAATACTGGAGTATAATTTTTTTGATGTGTTATCGAAAGAATTTCCGGTTAGCACCATATCTGCACTGGAGCATGACCTGCAGCAACAGGTTACCGATCTTAAAAAAGAAAATGAGTTGTATCAAAAAATACTGTCGGGTAAGCTGGGGCAGTAAATACGAACGGGCCTGTTGTTTTAATTACCTGATTATAATAACCGTTCCCTGTTCCGAACGTTTAATACGGCCTTTAAATGTATAAGTAACAAACCAGACAAAACTACCCGTGTTCAGTTTTGTTTTATAATAACCGGTCCATCTTTCAAAGGGGTCTTTGCTGCTGAAAACAATTTCGCCATAGCGGTTATAAACCTGCAAATGATAATTACTTACTGCAGCCACATTTCCCAGGGGGCCAAAATTATCATTCATTGTATTGCCATCGGGCGTAAAGGCATTGGCAAAATAAACATCGCCGCAACTGCCGTTGGGAGGTTCGTTAATTTGTACCGATGTGTTTGCAGAACAACCATTATTATCTGTTACAGTAACCGTATAAGTGCCCGCAGCAAGATTTGTTGCAGTAGCATTTGTTTGTGCAGGCACCGTGTTCCAGCTATAGGCATAAGGCGCATTGCCGCCGTTTGCCAAAGCGGTTGCGCTTCCATCTTTGTCGCCAAAGCAGGTGGCATCTTTTTTATTGGTTATGCTGATGGTTGGCGTGGTTACAGTTGCAATAACTACCGGAATATTTTCAAAACAACCTTTACTATCAGTAACTGTAACTGTATAATTTCCGGGTACCAGTCCGCTGGCTGTTGGGCCATTGCCGCCCGATGGAGACCATGTATATGTGTATGGGCCCGTTCCGCCGGTTTCGGTAATGGTTGCGGTGCCGGTTGCAACAGCACAGCCGGGTTGTATAATATTTACAACAGGCGCAAATGCCGGTGGCCCGGTAATAATTGCGGTTGCGGTTGCGGTGCAACTGTTATTTGCGTTAACGGTAACAATATAAGAACCTGCTGTTAGCCCCGTTGCTGTTTGGGTGGTTTGCACGGGTGTTGTGTTCCAGCTATAAAAAAACGGTGCGGCTATCGGTGGATTTACAATGGCGATTGCCGACCCGTTATTATCACCAAAGCAATTATTGTTGGTTATTGGATTTGCTGTTACCCCAAGAATATTGATCGTTTTCGTATAGGGTGCCGAAGTTCCATTATCAGGCCCCGATACGATTAAGGTAATTTGATATTGTCCTGGTCCGCTAAAAGTATGTGTTGGGTTTGTAAGGGTAGATGTGTTGTTTGGTCCTGAGGCAATATCTCCAAAATCCCAGTTGCTTGATGGGCAAAGATCTGATGTGTTGTTAAACATTACAGTTGTGCTGTTAATGCAGGTGTATGTAAACGATGGATTGTTTGGCGGCGCTTCGCCAATTAAAATATCATCAACCGCAAAACCGTCGTAATTATTACAAGTGGTTCCTGCACCAAAAATAAAACGAAAGATTACGTTGGGTACACCGGCCAGGTTAGGCATGGTATGTTGTGCATTTACCCACTGGCCGCTGCCATTGCCTCCCAGGCAACTACCTGCTGTAGATTGTATGTTACCCGACCAGCCATCTTTTACAGTTGCAAGTCCGTTGATGTTGGTTATGGGCGAAAAGTTAAACCAGTTGGTATTTAAGCAGTTTACCGGGTCTGATACCGAGCCCACGTTTGTCCATGTTGCTCCAAGGTTAGTAGAGTATTGAAAACCTGCGCCATCAAACTTCTGTTCCATCTCCCAAAAAACACTAAAAGAAATGTATGGATGCTGTACTAACGTAAAATCAAAGCAGGGACTTTGCAGCCAGGATCTTTCTCCGTTATTATACACACTACCTGTAAGTCCGCCCACGATCCAGCATTTGGCACTACCATTTGCTGCGCCGGTAATTACAGGCTTGTTGGGTGTACCCCATGCCCAGTCAGATGCTGTGCCACCGGTTGTCCAGTTGCCGTTTGTTGTTTCAAAACCTTCGGTATAGGGAAATACAGCAATGGGCGTTGCGCATTGTGCATTTGATTTTTGCGTTAAGCAAAACATCAATACAAATGAAATAATAACTCCTGCGGTTCTGTTTAAAAGCAATCTCAAATTCATTAATTAAGCCCGTAAAAATACTTTAATATTCTTTCATTTAAACAGATTATACATTTGTATATATGGCGGGTTTTTTATTTCTGTTTTTGAAAGCCGGGGGTTTAATTATTCTTCGCTTCTTTTTACAATTAAAAACCAATTATTATCCAATGGCAAATACCCATACTCATAACAATAAAAATAAGTGTTGCCGTTTTTTGCTTTGTACTGGTGTGTGTGGTATTTAAACTGAAATCCTTTTTCAATTAATTTATCTTTATTGGCTTTGGCTGTTTGCTCACCCCCGGGTAAAAAACTTTCCAATATCCGGCGGTTTTTACCCAATGCGTTATTTACATTTCTGATGAAGTTATTAGAAGCGCTTTTAAGGTCATTGTTATAGGCCGCCCGGCAATAATCATCGCAGAATTTCTTATCGCTTCGGCCTTTTACGGCTTTGCCGCAATTTAAACAGGGTTTTGCTTCTTTTTGTTGTAACATAATATCAGCAAGGCTTTTGTGTAAAAATAAAGTTGCAGGTTTTGTCTGCACCCGTTTACATACGGTTATAAAGGTAAGTAAAAGGATAATCTCCGACTATCGCTTTTTTGCCGCCGCATCTTTGCATTGTCAATCGGAATAAAACAACAAATCTGGTTGATTGAAATAAATTAAATAACCGCACGGCTTTAAAATAACAGCACGGCACAAATCGAAAAAACATGTACGCATTAAAAAACAAAGTTCAATTGATTGGAAATTTAGGTAATGCACCTGAAGTAAAAACTACCGAAAGCGGTAAAAAATTAGCCCGTTTCAGCGTGGCAACCAATGAAAGTTACCGCAACGCCAAAGGCGAAAAGGTAACCGAAACAACCTGGCATAGCCTGGTTGCCTGGGGTAAAGTGGCAGATATTGCAGAGAAGTATTTGCAAAAAGGATCAGAGATTGCCATTGAAGGGAAGCTGATCAACCGCAGTTACACTGATAAAGATGGTAATAAAAAATACATTACCGAGGTACAGGTAAATGAGCTTTTAATGCTGGGAAGCAAAGCAGAAGTACCTGCTTAATTATTAAGAACGCCGGTTAACTTTTCAGCCGGCGTTCTTTTGTTATTATCTCCTCTTATCTTTATTGCAATGCAGACCATTGAACATAACGAAGTTTTCGACCTGGCCTATCGTTTTGTTACCGAAACCAACGAAAATATTTTCCTTACCGGAAAAGCCGGCACAGGCAAAACTACTTTTCTGAAATACCTGAAAGAAAATTCCACAAAAAATATTGTGGTGGCTGCACCAACAGGTGTGGCTGCAATAAATGCTGGCGGGGTTACCTTACATAGTTTGTTTCAATTGCCTTTTCACCCGTTTTTGCCAACAAAAAATAATAAAGAAGAGTTGCTGGCCAAGATCAGGCACAATAAACAGCGGCAGCAGCTTTTACGTAAAATGGAATTGCTGGTTATTGATGAAATAAGTATGGTACGTTGCGATGTGATGGATGCGATTGATACCATTTTAAAACACACAAGAAGAAATTATCATTTACCTTTTGGCGGTGTGCAATTATTATGCATTGGAGATCTGCACCAGTTACCCCCGGTTGCACAAAACCAGGAGTGGGGTATTTTAAATGAATATTATGAGTCGCCTTTCTTTTTCGACAGCCTGGCTATTAAAGAACAATCACCGCTTTTAATTGAGCTGAGTAAAATTTACCGGCAAAAAGAAGAAAGTTTTGTAACGCTTTTAAACAAGGTCCGCAACAATCATATGCATGCCGATGATTTTGAAGACCTGCATTTGCGTTATGATCCGAATTTTAGACCAGGGGGGGATGAGAAATATATTACTTTGACCTCTCACAACAAACAGGCAGACCAGATCAATGAACAGGAATTAAATAAATTAAACAAGGCCTCCTTTAAGTACAACGCTGTTGTAGAAGATGATTTTCCGGAAAATATGTACCCGGTGGATTTTGAATTGAATCTGAAGGAAGGCGCACAGGTAATGTTCTTAAAAAACGATCTCATTCAAAAAAGATATTACAACGGAAAAATTGGCGTGATAAAAACGCTTACAAAAGATAAAATCATTGTTAATTGCGATGGCTTTGAAATTGAAGTAGGGAAGGAGACCTGGGATAACAGCCGTTACACCCTAAACCGTGGAGATGGAAAACTGGAGCAGGAAACACTGGGCACATTTACGCAATATCCTTTGCGGCTTGCCTGGGCAATAACCATACACAAAAGCCAGGGCCTTACTTTTGAAAAAGTAATGATAGATGCCGGCGCTGCATTCAGCAGCGGACAGGTTTATGTAGCGTTAAGCCGCTGCACCAGTTTAGCAGGTATTGTTTTACTGAGCAAAATTGCTGCAACAGCAATACACAGTAATGAAAATGTAATTAAAGGGCAACAGTCTCTTGCTTACAAAGGCTCATTAGCAGATCGTTTTGCAGGTGCAAGACAATTATTTACGCAGCAATTACTGGAAGATATTTTTTCGTTTGGGGAAGTTAGTGCGACTATTGAGCAACTGGCCTTTCAGATTCATCAACACCATGATAAATTAAATATAGAAGCAACAGTCTGGATAGAAAATTTTAAAAAACATCTTGCTGCTGATAAAGAAGTGGGTTTAAAATTCATCGGGCATATTGCTCATTTAATGAAAGAAGAAGCTGTTATTGAAAATAACGCAGCGCTGCAAAAAAGGATCTCGGATGCAGCCAACCATTTTATTCCCGGGCTGGAAACTTATATAAAAGAATTAAAATCGCATCCCGTAAATACAGAATATAAAGAAGCGGTCACGCCTGTAAACGAAAAACTAAATGAGTTGGCTTTGGCTTTATACAACAGTAATTTTTATATGCAGTATTGTAAAAAGCCTTTTTCTGTTACCGGTTTTTTACAGTATAAATTAAAATATGCTGTGCCCCGTTTTAATATTACCTGTTATGCTGTAGAAACCACAGAGACAAAAATGGATTTATCAAATGCCGATTTGTTTGATACGTTAAAGCGTTGGCGAAATATGATCTGCTCCGAAACCGGGCAGCCGATTTATATGGTTGCCAACCAGGCTTCTTTACAGGAAATAAGTACATACCTGCCCCGTACTAAAAAAGACCTGATGCTGATAAGTGGTTTTGGAAAAGCAAAAGCTGAAAAATATGGAGGTGAGATATTAGAAGCAATAGAAAGTTTTTGTAACAGTCACAACATCGACACAAACATGGCGGCTATAACCGCCAATCCAAAAAGAGAAAGGAAAACAAAAGCAACAGAACCAAAGATAGATACCAAAACTGTTTCTTTTAACTTATATAAAGAAGGAAATGATATTCCCTCAATTGCAAAAAAAAGAAATTTAACTGCCAGTACAATAGAGGGTCACCTGGCATATTTTGTTGGGTCCGGCGAAATTGAAATTAATAATCTGGTAAGTAAAGAAAAACAGAAATTAGTTAGAGAAGCTGTTGCTAAATATGGAGCACTAAGCCATAAAACTTTGATTGATAATTTACCTAAGGATATAAGTTATGGTGAGCTAAGGATGGTTTTAGCGACAACAAAAAATTCTTGAAATATTGCCTGGAATTTATTTTGAAGTTTAATTAAATTATGTGGATTAATAAGCGGATTTACAAGGATAAATTTATCTTCCAA
Source organism: Chitinophagaceae bacterium (assembly GCA_043748745.1). Classification (GTDB taxonomy): domain Bacteria; phylum Bacteroidota; class Bacteroidia; order Chitinophagales; family Chitinophagaceae; genus Ferruginibacter. Next base: position 92,937 of record JAYVEQ010000013.1, on the reverse strand, counting down.
AATCATCTTGTATTCTTACAATATCTTCTTCGTCACTAGGATTTTCTGCATCGGTATGCTTCCATATTTCAGCAATTATTCCCCAGTTTTCTAAACCAACCAGTCTGTGCCGCTCACCCTGTTTTAATTGAATAGTATCCCCAATATTTAAGGGCTTCATTTTTTTTTCTTCATCGGTATCGCTTGATATAACAGCCACCGTTCCGCCAATGAGTTTCCAAATTTCGGCCCTTCGATTATGATACTGCCAGCTTAATCTTTTTTCGGGCGCCACTACCAAAATTTTCGGGCTAAGTTTTTCTGAAATGTTTAATTCCTCTTTTTTTAGATTTGGAAAATAAAGTTTGACGAATTTTTCAGCTTCTGAATCCTCTACAACAAAAAAACCTCCCCAGGGACGGGTATTGTCCTGTTTACTTATTTTAATATTATGAAGATGAAGGTATTCTGCAACATACTCAAAAATTAATTCTTTCGGTGTGTGTTTTAAAAAATTAAGGCTCATAATCAGTTCTTTTTATCTGCCCATAAAAACCATTAATATTTGAACGTCGCTTGGATTAACTCCTGAAATCCGGGAAGCTTGTCCAAGTGTCCTGGGTTTTATTTTATTGAATTTTTGACGGGCTTCGTTGCTTAAAGAAACGAGTTTGTCATAATTAAAACTTTCAGGAATTATTAGATCTTCCAGCTGGCTCATTTTTGAAACCAGTTCTTTTTCCTTTTCAATATAAGTTTCGTACTTGATCTGAATTTCTGCCTGTTCCAGTGTTTCTTTATCAAAACCCGTAAGCGCTTCTTTTACTTTTGGAATATAGTTAATCATTTCCTTTAGCCCAACCATTGGTCTGAGTAATACCTGAGCCACTTTTTGTTTATTTAATAACGTTGCTGATTGTACGTTTTCTAAAAGCCCGGCGGTTTCCTCGGGGTCAAGATTTAAGGAATTTAAAATCAATTTTACTTTTTCAATATTTTCGTGCTTATCTTTTACTTTTCCCATTCTTTCCTGTGATGCCAGACCAAGGCGATAGCTTTTTTCAGTTAATCGCAGATCTGCATTATCCTGCCTTAAAAGTGTTCTGAATTCGGCCCTGCTTGTAAACATCCGGTACGGTTCATCTGTTCCTTTATTTATTAAATCATCAATCAATACACCAATATAAGCTTCACTTCTTTTTAAAATGACTGGTTCTAATTCTCTCGTTTTTTGATGTGCGTTAATGCCTGCCATCAAGCCCTGACATGCAGCTTCCTCATATCCAGTTGTTCCGTTAATTTGTCCGGCAAAAAATAAATTTTGAATTAATTTGGTCTCAAGGCTGAATTTTAGCTGGGTTGGTGGAAAAAAATCATACTCAATGGCATAACCCGGCCTGAACATTTTACAGTTTTCAAAACCAGGAACTAATCTAAGTGCTTGATATTGAATAGATTCTGGCAAAGAGGTTGAAAACCCATTAACATATATCTCTATAGTGTTATTTCCTTCGGGCTCCACAAATAGCTGATGTCGGTCTCTTTGAGCAAACCGGCTAATTTTATCTTCTATACTAGGGCAATATCTGGGCCCGGTACCCTGAATACGACCCTGATACATTGGGCTTTGCTTAAATCCTGTTTTTAATAAATCGTGTACTTTCTCGTTAGTGTAGGTAATCCAGCAGCTTTTTTGCTGTTCGGGTTTTATCTTACTAATATCTAAATAACTAAATCCAACTATTTCTTCGTCTCCCTTCTGTTCTTCCATTTTGGAGTAGCTGAGGCTTCTACCATCAATTCTTGGTGGTGTTCCTGTTTTAAGCCTGTCTGTCTCAAATCCTAAAGAAACCAATTGTTCAGTTATCCCAACAGATGATTTTTCGGCCATTCTCCCTCCTCCAAAATTTTTCTCTCCAATATGAATTATCCCATTTAAAAAGGTTCCATTGGTTAAAACAACAGACTTTGACTTTATTTTGTGTCCTAAGCCCGTAGAAACACCATTTATTTTTCCGTCTCTTACCAATAAGCCTATTACTGTATCCTGGTAAAAATCAACATTTGTAGTTTTTTCTAACATTTCTCTCCATGTGCTTGCAAATAGCATCCTGTCGCTTTGTACCCTTGGACTCCACATTGCAGGGCCCTTAGACCGGTTTAGCATTCGAAATTGAATCATACTTTTATCGGTTACAATACCGCTATAGCCACCCATAGCATCTATTTCTCTTACAATTTGCCCTTTTGCTATCCCGCCCATGGCGGGATTACAACTCATTTGCGCTATGGTTTGCAAATTCATGGTTATTAGCAAAACCTTGCTACCTAGGTTTCCTGCTGCTGCTGCTGCTTCACAGCCCGCATGGCCAGCGCCTACTACTATTATATCATATTCTTGAAACATTTAGGCAAAGGTAGTTATTCAGATTTTTATTGGCTGTCAGAACCCTTTGTTTCACGTGAAACATTTTCCTTTGAAAATTATCTTTTAAATAGTAAAGATGTTCCACGTGAAAAAAGATTATAAAGCTTATTTTAAATAAAGCTTAAGGTACTTTTCTTCTTTTGATCTCATTTTAATAATTTCTTCTTTTCTTTTATCCTTATATCCACAAAGGTGCAGGGCTCCATGAAAAATAACCCGGTGAAGCTCTTCATTAAGTTTTATCCCCATCAGCTTTGCATTATCTTTTATCCTATCAACACTTATATAAACCTCTCCTTCTATTTTTTCTAAGGGGCTGGCCAAGTCAAAGCTGATAACATCTGTATAAAAATTATGCTCTAAAAATTCAACATTGATCCCGAGTAAGTACTTATCTGAACAAAAAATATAAGAAAGTTGCCCTAATTTCTTTTTTTCCTTTATAAATAGCTTTTTAATGAATAGTTTAAGCCTTTTTCTTTCTTTTATAGTTATTTTTTTATCATGAAAATAAAAATGAATCTTTTGCATATTATAATATCTAAAATCGAAATTAGATAACAATATTGATTTGATACATTTGTACTCTTCTTAAATGTATTTGAAAACACATTTGTCTAATAAATGAAAAAAAAATTATCCGAAATACCTGTTGGAAAAAGTGCATTAATTACCTCTTTTGAAAATGATGATATTTTTTTAAAGCTTATGGAAATGGGTTGTATTCCTGGAGAAACTGTTAAAGTAGATCAGATTGCTCCATTGGGAGACCCTATTTCAATTACGGTTGCTGGATATCATTTAAGTTTAAGATTAGATGAAGCAGAAATGATTTGGGTAGAAGAAGTCGTTTTTGTTAACCCGAGGTATATTTAACACTAGACATAGTTTGGTTATGAAAATTGGTCTTTATTTTGGTTCTTTTAACCCTGTTCATATTGGGCATTTAATTATTGCCAGCCATGCTGTAAATGAAACAGACCTCAATCAGGTTTGGTTTGTGGTTTCACCTCAAAATCCATTTAAAAAATCTGCATCATTACTTAATGAATATCACCGCTTACATTTAATAAAATCTGCAATCGAAGGAGAAAATAAATTAAGGGCCAGTAGTGTTGAATTTAATTTGCCCAAGCCATCATATACTATAGACAGTCTTGCTTATTTCAAAGAAAAATATCCTGCATATGAATTTTCAATTCTAATGGGTAGTGATGGTTTTCAAAATTTAAAAAAATGGAAAAACTATCAAGTTATTGTAAATAACTATCAAATTTATATTTATAAAAGGCTGGGATTTGAAATAGCCGAAACCTATGGTGCAAGAGTGAAAATACTTAATGCGCCATTATTAGAAATATCGTCTACGCACATTCGTGAGTTAATCATTAATAAAAAATCAATCCGTTTTTTGGTCCCGGATGTTGTAAAAGAAGAAATTGAAATTGGTGCTTATTACCGAACCTGATTATAAAATAAAGCCAATAAACAAACAAAATAAAACAATAAATGGTGGGGGGGTTTTTGAAAATTGCAAAATCAAAAAGGTGCATAATATTACCCCTATATTCAGAAAACTTTCCTGATTAAAAGAAATAATGGAAACATCTTTTAATAAATATAAAGTAGCCGCAATCATAATACCAACAACGGCAGCATTAATTCCCTCAAGAGACCTAAAAACAACTACAAATTTTTTTAATTTTTGCCAAACCGGAAAAAAGAATAATACCAGCAATGCGCTGGGCAGAAAAATGGCAACAGATCCAATTATACAACCAAGGAGCTGGTATCCAGGGCCTTCTTTTTTAAGTGCTATTCCTCCCATAAATGATGCTATTGAAAAAACCGGGCCCGGGATTGCTCTTACTATTCCTGCTCCTGTCAATAGTTCTTCTCTTTCCACTTTTATAACACCGGGATTTTTCTTAATAACTCTTTCAGAGGTTGGCCTGGCTACATACTGATCAAGCATTAATGGGATTAAAACATCGCCACCACCAAAAACAAAACTTCCGAATCGATAAAAGTTTTCAAAGAGATTAAATGGTTTTTTATTTTCCCAATTTTGTTTTCTGGCTGTTTCACTTAAAAAGCCTGCAATAGCAAATATTAAAACAAAAAGCCAAATATTTGTCCATCTTATCTGTTTTGGTTTAACTACTTCTTTTTCAGGAATACGCCTGTTACTGAAATTTGTAGCAAAGCCTCCACAAACGATTAATGCCGGGATAACCCAAGGTACTTTAAAAAGCAAATATGTACCCAGCAATGCAACAACCATTATTATAAGAGTTATTGTATTTTTAATACCCACTTGGTACGCTTTGAATGCAGCATATGCCAGAAAACCAATTGCCATTGGTTGTATAAACCTGAATAATGTGCTTTTTAAATTATTATTTTCAATATCAGCAACAATAAACGACAGCCCCCCCATTAATGAGCAGGCTGGTAAAATCCAAATGATAAGAGTAAGTACTGCTAATTTTATCCCACCTCTTTTATATCCTATAAGCGTGAGCGTTTGGGTAGATGATGCACCTGGTAAAAGCTGACAAAAAGAAATATACTCCATTAGCTCCTCTTTTGTCAGATCCCTGCGTTTATCAACAAATGTTTTCAAAACCATCCCAACATGCCCCTGTGGTCCCCCAAATGCAGAAATGCTGTGTAAAAAAACCGCCTTTAAAAAGGGAATATGCCGAAACATTTTGTTCAATCTAAGTATTTACAGGCTTAAATAATCTCAATATATTTGTCTTACAATTTCTCTCTAAAAATTGTCTTTTTTTCTCTTTAAGTTAAAAACTTTCAACACACTAAAGAGAATTTTAATTTTTATTTAAAACGAAAGTAGTTTTGATTATGAAAAAATACAAAATAACTTTTTTATCAGGGTTATTCTTATTTGGTAGCTTCATTCTTGCCTTGTTAGTTTCCTGCTCAAAGAATAACTATACACACAAAACAGATTATCAATTTAAAAGTGAAATGCTGGTGCCCGATTATAGTAATTTAAATTTTTGGGCTGCACATCCCTGGAAAAAAGATCCGAGCGACAGTGTACCTAAACAACTACAAGCTACTTATAAACAGGATTCTATTGCAGATGTATTTTTTATTCACCCCACAACATTAACCGCAAATTCTGACGAAAGGTGGAATGCAGATATTGATGATTCTGAAATAAATACAAAAACTGATTACTCTTCTATTTTATACCAGGCCAGTGTATTTAACGAGAAGTGCCGGGTGTTTGCCCCAAGGTACAGACAAGCTCATATAAGATCATTTTTTATTCATAATCCTGATTCTGAAAAAGCTTTTGAAATTGCTTATTCAGACGTAAGAGCTGCTTTTATCTATTATTTGCAAAATCTTAATAACAACAGACCAATTATTATTGCATCACACAGCCAGGGAACCAAACATGCTGCCCGATTATTAAAAGAATTTTTTGAAAATAAGCCTTTACAAAACAAGCTGGTATGTGCTTATATAATTGGTTTACCTGTACCGCTTAATTATTTTACTTCTTTACCTCCCTGCAAAGATTCTCTATCAACCGGCTGTGTTATCAGCTGGCGAACATTTAAAAGCGGGTCTGCAGAACCAAAACTTATTGCGGCAGAGAAATTTAATTCAATAGTAATCAATCCGCTTTCATGGAACACGATGCCTGATATTTTTCCGTCTTCTTATAATAAAGGGGGGGTTTTAAAGAATTTTAATAAAATTGTTCCCGGAGTTGTTAATGCGCAAATTCACCATAATATTCTATGGACAAGCAAGCCCGATGTTCCGGGTAAAATATTTTTTACCCAGAAAAATTATCATGTTGGTGATATAAATCTTTTTTACATGAATATCAGGGAAAATACTGCAACAAGGATCAATGCTTATATAAAAAAGCAAATGCACTGATATTAATTGTATGAATAAAGCACTGTATTGTTGATAACCTGTTTTCCAAATTCATTAATAGCAAATTCTTTAGCTTTTTTATAGGATGTAGTTCCTTTCATTGTTCCCATATCAGATATCTTAATCCATTGATTATTGCTATACTTATATTTTTGAAGGGAATAATTTATACTATCTATTGAATAATTTCCGTTAAATTCTATTTTTATTTTTTTTGTATCCGGTTTTATATCCCTCTCAAGCTCCGTAATATTTTTAAAATAATGCATATCCGGAAACTCATCAGTCGCAAAGTTTAATGATATTATTTCCAATTTATTTTTATTAAAATAGGCGACCTTACCAAATATATTTTCTGATATATACTGTTTCAGGCTATCATTAAAATTTACAATTTCTAAATAATATGTATTTGAAGTATTGTTTTTTTCTTTTTCTGAACATCCTATAAAAATAAAAGTTATGAGGCTAATTAAAATCAGCCTACTGATTGTTTTATATATACAATTAAAGTCCATATTGTGCACTTATTTTTAACATTTTTTCAATCGGTTTTTTTGCAGCTACCCTTAAATCTTCTTCCAATAAAATTTCCGGCAGCTCATATTTCAAGCATAAATATAATTTTTCCAGTGTGTTTAATTTCATATGCGGACAATCATTACAGGCACAGCTGTTATTTGGCGGTGCCGGTATAAATGTTTTATCCGGGTTTAATTTTTGCATCTGGTGCAAAATACCTGTTTCAGTTGCAACTATAAACTCTTTTGCCTCATCATTTTTTGTAAACTTTAATAGCCCGGTTGTACTGCCAATATAATCTGCCACATTTAAAACAGCTGCTTCACATTCCGGGTGAGCAATAATTTTTGCTTTAGGGTGCCTTATTTTTAATTTGGTTATTTTTTCCAAACTGAATATTTCATGTACCATACAGGCTCCATTCCATAACACCATGTTTCTACCTGTCTGTTTGTTTATATAAGCCCCAAGGTTCTTATCTGGAGCAAAAATGACAGGTTGATCTGCCGGTAAATTCTCTACAATTTTTTGGGCATTAGAAGAGGTACAGATAATATCACTTAAAGCTTTAATACCTGCCGAACAATTTATGTAAGTAATAACCAAATGACCAGGATATTTATCCTTAAATAATTTAAACAATGCAGGAGGTGCAGAATCACTTAAAGAACAGCCGGCTTTTAAATCTGGTAATAATACTTTTTTTGAAGGGTTTAGAATTTTTGCCGTTTCGGCCATAAAATGTACGCCGGCAAAAACAATTATATCTGCATTCGTTTGTTCTGCTTTTTGTGCTAACCCTAAACTATCACCAATAAAATCAGCTACATCCTGTATATCCGGTTCCTGGTAATAATGAGCCAGAATAATAGCATTCTTTTCTTTTTTTAATCTTTCAATTTCCGCAAATAAATCAATTGACGGATCTATATCAATATCCAAAAAACCAACATTTTCAATTGTTTCAATTACTGTGTTAATATCTGCCATAATATGTATTAATACTTATTATTTATATAATCACTTATTACTATTAGGGGTGTTAATTTGTGGAAAGAATAAAAAATACTTATGATGCAAAATTAAAACCTTTAGTTTATTAACCCTCATCCACAGGAAATTAACATTTAAATAATTGAATGTATAACCAATAAGTTCAATCTGGTAATATTTATTAAAATAATTGTTTACTGTTTATAAACACCGGTTAGTAATTATCATAGTGCAAAGAATATTTTTATATGATGAATTTATAGCTGTTGATAATAAAGGTATAAATCATGAGTTTTTAACAGCTATTAATATTATAACAAACTCCGATCAAAGCTTTACTCATTTTACGCATAATTTTCAACTATTAAAAACGTTGTTACCAACAAAAAAAAGCTTTGTTAACAAGGAGATGTTTATATCATAAAAAAACCGGTGTTTTAAATTAATATAAACACAACTAACCGGGCCGTATCAATATAAACAATCCTTATGCAACCTGCATTTTAATGGATTTAGTCTTCGAAAAAACCAAATTTATATTCAATTTTACCCTATTTTTGCCGTCCAATTTTAATCTAAAACAAATATGCAAATTATTCAGGGAATACGTGATAAAGGTGCTGCAATTGTAATTGTGGTTATATCGCTTAGTTTAATAGGCTTTATATTAATGGATGCCAAACAAGGCAGTAATAACATGTTCAGGTCAAATTCCGGTGGAATTGGTAAGGTAAATGGAAATGTTGTAACTCAGGAAGAATTTAATAAAAGGGTTAAATTTCTTGAAGCCCAGGAGGAACAACAGTCAGGCGCAAAGCCAACCACGGCCCGTTATGTTCAAATTCGTGAGCAGGTTTGGAACCAGATTGTTGCCGAAAGAGTATTTTATGCTGAAGCAGAAAAACTGGGAATAGATTTCACATCAAAAGAACTTAATGCCGTATTAACAAGTAATGACCCCTCTAACCCATTAATGCAGGACAAGCAGATGGTGGACCCGGCAACCGGGAAACTGGATATGAGTAAAGTAAGCCAGGCAATAGCAAATATTAAAAAAATGAAGGGTGAACAAAGGGATATGATTGACGCCCAGGTAATAGATCCGCAAAAACTTACCAGTATTTCTACCAAATATTTTGCCTTATTAAACGCCAGTGCTTATTATCCTGCCTGGATGGAAGAAAAAGATATCAGAGAAAATAAAAACTTTGCAACCATCTCTTATGTAGCCATTCCATACCAAACTATCAGCGACAGTGCATATAAAGTAACTGATGCTGAAATAGAAAAATATGTTCAAAAGCATAAAGATCTGTTTAAGCAGGACGCCGGAAGAATGATATCTTATGTAAGTTTCAGCCAGTTACCCAGTTCTGCAGACAGTGCAAAAACCAAAGGAATTGTAGAAGCTTTGAAAGCTGAATTTGCCAAAGAGACGAATGTAAAAACATTTTTAGCAAGAAACACATCGACTATAGAATTTGATACGAATTATGTACCAAAATCAAAGATTAATAGTATTGCCATTGATTCTATCGTCAGGCTATCTCCCGGATCAGTTTATGGCCCTTATCTAGATAAAAATAATTTTGTTCTGGCAAAAGTTCTTGGCAGCAAAACTTTACCAGACAGTGTAAAAGCAAGACATATATTAATTGCAACCGTAAATTCTCAAACGGGACAACCAATATTAGAAGACAGTATTGCTAAAAAACGTGCCGACAGTATACTTGCGGCCGTTAACAGCGGAGCAAATTTTGCATTACTTGCTTTACAGTATTCTTCAGATGGCAGCAAGGATAAAGGGGGCGATTTAGGAACATTTGGATACGGAACAATGGTTCCCGAGTTTAATGATTACTGTTTCGAAAAACCGGTTGGCTCAAGAGCGGTTGTAAAAACCCAGTTTGGATATCATGTAATTGAAGTGCTGAGCCAAAAAGGACAAAGCCCGGCATATAAAATTGGTTTCATGGCAAAAGAAATATTTGCCAGTGAAGAAACGATTAATAAAGCAAGCATGGAAGCAACCAAACTTTCAGCAGAAAAAGATGCAAAAAGCCTGGATGCATATTTAAAGAAAAACGGAATACAGAAAGTAACAAACCCTACATTAATAAAAGAAAACGATGGACAGATTGGCCAAATGCAGGACGCCAGGCAATTGGTACGCTGGGTGTTTGAAGCAAAAAAAGGCGACGTAAGCGACCCTTTCAGTATTGGAGACCAGTTTGTAGTTGCAATTGTTGATAAAATTCAGGAAGAAGGTACACAGGATGTAGAAACAGCAAGAGCAATGGCAGAAAAAGCAATCAAAGAAGAAAGACAGGGTGAAGAAATCCTGAAAAAATTAGGCAGCAATCCAACGTTGGAAAGCGCAGCAGCAGCTTATGCCAAACAAATACTTACAGCAGGGCAGGATTCTTCAATTACATTTAAGAGCCAGATCATTAATGGTATTGGCAACGAGCCAAAATTAATAGGTGCCGCTTTTAATAAAGCAAACATGAACAAAGTTGCAGCCCCGATTGCAGGAAAGACAGGTGTTTATGTTATTAAAGTAAATGGTATTGCAGAAAAAGCACCTAACACAGCAGCAGAAGCTGCACAGTTTAGGACCCAACAATTAACTGCATTGCGTAACCAGGCGGCAACAAACTGGTTTGAAGGTTTACGTAAGAAGGCAACGATTAAAGACGACAGAAGCAAATTTTATTAATAGAACTGTTAAATAAACCAATGAAAACGGCCACCATTTTAAGTGATGGCCGTTTTGTTTTATCTTTACAAAATGGACGAGGTATTTATAAATAAAGTTTCTGAAAGCGGTATAGTTACCCTTGACCTGGAGGATTTTTATCCGAAAGAAGAAACAGTGGTTTTTGATATGAAAGACTATTTATTTATGGGGTTGATATTGAAAGAAAAAGAATTTCGTGAAGCGATGAAAAACCTTGATCTGTCTCCCTATAAAAGGAAAAATATTTCCCTTACCTGTTCCACTGATGCCATCATTCCCATGTGGGCATATATGCTGGCTGCAAGTTACCTGGAGCCGGAAGCAAACGAAGTTATTTTTGGCGATAAAGAATTTTTACACAAAACACTTTTCTTAAAAAACATAAATAAAATAAATGCTGCTGATTATCTTGATAAAAGAGTGGTAATAAAAGGTTGCGGAGAGTTACCCATTTCCGAATCAGCCTATGTTGCCATTACCAGCCTGCTCAGGCCTGTGGTAAAAAGTATTATGTATGGAGAACCCTGCAGCACAGTTCCCATTTATAAAAAACCAAAATAAGCTGGAGCTTAAAACCAACCTCGTTTTCTAAACATCCTTATCATTGCCAGGGGGATGAACAACATTAGCCCCACCGAAATAAAAAACCCCCATTTATTGTGCAGGAGCGGAATACTTTCAAAATTCATTCCGAAGATGCCACCTATAACAGTTGCAGGGGCCAGTAAACAGGTTACTACAGCCATTACCTTCATCACTTCATTCATTTTTAGATTCACATTACTTAAATAAAGGTCGTGTAGATTCATCATCATATCCCGGTAGTTTTCGGCCAGGTCATTTGCCTGTACAATATGATCATACACATCTTTAAAATATTTTTCTGTTCGCTCTTCCACCAGTTCGCTGTCGCTGCGCAAGATGCCGTTTATAAGTTCCCTAACCGGAACAACACTTCTTTTTAGAATTATCATTTCTTTACGCAACATATTTATTTTGGCAAGGCTCCGGGTGTTGGCATTACGTACAATATCCTCCTCAAGTCCCTCTATTTTTTCACCCAGCTTTTCCATCACTAAAAAATAATTATCAACGATCATATCTAAAAGCGAATAAAATAAAAAATCGGCACCATTTTGACGAACCTTTGTGTTATTGGATTTCAGCCGCTCTCTAAGCGGATTAAAAACATCCCTGGTTGCGTCTTCCTGAAAACTAACTACAAAATTTTTACCTAACACAATACTTATCTGCTCAGTCTCAACTGCCGAATCGGTTTCATTGAAGTATAACATGTTCAGCAAACAAAACAAGAGGCCGTTTATTTCATCCATCTTTGGCCTTTGACCAACACTTAGAATATCTTCTGTAATTAAATAATGAATACCGAAATGATTACAAATAGATTCAACATCTGTTTTTTTTAAACCATCAACATTGATCCAGGAAACCGTTGGCAGGTCTATAAAGGGATAACAATCGGGCACGGACTTCAACTCTTTAATATCTAAGTGTGTTGCGTCATAATCATAAACAAACAGTTTTGTCTCTTCCGGCTCGGCCCTTTGCGATACGATTGTAGGGTTTACCTGTAATACTTTTTTTGTACGCAACAGCTCAAGCGGGTTCAGTAAATATGATAAGTAATTATGGTTGGCCATAAAATGAAAATAACATTTTTATTTTAGAAATTGAAAGCAAACAACCGAAGCCTAGGCTTCGGTTGTTTGAAAATAAAGGTATTTTATTTTATTGGCGCTGCAGCAGGAGAGGGTGCATCTGAATTCCAGATATCACGGTGCATTTTCCGTTTTTCCCTTTCCAAACAACAATAAACTTCCCTTTTTCGGCTAAAATTTTATCGCCTACAAACATTTCATATTTCCCTGTTTTCACAACCACTTCTTGTTTACCCATAACTTCTTCTGTAGTAAGAGCGGGTTCATATTTAATAAGTTTAGGCTGTAATATACATTAGATATACAATTTTAAATAATGTGGTTGTTGGGTAATTTTATTATTTATTACCTTGCCTTCTTCCACTAAAAGACCTGCCTCTTCCACGGTCAGATGAACCAAAATTTCTGGAACGGTTAACCATTGGTTTTTGAGTTGATGCAGACGCTGCAGAAAAAATAGCAGCACTTAAAGGAAAAGGATGCTCATGAACTACAGGAATATTTTTACCAATTAATTTTTGAATATCTTTTAATTCAGCTCTTTCATCGGTATCGCAAAAAGAAAAAGCAATACCGGTATTACCAGCCCTTCCTGTACGGCCAATGCGGTGTACATAAGTCTCCGGAACATTAGGTAATTCATAGTTTATTACATGACTCAGGTCATCAATATCAATTCCTCTTGCGGCAATATCAGTGGCAACCAACACCCGCAAGCTTCCTGTTTTAAAATTACTTAATGCATTTTGTCGTGCATTTTGAGATTTGTTACCATGAATGGCAGCAGCTGTTATATTGGCTCTGTGCAAAAATTTTACAACCTTGTCTGCACCATGTTTGGTACGGGTAAAGACCAAGGCGGTTTGGATTATTTCATCTTTCAATAAATGCAAAAGCAGGTTCGGCTTATCCTGTTTATCTACATAAAAAAGATTTTGTTCAATGGCATCAACGGTTGAAGAAGCCGGCGTAACCTCAACCTTGGCGGGATTGGTTAATAATACATTGGCCAGCTTTTGAATTTCAGGCGGCATGGTTGCAGAGAAAAATAATGTTTGCCTTTTTGCCGGCAGTTTGGTTATGATCCTTTTTACGTCGTGTATAAACCCCATGTCCAACATACGGTCTGCTTCATCAAGCACAAAAATTTTCAAAAATTTTAGGTCAATAAAACCCTGGCTTATTAAATCCAATAAACGGCCGGGCGTAGCCACCAATATATCAACACCTCTTCTTAAAATATTTGTTTGATGTAATTGCGATACGCCGCCAAAAATTACCGTGTGCGTTAGCCCTGTATATTTCCCGTAAGCCGCAAAACTTTCATCTATCTGAATAGCCAGCTCACGTGTTGGTGTTAAAATCAGCACTTTAATTTTATGAGGGCCACGTTCTTCACTTTTATGCTGATACAATAATTGTAAAATTGGAATTGCAAAAGCTGCCGTTTTTCCGGTACCGGTTTGTGCACAGCCAAGCAGGTCCCTTCTTTCTAAAATTAAAGGAATGGATTGTGCCTGTATGGGTGTTGGGGTTGTGTATCCTTCGGCTGTTAAAGCTTTAAGGATTGGATCGATCAGATCTAATTTTTTAAATGCCATTAAATGGTTTATTTGTGTTTAGTATGGGCTGGCAAAGACGTTGCAATTTCTGAATCAGCAGGAAATATTTATTTACCACGTTAGCCTGCAACGGGCTTTTCTTAAAAGAGGAGTGGAACACAAAACTACTCTTTTGTTTTTTAATGACCGATAAATCTCTGTTTAAGTACAAAACGGCACCTTTTTATTTATTCAATCCGTAAATTCGTGTATAATTAAACCATATGTCAACCCTAACTATAACTACTATACAAAGTAATTTACTCTGGGAAGAGAAATCTGCCAACCTGCACATACTGGAAAAAAAGATTGTTGGAATTGAGGAAAAAACCGAAATAGTTGTTTTACCTGAAATGTTCAGTACAGGATTTAGCATGAAAACCGAAGAGCTGGCAGAAACCATGGATGGTGAAACCTTACAATGGATGAAAAGAGTAAGCAGGGAGAACAACATTATAGTTACCGGCAGTATTATTATTGAAGAGGAGGGAAATTATTATAACCGGTTGATATGGATGTTACCCAACGGGCAATATGGCCATTACGATAAGCGGCATTTATTTGCTTTTGGCGAAGAGGATAAACATTATAAACCCGGTGATAAAAGATTGATAGCATCTGTAAAAGGGTGGAAAATAAATTTACTGGTTTGTTATGACCTAAGGTTCCCGGTTTGGGCAAGACAACAAAAAAAAGAAGAGTCAGCAGAATATGATGTATTGATCTATGTTGCAAACTGGCCCGAGCGTCGAAGCCATGCCTGGAAAACATTATTGTGTGCAAGGGCAATAGAAAACCAATGTTATGTGGTTGGCGTTAACCGGGTTGGCAGCGATGCCAACAATATTTATTACAGCGGCAACAGTTTAGTGATTGATCCTTTGGGACAGGTACTTTACCATATGGCTGATGAAGAAGATATTTTTACTATAACCCTGCAAAAAGAAATGCTTGAAGAAACAAGAAACAAATTCCCTTTTTGGAAAGATGCAGATTCATTTAAGATACAATAATTAATTGCACGACGCTTTTCTTTTGATCATTTCCATCACCACCTGCATTTTTTTATCAACCCCTTTTATCAGCGCATTATAATTTGTACCGATATAAATATCCGGCGGCACTCCACGGCCATCTTTTGGCACATGATGGTATTGCACCAGCCTGAACAAAGGAAGCCTTACCCGGAGACGGGTGTTGGGCAATGTTATATCCGGAATTAAAATTCCATCGTTTCCATGCCATCCGCCACCGGCTTCTTCTCCGGCCAAAACGATACCCGGCTGACCTTTTACAGCATTACAAAAAAGAGCCGATGCGGAAAATGTAGATCCATTTATCAGCACATACAGGTTGCCGGAAAAATGATTGGTGGTTTTTGGTTTATATACCTTTCTTTCCCAATGGCCAAAATGATAAAGCCCATCTTTATTTTTTTTAGTTAGAAAAAACAAACCAAGATTATTTATGAATCCACTTTTAATATAGCGGGTAAAGGGTCTTAATGATCTTGCAACAGTAAAAGCCGTATCAGCAACTTTAAAATTTGTGCGGCTTACATATTTTGTTAATAGCGTCGATAAATTTATTCTTCCGCCCCCGTTGCTTCGCAGGTCAAGAACTATATTACCGATCCCAGCTTTTTTAATATAACGGAATGTCTGACGATAAAATTTACGAAGCCCACCCGATGAAAAAGTGTTCAATGTAATAATAGCCGTATTGTTTGTAGTATCTATTGCCAGCGAACGTTTATCCAACAATTTTTTTTGCCTGGTTTCAGGTTTTGGTTTTTTTATAATGGCAACAATCTTTATTTTACGGCCACTGTCTTTAGGTACATCAAATACCGGAAGATTAATGCTGCGTTCAGTTCCGCCGCTGTCCAGATATGTTACTGTATAGGATTTACTGATGCCAAAAATGTTGCGGTGATAATATGGAAAATTACTGCTTAGCCGTATATAGTTTACATTATTAGCTTTACCATCTTCGGTCATATAGCCAAACATGATCTCTTTGAGCGCTGCATTATTTAACCCGTTTACCGAAGTAATAAGAGTTCCTCTTTTTAAAACAGAATCTTTCTTGTTCAGGTTGTTAGTAACCACCATAGTATCATTCCATAGCTTCATGAAAAGCGGGAAGGAAGGAAATTTTTTATATTCTGCCCAGTTGTTGTATGCCTTGCTCATACCAAAGCTTGTATGGCCGCAGTGGATTTTATCAGTAAGCGGCGCAATGATCCACCAGCCAAACTGCTGCTCGGTCATACTGTCTTTAATAGCATTGTAGTAAGTATCAAAATACATATCCATGCTGTCTTTGCCGGTATACCAGTAAAGGGAGGGATGTTTTTTTTCCAGGATATTTCTTAATAAAGAATAGTCCTGCTGTAATTGTTGCGGTGAATATCTTTTGTTGGGATTGTAGTTTTTAAAAGTTGGG
This sequence comes from Chitinophagaceae bacterium, assembly GCA_043748745.1. GTDB lineage: Bacteria > Bacteroidota > Bacteroidia > Chitinophagales > Chitinophagaceae > Ferruginibacter. The sequence goes on along the minus strand of JAYVEQ010000013.1, from coordinate 76,620 downwards.
GCGCAGGAATATAAAAACAGAAGGATTGAAAAAAAGAAAATATTTTTTATAGTTTTCATTGCAGACTTTATAATGACTGATAATTACCAATCATTATAATACTTATTGGTTTCTGTTCAATTTACTTCAAATGATTCCATCCCTGTGCCACCAACTCATGTTTATTTCCACCACGGGTAATAAATGTTTTTCCTTCTGCGGCTTCTGTAATATATCCTATAATACTCAAACCATTGTTGGCCGTAATTTTTTCATGGTCGGCATGCGAAATGGTAAACAACAATTCATAATCTTCACCACCACTTAATGCACAGGCTGTAGGGTCAAGTTCCAGCTTGTAAGCAAAATCTTTACTGTCTTCATTTATAGGCAACTTGTCTTCATACAAAACACAGCCAACATTACTTTGTTTACAAATATGCAGCATCTCACTGCTTAACCCGTCGCTGATGTCCATCATGCTGGTTGGCATAATTTCACGTTCTGCAAAATATTCAATCACATCTTTTCTGGCCTCTGGTTTTAATAAGCGGCCAACAATATATGCCCGGTCTTCTAAATCAGGCTGTGCCCCGGTTTCTTCAAATATTTTTTTTTCTCTTTCTAAAATAGTTAACCCTAAAAAAGCACCACCTAAATCACCGCTTACACAAATCAGGTCGTTAACCTTTGCACCATCTCTTTTTACATAGCTATCGGGAGCCACTTCTCCAATGGCGGTAATGCTTATTACAAAACCACGTTGTGATGTAGTGGTATCGCCGCCCACCAGGTCAACATTATATTTTTCACAGGCGGCATACACACCTTCATAAAATTCATCTAATGCCTCAACACTAAACTTATTACTTATTGCAATGCTTAATAAAATTTGTGTTGGCATCGCATTCATGGCATAAATGTCACTAATGTTTGCGATCACTGATTTATAACCCAAATGTTTTAACGGGGTGTACATCAGGTCAAAATGAATTCCTTCAACCAGCAGGTCAGTACTTATTACTGTTTGCCGGCCAAAATGATCGATGACAGCAGCATCATCTCCCACACTTAAAATAGTAGATGCATTTTTTGTTTCGTTGTTTGCAGTAAGGTGGTCTATTAAACCAAATTCACCGAGTGAGGAGATTTCTGTTCTTTCTTGCATTTTTTACAACTGTTTTCTGTTATTAACTATTTCCAAAAGTTCGTCGTGAATTAAACCGTTCGTTGCAACTAATTTTGTTTGATAAGGCGAATATTTATCACCCTTCATATCTGTTACTTTTCCGCCAGCCTCTTCAACTATTAAAAATCCTGCAGCAGTATCCCACGCCTGTAAACTGTGTTCGTAAAATCCATCAAACCTTCCGGCCGCCACCCAGCAAAGGTCAATTGCGGCACTACCCAGCCTGCGCACAGGCACTCCTTTACGCACAAAACGCTCAAAAACTTCCAGCGGGCCGTTGGGCATATTTAAATAAGTGTACGGAAAACCGGTGACCAGGCAACTGTGTATCACTTCTGGTTTTTTACTAACACTTATTTTTTTATTATTCAACTTGGCCCCATTTCCCTTTTCTGCAAAAAACAATTCGCCGATAAAAGGATTATATACGGCACCCATGACCATTTCGCCATTTTGCTCAATGCCAATACTTACACAACAAAGCGGAATACCACTGGCAAAATTGATGGTGCCATCAATAGGGTCAATGATCCATTTTGTTTCACTGCCGGTTGCAATTTCACCAACTTCTTCACTTAAAATAAAATGATCGGGATAAACAGCTTTTATGATTGCGATGATTGCTTTTTCTGCAGCATGGTCGGCCTCGGTAACCCAGTTATTGATACCCTCTTTGTTGCTTATTTTTAAATCCTCATTGTTGAAATAGTGCCTGAGTTGTTCGGCTCCGGCTTCAACTGCATGTAGTAGTGTGGTTTTTAACATGGCGCAAATATACAAAGGCTTCTTTATACCGATAGGTCATATAATAACTAAAATCGCTGATTGAATTTCAGCCAATGAACTTTGGCCTGAAATGAAATTCAGTTTGGTATAACTATATTTGAATATGCATTTGTCGGTCATCATTGTAAACTATAATGTAAAATATTTTCTGGAACAATGCCTGTATTCAGTTCAAAAAGCATGTATTGGCATCGAGGCAGAAATAATAGTTGTAGATAATAATTCAACAGATGGCAGCAGGGATTTTCTTGAACCTCTTTTTCCCGACGTTAATTTTATATGGAATAACAGCAATGAAGGGTTTGCAAAAGCAAATAACCGGGCAGTTGTTGTTGCTAAAGGTGAGTATGTACTTTTTCTAAATCCTGACACGATTGTTCCTGAAGATTGTTTTGAAAAATGCTTCAGCCTTTTTAATCAACATAAAAACACAGGGGCATTGGGTATAAAAATGATTGATGGCAAAGGTATTTTTTTAAAAGAAAGTAAAAGGGCTTTCCCTTCACCATTAACCTCGTTATTTAAATTAAGCGGCCTTTCAAGATTGTTTCCGCGGTCTGAATTATTTGCAAAATATCACCTGGGACATTTACCGGAAAATAAAAACCATGAAGTGGATGTGCTTGCCGGGGCATTTATGATGATACCTAAAACAGTTTTAAACGAGATCGGAAGTTTTGATGAACGTTTTTTTATGTACGGCGAAGATGTTGACCTGAGTTTTAGAATTCAGCAGGCAGGGTATAAAAACTTTTATTTTGCCGAAAGCACTATTATTCATTTTAAAGGCGAGAGTACAAAACGGGGCAGCATGAATTATGTGCGGCTGTTTTATAATGCCATGAATTTATTTGTAAAAAAACAATACACAGGGAGCAAGGCCGGCATTTTTATTTTTTTAATACAAATTGCTATTCTTGCCAGGGCCGGGTTTACTGCGCTGGGCAATTTTTTAAAACGGATAGGGTTACCGTTGCTTGATGCCGGAATTATTTTAACTTCTTTTTATGCTATAAAATTTTTTTGGAGCAATTATGTAAGGCAGGAGGTAAATTATTCGCCCAATGTTTTATTAATTGCGTTTCCGGTTTTTACCGCAATCTTTTTAATTACAGCTTATTACTCCGGATTATATGATAAGGGATATAAATTATCGCAGATAAACCGGTCAACAATAATTGCAGCGCTGATTTTATTAAGTATTTATGGTTTGCTGCCGGAAAGCATCCGGTTTTCAAGAGGGATACTGGTATTTGGTATTGTGCTGGCATATATTCTCATGAATCTGATCCGGCAGCTGTTTATTAAATGGGGACTGATGGAGATAAGCGCAGATGAAGATGAGCGACGCCAAACAATAGTTGTATCAGGCGAAAGGGATTTTATGGCTATTACCGCATTAATACAAAAAGCCGGTATGCCGGAAAGAATTTTAGGAAGGGTTGGTAATAATATTTCAGACACGGGCGCTGCCATGGGTAACATAAAACAATTACCGGTGTTGGTTAAAAAATACACAGTAAAAGAAATAATATTTTGTGAAAACGGGCTGAGCTTTAAAGAAATCATAGAGATTATTCAGCAGCCGACACAAGGAATACGGAATAAATTTCATGCATCAGGCAGTAATAGTATTGTGGGCAGCGACAGTAAAAATGTAAATGGTAATTATGTGGCAGTTGGCAAGAGTTACAGTATTGGTAAACCTGCGAGCCGCAGGAATAAAAGGTTGCTGGATGTAATTATAGCTTTTCTTTTTATTATTAGTTTTCCTGTTCATCTTGTATTACAAAAAAAACCGCTGCAGTTTTATCGAAATGTTTTTAACGTATTGTTTAAGCAAAAAACCTGGGTTGGTTATACCGTAACAGAAAACAGCCTTCCGACAATTTTAAAAGGCGTGCTCACCAGCACATCATTGCCGGCAATACTTAATGAACTACCGGCTGAAAGCTTAAAGAAAACAGATGAGTGGTATGCATCGGGCTATTCTGTTATGCATGACCTGCAAAAAATAAGATCAGGATATAAACACCTGCACCATTAAATTTCGCCTGTAATTCTTTTTATAAAATTTTCTATAACTATTTTATAAACCTGTTGGGGTAAATGTATTTCTTTATAAGAAAATGAAGCTGCATTTTTTAAAATATCCAACAAAGAAAACCCCTGTTGTTTCGTACAATAAAATAATTTCTGTTGCATTAAATGATTGGCCAGGTATTCCTGTTCAGTTTGTCCCGGGGTGGGAACTAATACAGCCCTTTTTTGCAGTTTTATCAAATCCATAACAGTGGTATAACCACTTCTGCTGATAATAATTTTTGATTGCTCCATCGCCAGATTTAATGCCCCGGCAGGTAAATGATCATGTATTATAAGCGAAGGGCTATTGACCGAATTTAATAATTTTTTTTGGGGAAGCCCCCTAAGCATAAAAACTTTTCCTTGATAATGCTTAAGCTCTTCAAAAATTATATTTTCAAAAACTGTGCGTTGCGGTTCGGGACCGGATAAAATAATTGCCAGATCAAAAAGCAATTCCATTTCTTTTTTTTCAAATCTTGATAATGACCCAAGATATTTAACCGGAACAGCCGGCAATATTTCGGGATGTGACAAGGACCCGGCTAAATTAATTTCTCCTGCGGCATCCGGCACCCAACACTCGTTGTATTTATTTATAAAACGGTAGTGTATTTTTTGTGCAACCATTTCTGTAAATCTGTTACCGGTTTTAATTTTTAACTGGTGGGTAATATAAACACACGGAACAATTTTGTGGTACAAGCCGGGCCTGTTATCTGAAATGATAGCATCAATATCATATAACTTAACAATTTTATTTAACCAGCAATGTTCGGTATAAATACGATAAAGAATTTTAGGAAGTTGAACAAGTAGTTTTACCGGCATAAGGTGTTTACTCCTGCTGTATTTCATCCGGTATCCTTTTAATTCTATAAAGATCAGATCCGGGAACTCCTGTTGCAATAAATATTTACAGGCGCCTTCTGCAGCAATAGCCACCTTGCAATTTTGCTGTAGTAGCATTAAAACTACTGGGATGCAACGTGTTGCATGTCCCAGCCCCCAATCCAGGGGAGCAACCAAAATAAAAGGCCTGCTATCCTTCCTGTTAAATTTTTTACTGTTCATCTAAACAATGCAATAATTGTTTGTGAAAATAGTTTAATTTGTAACTTGAAATTATGCAACAAAGAAATAAAATAACAATACTGCTATTATTAATAGTATGTGTTTTGGCAACAACAAGCTGTTCTTCTTCAAAAAAAGGGCAATGTGGGTGTCCGAATAAACAGGGAATGGTTGGCTATAAATAGCAATAAAACTTAACCACAAAAACTATGAACAACCCAAACCGGGATTTACTAGTTTTGTTTAACCAGGAGATAATGACACCTCAGGCAATTGAGCATGAGGTTGAAATGCTTCATCAGTTGTTGTATGCCATTGAAGGGATAGAAAATTTCAGCATTGCCCACGAGATCATAGATCTGAATAAATACCGGGTTATCAGCAATCCCATAAAACTCCGTAAAGAGATCCGCCGAAAAGAATTAAAACCTTTTGTTTTTTTAAATTGTAAGAACTGAGTTGCAGAGTTCTTTGATTATTTTATTTCGCAGATAAAATTCAACTCAAGTTTTGCAAAGCAGCTTTCAGCATTCCCAGCATTTCATCAATTTCTTCGGTTTTACAGGTGCCAACACTAAGCCTGTACCAACTGCTATCTGGTTTTGCACCAAAAGCATAAAAAGGAACAACGGCCAGTTTTGCCTCATCCAGCATATATGAAGTAACATCAGCTTGGCAGGTTAATAATTTACCATTGATTGTTTTTTTGCCGGCATAATCAATTTGTATAGTAAGATAAATAGCGGCTTCGGGAGCGATCGCATCAACCTGATAGCCATCTTTTTTCATTTGCTGCAATCCGGAATAAATGTTTTGTAAACGTTTATTTATTTCTGCTTTAAAGTGAAGAAAATATTTATCAATTGCATCTGTCTTCAATAAATAATTAGCAACAGCTTTTTGTTCTGCCATTGGTGCCCAGGCTCCCACATGACTATTTATGGATCGCATTTTTGCAATGATATCGGCGGGCCCCATAGCCCAGCCAACCCTTACGCCCGTTGCCCCAAACGCCTTGCTGATGCCATCCACAAAAATTGTAAAGGCTTTCATTTCCGGCCTTAGCGTTACCGGGTTATAATGAACGGTATCGCCAAAAGTAAGTGTCCAGTAAATCTGGTCATACATCAGGTATAATTTTTTTTCATCTTCGCCACGGCTTTTATTTTCTGCTATCACCAGGTCACAGATAGCTTCCAGCTCTGTTTTACTGAATGTTGTGCCGGTAGGGTTTAATGGCGAACACAAAGAAAGTAATGTAGCCCCTTTTATATGTGCTGCAATTTGCGATGCAGAAAGCATAAAATTATTTTCTCTTTTTGCTTCAATCATCACATGCACCCCCTCGGTAAAATGAACATAATGATTATTGTTCCAGCTGGGCGCAGGGTAAATAACCTTATCACCTTTATCTACAATTGCCCGGTATATGGCATAAATCAAAGGACGACCACCGGCAGAAATTAAAATTTCATTAGCGGCATAATTCAGGTCACACCTTGTTGACATAAATGAAGAAACAGCTTCTCTCAGATCAAGATTGCCCTCAGCTGCAGGATATGTTGTAAAACCATTTTTATAAGCATTAATAATTTCCTGTTCCAGCTCGGCCGGAATTGGAAATATAGAAGAATCAAAATCACCAATGGTGTAATTATAAATTCTTTCTCCCTGTTTTATTTTTTCTTTGATGGTTGCGCCCAGGCGGACAATTTCAGATCCATGGAGGGTTTCTGCCAGTATACTTAATTTAACTTCACTCATAGAAAAAGCAATTAAGGGTCAAAAGTAATTCCTAAAACAGGGAAAATAAAAAAAACCTGCCAGGAGGGTTCTCTTAACAGGGTTGAATGAGATAAAAAAGCCGGTTATTCAATGGGCTTATACTCTTTAAATAATTTCATTGGTGTATTACTTACCAGTTTTTGATAATCGCTCCATTTGGTATTAAAAAAAATATTGGTTTTTTGTACGGCTTCATTAACCAGACCTTCGGCTTCATTTGCCATACGCATTTCCTGTTGATCAGGTATTTTGGTTTTATTCATTACTTCACCTCTTGCATCACCCAATTTACCATTAACTGTAACCTGGTAAGGGGAGCCAGTGCCTTGCTTTTCCTGCGGTATTCCAAAAATAAAATTGCGAATGCTTTTAATAGAATCAGTCATTATTTTTCCGGCTTTACGCAAACTGTCTGCTTCTTTGCCTTCTACATTTTTTAACTGTGCATCAATTTTTACAATGGTTTCCTCTGCATCGGCTAACCTGTCTGTTATTTCAGTTAAACGCATGGTGCTTTTATCAAGGCGGCTCATCATCTGCATTTTAGCATCATATATTTCTTTGCTCTCCGGAGCATTGGGATCATTATTTACAAGGATCATGGTAGAGTCCATTTCTTTGCCAACACTCATTACTAATTTATATGTACCCGGATAAACAGTCATTCCTCTGGGCTCAGGTAAATTAGATTTTGGCTTGGGTGAACCGGGCTGACGAATTCCCTTCATTTCAAAACCCCAGCTGTTGCGGTTGAAACCGCTATCCACTTTTATTTTAAAAGTTCTTATCAAATCGTTTTTCTGGGAATAAATTTTTACAGTTGCAGAATCTATCTTTGCTTTTTTTGAAGTATCAGCTTTATCATTTGGTACTATAAAAAAGGAGTATGCAGCACCACGGCTTCGATTTTGCCCTTCATATAATCCCCATGTACTCCAATCATAACCCGGAGCCGGCCTAAACCTTGCCTGGTATGCTGCAGGGGCATCAAACACCGTTAATTTTTTAGAAAAAACATTTCCATTATTTGCAGCGGCTTTGCGTAAAGGCCTTATATCATCTAAAATATAAATTGCCCTTCCAAAAGTTGCAATACACAGATCGGCTTCTCTTTCCTGTATGGCCAGGTCATATGTTGATACAGAGGGATAGCCGTTTTTCCATTGTTGAAAATAGCCTCCATTATCAAAACTTACCCAAAGGCCAGATTCGGTGCCAACAAAAATTAAATTGGGTTCCATAGGATCCTGTATCATACATAATGCATATCCCTTTACTTTATTTTCATCAATCATTCGTTCCCAAGTTTGCCCGTAATTTTTTGTACGAAAAATGTAAGGCTTAAAATCGCCACGGCGGTAATCATTACAAACAACAAATGCTTCGCCGGCATTATACCGGCTGGCCCGAATTTGTGGTATCCATACGCCAACCGGCATGCCCGGAATTTTCCCCCTGAAATTTATCCATGTTTTTCCGGCATCTTTACTTAATTGTACATTCCCGTCATCGGTGCCAACCCAAATAATATTTTTGTCTTTTGCTGAAGGCTCAATACAAAGAATAGTATTGTAATTTTCTGCACCGGTAATATCAATAGACAAACCACCATTCTCATCCTGGCGCTGTTGTGCTTTATTATCTGTAGTTAAATCGGGAGAAATGATTTCCCATGTTAAACCCTTGTTGCTGCTTTTGTGTACAAACTGGCTGCCATAAAAAACTGTTTTTGCATCAAAAGGATCTTGAGCAAATGCTGTGTTCCAGTTATAACGTAACTTTGTCTTTAAATCTGGTGCTGGAGGTTGTATACCCATACGTTCTCCTGTTTCAATATTTTGTTTTCCCAATTCGCCCCCCTGGCTCATGGAATAAACCCAATCATTATTTTCCGGATCGGGCGATACATCAAAACCATCACCACCACCAATATTATCCCAATAATAATTTCTGATACCACCGTTTCGCCAGGTATAGGCAGGCCCACGCCAGCTTCCGTTATCCTGCATACCACCCATTACGTTGTAAGGAATTTTATTATCAACATTGATGTGATAAAACTGCCCTACCGGTAATTGCTCATTGAAATTCCAGTTGCGTCCGCGGTCACGGCTGATGCCAATACCACCATCATTGCCATCAATAATCAAATTGGGGTCCAGCGGGTTTATCCAATAGGCATGATGATCAGGATGAATGCCGCTATACGGGATCACAGTTTTAAAAGTCCTTCCGCCATCTTCACTTACTGTAATAGTTTGTTTGATATTATACAAACGGTTTTCATTTTTCGGGTCTACTCTTATATCCTGGAAGTAAAAAGCCCGGTTGGTTACTTCCGATTTATCACTGTTTACCAACTCCCATTTAAATCCACCATCATCTGATTTGTACAAACCATTTTTTGTTGCTTCTATCAAAGCATATACTCTTGACGGCTCGTTATAAGCAATGGTTAATCCAATTCTTCCCAGGTCGCCTTCCGGTAATCCATCATCTTTCCCCAACTTCTTCCAGTTTTTTCCGCCATCAACAGTTATATATAAACCACTTCCTTTTCCACCACTATTAAAACTCCAGGGTGTTCGCTGGTGCTGCCACATAGCGGCAATCAGTTTGTTGGGATTAGTTGGATCAATAACCAGGTCGGCACAGCCGCTGCTGTCATTGGTATGTAAAATAAGATTCCAGGTATCGCCTCCATCGGTTGTTTTGTAAACGCCACGTTCGGGATGCACTGTATACGGATTACCAATAGCGGCAACATAAATCGTGTTGGGGTTATTTGGGTCGATAATTATCCGGTGAATATTTTTTGTTTTCTCCAGGCCCAACAATTTCCAGTTTTTCCCACCGTCCATTGTTTTATAAATTCCACCGCCAAGACTTATTGAATTACGTGGATTACCTTCACCCGTGCCAACCCAAACTACCGAAGGATTACTTTGTTGAATAGCAACCGAACCTATATTTAATAAAGGCTGCTCATCAAAAACGGGCTGCCAGCTACTGCCACTGTTTTCTGTTTTCCAAACGCCGCCCGATGCGGTGCCTAAATAAATAAGATCGGGATTGGTATATAAAGCATCAATGGCTGTTACCCGGCCACTCATGCCGGCAGGGCCAATACTCCTGGACTTTAAATTTTTAAACTGTTCAAGAGATATTTTTTGGGCAGAACTGTTATTGCTAAAGAAAATAATTGTTAAGCAAAATAAAAGCAGCAGGTGTTTTTTCATTGTTGAGTTTTGAACAATGAAGGTGCAAAAAAAACTGCGACAGTACAAAAGAAATGTATGAACGGCTTAACTATGATATTACATACCGGTTATTTTTTAGTTTCTTTTTTTTCAAAATCTTTCGCAGCATCATTTGCTTTTTTAAAATCAAGGATCACAGAGTTAATACAATATCGTAAACCCGTTGGCGGAGGCCCGTCTTCAAAAACATGGCCCAAATGTGCCTTACAACGGCCACACATCACTTCTGTACGTTTCATGCCATAGGTATTATCCGGGGCATAAATTATGCTTCCCTTGCTGATGGGTTCAAAAAAACTTGGCCAGCCGCAATTACTCTCAAATTTACCATTGCTGTTAAACAGCGGATTGCCACAGGCCGCACAATAATAAGTTCCGCCTTCTTTATGATTCCAGAATTTTCCGGTAAAAGCCCTTTCGGTTCCTTTTTCCCGTGCAATATTATAAACATCGGCTGGTAACATTTTTTTCCATTCATCATTACTGATATTTACTTTGGCCGAATCAGTTGTTGAAAAAACGGGGCTCAACTTTTTAATGCTGTCCATATTGGTTATTTTATTTTGTTTTACTGATGAATCAGCACAGCTGGCTAATATCATTGTAAAAAGTATCGTACTGTAAATTATTGTTCGCATATCTATTAACAAATTTCGGTTTAAATAGTTCTTAATGTACGAAAAGCCGGAATTTTAAGTTTTTAAACAGATTGTTATAACTGTTAATGAATAATTAAAGCCGGTATGTTATATTTGCTATCTTCATACGGACAGTAAATAAATATGTTTAACCTTATTTTATTCGGCCCTCCAGGTAGTGGCAAAGGAACGCAAAGCGAAAAATTGATAGCAAAGTACGGCTTAAAACACCTGAGTACCGGCGATTTGCTGCGTAATGAAATCTGCAATCAGACCCTATTGGGAAAAGAAGCCCAGAATTTTATGGATAAGGGACAACTGGTGCCAGATGAAGTAGTGATTGGCATGATAAGCTCTGCACTGGATGACAATCCAGCGGCAAAAGGATTTTTATTTGACGGATTTCCGAGAACACCCGCCCAGGCAAAAGCGCTTGATGAATTACTGAAACTGAAAAAAGCCCCGATTGCAGCCATGCTTGCACTTGATGTTAGTGAAGAGGAATTGGTAAAGCGGTTATTAAAAAGAGGTGAAACCAGTGGCAGAAGTGATGATAATAATGAAAACGTGATAAGGGCAAGAATAGTTGAATATCATAACAAGACGGCCGTTGTTGCCGACTATTACAAACAATTTGATAAGGTAGTGATGGTAAAGGGCGAAGGAACTGTTGAAGATATTTTTAACCGCCTGTGTAGGGAAATTGATGAAAGAGCATAACTGTTTTTTAATAAATTAAAATTTAAGTTTCCCGAATTTTCGGGATTTTTTTGTTTTACATTGCGTAACTAAATTATTGATATGGACCAGGAGAAATTAAAATTTATTACAAAGGAAAGTATGCCTTTATTTAAAAGTTTATCAGCAGATAAAAAAAGTAAATGGGGCAAGATGAATGCGCAACAAATGATAGAACATGTTTCAGCCTTTTTTTATGTATCAACCGAAAAAATAAAATTTAACCTGGTAACCCCCACCGAACATCTGCCTAAGTATAAAGAGTTCCTTTTAAGTGATAAGGAGTTCAGGGAAAACACAAAAGCGCCGGCAACTGTAATTGGAGAAGAAACTTTGCCACTGCGATACGCATCAATGGAAGAGGCGTTGGAAAAACTGACAGAATCAATTGCAGGCTTTCAGTCTTATTTTAATGAAGACCCGGATAAAAGAACATTACACCCGGTTTTTGGAGAATTGAATTTTGAAGAATGGGTGCTGTTGCATTATAAACATGTAACACATCACTTAAGGCAGTTTGAATTAATATAAATAATTTTAAGAAAGAGGCATAAAGCCTCTTTTGTTTTTAAGTTAACTTAGTGTTTTAAATTAATGGGCGAATGAAACTTGAAAATTATATAACCGGCAACTGGATTACTGGCGATGGAGACGGACAACAACTTTTTAATGCGGTAACCGGTGAGCCGATCATTAGTGCAAGTACCAACGGACTTGACTTTAAAAAAATTCTTGAATACGGAAGAACAGTTGGCAATCCTTCACTTCGTAAGATGACATTTCATGTACGTGGCAATATGCTGAAAGCATTGGCCATGCATTTAAGAAATCACTTAGATAAATTTTACAAGATCAGTTATCAAACAGGTGCAACAAAGGCGGATAGCTGGGTAGACATTGAAGGCGGCATTGGAAATCTTTTTGCCAATGCCTCATTGCGCAGAAAATTTCCTGATGAGGTTTTTTGTATTGATGGCGACAGTCACAATTTCAGCAAGAACAATAGTTTTATGGGTACACATATCCTGGTACCCAAAGAAGGCGTAGCTGTACATATCAATGCATTTAATTTTCCGGTATGGGGCATGCTGGAAAAGATTGCTGTTAATTTATTGGCAGGAATGCCTTGTGTAGTAAAACCGGCAACAGTTACCAGTTATTTGACAGAAGCGGTAGTAAAAGAAATTATCATCAGTAAAATATTACCCGAAGGAGCCTTACAATTATTATGCGGCAGTGCAGGCGATATGCTTGATCATGTTACATCGCAGGATGTGGTAACATTTACAGGCTCTGCATCAACAGGGTTGATGTTAAAATCAAACTCCAATATTTTACAAGAGAATGTGCCGTTTAATATGGAAGCTGATTCTTTGAATTGTATAGTGTTGGGAGAGGATGTAACACCTGATAAACCCGATTGGGATATTTTTATAAAAGAAGTGCGACGGGAAATGACATTAAAAGCCGGGCAACGTTGTACCGGCATCCGCAGGATATTTGTACCGGAAAATAAAATGGAAGAAGTTTGGAAGGCAATAGCGACATCTCTTTCTCAAACCACAATTGGAAATCCTCTCAATGACAAAGTAAGAATGGGATCTCTTGCGGGACAAACACAACGCAATGAAGTAAAAGCACAGATTCAAAAACTTTTAGTATCGTCGCAAATAATTTATGGCAGTTTAGATAGTGTAGAGGTTGTCGATGCTGATGCTGACAAAGGTGCATTCATGTCGCCGGTTTTATTAATGAATGAAAATCCATTCGCAGCAAAAGAAGCACATGAGGTTGAAGCTTTTGGTCCGGTTAGTACCATCATGCCATACAAAAAAATTGATGAAGCCATTGCATTGAGTAAATTGGGTAAAGGAAGTTTATGCTCAACCATTGTTACTGCAGATCATAAAACTGCACAGCAATACGTTATTGGTGCAGCATCACATCATGGCCGGATCTTAGTGTTGAATAATGAATGTGCCAAAGAAAGTACCGGTCATGGATCACCATTGCCATTATTGATACACGGAGGTCCGGGCCGTGCCGGTGGTGGCGAAGAAATGGGTGGACTAAGGGGTGTAAAACATTACCTGCAAAGAACTGCCATACAAGGCTCCCCAACAACCATTACAGCCATTACCAATGTTTACCAACAATATGCTGCTGGAAAAGATCCGGGCAAACATCCATTCACAAAATATTTTGAAGAGCTGCAGATCGGTGATGAGATCATCACTGAAAAACGGGTGATAACATCTGAAGATATTGATCGTTTTGCAGATTTAAGCGGCGACCATTTTTATGCACACATCAAAACCACTGATTTTGAAGGTACCATGTTTGAACAACAGGTAGCACATGGTTATTTTATCATGAGTATTGCTGCCGGTTTATTTGTTGACAGCTATGAAAAAAATCCGGTGCTGCTGAATTATGGTATTGATGAATTGCGTTTTACTAAACCGGTTTACCAGGGAGCAGAGATTTATATCCGGTTTACCTGTAAAGAAAAATTACCCAATGATAAACGGATTGTTGAAAAGCCCGAAGACTTTAAACGTGGAGATGATATTGATAAGGGCATCGTGAAATGGCTGGTAGAAATGATTGATGAAACGGATGAAATAACGGGGATCGCGACTATTTTAACAATGGTTGCGAAAAAAAATAACCAAGGTTTATAAATTTATAACAGAAAATAAATTTTATGAGTGCTGAAGAATATGTAAAAAGTCATAATGAACATGGCATTAATACGATTGAATTTTTTCATCCGCAAAGCAATTCGTTGCCGGGGAAAATACTGGAACAGCTGGCCAGGGAAATTCATTTTGCCGGAACACATGATGATACCAGGGTAATAATTTTAAGAAGCGGTGGTGAAAAAACATTTTGCTCGGGCGCCAGTTTTGATGAACTGATTGCTATAAAAAATGAAGCAGCAGGATTGAAATTTTTCAGTGGCTTTGCCAATGTTATCAATGCTATGCGCAAATGTCCAAAATTTATTATTGGGAGAATTCAGGGTAAATGTGTTGGGGGTGGTGTAGGATTGGCTGCAGCAGTTGATTATGCCATTGCCACCAACAAAGCAGAAATAAAATTAAGCGAACTGGCTGTTGGTATCGGGCCATTTGTTGTTGGTCCGGCAGTAGAAAGAAAAATAGGCACGGCTGCATTTAGCGCATTGGCTATTGATGCGGTTAACTGGCGCAGTACCGATTGGGCAAAAAGAAAAGGACTGTTTGCAGAAATACATGACAGTGTTGAAAATATGGACGAAGCTGTTTATAATTTAGCCAACACGCTTGCACACTCCAACCCCGCAGCCATGGCCGAAATGAAAAAAATATTCTGGAAAAGAACAGAGCATTGGGATGAGTTGCTTAAAGAAAGGGCAGCCATTAGTGGCAAACTTGTATTAAGTGAATTTACCAAAAATGCAATTGCCAAATTCAAGAGTATGCGATGAATATATTTAACTAAGAAAGCTTTTAATATTCTTCAAACCATTTAAACTTTTCCTTAATAATATTTTCCTTTTCTTTTTTAAGATAATTTAAAAATGCCAACGCAACCGGGGAAAGATTTTTACCCTTTAGCCAGATTAAATTCCAGACTGATTTTATGGGGAACCCTTTTACAGGAATAATCTGCAAATCACCATTCTGCAACTCATTTTTTATACCAATTAAAGGCATAATAGAGCAGCCCAACCCTGCAACTACAGCCTGCTTTACTGCTTCGTTGGATGTAAGCTCCATCTTTTTTTGTACCGGTAAATTGTTCCGTTTAATAAATTTTTCCATTGTTTGCCTGGTGCCAGATCCCGGCTCCCTGTAAATAAGGGGTACAGATTCAAAAATACTTTTATTGTATTCCTTGTTCTTAAATTTTTGTTTGGTATTACTTACCAGGTACAATTTATTTTGCATCAATTCTAATTTTTCAATTTGCATAGAATCTGGCAAAACCGAAACCAGCGAAAAATCAACTTCGTTTTTCTCCAAACTTTCCACTACTTTCATTTTGTTGGTTACGTCCAATATCAATTCAATACCATCATGCGTATTTATAAAATCGGATAAGAAAAAAGGTATTACATATTTACCGGTAGATACTACTGAAATTTTTAAGCGGCCAGCCAGCTTTCCTTTGTGGCTTAATGTTTTGTAATTAATAGCATGGGCATGGTTTAGTATATTTTCGGCAGCAGCAGCAATTTCTTTTCCAAAGTCAGTGATGTATATTTTTCTCCCTACTACTTCAGTTAAGGGTATTTCAAACTGTGCCTGTAAATTTTTTAGCTGAATTGAAACGGCAGGCTGTGTCAGGTGTAATTCTTCCGCAACCCTTGTTACGCTTTTGGTTTGTGCAATTTTTAAAAAAATATGTAGCTGATTTAATGTATAATTCATAAATAATTTTTATGATTAGTATAGTAAAGATAAATATTTACTTATGAATTGATAAACTCATTTTTGCACTGTTAAAAAATAAACAACATGACAAAAATTACTGTAGCAAAAGGTGATGGCATAGGGCCGGAAATTATGGATGCCACACTTAAAATTATTTTAGCGGCGGGAGCTAAAATAGAAATTGAAGAAATTGAAGTGGGGGAAAAAGTGTACCTGGCTGGTAATACATCCGGTATTGCCAAAGAGTCCTGGGATGTTATCAGGAAAAATAAAATATTTTTGAAAGCCCCCATTACTACGCCACAGGGCGGCGGTTACAAAAGCCTAAATGTAACTACCCGAAAATTTTTAGGCTTGTACTCCAACGTTCGCCCATGTATGAGCCTGCACCCATTTGTAAAAACCAAACACCCTGTGATGGATATGGTGATAGTGAGGGAAAACGAAGAAGATTTGTACGCCGGTATAGAACACCAGCAAACCGACGAAGTGGTGCAATGCCTTAAGCTGATAAGCCGCCCGGGCTGCGAAAAAATTGTACGATATGCTTTTGAATATGCCAAACAGTATGGCAGAAAAAAAGTAACCTGTTTTACAAAAGATAACATCATGAAGCAAACGGATGGGTTGTTTCACCAGGTGTTTGATGAGATAGCAAAAGAGTATCCTGAAATAGAAAATGAACATTGGATAATAGATATTGGAGCTGCAAAGATGGCCGATACACCCGAAGCTTTTGATGTAATTGTAATGCCGAATTTATATGGCGATGTTTTATCGGATGTGGCTGCGCAAATTACCGGCTCGGTAGGTTTAGCCGGCTCTGCAAATATTGGCGAAGAATGTGCCATGTTTGAAGCTATACATGGTTCTGCACCACGAAGGGCTGGTCAGAATTCCGCTAATCCCTCGGGCTTATTGCAAGGGGCCGTAATTATGTTAACCCATATAGGACAAACAGAGGTTGCAGAAAAAGTACAGAACGCATGGCTTAAAACGATTGAAGATGGAGTACATACCAATGACATATTTAAAGAGGGGGTGAGCAAACAAAAAGTAGGAACAAAAGAATTTGCCGAGGCTGTAATAGCCAACCTGGGGAACAAACCATCTATACTAAAACCTGTGTCTTATAAAAAAGACGTTGCTTTAAATCTACCTAAATACGAACGTAAAGCTCCGCTCAAAAAAGAATTGGCAGGCATTGATGTGTTTGTACATTGGCCCGGTACCAACCCGGATGCGTTAGCATTGCTGGTGCATAAAACAGAGCTTGAACATTTAAAACTTTCAATGATTACCAACAGAGGAATTAAAGTATATCCTGATGGTTTTTCTGAAACATTTTGTACAGATCATTGGCGATGTCGTTTTAAGCCAACGGAGGGAAACAGCGTTACAAAGAATGACATTATCCTGTTACTGGAAAAAGCAATAAGCGAAAACATAGATACAATTAAAACAGAAAACCTGTACAACTTTGAAGGCAAGCCAGCTTTTTCTCTGGGACAGGGACAATAAAACCCAAATTATATGAACATACAATTAATACAAGGCCAATTCAACACCAATGATGCTGTTGATATTATAACCCAGGCGGTTCAAATTAAAATTAAATTTCACGAAGAAAAAATTAACCACTCCAGCAATGAAGAAGATATTAAAATGAGAGAAGCCAGGATTAAGCAATTGCAGAAAAACCTGTTTGACACCCGGCAATATATTGAACAGGCCGGAAGCAGCATTGCTATTAAAAGCGAAATTCAATTATCTGTTTAATTTATGGAAAACAATCACCACCTTACACTAGTTGATGGAATATTTGCCCCATCCGAAGCTGGTAAAGTTTTATCAGACCTTATCAGCCGTAAAATTAATTACCATCAATTGGAATTGTTTAGCAACGAGGAAAGGTTTGGTAAAGATATTTCCAACTCAAAAAAACGCATTGAGGCACTAAAGATTACACAAAACTCCTTAAAAAGAATAATTGAGTACGCTATTGAAAAGCAATATCAATTACAGATAGATGGTTTTATAGAAATAAAATTTTTAAAAGATAAAATTGATACATTACTATAAAAATTTATTTTCAGGCTGTTCACTAAAAAAAATGACTATTTCTGCTTTTTGGCCATCCATATAAGCCTTGTAACAGAAGCTACATGTTTGTAAAGTTCCTTTACTTGATAAACTCAGGTTGTAGGTAACAAAATAGAAAAGAGGATGCCGCCTATTAAATATTTAATCCCCCGCAGGCGCTGATAACCTGGCCGGTAATATAGCTACCCATATTGCTTGCTAAAAACAAACAAACATTCGCAATATCTTCGGTAGTTGCAAACCTGCCCAAAGGAATATCGGCTTTGTATTTTTCGGCACCTTCACCTTCTTTTAAATAACTCGTCATATCGGTTTCTACAAAACCCGGAGCTACTGCATTACAACGGATGTTGCGGCTGCCCAGTTCTTTGGCTATACTTTTCGTAAAACCTAAAATACCTGCCTTGCTGGCAGCATAGCTGCTTTGGCCGGCATTGCCCATTTCGCCAATTACGCTGCTCATATTTATAATGCTGCCGCTTCTGGCTTTCATCATAGGTCTTATTACCTGCTTAGTCATGTTGAAAACACTTTTCAGGTTTATCTGCATAACGTCATCCCACTGCTCGGGTGTCATACGCAGCAATAAATTATCTTTGGATATGCCGGCATTGTTTACACAAATATCTATGCTGCCAAAATCTTTTAATACATCGTTTACAAAACTTTCGCAAGCGGCAAAATCACCGGCATTACTTTGGTATGCTTTTGCTTTAACGCCCATCGCAATCAACTTTTCTTCAAGTGCTTTTGCTTTTTCTACACTACTGTCACTTACATAAGTAAAGGCTATATTACAACCCTGCTCTGCAAATTTTAGCGCAATACCCTCTCCAATGCCCCGTGCAGCACCGGTTATGACAGCACTTTTTCCTGCTAATAATTTCATCCTTTTAAATTTATTTTTTCAAAATAATAGCAAATAACTAAATAACATTAATATTTTTCAATGCAATAATTTCTTCCAATATCTGTCTATCATTACTCAGCCTTGGCACTTTGTGTTGCCCTCCCATCTTCCCCTTGCTGCGTAACCATGCTGTAAAGGTTTCCTTTTTTAATTTATGAACTATGGGCATACGCAAGGCAATGTTTTTATGGCGCTTGGCTTCATAATCACTGTTAATGCTTTTTAACGCAGCATCCAGTTCGGTAATAAAGTTATTAAAATCATCAGGTTCTTTTTCAAATTCAACCAGCCATTCATGTGCGCCATTACTATTATCACTGAAATAAACAGGCGCTGCTGTGTAATCATTAACCACGGCATTTGTTTTTTCAGCAGCAATAGCAATAGCTTTGTCGCTGTTGTCAACAATAACTTCTTCGCCAAAAGCATTCATGTAATGTTTTAGCCGCCCGGTTATTTTTATATTATACGGATTGAGATTCGTAAACTGAATAGTATCGCCAATCAGGTATCGCCATAAGCCGCCAGTAGTACTTATGATCACCGCATAGTTTTTTTCTGTAACCACACCTTTTAAACCAACAGTAACAGGATTTTCTTTTCCATATTCTTCAACCGGCATAAACTCATAAAAAATGCCATGCTCTGTAAATAACAACATGCCATTATCATCGGGGTTAACCTGTGCTGCAATAAAACCCTCGCTGGCATTATAAATTTCCAGGTAATTTATTTTACCGCCAATAATCTTGTCAAATTGATCTTTATACGGAACAAATGAAACACCACCATTAATGTATAACTCTAAATTGGGCCACACTTCTTTAATTGTTGACTTACCTTTTATTTTCAATATGCGTTTTAATAGCAATAATGTCCATGTAGGAACACCCGCCAGCGAAGTAACATTTTCCTCTGCGGTAACCTGTGCAAGTTTTTCAATTTTATTTTCCCATTCATCAAGCAGTGCAACACTTAGTTCCGGTGTACGAATCCATTGCCCCCAAAAAGGAGAGTTCTGCATAAGCACAGCGCTCAGGTCGCCATACTGTATCTCATCATTTACTTTACTGATCTGGTGTGAGCCACCAACAACCAAACCCTTGCCGGTTAACAGGTCGCTCGACGGAAAATTTTTATAGTAATTGCTCAGCAGATCTTTGCTTGCCTTAAAATGATTATCCCGTAAACTTTCTTCACTGATGGGAATGAATTTACTTTTATCGGATGTGGTGCCTGATGATTTTGCAAACCAACTTACCGGCGTGTTCCATAAAATATTTTCTTCACCATTCATCATACGGAGGATATATGCCTTAATATCTTCATACTCATGTATAGGAACATTTTTTTTAAATTCTTTTAAAGTAAATAATTTTTCAAAATTATATTTCCTTCCAAACTCGGTGTATTGGGCTGCAGTAACAAGGTCTTGTAAAACCTCACGCTGGGCAGCCTCGGGGTGGTTACTCCAGTTTTCAATGCGCCACAAACGCATACGGGCTAACTTAGATATGGCGGGAGAAAGAAGCTTCATTTCCCTGCCAAGATAAATAATTATCGTGCAGCTTCAGCATGTAAATAATCTTTACGCTTTAATTCAAAGTTTTTACCGAGGTATAAACGGCGTACCTGTTCATCATTAGCTAATTCTTCTGCAGTACCCTGTGTAAATATTTTACCATCAATCAGCAAATAGGCCCGGTCGCAGATAGATAAGGTTTCATTTACATTATGATCAGTGATCAGTATGCCAATATTCCTGAATTTTAATTTGGCAACAATCGCCTGAATATCTTCAACCGCTATAGGATCAACACCCGCAAAAGGCTCATCCAGTAAAATAAATTTGGGGTCAACAGCTAAGGCCCGGGCAATTTCTGTTCGTCTTCTCTCGCCACCGCTCAATGTATCTCCATTATTTTTACGAACCAGTTGAAGGTTAAATTCATTGAGAAGGGTCTCTAATTTTTCTTTTTGTTGTTGCTTACTCAGCTTTGTCATTTCCAGCACAGCCAGTAAATTATCTTCAACACTCAGCTTGCGGAATACACTTGCTTCCTGCGGTAAATAACCAATGCCCATCTGTGCCCTTTTGTACATGGGTAATTTGGTAATATTGATATCGTTTAAAAAAACTTCACCTTCATCGGGCTTTACCAACCCCACCACCTGGTAAAAAGAAGTTGTTTTACCGGCTCCATTAGGCCCCAGCAGGCCAACAATCTCCCCCTGTTTTACATTAAAGGAAACTTTGTTTACGACAGTACGGCTACCGTAAACTTTTACCAGGTCTTTGGTTTGTATGGTTAAGTCCAAAATATTTTCTTTTTACAAAAATAATGTAAACATACAATAGAGTGAATGTGTAATAATATTTAACAGCAGTTTATATTAAATGTGGTTGTTCAATAAAATCAGGATAAATTAAACATGACATAAAAACTATTTAGTTAAATTTACAATAGCCGGGTTATAAGCGTAAAATAAATCAAAATGAACTATAACCAACCTATAATACCCTTTTTAATAATAATTGGAGGATGTTTGTTTGGTTCGTGTCAAAAAGAACTTAATACTTTAACCAACGGGAGTATTATTCCGGCAAACCAGAAACCAAAAGTTGGAACTACCTGGACATACCGATACTATACTTATTACTCCTATGGATCATTGGCAACATCCCAAACCATTGTACATAAAGCCAGGAGCGAAGAAAGCTTTGGTGGTGAAAAATGGCTTAATATAATTGATGTTTCTACAGACACAACCGTGTATTTTCTTAACACAAAAACAGGGGGGCTTTATCAATATACCAGTAACAACTCTTATTTACTTTGTAAATATCCCGCTGCAGTAAATGATACCTATAACACGTTTAATAGCGGGGCGACAGAAATGTTTACAGTAAAAGGAGTAAATGATACACTGGTAACGGGCATTGGTGATGTGCCTGTAAATTATCATGAAGGCGTAAAAGGAGCTTATCTTATTGATTTGATCTGGTATAATGATAACGCATGGATAGTGAGAAGATATCAATATTTTAAAGGACCCCCACCGGGCAACAGGTATTATTTATACAGTAAAATGTTTCTTGATAATATTGTTTATTAGTTGCCGGATAAAATCTCCATCTGATCATACAGGTTTTGATAATGTTTAACAGCTTACTTATGTTTGCACATTAATTTAAAGAATGAAAGTAACAGATCACATAAACCAGGCTAAAGACACACTGATCTCTTTTGAAATTCTTCCACCATTGAAAGGAAAAGGGATTCAGTCATTATATAATCACCTCGATCCGCTGATGGAATTTAAGCCGGCTTACATTAATGTTACCTACCACCGCAGTGAGCATGTGTTTAAAAAAAATGCAGATGGCAGTTTTCAAAAGGTAATAGTTCGTAAGCGACCCGGTACCGAAAGTATTTGTGCGGCCATCATGAATAAATACAGTGTTGATACCGTACCACACTTAATTTGCGGAGGCTTTGGTATTAATGAAACTGAAGACGCTTTGATTAACCTGCATTACCTGGGTATTGACAATGTTTTGGTATTGCGTGGCGATGCAGCTAAAAATGAAAACGCATTTTTACCCGAACCTGGCGGACATAAATTTGCCAGCGATCTTTTAAAACAGGTGGCAGATCTTAATGCCGGTATTTACCTGGAACAAGATCTTAAGAATACCAGTAAAACAAAATTTTGTATTGGCGTTGCCGGATATCCTGAAAAACATTTTGAAGCACCCAATATGGAGAGCGATCTGCATTTTTTAAAAAACAAAGTAGATATGGGTGCCGATTATATTGTAACGCAAATGTTTTTTGATAATGAAAAATTTTATGTTTTTGAAAAAGCCTGTAGGGAGATTGGGATTACCGTTCCTATCATACCGGGGCTTAAACCAATATACAGCACCAATCAATTAACCATGTTACCTAAAGTTTTTCATATTGATATACCAACAGCACTAAGCAAAGAAATTATTAAATGCAAAACAGAAGAAGCTGTAGAACAGGTTGGTACAGAATGGCTGCTTTATCAATCGCAGGAGCTTAAAAAATTTGGTGTACCAATTCTTCATTATTATACTTTGGGAAGGCCACATATTGTTGGCAATGTGGTAAAACAGATCATTTAAAAAAACCCCTCAGTATATGCTGAGAGGTTTTAAGTTTCATTAGTTATTATTAATTACCCAGCGGTATACCTACCGAAAAACTTAATGTGCGGTATTTGTTTTTATCATTTACCGTATTATCACTCTGTGTTGAATTGATCTTGGCAAGACCAAGGCCGTAATTTGCTTTTAATATCAAATGTTTAAATTCAATACCCCCGCCAAAATTTAATCCATAATCAAAACGTTTTAATTTGTCATATGCCGCATCATCCTGCTGTGACGTAAAAGGATCGTCATTACTGAATTTGATTGAGCTGGATGAGGTTGACATTAATGGGCCAAACTTTGATTCACTTGTTGATTTACCCCCAACGCCCATGGCAATGTATGGCCCGGCATTAAAAAACAATCCCGATCCTTTATCTAATGGAATTTTTACAACAGCATTTAAAGGCGCCTGTAAATAAATGGGATTGAATTTTGTTTTAACATAATCATTGCCGCCATTAAAATAAGTTTCTGCTTTAGAGCCATGCCCTGTTAATAAGAGACCAGACTCCAAAGAAAACATTGGATCTAACTCCAATCTGCCCAATATGCCCACATTAAAAGAAGGAAGGATATTATTTTTTTCAGTTTGCCCGTCATTGGTTTTAGTTATGTTAGCAAGATTTAATCCTCCCTGTATGTAAACCTGGGCCTGTGTGCTTATCGCAACTGTAGCAGTTAATGCAAAAGCAAATAATAATTTTTTCATATTCATGATTTAGTTTAATAATAGTACGGCATATGCTTTTTATTTTTACAGCATAAAAACCGAATAGTTTCTGTTAAAACTGCATAAACAAAAAGCCTGCCAACAGTTATTGTTAACAGGCTTATCAATTGTAATAATTATGTCATTATCTCAGCAAGGACTGAAACACGGGTTCATTTACTTTTACCGGGTATTTCTTTTTCAGATCGCTGATCCATAAATCTTCCAGTATATTTTGATAATCATTAATAACCAATCCCCTTGCTTCATCAAAATTGCGTTGCAGACCGGCTTCATAATGCCTGATTATTTTTGCAAAACTGGCGGTGCCATCGGTCGGATTAATAAGCGTTTCAGTAATTGACCCTATAGCAGATTTTGTGTCAATCGATAATGGTAATTGCGAAAGCTCAAAACGGCCCGAATCGGCCTGGATATTATTGTTTGCCTCTTCCATTATTTTTTTCCAGTCTTTACCATTACTTAAAGCAGCTCTGGCATCATCTGCTGTTTTTTTATTGCTGCAGTTAAATAAAATGATATTGGCACTTGCCGCCCACAGGTACCTGCTTTTATTTTCGGCATAATATTTTTGAAGACCCACGGTATCATTAGCCGCTTTGCCCCAAATATTTCTTTCCATAATTTCAAACAAAACATTACCATCTTTAAATTCTTCCATCTGGTAACGGAAATCGGCATTATAATCTTCCAGGTGTTTTTTATAATAATCCATTACCGTTGTGGAAATAAATTTTTCAGATAATGCGGCATTCGTCTCACCCTGGTAAAGCCCCACCGCGCCTTTATAATTACGGATAAAGTCAAGCCAGTCTTTACCAGTAATTTTCGTTTTGGCAAAACTGTAAATTATTTTATTGCTTAGGGGGTATAGGCTGTTGTTACCCGTTTCTGATTTTGGATTGGCAATAACACTGTCAGCATAACGGAACAAGTCCGCATCAGTAACAGCCCCTGTTTTTTTAAAATTAACCTGTTTTAAAACTTCTTTAATAAATAATTCTTTAGCATTATTTATTCTTCCATCCTGCTGTATTTTTTGTTTCAGCTCAAACTGATAAGCCGGATCTTTTTTATCCAAGGCAACCGGGCTATGTGAAAGCCGCTTTACAATATGCCATCCATAAGGTGTTAAAAAAGGTTTACTTATTTCACCATCCCCTGATAGTTTAAAAACTTCATTTTCAAAAGACGGGTCAAATTTTCCGGTACCAAACTCGGGCATTTCGCCGGCATTGGCATATGTTAATTTATCATCACTGTATTGCCTTGCCATCTTACCAAAATCAGCACCATTTTTCAATTGCTGGTAAACCGAATCTGCCCTGTTTTCAAAAAGTTTATTATCACTTGTATTTGCTTCAGGAGGGAGAGAAAATAAGATCTGAGCAATTTTCCATTTCCCAACTGCTTTTCTTTCGTCAATTATTTTAAAAACATGCCAACCCTTTTTTGTTCGGTATGGTTTGCTCGCCTGCCCCGGCTTTAAATTATAGATGATATTTTCATATTCATATGGCAAAGAAAAAGCGGTAATAAAACCAAGGTCTGATTGTTTGACTTTTACAGTTTCTGCATCTGCTAATTTAGCATAGTCTGTTTTACCGGCGGCAAGCGAAGTATAAAACCCTGAAATTGCTTTATAACCTTTCAGGGTATCATCAAGAGTTTGTGTTACATCAACAGGGACAAAAAAATGTAAAACATGTAGGTCTTTCTGGCTTCTATTAAAAGCTTCATCAAGCAGTTCGTTAACTGCTTTCTCATTGTTCAGGTAACTTTCTTCAATCTGCCCCCTAAAACTTTGGGCATCATAGATTAGCTGTGGCAGTGTATCCAGCTTTAACTCCTGCGCCGCTTTAACTTTTAATTTAAATTTTATATACAGGTCAAGATATTCCCTTAATGCTTTTTCCTTATCATTAACGAGTGTCTTGTTTTTATTATATGCCCTGATAAACTCATCCTTGTCAACCGCTGTATTACCATAGGTGAACAGGGTTTGTGAAAAAACGCCGGACGTAAAGCCGGCAAATGCAAACAGTAAAAAAATTTTTTTCATCAGATAGTTTTTAATTGGAAGGGGTTTTGTTCCATTTTACCTCCAGCAATTCATTTAATTGTAACAGGCTAAGTTTTTTACCGATAATGCGCTTGTCTTTATCAAGCAAATATAAAGTTGGTGTCATTATTACATCATATAACTGGCGGAAACTGGGTTTTTGTGCTGCCAGGTCTGCCGCTTCCATTTCTTTTGTTTTATAAACGTGAGTCCAGTCAGTAAGCTTATGATCATTTATAAAACTAATCCATTCCGGGTTTACATTTTCTTTTGCATCAGGCGTAAGCACTGCATAGATTTTTACATTATGGTTTTTCCAGCTGGCCCGGTATATTGAATCCAGCCTGGGAATTTCTTCTTTGCAATGGCCGCAGTTGGGGTCCCAAAAACAAATTATAGTATAATCTGCAGTTAAATTATATAATGTGGATGGTTTATCATTTACATCCAGCATTTCCAGGTCTGCTCCCTTTTCACCAATCAGATTTGACATTAACATATAAGCTCTGCGGCTTATGGCTTCCATTTGTTTTTCATTAAGCCAGTTACTTAATCCTTTGCTGTGGTATTTCTCAAATAAATGAACAAAAACCGCATCCTGACCCATGTATTTCGGACTGATATATTCATCGGTGATCCAGTTCAGTAAAAACTTATACATCTCCGGGGCCGATCTTGCCAGCAATAATTTATAATCAACATCTTTAATAATACTGTCCGGCGATGGTGAAATTACTTCCCGGTAATAGCGCTCCAGTTTTTTTAAAAAGAATGGTGTACGTATTATCCGGTCGTCCATAAATGTTATTCCATCCCAGTAATGCTTTTTGTATTCATTGTAATTATTAATTGAATCCTGCCGGGTAATGGGAATGTTTGTAGGGTAAACAGGTTCCTTCATGGCATTTAACAAGGCAGCCATCATTGATGTTGGTTGATTTATTATTATCCCCTCCCGGTAATCGTTCAGCTGTTTGTTATAGGTGGTATAATTTTTTTCGTGAAGTAAAGAATCTGCTTTTGTGGTTGAGACCATATAGGCATTCCTTTCCTGTTGTATCAGTTTTCCTTTTACAGCTGCAAATTTTTGATATTGGTCGTATATAATATTTTCTTTTGACCCGGTAATAACTGTTTTATTGACCAGGTCTGAAGTATCAGCAGTTATCGTTATAATTTGTTCTTTGCTGATTAAAAACTCAGATCTTAATCTTTTACCCGGATAAAAAACGGCGTAGATGCCGGGTGTAAGTTTAGCCGAGCCTTTAAAAATGGCGATACCCTTATTGCTAAATGCTGCAGAATCAGCTATATTAAAATTGCTGCCCATATAGTAAGTCAGGTAAGTAATACCACTGGTATAGCCCGGTACCTTCAGGGTAATCTGGTAACCCTGGGTAAAAGCAGTATTAAAGACAATTGCGGTAAAAAAGAAAACTAAATATTTTTTCATGGTTATTTAAGGATAGCAAATGTATTTAAAATCACCGGTATAAGTGCATGTATATCCTTTTGACGCACCTAATAATTACAATTCGTTAACAAACTAAATTGATGAGATAAACGGTATTTTTGCTGCTGTGAGAAAAAAAGATAAGAAAATAATACTGGAAAATATATTAGTTACCGATTATGCTGCCGAAGGCAAGGCCATGGCAAAACTGGATGGAAAAGTGATTTTTATTTCGGGTGCTGTGCCCGGGGATATTGCAGATATCATGCTGACAAAGAATAAAAAAGACTGGGCCGAAGGCAGGGCAATTCAAATAAAAAAATATTCAAAAGAAAGGGTTACGCCGTTTTGCAAACATTTTGGGGTATGTGGAGGCTGCAAGTGGCAAATGCTGCCTTACGCAAAACAATTACAGTACAAACAGCAGGAAACAGAACAAAATTTAAAACGCATTGGAAAAATTGACCTCCCTGAAATTTTACCCATTACCGGCGGGGATGATACCATACATTACAGAAATAAACTGGAATTTACTTTTAGCAACAAGCGGTACCTGACAAATGATGAAATCGGAAGAACAGAAGTGTTAACACAGCAAAATGCGTTGGGATTTCATGTACCAAGAATTTTTGACAAAGTAATTGACATTGAAGAATGTTACCTGATGGATGATGTGAATAATCAGGTCAGGAATAGCGTCCGTTCATTTGCTGCCGCAAATAATTTTTCTTTTTATGATATCAAGGAACATACGGGCTGGTTACGGAATATCATAATAAGGCTTTGTACTACAGGAGAGCTGATGGTAAATATTTGTTTGAATTATGATGAAGAAGCTGGCAGGAAAAAACTGTTTGATCATTTGTTAAAAGAAGTACCGGCTATTACCACTTTATTATTTACCATTAACCCAAAATGGAACGATAGTATTTATGACCTTACACCTCAGGTATATTTTGGTAAAGGTTTTGTAACAGAGAAACTGGAAGAGTTTGAGTTTAAAATTTCTGCCAAATCGTTTTTTCAAACCAACACCAAACAGGCTGAAAAGCTGTATACCATAGCCAGGGACTTTGCGGCATTGACCGGAAACGAGATTGTATATGATCTGTATTGTGGCACCGGCAGCATTGGCATTTTTGTAAGCAAGCGGGCTAAAAAAATTATCGGGGTAGAAGTAATTGAAGAAGCCATTGCTGATGCTAAAGAAAACGCTGCATTAAATAATATTACCCATGCCGAATTTTTTTGTGGCGATGTAATTAAGATATGCAATGATGAATTTTTTGCCGAACATGGAAGGCCCGATGTGATTATTACCGATCCGCCACGTGTTGGTATGCATGAAAAACTGGTGAACAAACTGTTGGAAATAGCAGCACCCAAAATTGTCTACGTAAGCTGCAATACAGCAACACAGGCCCGGGACTTAAACCTGCTCAGTGAAAAATATCTGGTTGAAAAAATTCAACCGGTAGATATGTTTCCGCATACACACCATATTGAATGCGTTGTGTTGCTGAAATTGAAATAAAGATTTATCAACTAAATTTGCAGAATGGCATATAATAATTATGGAAACGCTTTTCAACGCACAACCCCTGTTGTGTTGAACCTGATAATTATCAACGGGCTTGTTTTTTTAGGACAGATGTTTTTGGATAAATCCTTTGATCTTACAAATACACTTGCACTGTATCCGTATGGTACCGATCAGTTTAAGACCTATCAACTGGTTACACATATGTTTGCGCATGCCGGCTTTCTGCATATCCTTTTTAACATGTATGGTTTATGGATGTTTGGCACCGTACTGGAAAGATCATGGGGACCAAAGCGGTTTTTAATATTTTATTTAGTATGTGGTTTGGCTGCAGGTATTGCTCAGGCATTATTGGTACACGATGCTGCTGCAATTGGCGCTTCAGGAGCGGTAATGGGTTTGTTGGGGGCTTTCGGATATCTTTTTCCAAATACCCAATTTTTTATTATTCCTTTTCCATTTCCCATTAAAGCAAAATACCTGGTAGCTATTATTGCAGCACTTGATATATTCGGAGGTTTTCATCCCGGCGGAGCCGATAATATTGCTCACTTTGCTCACCTGGGTGGCTTGGTTATGGGCTTGTTACTGGTCATCATCTGGAATAAGACCAATAAAAAAACTTTCTATTAGTGCTAACAATCAGCTGATTTAACTGTTTGTAATTTTGCAGCATAAATCTTTTACTATTATGGGCGAATCGGACCGGTACATAGATTATAAAATAAAAAAGCAACGCTTTACCCTTGGGCAACCAGATAATGCGCTGATGTGGCTGTTTGCATTTAATGTTATTTTTTATTTAGTATTACTTACTACAAAAGTTGCAGTTACTGTTAATCAAACTTCCGATGCCATATTTTTTACACAAATCATAAACTGGTTTCAGTTACCCGCAGGCATAACCAAACTAAGCGAAAGACCCTGGACAATTTTTACCTACATGTTCAGCGATGTTGTTTTGTTAAGGGCAATCAGTAATATGTTGTGGTTATGGGTATTTGGCGGCATCCTGCAAAATTTAACCGGCAATAAAAAATTGATACCCGTCTATTTGTATGGAGGTTTTGCCGGGGCTTTGTGTTTTATTTCATCCAGCTATTTAATTCCATCCGATAAGTTACAAATAGATACAGCGAGCTTATTGGGTGCCAATGCTGCCGTGATGGCCGTGGCTGTAGCTGCCACAATGATTGCTCCTAACTACCGTTTTTTTCGGCATATCCGTGGCGGTATTCCTATCTGGGTGCTTACGGTTGTTTATATTGTTATTGACATTGCCGGAGTAGCTGCACAAAATGCCGCCCAGGCTATATCGCATATTGGCGGTGTTGCAGCCGGATTTTTATTTGGGATGTTATTGCACAAAAAAATTGATGGCAGCATCTGGATGAACAGCTTGTATAGCGGATTCATAAACCTGTTTAATCCTGATAAAAAGAGAAAATCAAATTCAGCGAAAGAAAAAGTTTTTTATAATACAGGCAACAGAAAGCCTTATCATAAAACTTCTAATATCACCGAACAAAAAGTTGATGAGATCCTGGATAAGATCAATCAAAAAGGGTATCAATATCTTACCGAAGAAGAAAAGGCTATTCTGAAAAGAGCAAGCGAAGAGTAAACAGCTGATGGCAAACCTTTTTAGCCATTCATCATTTTAAAGTCATGCTTTTACTTCAAATCGTATCTTTATAGCATGCCAAAAAATATTCTACGCAGGCTTACAAAAAAAATTTTAATTTTTTCCAACTTTGCCCTGGCATTACTTTTTTTATTGGGCTGCTACGGATACTGGTTTAATCCTCAGTATTTCTGGTTCATTGGTTTTCTTGCTTTAACGGCATTTTATTTTCTGTTGTTACTATTTGCTTTCTTTATTTTCTGGCTATTTGTAAAACCAAGCTGGGCTCTTATTTCAGTTATTTCCGTGGGCATGGCTTATAAACCGGTTCAAAATATTCTTCCCTTAAGGTTATCTGATTCGTTTGATAAAAACAGGCCGGATAAAACCTTACGTGTAATGACCTGGAATGTGGCACAGTTTAATGTACTTGATAATAAAAAACATCCCGAAGTAAAAAACCAGATGCTGGATATTATAAATGCATATCAGCCGGATATTGCCTGCTTCCAGGAAATGGTTGCAGAAGACAGTGCGGTAAAAAATCATGGCCATATGGATGAGTTCCTGGACAAACTTAAATTCCCTGATTATTTTTATTCATATAATATCAAAGAAGATTTTTGGGGTTATGCTCATTTTGGCATCATTATTTTTTCTAGGTATCCCATTATTAATAAACAAACGGTAAGCTGGTATCCCAATGATTACAATTCAATTTTTCAATATGTTGATATTGTTAAAGGACCGGATACAATACGGGTATTTAATATTCATTTGCAATCTTTGCGGTTCAGCCAGGAGAATTTAAAATACATTGATAAACCTACAGTTGAAAATGAAGTTGCCATTAAAGAATCAAAAAGTATTATCGTTAAGTTTAAAAGAGGCTTTTTAAGAAGACAGACACAGGCCGACAGGATAAGGGCAGAAATAGAGCAAAGTCCATACCCGGTTATTGTAAGCGGCGATTTCAATGATGTGCCCAACAGCTATGCTTATCATACCATTGGTAAGGATATGAAAAATACTTTTGTAGAAAAGGGAAGAGGACTGGGCCGGACTTTTACCGGCATTTCGCCGGTATTACGGATCGATAATATTTTTGTTGATCAAAAATTTGAGGTGCTACAATTTTTACGCATCAATAAAAAACTCAGTGATCATTTTCCCATTTTTGCAGATGTGCAAATGAACAAAAAGTAATATCTTTAGCCCATCGCATGAAAGCATTCACTACATATCAACTTTTCTGTTGCCCTTGCGGCATAGCTTAATATCTTTGTAAAAAATTTACATTTACTTTTTAATCGTTGCCTATTGCTGAAAAAGTACAAGAGAGGTTATTGCTTCTTTTTACTAAAAAAAAGAATAGCAGAACAGGTTCGCAACGATATTTAATTAATAATCAAAAACTGTGTACAAAATATGCCTTTAAAAATTTATAACACCCTTTCAAGAGAGAAGGAAATATTTACACCACTTACACCCGATCATGTGGGTATGTATGTATGTGGCCCCACGGTTTACAGTGATGTGCACCTGGGCAACTGCCGTACATTTATTTCATTTGATATCATTTACCGCTTCCTGGTTTACCTGGGTTACAAGGTTCGCTATGTGCGTAACATAACCGATGCCGGACATTTGGAAGGCGACCGTGATGAAGGCGATGACAAATTCAGTAAGCTTGCCCGGCTGCAAAAAGTGGAGCCTATGGAGATCGTTCAAAAATACACACTGGGCTTTCATCATGTAATGCAGTTGCTGAATAACCTGCCACCTTCTATTGAACCAACTGCCACCGGCCATATTGCCGAGCAGATAGAAATCACAAAACAAATTTTAGCCAATGGTTATGCTTATGAGGTTAACGGCACCATTTATTTTGATGTAGAAAAATATAATAAAGAACAACCTTACGGCATTCTTACCAACCGCAAAATGGATGACCTGCTGGAAGGTACAAGAGAACTTGGCGGACAGAATGAAAAACTTGGCCGGCTTGACTTTGCTTTATGGATAAAAGCCAAGCCAGAGCATTTGATGCAGTGGCCAAGTCCATGGGGCATGGGTTTTCCGGGTTGGCATATAGAATGCTCGGCTATGAGTGAAAAATATTTGGGAAAGAAATTTGACATTCACGGTGGCGGGATGGATCTGGCTGCTACACATCATACTAATGAGATTGCACAAAGCCAGGCATGCTACCATACCAGCCCGGCTAATTTTTGGATGCACACAAACATGCTTACCGTTAACGGAACAAGGATGAGTAAATCTTTAGGTAATGGATTTTTACCCGAAGAATTATTTACGGGCAATCACCCGCTTTTGGAAAAAGCCTATACACCTATGGTGGTAAGATTTTTTATGTTGCAGACACATTACCGCAGTACGCTTGATTTCAGCAATGAAGCATTACAGGCATCGGAAAAAGGATTAAAGAGATTATGGGATGCGTATGAAGTGCTGAATCAGTTGGCAGTTGGCAATGTGCAGTTGGCAATGGATGCAGAGCTGGATGCAAAAGTAAACAAGCTTGTAAATGAGTTCGATGAGTTTATGAATGATGATTTTAACACTGCAAAAGTGTTGGGCAGTATGTTTGAACTGGTGCCGGTTATTAATTCAATAAAAGATGGATTGATACAAGCAGATGCCATTTCTGCTGCAACCTTATTGTTGCTTCAACAAAAATTTAAAGCTTACCTGGAAGATGTTTTTGGATTGAAGAACAGTAGCGCCAATAACGAAGTGCTGGCCGGTGTAATGAACCTGTTGATCGAGATAAGAAAAGAATCGAAAGCAAAAAGAGATTTTGCAACAAGTGATAAAATACGAAATCAGCTTGCGGTCATTGGCATTAATTTAAAGGATGAGAAAGGCGGAGAAATGAGTTGGGGAGTGGAGTAATTAATTATTTATATGGAACACATCGTACATCTTACCAAAGATAAAAAGTTTAAAAAGATACTGGAGCTGCAGGAGCCGTTTGTGCTGGTGAAAAGAAAAAATGTGTACCTGCATTTGTGTAACTCTATTATGAGCCAGCAGTTAAGTACCAAAGTAGCAGATGTTTTTCACAAGCGTTTTTTAGATTTATACAAAACCAAAAACCCAACTGCTGAACAAATTGCTGCAACGCCTTTTGAAACTTTACGGGGCATCGGGCTAAGTAATGCCAAAGTAAATTATGTTTTAAATGTTTCCAGGTTTTTTATTGAAGAAAAGATAACCGATGCAAAGCTTTATAAAATGGGCAATGAAGAACTGATAAAATATCTTACCCAAATAAAGGGTGTAGGCCAGTGGACAGTTGAAATGATATTGATGTTTACCCTGGGCAGGGAAGATGTTTTTGCCGTTGATGACCTGGGTATACAGCAGGCCATTTGTAAATTGTACAAGATTGATGCTGCTGATAAAAAAGTAATGAAAGAAAAAATGCTGACTGTTTCAAAAAAGTGGAGCCCATACCGGACCTATGCCTGCAGGTATTTGTGGGGATGGAAGGATAATACGCCCAAGCCTTAAAAAGAAAATATTGCAATTATTTCTTCTAAATATTTTTTATCCGTTTCATCAAACCGATCTAATGCATCGCTATCCACATCCAGTACACCAATCACTTCATTGTTTCTGATCAACGGTACCACAATTTCTGATTTTGATAAACTGCTGCAGGCAATATGACCGGGAAATTTTTCTACATCCGCAACGATCAATGTTTTGGCATTTTGCCAGGCTGCACCGCAAACGCCCCTGCCTTTTTTAATTCTGGTGCAGGCAACCGGTCCTTGGAATGGGCCTAGTACTAACTCTTTCTCATTAACATTTGTGGAGGAAGGCTTTACTAAATAAAAACCTACCCACAACCAATTAAACTGTTCTTTAAGCGCCGCACTTACATTGGCCAGGTTGGCAATTAAATCCGGTTCGCCATCAAGCAAAGCTTTTATTTGTGGGATAAGTGATTGATAAATTTCGGCTTTACTGCCCTGTATGATAGTTAAGTCTTCTGCCATATGACAAAGATAAGCAGGGGGGCTTTAATAAAAAGGCCGCCACGCCGAGAGCATGACGGCCGCTTTAAAATGTCTTATTTGGTTGGTTTAAAAGCCAGTTTTAATCTTGCAAAATAATATGCACCATTAAAGCCCATTTGCTGTACCCGCCTACTATAGACAAACCTTCCACTGCTCATATTACCACTATGGGTATGCATATCCTGATAAACATCAAACAAATTATTAGCACCAATTGTAAAGCCCAGCATGGTTGTGATCTGGTATGAAAATGAAAGATCAGTTACAGTTTTTGCAGAAAATTCCTGGTCAAGTGTTTCTTTTTGGCCGGTAAATACGTTCACAGGAAAAGCCCCGGGGTTTGCAGGGTTTATGCTCGGATCGCGGTAAATCACTTTTCCAAAACGTACAAAGCGTAACATCACCCCAAATTTATTGTACTTGTAATTTAATGTAAGACTGAGCTTGCTTTTTGGGTTTGCAACTTCTACCCGGCTCTGATCCTCCCGGTTAAAATAAT
The DNA here is from genome assembly GCA_043748745.1 of Chitinophagaceae bacterium. Classification (GTDB taxonomy): domain Bacteria; phylum Bacteroidota; class Bacteroidia; order Chitinophagales; family Chitinophagaceae; genus Ferruginibacter. The sequence continues at coordinate 41,509 of JAYVEQ010000013.1, read as the reverse complement.
TCCCCAACTGGCCACTGCTTACCAATATGGGTGAAGCATGTATAATAGCGCTGTCATTAGAGCCCTTCTTTACTTCGTTATCAATAAAGGTAGCAGCAAAAACAGCACGGATTGACTGTTTGTGTGCAAAGCTTTTATTATAGGATATCACTGTTTCTAATCCCCTTGCCCTTGTATCAATGGCATTGGAAAAAAAGTTTGCGGTGCTTGCGCCGGCTGCTGCCAGCTGATCTTTCAGCGCCTGGTTATTACCCCCGGTAAAATTATTGGTGAGCACTATCCTGTTCTTGATATCTATCTGGTATGCATCCACTGTTAATTCAAAACCCTTAAATGGTTTGGCAGTAAGGCCGATAGAATAGTTGTGGCTTGTTTCTTCTTTCAGTTTGGGGATGCCAAGTATCTGTGCTGCCTTGCTGTCATTGGTGAAGGTGCCGCTTTCTGTTGCAACCAAACCGTTGGGTGTAGAAACAAACAAGGTATTTGTTTTTTCATAAAAACGCTGCTGCATGGAAGGCGCACGAAAACCTGTGCTTAATGACCCACGGATGTTAAACATATCACTGAACTTATAACGGCTTGCGAATTTATAATTTAATGTTGACCCAAAGTCGCTGTAGTTTTCAAAGCGTAGCGCCCCGGTTATAAGAAAATTATTAGTAATGTCCTGCTCAAGGTCTACATAAGCTGCAATTGCACTTCTTGTTTTATCGCCTCCGCTTGGTTTAAAACCGGCAAATACCTGTGCACCGGATGCCGCTTTTGAAGCGGTATCATAATTGGTGTAAGAAGCAGGCTCCCCCGATCTTATACCGAATGCATCTGCCCTGTACTCTGCACCACCGGCTACGTTCAGTCCTTTCAATACATCAAACTGCCGGGATAGATCAGCATTTACCGTATTTTGCCAGAACTTTAAACCACCAGCATCAAATTTTGTTTGATTGTTGCCGGGAATAAAAAACTGTGTGTAATTCACCGAATGGTCAACTGTAACATCAAATTTATTAATTCCAAAAGTATTGCTTATATCAAAATTCCATTGATTGAATTTGGTGCGTACACCAACAGCAGTAGAGAAGTCAAGAATGTCGGAATTGATCTGCGGCAGAAACCCATTGGGGTATATTGCATATACATTGTTACGGTAAATGGTAGCAGAATTATAAATGCTTGTAACTCCATCAGGATAGCGGTAAAAACCTGCAGCTGTTCCCTTTTTTTTGCTGTAGCCTCCAAAAACATAAAGTTCAGTATGAGCGTTTAGCGGATAATTGAAGTTATAAAATAATGCGCCGCCTTTCATTTTAGAATTTCCTATATGCAGATCAAAAAAGTTTCGGTCCAGACCTCTTGCTGCTAAAATAGAATCATCCTTCACTACACCATTCACCTTTGGATAAATCTGGCCGGTATATGTTCCTGCCCTGTTGGTTGCTTCCCGGTTAATGTATTCACCGGTAAGAACTAGGGAACCTTTTCCCAATGCAAATCCATAACCAAGAGACGCCTGGAAGTTACCACCATCCCTTGCTTTTACAGATGGGTCATCAGTATTAGCTGTCAGTTTGTACCTTGCATAGTTTTTATCATAGTCCGTGATATATTTTCCATAGCTCACTCCGGCTTCCAGCAATCCTGCCTTCTTTTTTAACACGATATTGATAACACCTGCAATGGCATCCGACCCGTATTGTGCAGCGGCGCCATCACGAAGAATCTCAATTCTTTCAATAGAAGTAGCAGGAATTGTGCTTAGGTCAGTACTGACCTGTCCACGATTTACCGTACCATTTACATTCACCAAAGCAGACTGGTGACGACGCTTTCCGTTAATGAGTACCAAAACCTGGTCGGTACCAAGACCCCGTAATTGTGCAGGGTCCACATGGTCTGTTCCATCAGCGACTGTTTGGCGGGCCGATTGGAAAGAAGGAGCTATATAATTTAATATCTGGTTAAGGTCTACCTGTCCAATATCATTGATAATCTGCGATACCGGGATAACGTCAACAGGAACCGGGGTTTCCACTTTGGTACGGTTTAAATTTCTTGAACCTATCACCGTGATATTACCAAGATCACCCGCTTCAGTGAGGGTTATTTCCTGGTTGGTGGTGCCACCCGAAGTGATGGTTACCGATGTACGTTGCGGAGCATAGCCTGCAAAGGTTATCATCAATGTGTGGCTTCCGGGATTTAACGAGAGGGAATAAATTCCATTATTATCTGCAATCACCCCGGCAGCAGATCCCTGTACCTGCACGGAGGCCCCGGCAAGGGCTTTGCCATTTGCATCCTTTACCGTTCCTGTAACGGTACCTTTTTGAGCACAAGCAAAAAGGCTGATAAAAGTAAAGGCAATGAAGAAGCCTGCTATACGTAATAAAGTTTTGTTTGTCGTAAGCATAAGTTTTGTTTTAATATTAGTAATAAGCGGCAAAAGTCTAAGGGGTTCTTAAAGATAACAGAATAATTCAAATATTGAGTATAACTGACAATGGTTTTACAATACAAATAAAAACCTCAGTTAATTATGTTGCTGTTTTTTAAGACCATATCACTGTATGAAAAAGTGCAATAATCTGCTGCTGCTATATTGAATAATGTGGCATACTCATCACATTGCGCCTGTAATTTTTCTTTACCAATAGTTCCGTCTTTATCAATGGCTTCTACTTCTACAAATGTGCCCAAACCATTCACCGTATCAAAATGAAATTTTACATTGCTGAGAAAATAAATTCTTCTCCGTTTATCTACCACCGCTTTTATACCCAGTGCCTTAATTAATATTTCTTTCAAAACTTTATCGGGCTGGTGCTGGTACAATAAAACATGGCTTGATTTTGCACCGGCTGTATCTTCCCTTTCGTAATGTATCAGAGCGTTTTCAATATTGCCTTCCCGTAATTTTAACCTTCCCACAGGCACATTAAAGTAAGTATCAATTTGGTGATCTTCGCCGATGAATAAAGGGTTTTGCTGCAGCAATAAAATTTCTAATACTGCAAGGTTGTTTGTTGTGGCTTTAAATTCTACGTTGTGTATTGGCATGAAGTGAAGGTATAAAAAACTGCTCCGAATTTATCGGAGCAGTTCAAATAAATTTCTTATATCTCTTATCTCACCAACTTCAACTCATCAATTATATTTTTTGCGCCACCCAATTTATCTATGCACCAAAGTACATAACGTACATCTACATTAATGGTACGGTTAAGGTCTTTGTCAAATGCAATTTTATGGCTGAGGGCTTCGTAGTTGCCGTCAAATGCAAGGCCGATCAAATTGCCGCTGCCATCAATTACAGGGCTGCCGGAATTGCCACCCGTAATATCATTGGTTGTGATAAAGCCAACAACAAGGTCATTGGTACGCTTATCGATATATTGACCGAAATCTTTTTTCTTCAACAATTCAATTTGTTTTGCAGGCAGATCAAATTCATAATCTCCGGCTACATATTTTTCCAAAATGCCTTTGCTGGTAGTAACATAATCATAGAACACTGCATCTCTTGGCCGGTAACTTTTTACCGCACCATAACTTACCCTCATGCTGAAGTTAGCATCGGGATACATATTCTTAACAGCAGCGGGGTTCATCTCCATGATACCTTTCATATAACTTCTGCCCAACTCATTATTCTTATTTACAAAAGCGGTGTACAAGAGAGCATATTTACCAGTATAATTTTTTACAAATGCAGCTGCATAAGCAAAAGCCGGATCGGCCTGCAGTTTTGCTGCATCAGGGTGTTCAACAAAGTCATTCCATTTGGCATCATGCAAAAGCATACTATTGGCAAAAACATCGTATGCCCATTTTTTAAAAGTAGCCTCATCATTCAAACTGCCGTAATTGGCTTTAATACCTTCGTAAAAACCAATAGGATGCTGGCTTTTATCTACATCGTTATAAAACATCATACAGGTAGCAGCTAAAATTTTCTCATCACTTGGCAGGTCTTCACTTTCAAGAAAAGCTTTGCGGTTTGCTGTTGCTGCATCTGTTGCTTTTTTAATATCAGCTGCAGGAGTATTATTTTTTAAAAGTTTATCTTCTAAAGAAATCAATCCAGAAGCTGCACCTGCAAGCGGAGATCCCAGGATGCCCTCATTTAAATACTGGCGCTGTTTGCTGTAAGGAGTCCACTCGGCATAATTTTTTGCATAATCAGTCATGATATTTTCATACTCTGGTTTTCCTTTTGCCCAGGCCGAAAATTTATTTTCATATTGCTGTTTCTGGTCGTACACCTTATACTTGATCAGTTGTTTTGTTTCGCCATCATAAAATTTCCAGTAATTGGCAACACCTGCATAGTTGTTTGCCAGTTTTAATTTTACTGCAGGATCTTTTATCATTTGCTCATACATCAATTTTAAACGAACATCACGTAAACCAACCAGGGAAGGATTTTCAACTTCGTTTTTCAGTTTAATACCATAACTGGTTTCGTAACGGTTGGTACCACCGGGGTAACCATATATCATCGCAAAGTCGCCATCCTTAAAACCTTTAATACTAACAGGTAAAAAATGTTTTGGTGTTAAGGGCACATTGTCTTTACTGTAATCGGCGGGTTTGCCGTCCCTGGTTGCATACACACGGAAAATAGAAAAATCACCGGTATGGCGTGGCCACTCCCAGTTATCGGTATCACCACCAAACTTACCTACGCTTTCTGGTGGTGCACCTACCAGCCGAATGTCTCTGTATGTTTTGTAAACATACATGATGTATTGGTTGCCCTTGAACATACTGTAAATTCTTCCGGCCAAGCCATTTTCTTTGTCCATTACTTTATCGGTAATGGCTTTATAAACATCAGGTAATTTTTTTACCCTGTCGGCCCAGCTCAATCCTTTTACACCATCTTCAACTTCTTTGGTTACATCAATGATTCTGTCTAAGAACTGTACGGTTAACTGGCTCTGAATTTCCTGGTCTTTATTATGGGCATAAAAACCATCCTGTAAATAATTATGTTCAATGGTGCTTGCTCCTGAAATGGCGCCATAACCACAGTGGTGGTTTGTAAAGATCAACCCCTGGTTGCTGACAATTTCGCCGGTACAACCGCCGCCAAATATCAATATTGCATCTTTAATAGACGATTTGTTGACGGAATACAATTGTTCTTTGGTAAGTTTTAATCCTTTTTTTACCATATCGTTATATACCTGTTGGCCAAGCAACATTGGTAACCACATGCCTTCATCGGCACTGGCTTTTAATAAGGAGAGCGATAAAATGACCGCAACAAAAATCTTCTTCATATAACTTATTTTTTAGGCAACAAATTTACTCATTATTTGCCATACGGCCTCATCCCCTTCCCCTTCTCCCTTGATGCTTCGACAACGCTCAGCAGGGCGGTGTATCAAACTGATCTAAACATTAAATCTTCAATATCAACTACTATTCATCTTTCGTCAAAAACACAAATATCTTTTTGTTTTGCAAAATATAATCTTCGCTTCAGTCTTATCCGCTTTCCCCTTTAGGGGACAGGGGCTTGCTTTTTTCTTTATATTTGCTCTCTTTAACCTTTACAACTGCAGATGGCGATATTTGATATTAAGCTTCCGAAATCTATTGCCCTGGCGCTTCATATTCCAATTAGTAACCCGAAGAGCCAGCAAATAAAAGTGCTGAAAAAGCTCTTGCGCAAAGCAAGGTTTACCGAGTTTGGCCAGCGTTACCGCTTTGACGATATTTTATACAGTACCCATCCCGGAAAAAAATTCCAGGAAATGGTACCCACCTATGATTATAATAAAATTTATGATGCCTGGTGGCATAAAGCCAAAGATGGAATTCCGGATGTATGCTGGCCCGGGGTAATAAAATATTTTGCACTCAGCAGCGGCACCAGCGACGCAACCAGTAAATACATACCCATTACCAAAGACCTGATAAGAAGCAATACGATAACCAGTTTTAAACAACTGCTGAGTTTAACCCGGTACGAAAACCTGCCACGCAGTGCAGTTGGAAAGGGCTGGCTTATTTTAGGTGGCAGTACACAATTACAGAAAGGACCCACATATTTTGCCGGAGACCTGAGTGGTATTCAGCAAAGAAATATCCCTTTCTGGTTTCAGGGTTTGGGTTTGTATAAACCCGGCAAAAAAATTGCCAAAGAAAAAGACTGGTCAAAAAAACTGGAGGAAGTAGTAAACAATGCGCCCAACTGGGATATCGGATTTATTGTAGGTGTACCGGCATGGTTGCAATTGTGCATGGAGAAGATCATTGAAAAATATAAACTCAATAATATTCATGAACTCTGGCCCAATCTGTCGTTTTATGTGCATGGCGGGGTGGCTATGGAACCATACAAACGGGGATTTGAAAAACTTTTGGGCAAACCTATCCTTTATATTGAAACCTACCTGGCCAGCGAAGGATTTTTGGCTTATCAAAACAGGCCTGGTGCAACCGGAATGCATCTTGCCTTAAACAACAATATGTTTTTTGAATTTGTACCTTTTGACGAAAACAATTTTGACAGCGAAGGCAATATGGTTGAAGAGCCGGAAGCATTAATGATTCACGAGATTGATGAACATAAAGATTATGCTATCCTCATCAGCACCAACGCCGGGGCCTGGCGCTATGCTATAGGTGATACAGTAAAACTGGTTGATAAGGAAAGAAGCGAAATTATTATTACAGGCCGCACTAAGCATTTTTTAAGTTTGGTTGGCGAGCACCTGAGTGTTGATAATATGAATAAAGCCATTGAGATGGTGGGATCTGATCTGAATATTTCTATTCCGGAGTTTACGGTTGCCGGTGTGCCTTACGGAACTTTTTTTGCTCACCAGTGGTATGTAGCAACAGATGATACAGTTAATGCAGAAGATTTAAAAAACCGGATTGATGCAAAACTTAAGGAACTTAATGATGATTATGAAGTGGAACGCCAGCATGCATTAAAAGATATCATGGTTAAAGTATTATCAGAAAATACATTTATGGACTTTATGAAATCCAAAGGTAAAATTGGCGGCCAGCATAAATTTCCCAGGGTACTAAAAGGGAAAATGATGGAAGACTGGCAAGATTTTCTCAAACAAAAAAACCTGGTCTGAATTTATTGGTATCAAAGTTCTAAAATTTTACAACCGGGCACCCTATCCCTTTATTTTTCACACCGAATTTATAGATCAATCCTGCCGATGTACTGTGGTAATGATCTTTTAGCTTAGGATTGGCCGACTGGCTGAAACCATCCAGGTAATCAGTAAAAACAAAACGGTATGATGTTTCAATGTTAACAGAAAACCTGTCGGATATTGGATACTCTGCTCCAATACCAACCGGCACAGCTAAAAGTGAACGTGGCGTTCCTCTGGCATTGTCAACGGCAAGACCGGCAAAAACATCTGATGATTTTCCAAAAACAGAACTATCCATTCTGCTGTAATCTTTTTTTATATTAACCAAGGAAACACCGGCCCCGGAAAAAACATAAGGCATAATTCCATGGTCATCATAATTTCTTCCCCGTATATTCCAAATCAGTTGTGCTGAAAATTCTTTAACCGGGGTAGTAAAATAAAAATTACGCTGCTGCCGGTATTCGGGTTTACTATAGCGGCTGTCATCACCTTTTAGCCTGGCAAAACTCATATATATTCGGGCAGCTAAAAAATTAGTAATAGGCTTCTTTACAAATAATGAAAAGCCGGGCTGTATGGTTCTGAACGACCCAATCCTTTCGGGAGTAAGATCGCCCTGGTAAATATAGGCGCCGGCATTTAAGCCCACACTCATATCCTTATAAAACTGGGCATAACTTTTACAGGCAATGAATAAAATGCAGGATAATACAATGGCTATTGTTTTTCTTATTGCTTTCAAAGGGTTAATTTTTAGATTCAAAAAATGAAAGCAGTGTTATGGTAATTAACTACTACTTCGCAAATGCTATGTAGTATGCAATAAGTAGCCTTGTATGCATGCAAAGAGTTTTTCCTTGAACGGCAAAATACCAATCCGAATTGTTTCATAAACTGTTAAATGAATCTTAATAAAATAAATCAGTCTTCATCAAATAATACAAATTCAGTTTATTAAAAATCCTTTCTTAAATTTAGCGCATGGTTGATGCGTTATTAAAAGGGTTGGCAATAGGATTACTGTTGATTTTTTCTGTGGGCCCCGTTATATTCACTACCATCAAGCAAAGTATTAATCATGGCAGGAGGGGTGGATTTAGTTTTATCATCGGGGTCTGGATAAGTGATGTGATATGGGTTGTACTCAGTAACGGATTCAGCGAAGCCATTAAAACATTATTGCATTTTAAAATACCGATTGGCATAGCAGGCTGTTGTTTTTTAATAGGAATGGGTATTTATTTTGCTTTTATTAAAAAGATAAAACCCCGCAAGCTACAGGAGCCAACAGAAATTGCCGGAGATGAATTTACTTCTTCAGGAAAAAAGACAAATTATTTTGCCATATTGAGTTCGGGGTTTATCATTAATACGTTAAACCCTGTTGTAATTTCTTTCTGGGTTATTATGGCAGCCTCTTTAGCTTCGGTGTATTCTTTATATCACCGGGTTATTATTTTTTCTACATGCCTGGGCATAAACATGCTGGCAGATTTCGGTAAGGTAATGGGAGCAGGTTATATCGGAAAAAAATTAAGTGACCGGATAATCCTGCTTATCAACCGTATCTCCGGAGTTTTATACCTGCTGTTTGGTATTATTATTTTGATCGGCATTATTTATACATTGGTAAAGAATTAACAGTAATCATTAGCTCTTCGGCCATTAGATTTTTATTTTGTTCAATGAAAATTTTTCTACCCATCCTGCTTTTAATTTCTACCGCTTCATTTTCTCAATCGGCTGATTTTATTATATTGAAAAAAAACCAAAAAACTGTTGCCACATTTTACAGCGGAACCAATATTATGTTTACAACCCAAAGTGGCGCTTATATTGATGCAAGAATTAACGGCATACTGAATGATACCCTCTATCTACAGGAATTTATCATCCGTTACCTGCCTACAACAATCGGAACTTATATCATTGATACAGCCGGAAGCTATCATTATAAATATCATTATAACCAGATAAAAATAATTGGGCAAAAAGAAAGAACAAATTTTAATATAAAAGGTAGTGGCGCAGCTTTATTTGGTGGGGGTGTATTGCTTACACTGGCCAGTGGAGTTGTCTATTTTGCCGACCGGGAAAAATTCAGTGCTCCTTTATTGATTACATCTGTTGGTTTGGCAACCATTGGTTATTTTTTGGCAAAAGGGAAAAAACATGACGGCGGAATGGTTATCGGCAAAAAATACAAACTGGTTTATATGAACATGAGTAATAATAAAAAACAATCTTTACCCGGTACATTATAGCTTTAGTGAAGAAGTGCTGTATTACGAAACTTTTGTGAAGTTGTATATTGCAGTTAATACAAAACCGGTAAGAATGAAAACAACATGGCTGTGGTTAAAAAGGATATTTTTCTGGATATTTATTTTGCATATCAGTTGGTTCCTTTTTTTTATCGTAACATTCCCGGGTTCAGATTTTGCAGTGGCCAACCTTAAACTAAAAATGCTTCTCTTTTTTGGAGTTGTAATAGTATTGGGATTGATTTATTATTTTTGGTTGCGTCATATTCCATTATTAAAAAGGACTGCCGGTATTTTGCGTGAGATTTTTTTTCTTGCATACATTTTATCTTTTTTTTATTTACTATTCGGGATAGTGTTTAATCCTCCTGTTACACTAACACAGTTAGGCAGCCTGTTACAAGGCAATGGGTTAAGCAGAGATTATATTTCCTATGATGATATGGGACAAAATATAAAGCTGGCAGTAATGGCCAGTGAAGACCAGCTTTTTCCTGACCATGATGGGTTTGATTTGAAAGCCATAAAGCTTGCCGTAAAGTATAATAAAAGGCACCCGAATAGAATAAGGGGAGCAAGTACTATCAGTCAACAAGTGGCAAAAAATATTTTTCTTTTCCAGGGCGGTGGCGGTTTCAGGAAAAAAATTGAAGCTTTTTTTACTTTTTCTATTGAACAGGTATGGACAAAACGAGTCATCCTGGAACGATACTTAAATGTGGCCGAAATGGGCCGGGGGGTTTTTGGTGTACAGGCTGCGGCAAAAAGATACTTTAATAAAAATGCTAAAGATTTAACGATGGCAGAAGCTGCGCAGATTGCAGCCTGCTTACCCAATCCAAAAATTTTTACGGTAAAACCTCTCAGTAATTATGTTGCTAACCGGTATGATAATATTGTAAGGCAAATGTATAATCTTGCCGGAGATGCGGATGTGCAGGAGTTGATCCGGTAATTTAAATTATCTTATGTACTGCATTTATTGCTTTCTGCAAACGTTCTTCATAATTACCGCTGATATCAATCCATGGCACATTTTGATTGATGAGGATATCTTTATAATGCAGGTATAACCTTTCTCTTGTTTCCTGGTCAGGATATTCCCTCAGCTCATCTTTAACCCAGGGCAGATCAACATTACAGAGCAGGTACAGATCATATTTTCTTTCTACAATGCGGTTTAATATCCAGTGATGGCATTTTTCAAAAACGAATTCACACCAAACTTTCATTACATACATGTCGGTATCGATAAAAACAGGTTTATTGGAAGAGCCCGGCCTGGCCAACGACCAACGGTCAACAGTCAACTCTTCCCCGGCGATTTGTCCTTTAGCAATATGCAAAAGATTTTCATAATTATACTGGGCCCCGTTCTTTAATAGATATTCCCTTGCATATTCTTCTACCCAAACTGTCCGGTACTGTTCAGCAAGCTGCTTACATAATGTGCTTTTACCGGTTGATTCAGGACCAATGATGACAATTTTTTTCATTACAGTTTTGTTAATCCTTAACGATGGTTCCAGGCCGGATTTGATCTTATAATTTTTTTGTGAACTAAACAATTCTCATCATGAGCACCGGGTAAATAACCAGTACTTACTAAAAATTCATTTACTATTTCGCCGCCGGTAAATTTAAATGTTTTCTTAAACAGTGTTGTCCATTCTTCCCTGTTTTTGGGATGATGATGAGAAAGCCATTTTTTAAAAGAACCAAATTCTTTTTGTAAAGAAAGTATGGTTTTGGCATTTTCAACAGCAGCATTTACTTTAAGCCTGTTGCGGATAATGCCGGCATCATTTAATAAACGTTGCAGATCTTTTTCTTTATAAGCGGCAACTTTTTTAATGTTAAAATTGTGATAGGCTTTTCTGAAGTTTTCCTGTTTTTTTAAAATGGTGGTCCAGCTTAAACCGGCCTGGTTAATTTCAAGGATCAAACGGCAAAATAATTCGTCATCATCTTCAACAGGAAATCCGTATTGGGTATCATGATAAATTTTATGAACCGATTTTTCACCCGGCTTCATTTGCTGAATAGCATCACAATAGGTTTTGGGTTTATCCATTGGCTGAAACATTTCTTTTTAAAACACTTTTTCTCCATTCAGTCAACCCGGAAATGGCCATTACCAGTAACACAATATAATAAACACTGGTAAATACATAATGCTTTACAAAGTATAAAGGAATGGATGCAATGTTGGTAGCAATCCACCAGTACCAGCTTTCCACTTTCTTTTTTGTCATCAGCCACATACCAGTAAAAGCCGTTGCAGAAGCAAAGGCATCGGCCCAGGGAATAACGCCTTCAAAAAAAGCATTTTTAAAATACGTGAGCGCAATAAATATACTGATATAAAAAAACAGGAAGAATGCAATCTGTTGTATCCATTCTTTTTTATTGGAGCTTGTAACATAAAGTACAACTTCCTTTACGGTATTTTTTTTCATCCACATATACCAACCGATAATACTCATGATGGTATAATATAAATTAACTGTGGCTTCGCCCAGTAAATTCCCTTTAACGCTAATAAAAATGTAGATAATTGTATTAATCAATCCAACAGGATAAACCAAAATGTTTTCAGCACGTGAATACCAAACACTGGCGATGCCGGCAAAAACAGCCAGGTATTCATACCAGGTTGTATTGTGCATATCAGCAATAAACTGTTGATAGATATCGGTTAAACTCACGTAATTTAATTTGTTGGTTTTTGGTTACCATAAAATCTGAAAGGTCGAAGATAACGGATTCCCTTGTTGGTTTGAAACCGTGTGCCAATTTGAGTCCATTGTCCGTTTTTATTTGACCGCCATACAATAAAATGCAAATGCGGAAAATAAGTATAGCCCGAATTTCCGCTCAGGGCGATTACCTGTCCCTGCTTAACCTTATCGCCAACATTTACCAGTACGCCATTAAATTGTAAATGCCAATATCCTGTTCTTGAACGGTCTTCATGTTGTATAACAACAAAATTTCCAAATGGCCGGTTCTTTATATTGCTTCCTCCTTTTTTGCTATCTTCTTTAAGCCGCACAACAACACCTGCCCTTGCAGCACATATTTTTGTACCCCTCTTCATTTTAAAATCGAGTGCTGCCCGGTTTTTATGGGTGTAATGACTGAAGTAACCCTGTGCCAGTAAATGCGTTTTATTTTCTTCAAAAGGGAGATGATAAACAAAACTGCTGTCGTCTTTAATGATTCCTTTTTGCAGCATTTTAATTTCCTTTCGCTGTGGATTTTTACTTGCAGAACAGCTTGCTAAAAGGAAAAGCAAAATAATAATAACAATATGTATGACTGAACTATTTTTCATTTTTAAATTCCCATTCAAGTTAGCATCAATAAACTAAAATAAAAAGCACCTCAAATTTGAAGTGCTTCACAAATAAACTAAAAAATCAAACGAACTACTCTGCCTCTGCCACTACTTCTTTTACTTCAGGTATCATCCGCTTCATCATGCCTTCAATCCCGGCTTTTAATGTTATCATGCTTGATGGACAACCACTGCAACTTCCCTGCATCATTAAATTTACTTTTCCATCCTCATAGCTTTTAAACTGAATGGCACCACCATCCATTTCAACAGCAGGCTTTACATAATTTTCCAATAATTCTTTTATACGTTTTACCACATCATCATCATCGGCGCTAACAATATTGCTGCTTTCCGATTTCATGCTGGCAACATCTTCATCATTCACTACCACTTTTCCTTCTTCCAGGTATTCTTTTAAAAACTGTTTAATGGCCGGAATTACATCCTGCCAGTCTTCGGTTTCACTGGTTTTGGTAAGGGTGATAAAATTGCTGGCGATAAAAATTGCTTTTACAAAAGGAAAAGTAAAAAGCTCCTGAGCTAATGGAGATGGTTTTGCACTTGCCTCATCAGCAAAGTCAATACTCTTGCCCGGGTATAATAATTTGTTGGCCACAAACTTCATCGTTTCCGGGTTGGGCGTCATTTCAGTATAAATACTGATTACCGGGTTTCCTGTTTTGATCATAAAACTGCATTTAAATATTTCGATACAAAATTAACAACAATTGTGCTGTTTTGGTTTGAATATGGGGTTGAAACGGAGATTTTTCGGATTTCGAAAGACCTCACCCCCTCCTCTCTCCTAAGGGAGAAGGGCGGCACATTAAACATATCCAATCACAAGATCTTCCTCATCAGCATCAAAATTTTATTCATCAATAAAGCAAGCTCTATCTTTTTCACAAAACATAGTGTTCGCTTATATCTTCTTCATTTCCTTCCCCTTTGGGGTTCTCTGATAAGAGAATGAACGAAGTTCAAGAGGGTGCCTTTATTCCACAATCCTCAGTTTTGCATAATTCAGCATGATCTTCTTTTCGCCATTTAATTCAAAATTGACTGTGGCAATGGGGTTATGAGCAGCGCCTTCCATTTTGGTTACTTCACCAAACCCAAATTTTTGATGCTCAACCTTTTGGCCCGGTTGTAAATTACTGGTATCGCTTGGTTCAAAATTTTCGGAAGGTGTATGTTCTTTAACCTGTGGCCTTGCTGCAGGGCCAACATAAGCCGGTTTCTTATTTTCTGCAATTGGCTTTCCGCTATTGGACCATTGATTACTGCCACCAAATATCCTGTCTTCACTACTCCATTTATTTCCGGGCCTGGTATTTTTCATGGCAGCTCCGGCATAACTTTTATCTAAATAAGCTTCAGAAATTTCTTCAATAAAACGGCTGGGGTCATTTTGTTGTAACTGGCCAAACCGGTAACGGGCATTGGCATAACTCATCCATAGTCTTTGCTTAGCCCTGGTAATGGCAACATAAAATAATCGACGTTCTTCTTCCAGTTCTTCTCTTGTATTTATGCTCATGGCATTTGGAAAAAGTGTTTCTTCCAATCCACCAACAAACACAACCGGAAACTCTAAGCCTTTTGCCGCATGTATGGTCATCAGTTTTACCATATCTGCATTTTCTTTATCATCATCTGCATCAGTTAATAAAACAATTTGTTGCAGATAAGCACCAAGTCCTTTATCACCAACTTCGCCATCTTCTTCGTTCATTGGTGTTTCAGTAAATTCTTTAATAGAGTTTAATAATTCCTGAACGTTTTCGTAACGGGCAAGCCCCTCAGTAGTTTTATCATTAAATAATTCTTTAACGATGTTGGTACTCTTGCCAACAATAACTGCCAGGTCATAGGCATTTTTTTTCAGCAGTTCACTTTGAAACATTTTGATCATGGTTACAAAGTTGTCAATACTTTCCAGAGTTCCGCTGCGATATCCATACATACCGGCATTGCTGATGATATCCCACATGCTCAGGTTATTTTCATTGGCATACAGCACGGCTTTATCAACCGTTGTTTTACCAATACCCCGTGCCGGAAAATTAATAATGCGTTTTAAAGCTTCTTCATCTTTTGGATTGACAACTAAACGCAGGTAGGCAATAAAATCTTTTACTTCTTTACGCTGGTAAAAACTCATGCCGCCATAAATTCGGTATGCAATACCCATGCGGCGCAGGGCTTCTTCAAAACTACGGCTCTGTGCATTGGTTCGATAGAGGATGGCAAAATCTTTATTGTAATAATGATTGCGGAGCTTTTGTTCCTGGATGGTATCTGCTACCATTTTTCCTTCGTCATTATCCGTCATGGTGCGGACTAAATTTATTTTTTCCCCCTCCTCATTAATGGTAAATAATTTTTTTTCTATCTGCCCTTTGTTATTGCCAATCACTTCGTTGGCAACATGTAAAATATTTTGTGTGCTTCGGTAGTTCTGTTCCAGCTTTACTAATTTCACATCGTCGTAATCTTTTTGAAACTGTAAAATATTTTCTATGGTTGCGCCACGAAAACTGTAAATGCTCTGAGCATCATCTCCTACCACACAAACATTTTCATGCATGGCACCCAGCAGTTTTATAATTTCATATTGAGCGGTGTTGGTATCCTGGTACTCATCAATCATGATGTATTTAAACTTGCGCTGGTACTTGCTTAAAGATTCAGGAAAGTTTTTTAAGAGGATGTACATTTTAAACAACAGGTCATCAAAATCCATTGCCCCGTTTTTAAAACAACGCTTTACATAGGCATCATAAATTTGTCCGATTGCGGGCCTGTTGGCCCGGGCATCTTCCTGTTGAAGTGCCCAGTCGTTCATATATTCAGCAGCCCCTATCAATGAGTTTTTTGCTGATGAGATGCGGTTGTAAACCACATTGGGTTTATAATGTTTATCATCCAGCGCCAGTTCATTAATTACTGTTTTAACTACACTCTTGGCATCGTCAGTATCGTAAATGGTAAAGTTGGATGGGTAACCCAGCTTAGGTGCTTCGGCCCTCAATATCCTGGCAAAAACACTGTGAAAAGTACCGATGTATAAATTCCTGGCTTCAGAATTACCCAGTATCCTTTCTACTCTTTCTTTCATTTCGGCTGCAGCCTTATTGGTAAAAGTGAGCGCCAGAATATTAAAGCTGTCAATTTTATGTGCCGCCATTAAATGGGTGATACGGGTAGTAAGTACTTTTGTTTTGCCGCTTCCTGCGCCGGCTATGATCATTATTGGTCCGTTCACATGCATCACTGCCTCACGTTGCGGTTCATTCAATTCATCTAAATAATTCATGGGGCGAAGTTACGGAAGGGGATTACAGAAATCCCTACTTTCATACTTCATAAATTTAAATATAGAATTTTAACTATAAAGAATCTGTTTCTTATGCTACACCCGGCTGTTTTTTTTTAACGAATCTTTATCCTTTCAATATATCCATATCCTTACTATTAAAAAGAATCCTATGAATTACCAAACTGCTATGCCTGATGAGAAACTCATCAAATTTTATCTTAATGGCGACTCTAATGCCATGGCGACCCTTGTAGAACTTTACAAAGACAGGGTTTACCGGTCTGTTTATAATATGATGCAGGATAAATACGTTGCCGAAGAAATTTTCCAGGAAGTATTTACCCGGATTATAAATAACATTATGAAGGGACAATCTCCGGAGGAAGGTAATTTTATAGAGTGGGCTGTACGTATTGCACAAAATATCTGTATTGAATATTCAGGTAAAAACAAAATGGCAGTGATCATCAATACATCCATTAATGAAAAAACGGTTAACGGCGTTAATTTTTCTGCCCCCCCTTATTTACCAAATACAAATTATCATGAATGCCATGGTAAAATTAAAAGTATGATTGACATGCTGCCAGATGAACAAAGAGAAGTAATGGTATTAAATCATTATGGAGGTTTAAGTTTTAAAGAAATTGCCGATATGATGAAATGCAGTTTGAATACGGCATTAGACACCATGAAATTTGGTCTGAATAACCTGCAGAAGCTGATGACAGAAAAAGAAATTGCATTAAGGTAGCACAGCTTAAATTAATATTCAGAAGATTTATAAAATTCATTATCCAGCATAAAATCCAAACCTTAATTATGAAACATTTTTTTACGTTAACAGACCAGCAATTAATTCAATTATATAATGAAGGAAATTCAACGGCAATGGAGGCGCTTATTTACAGGCACAAGGACCGCATTTTTACTTCAATATATTTATTACTAAAAGACAAGTACCTGGCCGAAGATATTTTTCAGGAACTTTTTATTAAAATAATTGAAACCTTCAGGGCCGGCAGGTATAAGGAAGAGGACAAATTTGTACAATGGGCCATGAGGATAGGTCACAATCTTTGTGTTGATCATTTTAGAAAAATAAAAAACCTGCCTGTTATTAAAACCAGTGAAGGGCTTGATATTTTTGACGTGCTGAATTTTGAAGAAATAAATGCAGAAGAAAATATAATTAAGCTGCAAAGCAATGAAATGATCATGCATCTGGTTTGTAAGCTTCCCCAAGAACAAAGAGAGATAATTATTCTCCGGCATTTTGCAGATCTTAAATTCAGAGAAATATCAAAAATTCTTCATTGCAGTGTTAATACTTCATTAGGCCGCATGCGTTATGCTTTAATGAATCTTCGAAAGATGATAGAAGAAAAACAAATTCAACTTTAATTTTTAATTGGTACTTCGATTCTTTTTTTATCCCTAAAAAATAAAGAAAAACTAAGCGGTGTAAGGAGACAACATATCATTAATAAAATATAAGTCGACCCCTCAAAAAAGCAACTTATTATAACAAATAAATATGCGTACCCTAAAAATTGGGTAATTTTACCCTAAAATTACCACTTTGTGGTATTGTTAAGTTGCGAAAACTGTATTCTATTTGTTTATTATTAAAACGCTTGCCTTTCTGTATATCATACAAAATTAATTGGCCCGTTTTTAACACCGAACCTTTTTGAGAACAAAGGGAATTCCCTTTGTGGATTTTTCTCATGCTTGAACACATCCCCGTCCCGATTCCTCGGGATGGGTCTTTTTTTGAAGGAATAATTAGAAACTAAATAAATTATCAAAAAAATACTAAAATAATTAGTGTTAATAAAATTAAACTATTATCTTTGGCTCCCCAATTACATTTACAACGCAAAACCAGATACATCAATTAAAATCAAAGAAAATGAGCAAAACAGAAAATTTAGAAAAGACAGAAAAATTTAGAGCGCTGAAATTAACGATGGATAAAATCGATAAAGATTTTGGCAAAGGATCGGTAATGATGATGAGTGATAAAGGTATAATAGAACAGGAAGTTATTTCAACAGGTTCAATTGGCCTGGATATGGCACTCGGAATCGGCGGCCTCCCAAAAGGAAGAGTAGTGGAAATTTATGGGCCGGAAAGTTCCGGAAAAACAACTTTAGCTATTCATGTAATTGCAGAGGCACAAAAAAAGGGGGGCATGTGTGCCTTTATTGATGCTGAACATGCATTTGATAGTGTTTATGCCCAAAAACTGGGAGTTGATATTGATAATTTACTGATCTCCCAACCTGATTACGGCGAACAAGCATTGGAAATTGCAGACCGGTTAATTCTTTCCGGTGCATTAGATGTTGTGGTAATTGATTCTGTTGCAGCATTGGTACCTAAAAGTGAATTAGAAGGAGAAATGGGGGATAGTAAAATGGGTTTACAGGCAAGGCTGATGAGCCAGGCATTAAGAAAATTAACTGCTACTATACATAAAACAAACAGCTGCTGTATTTTTATCAATCAGTTGCGTGAAAAAATAGGTGTTATGTTCGGAAACCCGGAAACAACAACTGGAGGTAATGCATTAAAATTCTATGCTTCAGTCCGTTTGGATATCCGTCGCATGGCACAGATAAAAGATGGTGATGAGTCAATTGGTAACCATGTAAAAGTAAAAGTGGTAAAAAATAAGGTGGCACCACCTTTTCGATTGGCAGAATTTGATATCATTTACGGTGAGGGTATTTCTAAAGTAGGCGAAATTATTGATATGGGAGTTGAACTCGGGATTGTTCAAAAAAGTGGAAGCTGGTTCAGTTATAATAACGATAAACTGGGGCAGGGAAGAGAATCGGTAAAACAACTGATGCTTGACAATCCGGAAATGGCCAATGAAATTGAAACCAAGATCAGGGAGAAGATAAAAGAAATGCAGTCGGCATAAATTAATGCGATAACGAACCCTTATTGGGTTAGTAAGTATAAAGCTATTGTGTAAAAAACGCTATGGCTTTTTTTATTAGCTTATTTTTACGTTATAATAATATTATGTGAACAAAAGAACATTAGCACACCTGGCTTTATTTTTTACCAACCTTTTTTTTGCTATAAACCTGAGTGCCGTAAAACATCTTACCAATTTAAATCTGGCAAAACCATTCGGTATTAATGTAGTAAGAGTTGGGGTAAGTGTGATATTGTTTTGGATATTATTTTTATTAAAACCTGTAAATATAAAAATCGAAAAAGCAGACAGAAAAAGGCTGGTACTCTGTGCCATTACTGGTATTGCCATTAATCAATTGTTGTTTATAAAAGGACTTTCGCTAACATTTCCTATTCATGCCGCTTTATTATTACTCATTACCCCAATATTAATTGTTTTTATTGCAGCCTGGTTATTAAAAGAAAAGCTGGGAATATTTAAAATTACCGGATTAGCATTAGGGATATCCGGAGCTCTTGTATTAATATCGGCAAAAGAACATTCAGGCAGCGGAGATAATATCTTACTTGGCGATATATTTATTATTATAAATGCTGTTTCATACACGATTTATTTTATACTGGTAAAGCCATTGATGCTTAAATATAATGCTATCGTTATTCTTAGATGGGTTTTTACAATTGGTTTAATTCTGGTGCTTCCTATTGGCTGGGTAGAGTTTACACAAATTCCTTGGGAAAAATATACAGCTATTGATTATACGAGCATGGGATTTATTGTTTTAACAGGTACTTTTTTAGCTTATTTATTTAATTTATATGGTATAAAAATATTAGGCGCTTCTATAGCGGGTTTTTATATTTATACACAGCCTGTTTTTGCAGCATTAATTGCCATGCTGTTCTTGCACGAGGAGCTGGCCTTGTATAAAATATTGGCAGCCATATTAATATTCAGTGGAGTTTATCTTGCGAACAAACAAATTAAAAATGGCTGATTATTTAATTGCAAAAACGAATGAAGACTACAAAACCGCAGCTTCACTTTTTAAGGAATATGCAGCCTGGCTAAACATTGACCTGGGGTTTCAGCATTTTGAAAAAGAGTTAAAGGGATTAAAAGAAATGTATGCAGAAGCTGATTGTGGCATTATTCTGTGCAAAAAAGAAAATAATTTTATTGCCTGTGTTGCCATAAGAAAAATAAATACAGATATTGCTGAATTAAAAAGAATGTTTGTTAAACCTGCTTACCAGCAAAAGGGAACAGGAAAAGAATTACTTGAAAAAGCAATAAAACTTGCTGGGGATTTACAGTATAGTTACATTAGGTTAGACACATTAAATTATATGACACCGGCCATTAATCTCTACAAACAATATGGCTTTTATAAAATAGAAGCTTACTACAATAACCCCAACAAAACAGCGGTTTATTTTTGAAAAGAAACTGTAGTTATTTACACTTGTTGTATTTTTTTATTAATTGTTTCAGGCTATAATCCCGGTAGGTTAAAAGCTCCCACATTGTTTCAGGAATTTTTTTACAGTCATTCATAATGGCATAAAGTTGATTTACATAACCCTTGTCTTCAACAATATTAACTTTTGATTTATCACCCCTGTACCTTGCCCTGTCATCGGTATAATTGGCGAGGCCGCCCTGTAAATAATACCGGATCACTAATTGTACCGGAAAAGGATCGGCTGCAGTTTTATAAAAATAGAACTGTGTTCTAAAATCACTCTTCCCATAATATAAATTAATTTTTGGAGTTGTATAAATTTCATCCAGGATCATTACTGTATCTATAACACCTTTCTTTATCCAATCCAATTCAAGGTCATCAATATTATCTGAATACAATTGCAGTTTGCAATGAACAACTGCGCTGCCTCTGTAATTATTGCTTTTTATTTTTTTTACTTCATCTGCACTCACCTCAACCGGGTTAGCCCCGTTTATATAAAAGGTCTTATTTTTTAAAGTAATGTTTCCCCAAATAGTATCTCCATTAACTTTTACCAAATAATCATTCTTCTGGCTAAAACTATTGAAGGCAAAAAAAGGGAAGATTACAAAAAATATAATTTTCATAAAGGAGATTTTTTGGTTAAAGCTGAGAATCTAAAATGATTAATATTTTATCAGAATAAAGAAAAAATGAACAATTAACTGCTATTGATCCAATAGCAGTTAATTAATTAACGAAGTTAATGTCATTTTGGTTGTGTTATTCTTCAAATTTTGTAAAGCCCAATTGCCAGGGAATCATTTTCTGGGGTATTCAAAAAATAAACATTCTTTTTTAGCTTTTGAAAAACCAGCCCATTGTGTAATATCAGCTTCAATGGCGAAGATGGCACAGGTAGGCATATTATCAACCTGAACTTTTGTATTTAAACTATTTACAAAATAGGTTATACCGGGATTGTGAGAAAAAATAGCGACGGCATTTAAATTATCCGGCAAAGCAGAAATTACTTCATAGAAAACTTCAGGTTGGGCATGATACAAAGCAGAAATAAAAATAATTTCATCAACGGGTTTTCCAAAAGTTTCTGCAAAAATTTCAGCTGTTTTTTTAGCCCTTTTTGCCGGACTTGCAACCAAGGCATCTAGTTTAATCTGTTTTTCCTTTAACCGCTTGGCCATTTCAGGCGCATCAGCTTTTCCACGATCGTTAAGTGGACGTTCAAAATCGTTACCAAAAAAACTCTGGTCACTTTTAGCGTGGCGAACAATTAACAATTTTTTCAATAGCCTGTTTTTATTTTTTAGAACATAGCCCAAAGGCATGTTGATTAACAATACTACATTTGAGTGAAGTATTATAAAAGTATAAAAATTTTAAACAAACCTGTAGTAGTATATTTTATCTTTCGCACCTTTATGTATCAAAACTTAATATGCAAAAAAACTCATTCCAATTTCTGTTATTTTTTATTTTAATCCTGTTTGCCTGTTCCTGCACAACTTTAAAACGGGCAACCCAAACCACATCCAATATCAGCAGCTTAAAATTTTTGAGCGAATATGAAATAGCATTTGATTTGAAATTCAAGAATACAACTATTGGCGGCTTATCAGGAATTGATTACGATGCAAAACATGATTTGTATTATTTGATCAGCGACGACAGGAGTGACAAAAGCCCGGCACGTTTTTACACAGCAAGGATCTTTCTTAAACAAAGAAGTATTGACAGTGTTATTTTTAAAAGTGTAACAAACTTGCTGCAGCCCAATGGCAATTTTTACCCTAATAATAAGCAAGACAGGTTTCATACGCCAGATCCCGAAGCGATCCGATATAACCCGGTTAACAAACAATTGGCCTGGAGCAGCGAAGGGGAAAGAATTGTAAATGCAAAGGACACTGTTCTTGAAAACCCTTCCATAATTTTTATTCATCCAAACGGAAGGTATATTGACAGTTTTAGTTTGCCGGGCAATTTACTTATGCAGGCTGTTGAAAAAGGGCCAAGAAGAAATGGAGTTCTGGAAGGAATGAGTTTTGCGGATAATTATAAAACCCTTTTTGTAAATGTTGAAGAACCTTTATATGAAGATGGCCCCAGGGCCGAAATTATTGACAACAATGCTTATATCCGATTATTAAAATTTGATGTGAAAAGTAAACAGAATGTGGCACAATATGCTTACAAATTATCTCCGGTTGTTTTTCCTGCAATTCCGGAAACAGAATTTAAAATAAATGGTGTACCTGATATACTCAGTTTGGGCAATAATAAATTACTGGTAATTGAACGCTCCTTTTCGACGGGTAGAAAACCCTGTAACATTAAATTGTTTATTGCTGACCTTAACGGTGCAACAGATATCAGCAAATTAACGCTGAAAAACAATAAAGAATTTATTCCGGCAACCAAAAAATTATTGTTGAATATGGATAACCTTGGTATTTATACAGACAATATTGAAGGGGTAACTTTTGGCCCGCTTTTGCCTAATGGCCACAAAACATTATTATTTATTGCAGATAATAATTTCAGTGCTTCTGAAAAAGCACAGATTTTATTGTTTGAAATAATGGAATAAATTTAAATAGCAATTACTTTATAAAGGGCATTATATTTCAACGGTATTAAATTAGCTTTGAAAATAAAATTCAGTTCATGAAAATTAATCGTATTAAAAAAACAGTACTGGTTTGTTTATTTTTCTATTTGCCATTTAGCTCTATGGCATGGGGTGTAAATGGGCATCGTATTGTGGGACAGATTGCAGATGCCTATCTTACCAAAAACACAAAAAGAGAAATTTATAAAATTTTAGGAACAGAATCCATAGCAATGACAAGCAACTGGCCTGATTTTATAAAATCAGATCCTGCTTATTCATATCTTGGCCCATGGCATTATATTAATTTAAAACCAGGGCTTAGTGAAACAGACATAAAAACATATTTAGCAAATGACACTGTTACCGATGCCTATACCAAAATAAACTGGCTGGTAACACAATTGAAAAATAAAGATCTGCAACAGGAAAATAAAATTCTGTATTTAAGATTATTGATCCACATCGTTGGTGATGTTCATCAACCTATGCACATTGGCCGTTTAGATGACCGTGGAGGGAACAATATTAAAATAATGTGGTTCAATAATCCGTTTAACCTGCACCAGGTATGGGATGAAAAACTTATCGATTTTCAACAGCTTAGTTATACAGAGTATGCAACTGCTATAAACCATACTACCAAAGCACAAAGAAAAGAATGGCAGGCCGAACCGGTAAATGAATGGATCTGGCATTCATATCAACATGCAGAAAAAATTTACGCCGATATAAAGCCCGATGATAAATTAAGTTACCTGTATAATTTTAAATACATAGGAACAGTTAATGAGCAATTGTTAAAAGGAGGTGTGCATCTTGCAGGATTACTTAATGAAATATTTGGATGATTATATATTTAATAGTGCGATAAGAAAAAAACAAAACTTAATATCCTCTCACATTTTTTCCTTCCATGTAATTCATAAAGGCTTTGTTGCAAACCCTGTTGCCACCGGGGGTGGGATAATTACCGGTAAAATACCAGTCGCCTAAATTAGTGGGGCAGGCTTCGTGAAGCGATTCAATCGTTTGATAAATTACACTTACCGGAATTTTAATATCATCGGCTGTAACCAGTTTGGCAATTTTATTGGAGATCTCGTTTAGTGTAAATGGCTTGTAAAGTTGCCGTACAACGTTTTCGGTATGCAACTGGTTATTACGCTGCAGTTCCTTACACCTGTCCAGCATTTTACTGAGCAGATCCTGTTGGTTGGTATCATGTAATAATTCAATAGCTGCCCTAAAGGCAATAAAATCGCCGAGCTTGCTCATATCAATGCCATAACAATCGGGGTAACGAATTTGTGGTGCTGAGGAAACAACAATAATTTTTTTAGGCTCTAACCTGGATAACATGCGGATAATACTTTCTTTTAACGTAGTACCCCGTACAATACTATCATCAATAACCACAAGCGTATCTGTGTTTTTTCTCACGGTGCCGTAAGTAATATCATAAACATGCTGAACCATTTCATTACGGCTGGCGTCTTCGGTAATAAAAGTGCGAAGCTTTACATCTTTAATGGCAATCTTTTCAATACGTATCCTGCGGTTTACCATTTCAGACAATTTCTCTTCATCATATTCTTTACCCCAACTTAAAATACGTTCAATTTTAATTTTGTTCAGGTAATCCTCGGCACCTTTTATCAAACCATAAAAAGCAGTTTCAGCCGTATTTGGAATAAAAGAAAAAATGGTATTCTTCAGATCATAATCAATAGCTTTTAAAACAGTATCACTAAGCTGATACCCCAGGGCATTCCGTTCCCTGTATATTTTTTCATCACTTCCACGGCTGAAATAAATACGTTCAAAACTGCAGGCCTTTCTTTCTTTGGGTTCTACAATCTGTTCAATTGTATAACTTCCGTCAGCTTTTGCAACCAAAGCAGTACCCGGCATTAATTCCATCACCTCATTTTCGCCAAGATTAAAGGCTGTACGAATTGCAGCTCTTTCACTGGCTGCAACAATCACCTCGTCATTTATATAATAATACGAAGGCCGTATACCATGTGCATCTCTCATTACAAATGCATCCCCATTACCCAACATGCCACTGAAATTAAAGCCTCCATCAAATAACGGTATTGCTTTTTTTAACACCTTTACAATATCCATTTGTCCCGGAAAAGCTTCATCTGCTTTAACCACAAAATGATAAATTACTTCCATCATGGCTGCCAGGTCGCTTTGTCGTTGAAATTCACCGGGATCAATATTTACCAGGCCGAATAATTCTTCGGTGTTCACCAGGTTAAAATTTCCTGCCAATGCCAGATTGCGGGAAGGTATAGTATGTCTTTTTATAAACGGATGGCAAAACTCAACATTATTTTTCCCCTGTGTTCCATACCTTAAATGACCAAGCAGTAATTCGCCTAAAAAATTAAAATGGCCCTTCATAAGGCCAGGGTGATTTTTAATATCTGGCTGATGTTTTTCTATTTCATCTATTTCTTTTCCTATTTGAAAAAAAAGATCAGCAATTGGTTGATTTGCACAACTGCGAAGCCGGTGCATGAAAGGATAACCGGGTTCGGTATTCAGTTTAACTGCAGCAATGCCGGCCCCATCCTGCCCCCGGTTATGTTGTTTTTCCATCAGCAGGTACAGCTTATTAAGACCGTACAATACTGTGCCATATTGTTGTTGATAATAACTGAAAGGCTTCCGGAGACGAATGAAAGCAAGGCCACATTCGTGTTTAATTTCGTCGCTCATGTTGAAGAGTGAACTGCAAAGTTAAGGCATTGCAAAGCAGCAGCAAATAAAAATCCCCCGGTTAAATCGGGGGATAATTTTTTTTATGATCAGGCAGTTTATAATCCGCTAAAGCATAAGCCAACCTGGAACAGCTTAACATCTGCCGCCACACCATCTTTAAAAATATTATTAAACTGGTAACTTCCAAATAATGAAAAATTACCATAACCAATTCTTGCTGTAGCCTGTAAACGGGTGGAGTTAAAATATCCTTTACCTGTTTCTTTTGCAGTATAACTGTTTAAAGTTGTGCCATTTTTATCCAGCAAAGTTTTTCCTTTAGTATGAACGTTTAAAAGCGTTCCCACTTTTACGCCAATAGCAGCTTTAATACTTTTACTTTCGTTTTCGGGATTGGCCGTAAAGCGTAATTCCAGCGGGATCTCTAAAAATGCCGTTGTAAGTTTATATTTTTTAAAACGACTCAGGCTGTCCAGATTATTAAATGGAAGCTTATTGGTTTTAGCCTTTATATCAACATTCATATTTTTAAAATACATATTACTTGTACCAACACCTAAACCAAAAGCAACACTGAATTGCGGACTGCCTTTAAAACGCTGGTCAAGCATTACATAAACATTTGCTCCCCTTGATAAACCCTTAAAATGATTTTTTATACTGTCGGGGGCTCCAATCCAATGGTCGCTGGTAAGCTCTAACATAAAATGATCACCGGCACGGGTCATAAAATCTTCTTTGATTTTTTTCTTTTGTGCAGATACGGCAGTTACGAACACTAATGCAATAACAATAAACAATAATTTCTTCATAATTAATTTTGAAGCTGCAAATTAACGGCAAATAATCAAATGAAGCGTTAAATTAAAGAGGTTTGATTATATTTGCAGCCTCATTCTTCATTAATAGCTTGAAGAAAGGGCCTATAGCTCAGCTGGTTAGAGCACCTGACTCATAATCAGGGGGTCCCTGGTTCGAGCCCAGGTGGGCCCACAAACCTCACAAAAATTTTGTGAGGTTTTTTATTTTAATTTTATCAATATGTCAGAAAGCAAAAATATAATTTTCGATCTGGGTGGGGTTTTGCTTGATATTGATTACCAAAAAAGCATTACGGCTTTTAAAAAACTGGGCATTAAAAATTTTGCAGAAATGTTTTCGCAGTTTAAGGCAGATGAACTTTTTGAAAAACTGGAAACCGGTATGTTAAGCGAAATTGATTTTTATGGAGCAATTAAAAAAAGATCAAAAGCTGTTATTACTGATATAGAAATAGAAAATGCATGGAACGCCATGATTTTAAATTTCAGAACAGAAAGTCTTCAGCTTTTAGAAAAATTATCTGCAGAATACAAACTGTATTTGTTAAGTAATACCAACAGTATCCATTTTAAATACTTTCAGCAAATATTTACCAACGAAACGGGGAAACCCTTTCTGGATGTGTATTTCAGTAAAACCTGGTATTCGCATAAGGTGGGATTAAGAAAGCCCGGAACAGCGATATATGAATTTGTTTTACAGGATGAAAATTTAACAGCGGCGGAAACGCTGTTTATTGATGATTCAATAAATAATATTGAAGCTGCTGCTGCAGTGGGGATAAAGGTAAGACTTTTAAAAGCTGATGAAAGAATAGAAAATATCTTGTTGTAAAAAAATCGACGAAATCAATTAATCATTGTAGTTGCGGTTTATTTCACTTCTTCAAATTCAATATAATCTTCCCTGGTGGGTTTTGGTGCATTTTCCTTTGAGGCATCAGTAAAGGAATTGGTTTGCTGTTGTTTCATTTGCTCATTCATCCTGGATTGCATCTCTCCCACCTTCTGCTTAACCTGTTTGGTTGTTTGATAAACCGGGATAATGAAATCAAAAATCAGCTTGTACATCAGATAAAGAACAAGCAACTCAAATAAAATTCTAAATATACCCATACCGCAAAGTTATAAATCAAATAAACGCAATCCTGTTAAAATAAAGATAATGGATAAAATAATAGTTTAGCCGGTTACATTTTGGCAATTACAGGGGCATTGCATATATTTGCACCGGACAAAGAAGCAAATGAAGGGAACGATGACGTTCCCTTCTTCTTTTATCATGACTCAGGAAACACATATACAGGCCGTAGAAAAACTGATTGAACCATTGCTTCAGGATGATATTTTTTTGGTTTCCATAAAAATAAAACCAACAAACAATATCAAAATATATGTAGATGCAGATAGCGGACTAGGGATTGAGAAATGTATTAAAATAAACAGGGCCCTGTATAAGATAATGGAAGAAATGGGGATGTATCCCGATGGTGATTTTTCACTGGAGGTTTCCAGCCCGGGTTTGGATGAGCCATTAAAACTTTTGCGGCAGTACAAAAAAAATATAGGCAGAGAAGTTGAAGTGATCACAAACGATGATGTTAAGAAAGAAGGAAAACTTGTTGCAGTAACAGAAGAAAAAATTCACATTGAATTTACTGAAGGAAAAGGAAAAAAAGCGGCAATAAAAAATGAGGAGATCTTATTTTCAGAAATTAAACAAACAAAAGTTCAAATAAAGTTTTAATTATTAAACAAAACCCCCACCCCGGCGGGGAAATAAAAGTGAGGCCGGTGCGGAATATGGCAAGTATTA
Organism: Chitinophagaceae bacterium; assembly: GCA_043748745.1. Lineage (GTDB taxonomy): Bacteria > Bacteroidota > Bacteroidia > Chitinophagales > Chitinophagaceae > Ferruginibacter. The sequence goes on along the minus strand of JAYVEQ010000013.1, from coordinate 13,048 downwards.
ATTTAATCGACTCCTTTCAGGAATTTAAAGATGCGGAAAACATCGATCGTCCAACCTTAATGAAAGTTATGGAGGATGTTTTTAAAACACTGATCCGTAAAAAATACGGCAGCGACGAATGTTTTGACGTCATTGTGAATGATCAAAAAGGTGATCTGGAAATTTTCCGTCGCCGTACAATTGTTGATGATGATGACCTGTATAACACCCTTACTGAAATTGAGTATAAAGATGCAATCAAGATTGAACCGGATTACCAGGTTGGGGAAGAATTGTATGAAGAAGTGGATATTCAAAAGGAGTTTGGCCGACGGGCAATTTTAGCCGGCAAGCAAACGCTAGCTGCCCGTATCAACGACTTAAAGAAAAACATCCTGATAAAAAAATACGAAGAACGTGTTGGAGAAATTGTGAGCGGCGAAGTTTACCAGGTTTGGAAAAAAGAAGTGTTGTTGCTGGATGAAGAAGGGAATGAAATGTTATTACCTAAATCGGAACAGATACCTACCGATTATTTTAAAAAAGGAGAGAGCGTAAGAGGTGTTGTAAAAAAAGTTGAATTAAAAAACAGCCAGGCTGTTATCATACTTTCCAGAACAAGTCCTTCATTCCTGGAGAAACTTTTGGAAATTGAAGTGCCTGAAATTTTTGATGGCTTGATAGTTGTAAAGAAAATTGTAAGGGATCCGGGCGAAAGGGCAAAAGTAGCTGTTGAAAGTTACGACGACAGGATCGACCCGGTTGGCGCCTGTGTAGGTATGAAAGGAAGCCGCATACATGGTATAGTAAGAGAATTAAAAAATGAAAATATTGATGTTATTAACTGGACCAGTAATATTCAGTTATTGATACAACGTTCATTAACTCCGGCTAAAATAACCAGCATGGATATTGACTCCGAAAAAATGCATGCGAATGTATTTTTAAAACCCGACCAGGTTTCTCTGGCAATAGGCAGAAGAGGTGTAAATATTAAACTGGCATGCGAATTAACGGGCTATGAAATTGATGTATTCCGTGATAACGAAGGCGAAGTTGAAGAATTTGATATTGACCTGGATGAATTTACCGATGAAATTGAAGCATGGGTTATAGATGAGTTAAAAAGGGTAGGTTGCGATACGGCAAGATCAGTACTTGATTTAACTGCTGAAGAACTGGAACGCAGAACAGACCTGGAAAAAGAAACAATTGAAGACGTAAGAAGAATATTGAACGAAGAATTTGGAAAAGAATAAGAACAGGGTTTTAGATTTCGGCAATGGTTTATTCAGTATAATTAAAAGAAAAATCAGTCCGTTTTTTGATATCGGACAAACAAAAAAAAGAATGTCAGAAGTAAATACACCAAGGTTGATGGCAGCGGCCAAAGAATTTAACATAGGGACATCTACCCTGGTAGACTTTCTTATAACTAAAGGTTTTTCAAGCGATGACCTGAAGCCTACTTCCAAACTGTCGGAACCCATGTATCGTGTGTTACAGTCGGAGTTTCAGCAGGATAAAGTAGCCAAACAAAAGGCACAACAGATTGATCTTCCAAAAGGAGCAAGTGCAGGCGAACCTAAAAAGAAAAGAGATGAAGAGGACCTTTCTTTTAAGAAAAAAGAAGCAGTAAAAGTTAAAGATGCAGTACCTGTAAAAGAAGAGAAAGTTATTGAACCTGTTATTGAAGAAAAAGTAAAAGCAGCCGAAGTAAAAGAAGAAATAAAAGAAACAGCTGCAACTTCTGAAGTAACAAAGATTCAGGCACCCGAACTGGAAACACTAAAAGTGCTGGACAAAATAGATCTGGATAAAATAGATTCATCTACCAGGCCAAAAAAATCAACAAAAAAAATTACAGAAAAAGAAACGGGAAAAGAAGAAACTGCAAAGAAAAAAGAGGAGCCTAAAAAAGGTAAAAAATCTGTACCAACCGAAGAGGCTATTGTTGAAGAAAAACCGGTTGAAAAAAAGATCATTGAAGAAGTAAAACCGGAAACTCCCGCAAAAGATACAACGCCAATCATTGAAAATATTCAGGCAAAAAAATTATCCGGACCCAAAATCATGGGTAAGATTGATTTACCTGTAGATAATGATACAAGGCCTAAAAAAAGTAATGACGAAAAACGCAAACGTAAGCGTATCCCAATGGAAAAGAAACCCGGCGGACAGCAGGGACAGGGAACTGGACAAGGACCTGGAGGACAGGGATCAGGACAAGGGACACAAGCCAGAAGGCCGGGAGGAAGTACAACCGGCACAGGTGCATCAAACAGAGCTGGTGGAGGAAGATTCAGCAGACCAACTACCGGGACCGCAGGGCCGGGCCGCAGAGAAGATAAGGTAATTGATGCAAAAGAAATTCAGGATAAATTAAAAGAAACACAAGCTAAATTAGCCGGAGCAGGTGGCCGTGGTAAAAGCTTAAAAGCAAAGTACCGTAAAGCAAAAAGAGATGAGCATGCTGAACATGCAAGCACCGGCGGTGAAGAAAGCAATAAACTGCAGGTAACAGAATATATATCTGTAAGTGAATTGGCAGGCTTGATGGATGTAAGTTTTGCAGATGTGATCAGTAAATGTATGAGCCTTGGTATAATGGTTTCCATTAACCAACGGCTAGAGGCAGATGTAATAGAACTGGTGGCAAGTGAATTTAATTTTGAAGTAGAATTTATAGGCGTTGAAGATGCAGGAGATATGGTTCTGCACGAAGAGGAAGACAATGAAGCAGACTTAAAACCAAGAGCACCGATCGTTACCATCATGGGTCACGTTGATCATGGTAAAACATCCCTGCTGGATTATATCCGTAATACCAATGTTATTGCTGGTGAAGCCGGAGGAATTACACAGCATATTGGTGCTTATGAAGTAACCTTAAAAGATGGCAGAAATATTGCTTTTCTAGATACACCCGGCCACGAAGCATTTACGGCCATGCGGGCACGTGGTGCCAAGGTTACTGATATTGCAGTAATTGTTGTTGCTGCAGATGATGCAGTAATGCCACAAACAAAAGAAGCCATTTCTCATGCGCAGGCAGCCAATGTACCTATGATATTTGCGATTAATAAAATGGATAAGGACGGCGCCAATCCCGAAAAAATTAAAGAGCAACTGGCTGCCATGAATTTATTAGTGGAGAGTTGGGGAGGCAAATACCAGAGCCAGGAAATAAGTGCCAAGCAGGGATTGAACATTGACCTGCTGATGGAAAAAATATTATTGGAAACAGATATTCTTGAATTAAAAGCTAACCCGAATAAAGAGGCAAGCGGAACTGTGATTGAGGCTACACTTGACAAAGGTCGTGGTTATGTGGCAACAATCCTGGTTCAAAACGGAACATTAAGGGTTGGAGATATGATTGTTTCTGGTCAGAATTTCGGTAAGGTAAAAGCTATGTATAATGAAAGGAATCAACGGGCGGATATTGCACCACCTTCAACGCCGGTATTAATTCTGGGATTGAACGGGGCTCCACAGGCTGGTGAAACATTTAAGGTTTTTGCTAATGAAAGTGATGCCAGATCAATGGCTTATAAGCGTGGCCAGATTTTACGTGAACAGGGAATGAGGGCTAAAAAACATATTACACTTGATGAGATCGGCCGTCGTTTAGCATTGGGAAGTTTTAAAGAACTTAATGTAATTATTAAAGGCGATGTGGATGGTTCAGTAGAAGCCTTAAGCGATTCATTGCAAAAGTTAAGTACCGAAGAAATTGTAATTAAAGTAATTCATAAAGCAGTTGGTGCCATTACCGAAAGTGATGTAACATTGGCCAATGCATCCGACGCCATTATTATTGGTTTTAATGTTCGCCCGGCTATTCAGGCGGCTAAACTAGCTGAGCAGGAAGCTATACAGATAAAATTATATTCCATCATTTACAACGCTATTGAAGAAATTAAGAGTGCAATGGAAGGTATGTTGGAACCGGGTGTTGAAGAAAAAATTCTGGCTAATGTTGAAATAAGAGAAGTTTATAAATTCGATAAAGCCAGTGTTGCAGGTTGTTTTGTACTGGATGGTAAAATGGCCAGAAACAACCGTATCAGGTTGGTACGTGACGGTATTGTAATATTTACCGGCGAACTTGGAAGTTTAAAACGCTTTAAAGACGATGCCAAAGAAGTTACTTCAAGTATGGAATGTGGTTTAACAATTAAAAATTACAACGACATAAAAGTTGGCGATATAGTTGAGGCATTTGAAGAGGTGGAAGTTAAACGGACTTTATAAGAAAGCCACTGTTGGTGTTATCACTAACTCTGAATATTCTTCCGAATCTTTTGTTAAATGAACCAGCATAAAAGCAGGTTTATAGAACAGAGGTTTATTTTTGAGCCTGTTCTTCAGGAAAACTGCTGCAAAGAACAATTTGAATAAAATCATTTTAATGAAAAAGTATTTTTTAGTTTTTATTTCAACTTTTGGATTTCTTATAAATTCATTTGCACAAAACAGCCTGCCAAAAGCTGTTATAGCTGATAAAATTGTTGCTGTAGTAGGTGATAAAATTATCCTTAAAAGTGATATTGATAACAGTATAATTGATATGCAGCGCCAGAATATTGAAGTGCCTGCAAATGCAAAATGCCAGGTATTGGAGCAGGCAATGGGTATTAAAGCCTTGGTTTTACAGGCCGAAAAAGATTCTTTACCGGTTACCGATGAAGAAGTAGAAACCATAATTGATAACAGGATACGAAGCTTTATCAGCCAGTTTGGTTCAAAAGACGAGCTGGAAAAAGTAGCAGGAAAATCTATTTATCAGTTAAAGGAAGATTTTAAGGAACCTATACGTGACCAGGAACTGGCAAAGGCCATGCGTAATAAAGTAGTGGAAAATGTTCGCATAACACCCAAAGAAGTTAATGAATACTTTAATAAAATTCCAAAGGACAGTTTATTTCTTTATGAAAGCGAATTAGAGATTAGCCAGATCATATCTTTCCCTAAGGCGCACCGCGATGCTGAGGAATATTGTATTTCGCAATTAAAAGATTTTAAAGCACAGATTGAATCCGGAAAAAAAGATTTTCAATCCATTGCAAGCATCTATACCATGGATCCTGGCAGTAAAGAAACCGGCGGCCAATATGAAGTTAACCGTAACTCAAAAGAAATGGATCCGGTATGGTTATCAAAAGCCTTTACTTTAAAAGAAGGGCAGATATCCAATCCTTTTAAAACAAGATTTGGTTATCATATTATGCAGTTGGTTAGCCGCTCAGGCGATGATGCAGCAGTAAGACATATCTTATTGATACCACAGGTTACATCAATTGAAATAAAAGCGGGTCTTGAAAGATTAGATTCGGTAAGGGCAAAATTAATAGCAGGAACAATGGACTTTGGCGGAGCAGTTGCCAAATACAGCGATGACGATGCCAGCAAATTTACGGCCGGTCAAATTACCGGAAGAGACGGAAGTACTTTTTTAACAATTGACCAGCTTGATAAAGGCATGGTGTTAATGCTGAAAGATCTTAAAGTAGGTCAATATTCACAACCAACAGAATATATTGACGAAAGAGGAAGAAAAGGCGTTCGTATTGTATATTTAAAAACGAAAACAGAACCACATAGAGAAAACCTGAAAGATGATTACAACCGGATTTCGCAGAGAGCATTAGAAGAAAAAAAGAATGAACTGCTTGAACAATGGTTTAAGAAAAAGATTATCACCTATTACATTTTGATTGACGATGAATTTAAATCATGTCCCGAAATGAAAAAGTGGATGCCGGAATCAACATCTTCTAACAAATAAGAATTATTAAAACAGAAAAGATACAGGCGTTCCGGATAATAATCGGAACGCTTTGGTTTTTTAAGTTGAAGAGCTGGATACCATAAATAATTACCGGCATAAAAAAAATAAAATAATTGATAGAAAATAAAAAAATAATACGGCAGGAGGAAAATGCAATACTTGTTGGGTTGATCTATAAAGAGCAAACCGAGCCAATGGTAAATGAATATCTTGATGAACTGGCGTTTTTGGCTGAAACTGCAGGTGCAAATGCGATAAAAAGATTCACTCAAAAGCTACCTCACCCCGATAGCAAAATATTTGTAGGTAAAGGAAAACTGGAAGAAATAAAACAATTCATCCTGCTAAAAGGGAATATAAGCCTGGTAATTTTTGATGATGAATTAACAGGCTCACAAATTCAGAATATTGAAAAAGAGCTGAATGTAAAAACCATCGACCGAAGTGATTTGATTTTAGACATTTTTGCCAGCCGGGCCAAAACCGCACAGGCCAAAACACAGGTAGAGCTGGCACAATATCAATATATTTTACCCAGGCTTAAAGGCATGTGGAAACACCTTGAAAGACAAGGTGGCGGTGTTGGAACAAGGGGCCCGGGTGAAACAGAAATTGAAACTGATCGTCGTATTGTAAAAGATAAAATTGGTTTATTGCGCAAACGGCTGGCCGAAATTGACAAGCAGGCATTTACCCAGCGAAAAGACCGTGGAGAATTTATACGGGTGGCATTGGTTGGTTATACCAATGTGGGCAAATCAACGCTCATGAATATTTTAAGCAAGAGTGATGTGTTTGCCGAAAATAAATTATTTGCAACGCTGGATACGACCACCCGTAAAGTAGTGTTTGAACAAACCCCTTTTTTATTGAGCGATACAGTTGGATTTATCCGTAAACTGCCGCATCACCTGGTAGAAAGTTTTAAAAGCACCCTGGATGAGGTAAGGGAAGCCGATGTATTGCTGCATGTTGTAGATCTGTCTCATCAGCAATATGAAGAACAGTTAAATGTGGTAAATAAAATTTTGGCAGAGATTGGCGCAGCAGATAAACCGGTGATCACCATTTTTAATAAGATGGATAAATATAAGGAACAGGCTTTTGACCAATGGCTTGAACCTGAAGTAAAAAATGAAATCCTCAACGATTTAAAACAGCGTTGGCAAAATGAAACCAAGGGTAACTGTGTATTTGTTTCTGCCACCGAAAAAACAAACCTGGATGGCCTTCGCCAAACCATATTGAATGAAGTAAGAGAAATGTACCGGATAAGATATCCTTACCGGGCAGAATTTTTTTATTAATTACAATGTCATCAATTCCCGAAAATAGCTGGTACAAAATAGCTGACAGTATTGCTGAAATTAGTTTTTCTTCAAACGGCCTGGCAGAGTTGGAAGTAAATGGAAAACCATTTTGTGTGGGATTACACAATAATAATATTTTTGCCTGCACACAAAAATGCCCGCATGCCGGAGGTATTTTAGCCGATGGTTATATTGATACTGTTGGTAATTTAGTTTGTCCTTTACACCGGTATAAATTCAATCTCAAAAATGGCCGGAATATCAGTGGCGAAGGATATTGTTTAAAAATTTTTCCCATTGAATTAAGAAATGATGGGATCTTTATTAATATCACGGGCAGCAGTCTTTTTGAGACTGAATTATAAAAAGAAACCATGAAAATTGCATGGCTTCTTCTTAAAGCTTTTTCAACCTTTTTTAAACTAACTAACCAGGTTTGTATAATAATATTAATACGAACAGAAAGAATAGCTGATGATGACAGACAACACGATAAATGATTCTCATCAATGGTGGAATTAGAATATGGAATTAAGCATAAAAGCACAAATCTTGCTTTGTAAGGGCTTCCGGTTTGTTTTAATTGGTATTTAATTACTATCCGGATTTAATCAAACTTATTTTTTCAAAATCTTTATTAAAACCGGATAAAATGAATTTTAAAAGAAATGCATCTTATTTTTAAGCTTTTCTTCAATTTTTAAACAATAATGGCACAAGCATTTAGGAAGATAAAATACAGGTTTGGATCCCGTAGATATCTAAAAATGGGAAAAAAGTTCCGTTAGCGGCAAAGGAGAAACGACAATATTATAACCGGGCAATTAACAATAGTAATTTATGGAAGCCGGGAGTTTGGAGAAGATAGCACCATATACCAGCAAATTTTTTACAGAAAAAGATAATTTTATTTGAATTAAATAAAAATTTCGCTAATTTGTTGTTCTGAATATAACAATTCTGCTTATGAAGAAAGTTAAACACTTCCTTCGTTTGATGTCCAAGATAGTTTGAAAAGATTATTTTATTATCCATTGATTAGCCGCAATATCCCACTGAGCCTGCTTTTTATTTTAACCATCAAATTATGTTTATGAAAAAAACTCAACACTCTTCATCTTTATTTTTGAATATTGAAAAAGGAAAAATGAATAATAAACTTAAAAAAATACTTACTGTAAGTATGAATAAGCTATTACTCGTGTTTTTCGCCTTGCTGATGATGGCACAGTCACCGGCACTTGGTCAGAATGGATCAGCCCGTGGTATTAAAGGAAACATCAATGCAGATAATGACGCTGGTGTGATTAACAAGGCTCCTGTGCAAATAAAAGACGAAACGCAGCTTGTTTGTGCTTCTTTTGTTGGACAGGTTACTGCTGCCGACCCAAGTACAAGTCTTAGGTCTTTCAGGGACGGAACAGTTAAAACCTGTGCAGCTCCCGGAGCCTGTGCAGGCAGTATTGCCGGTACGTTCCAGTATAAAATATTAACATGGACAAACCCGGTTGCTGCCGCACAGTGTGTTACTGTTACTTATTCAACCCCAACAGCAAATTTTAGCTTTGTAACAGCCTTCAATGGTGCTCCTGACTTAGCCAATCTTTGTACAAACTGGCTTAGTGATGCAGGATCAAGTGCGTCACCAGGTACGCCCAAGGTTTTTTCATTTAATGTACCAGCAAGCGCTACTGTTAATTTCTTAGTTACAAATATTACTAACGGACAAACAGTAGATTATTCAATTGTCATAGATGCTCCACTTTGTGCATGTACAAGTGTTAATCCTGTTCCTAATCAAACAGTATGTAATAATTCACCGACTGCGGCTGTAAACTTTACAAGCCCCACGCCGGGAACGACTTTTAGTTGGACAAATAATAATACTTCAATCGGATTAGCGGCCAGTGGTTCAGGTAATATACCTTCATTTACTGCAACCAATGTAACCAATGCGCCGGTTGTTGCAACAATAACAGTTACACCAACAGTTTTAGTCGCGGGCGCATCTGTGACACAAACATTTAATTACACCGGTGCCATGCAAACCTTTACGGTGCCTGCAAATGTAAGCTCATTAACAATTGATACTTATGGTGCTGAAGGAGGCACCGGAGCAACCGGTGGTAATGGTGCAACTGGCGGAGTAGGTGGAAAAGGATCAAAAGCAACGGGAAACTTGGCGGTAACAACCGGTCAGGTTTTAAATATATTTGTAGGGGGTGCCGGAGGTACACCTACAGCAGGATTTAATGGTGGTGGAACCGGTGGAAACGCCAATTCGGGCGGCGGCGGCGGAGCCAGTGATGTAAGATACCCTGGTGTGACACCTTCCGATAGATTAATAGTAGGCAGCGGCGGCGGTGGCGGCGGTAGAGCAGGGTGTGAACCTAATACTGTTTCCGGCGGAGCTGGTGGAAATGGAGATTTCAATGGAGCAAATGGGGTAACTTCTCCGAATGGAGGAGGGGGTTTTGGGGCAATCGGCTCAAGTTTTGGATCACAGGGTATAGGCTGCGGGGGCTTCCTTGGTGCACCTGGAACATCAGGTACAGCACTTGGTATAGGTGGAGATGGTGGAGCAGGACAGGCTTGCTGTTGCTTTAGTTTTGGTAGTATCCCCGGTGGCGGCGGCGGCGGCGGCGGATTTATAGGTGGCGGTGGTGGTGGTGGCGGTTCAGCTGGTACTGTAGGTTGCTCTGGTAATGATAAAGGCGGCGGCGGCGGCGGCGCAGGTGGCTTCTCTTATGCGGGTGGAGTTACCAGTCCTTCAATTGTAACTGGAGTACAGTCAGGGAATGGAGTAGTTACAATAACATATATTCCACTTGTTCCATGCACTGGAACTCCAACAACTTTTACAATAACAGTAAATCCAACACCAACAGTAGCAGCGCAGCCTAATCAGACAGTATGTGCCGGGGCAACAACAACAGCAACCTTCACAGGCGCAGTAGCTGGAACTGTTTATAACTGGACAAACAGTAACACGGCAATAGGCCTTGGTGCAAGTGGATCAGGAAATATTTCCTTTACTGCAACCAATGCTACAGCGGCACCAATAGTTGGAACGATAACAGTGACACCATCCTATACCAATGGAGGAACAACCTGTACGGGAACACCAACATCGTTTACAATTACTGTTAATCCAAACCCGACGGTAAATCCTGTACCGAATCAAACTTTATGTCAGGGATTACCAACAGCGCCGATAAACTTTACGGGTGCTGTGCCGGGCACAACATTCAGTTGGACAAACAATACACCGGCCATAGGTCTTGCGGCTAGTGGCACTGGTAATATAGCTTCTTTTATTACACTTAATCCAACGGCGGCCCCATTGGTAGCAACCATAACTGTAACACCTGCTACAGGTCTAAATGGTCCGATAACACAAACCTTTAATTATACCGGTGCGGTACAAACCTTTACGATTCCTGTAGGAATAACATCAGTAAATATAAAAGCCTGGGGAGCACAGGGTAATTTGAATGCACTCTCAGCATCAGTAGGAGGTTTAGGTGGATATGCAGAAGGTAATCTTGTCGTTACCCCCGGACAAACCTTATTTATAAATACAGGCGGGGGAGCAACATCCTCAATAAATGGAGGTTTCAATGGTGGCGGAGCTGCCGGAGTCAACAGTGGATGTGCAAGTGCACAAGGCGGTGGTGGTGGCGGCGCTTCAGATGTAAGGATAACAGCTAATACACTTGCAAACCGTGTAATTGTTGGAGCTGGCGGCGGCGGAGCCGGAGGAAACAGGGTTGCCGGTTGCGGACGAGGCACCGGTGGTGGTGGTGGTGCAGGATATTATGGTGGTGGCGGTGGTGCCGGATGGCCGGGAATACCAGGTTCGCAAGGTCCTGTTCCAACAGGCGGTACACAAGCAGCCGGAGGTGCAGGTGGTATTACGACCTTTAGTCCGGGACCTACCAATGGATTCCCTGGGGCACTGGGTATTGGTGGCGCAGGCGGTACTGAAATAGGTAGTAATCAGGGAGGATCAGCTATAGCTGAGCCAGGCGGAATTGGCGGTGGTTTAACAGGAGGTTCAGGCTTATACAATCCAACTAATAACTGGTGCGGACAAAGCGGAGCCGGCGGCTCATCATACATAGGTGGTGTAACAGGCGGTTTAACAACACCTGGTATCAGAACAGGCAATGGTCTTGTAACAATAACTTATACCCCACCAAGTGCAACAACCTGTTTTGGCACACCAACATCATTTACCATAACGGTAAATCCAAATCCGTCATTGGTAATAGTTGCAGATCCCGGTACTACAATATGTGAAGGGGACCCTACACTGTTAACAGTAAGAGTAGGTAGTTCAAGTCCAATTGGTACACTTTATGATCAAACAGGGGTAGCAGGAAACGGCTCACCGTCTCAGGTTTTTGAACCAGTTAATACGCCATTTAATTCTCAATCAGCTGATGACTTTACCGTTCCTGCAGGCACAACCTGGACGGTTACCCAGATAACGACTTTAGGCATTAATTCTGGTGGAGGAAACCCAACATCAGTAAATGTTTTCTTCTATAATAATTCAGGTAGTAACTTACCTGGTACAGCTATCGCAACATTTAATAACGTAGCAACCTATGTACGTACAGGAGCCAATTACACTGTAACCTTACCAAGCAGCGTGGTTTTAGTTCCCGGTACCTATTGGGTATCATTCCAGGTAAACATGCCTTTTGCTGGTCAGGGCCAATGGTTCTGGGGTAATTTTGGGACCACTAATATCGGTAATCAATATGCCTGGCAGAATCCCGGAGGCGGTTTTGGAACTCCTTGTACAAACTGGGGTTATGGTGCAACAGGTTGTAATGTTGGCGGAGGTGTAAACCGTAATAATAGATTTACTATAATTGGTTCATCACTTGCAGACGGAGGTCCTTTACCTCCGGGCTATACCTTCTTATGGAGCCCTGCAGCGGGATTAAGTTCAACAACAACGAACCCGGTAGCAGCCTCACCGATGAATACAACGACCTATACGGTTAATGTAAATACGGCACAGGGTTGTACAAACCAGGCATCTATATTAATAACAGTTAATAAGCGGCCTACCGTTACAACTCATCCGGCAAGCCGTACCAATTGTGCAGGCACATCAGCAACCTTTACAGTTGTAGGAACAGGAACAGCGCTTACCTACCAATGGCAGGTAAGTACAACAGGACCTGGTGGCCCATGGGTAAACCTTACCAATATTGCGCCATACTCGGGTGTAACTACGGCAACCCTTACCGTTAACCCGGTTACGGTAGCTATGAATGGTTACATATACCGTTGTGTATTGAGTGGCAGCTGTGCACCAATTGGCACAGCCAATATATCTAACGGTGCTGTATTAACGGTAAATCCATTACCGGTAGTTACAGTTACACCGACAGTCAGTTGTGGCTCATCAGCCGGGGTTTGTAATGCGATCACAGCAAGTGGCGCTGATACTTATACCTGGTCACCTGTTGCTGGTTTATTCCTTGATTGTGCTGGAGCTATACCCTATATTGCCGGTACTAATACCGCAACTGTTTATGCAAGACCAACGGCCTTTACTGTTTATACTGTTACCGGTACATTTACTGCAACAGGTTGTAGTAATACAGCAATAGCCCTTGTAAATTATACACCGCCTGCACCAACGGTAACTCCTTCATCGGTAGCGATGTGTCTGGGAGATCCTGCAGTACGGTTAATCAGTTCATCAGCAACTAGTTCTACAGTTCAGGTCTGTTCCGGTCCTATCAGTGTAATAGTTCCTGATAATAATCCAGCAGGTAATATCAGTAACCTGAATGTTACAAGTATACCGGCATCATGTAATATATCAGCGATGTCAGTAACTTGGAACATGAATCATACCTGGGATGGCGATATGGTTTTTGCACTTAAAGCGCCAAATGGTAATATCCTTAACCTTGATTATTATTTATCAAATACAGGT
>JAYVEQ010000012.1:0-40439 GCA_043748745.1 Chitinophagaceae bacterium | reverse complement strand
CATTTATTTTTGGCAAGATTGGGCAGTTCCCTTTGCGCTGGAGTGATGCTTATACATTAAGTGATGATTTTAAAGCCAACCTGGCATTAAATCCTTTTCAGAGTTTTATCAGCACTTTGAATTTCAGAAACCCATCTTACAATATAAAAAAAGTAAGAGCAGGTTATCCAATGATGGCTGCTTACCTGGGCGTTAAACAACCCGACAGTACAGCTTTAAATTTTGAAAGAACAAATACATCATCAAACTCCATACATAATAGGCCAAATATAGTATTGGTCATTTGTGAAAGTTTCAGTGCGTATAAAAGCAGCATGTACAATAACCCATTAAATACAACGCCATATTTTAATGAGCTATGTAATAATGGTATTTTCTTCGACCGTTGTTTTACACCCGCCTACGGTACAGCCCGTGGTGTGTGGGCTACCATCACCGGCATACCGGATGTGGAAAGCCCGAAAACCGCCAGCCGCAATCCAAATGCCGTTGATCAAAATACCATCATCAATAATTTTACCGGCTATAATAATTTTTATTTTTTGGGAGGAAGTGCAACCTGGGCAAATATCCGTGGGGTGCTGACCAACAACATAAAAAACCTGAAACTTTATGAACAGGATGATTACAAAGCAAAGAAGATAGATGTATGGGGCATCAGTGATAAAAATCTGCTATTAGAAGCCAACAATATTTTAAAACAGCAAAAGAATCCTTTCTTTGCCATCATACAAACAGCAGACAATCACCGGCCATATACAATACCCGCTGAAGACAAAGCTGAATTTAAATCCATACAGTTTTCAACAGATTCACTAAAGCGTTTTGGATTTGAGAGCAATGAAGAGATGAATGCTTTCCGCTATACCGATTTTGGTTTTCAAAAGTTTATTGAAGCGGCAAAAAAAGAATCATACTTTAACAATACTATTTTTGTTTTTGTAGGTGATCATGGCATACGCTACAATGGCTCACTGTATTATTTCCCGAAAAGCTGGACAGAACAGGGCCTTACCTGCGAGCATGTACCTTTGCTTTTTTACGCACCCCAATTGCTGAAACCAAAAAGAATGCATGATGTCAGCTCGCAGGTTGATATTTTACCATCTATTGCTTCAATTGCCAATATGCCATATAAAAATAATTCTTTAGGCAGAAATTTATTTGATACGGTATCTACAGCAAATATCAATAATGAAAAATTTGCTTTTATTATTGATCATGATGTTAACACGATTGGCCTGGTGAGCAACAAATATTATTATCTTAAAAATTTAAAAACCGGTAAAGAAGACTTTGTTTCCATGACCGGCAATGAAGTTGTTCCGGTTACGGCTCAAACGGATAATATTAAAAATTATATGCTTCGCCTTACAAGTGCGTATTACGAAACTGCGAAGTATTTATTACTGAATAATAAAAAGAAGTAGATACAGACTTGCTTTGCATTCAGTTTTAATATTTGTTATCTGTGTTCCTATTCCCAGTTTTAGTATTTTCGCATACTTTGTTCAGGTTCAAGAAAAAATAAATCATGCTCATCAGTTGGAGAGTTCCCAAAACCATTCAATGGATAGTAAAACTATTCTTTATATACCTGTGCATATTTACAGCTTTCAGAATAGCTACCGTAATTTGTTTTAAACCAAAAACAATCAGCATTTTTGAACTGGTTCCATCATTCTGGCTAGGCTTAAAATACGACCTGCGCTGGATAGCCATTATCTTATTACCCATGGCTCTGCTCTCTTTATTTCCACAACTATCACCGTTTTACAGCGACCGCAGTAAAAAGCGATGGACGGCTTACCTGGGTTTGATAACATTATTGGTCTTATTTTTTTATGGTGCAGATTTTGGCCAGTTTGCTTATATCAATGCCAGGCTTAATGCTGATGCGTTGATCTTTGCCGAAGACCCGAGTGAGAGTTTACAAATGGTTTGGCAAAGCTACCCGGTTGTTTGGATATTGTTTGGCCTTGCAGGCGCTGTTATTATGATGACCTGGATGTTCAGAAGAATGCATGTTGATGTAACAGAAAAAAATGTGAACATCCATAAATTTACATACCGCCGCCGCTGGCACCTGGCAGCCATTTTATTATTGGGTTGGTTCATCTATGGATTTTTTACGTCAAGCCCTCTTGACTTTAACCGGGCATTTAATTTAAATGATGAGTTTAAAAGTAACCTGGCCTTAAATCCTTTACAGAATTTTTTTACCACACTACGCTTCAGAAAGCCTGATCATAACGACAAATCAAAAGATTATTACGCTGATATGACCAGGTTTTTACAACTGCAGGATAATAACCCTGCACAAAAAGGATACAGCCGCTTAATACACCCGGGCAGCAGATCTTTTGAAAGCCAGCCCAATGTAGTGCTGGTTATCTGTGAAAGTTTCAGCATGTATAAAAGCAGCATGAGTGGCAATCCGTTAAACAGCACTCCCTATTTTAATGAGATGTGTAAACATGGCATTTTCTTTGAACGCTGCTTTACACCAACCTTTGGTACAGCACGAGGCATTTTTGCCACCATTACCGGTATACCGGATGTGCAGTTATCAAAATTTGCTACACGTAATCCTGAATCGGTAAACCAGCGAACTATTATCAATGATTTTGACGGCTATGAAAAATTTTATTTTATCGGTGGCCGCAGCCAGTTCAATAATTTCAGCGGTTTAATTTCCAATATCAACAATGTACAGGTTTATGAAGAAGGAAAATACAAAGCACAAAATTTAAATGTTTGGGGCATCAGCGATAAAAATTTATTCCTGGAAGCAAATGAAGTAATGGCAAAACAGCAAAAGCCTTTTTTTGCCATCATTCAAACAGCAGATAATCACCGGCCGTTTAATATTCCTGAAGAGGATAAGGATTTTGTGCGCCAAACTATTCCGGATGAGGATTTAATGAAATACGGTTTTGAATCGTTGAAAGAGTACCAGGCTTTTGCCTATACCGATTATTGTTTTAAAAAGTTTATTGAAGAAGCTAAAAAATCGCCATACTTTGATAATACCATTTTTATTTTTACCGGCGACCATGGCGTTGAAGGAAAAGCCGAATCCATTTATCCAAAAGCATGGACAGAACAACGCCTCAGCGATGAACATGTACCCTTATTATTTTATGCCCCGGCATTACTGGCACCACAAAAAAGATCAGAAACCGTTTCGCAGATCGATATTTTGCCAACAGTTGCAGGCATGATACAACAGCCTTATTTAAACACAACACTTGGAAGAGATCTGCTTGACTCCGGCAAAAAAGAAAATGCAGCATTCATTATCTACCATGCGCCGGGTTGGATAGGTGTGGTTACCGATGACTATTTTTACCGCAAAAACATCCGGATAAAAAAAGAAGAGTTGGTACCTGTTCGTGATAACCTGCCGGCACTAAACCAGCAACAACAGGACTCAGTAAAAAAACATTTATCGCAACTTACATCGGCCATTTACGAGACTGCACGGTGGATGCTCCTCAATAATAAAAACAAATAGCTTTTTTGAATTAAGATTTCGGAAAATTTATGTATGAATTTTTATGCTGTCAGCCTTGAACTTGTCGAAGACGGGTTTATATAAAAACAGCTTTTCTTACTAATCTTACCTCCTTCAACAAGCTCAAGGCTAACATTAAAATTATTAGAAGATAAAATACACAGCCAAAATTTATTATTTGGTGTTTATTTTTTTGGCGATCATTACCATTCTCGGAGATTTTTTTACATCATAATTACTGAATGCATAATCTCCAAATACTTCCTGCATCTGCAAACCCTGGTAAGCAAACATTTCGGTAAAATCGCCTAAAGTAAATTTGGCCACTTTTTCCGTATAGATCAATGGCTCTTCAAGTGCATCATCCTCCACTACAATTTTTTTATAAAAATGTGTTTCGTCATACCATTTGGTAATAACAAAATTAATGCCTTCTATTTCTTTTTCTGATTGATGCACTACGTGATCTTCGGCAAAATGTACATTCAGGTAATCCATTACAAATGTCCCCTCTTTTTTAATGGCCTGTGCAATGGTTCGTATGGCATTATCATGCTCACGCCTGGTTTTAAAATAACCAAAGCTGGTAAAAAAATTAAAAGCGTAATCAAAATAATTTATCCAGAAAGGCAAACGCATATCATGTTTGTAAAAATTCAGTTTATCAGATTGATATTGCAGCGCTTCATTAATACTGTCATCACTAAGGTCAATACCGGTAACATCAAATCCTTTATTGGCCAGTTGAATAGAGTGCCTCCCTTTACCACAGGCCACATCCAGCATAGTACTGCCAGTGGCTGGTTTTAAATATTTGATCAGCTTATCAATAAAAGCTTCCGCTTCTTTATCATCTCTTTTAAAATAGAGCTGATGATAGTAGGTCGAGTTAAACCAGTCTTTGAACCAGGGTTGTTGCATTGAGCAAATTTCAAATTCCAAACGTCAAATTCCAAATTTGTATATTTGCTCTCCCTAAACGGTATTGAATGGCACTGATAAAAAGTATTTCGGGCATAAGAGGAACCATCGGCGGGAAACCCAATGATAACCTTACCCCTGTTGATATTGTTAAGTTTGCAGCAGCTTATGGCAGCTGGTTATTACAACAAAGCAGCACTCAAAAAATTGTTATCGGCCGCGATGGCAGAATGAGCGGCGAAATGGTAAATAACCTGGTGGTTAATACATTGACCGGTCTGGGTTTTAATGTGATTGACCTGGGCCTAAGCACAACCCCTACCGTAGAAATGGCTGTTGCATTTGAAAAAGCTGCAGGAGGAATAATAATTACTGCAAGCCATAACCCAAAAGAATGGAATGCCTTAAAACTGCTGAACAGTAAAGGCGAATTCATTAGTGGAGAAGAAGGGAACCTGATCTTAAGGTTAGCCGAAAAAGAAGATTTTAACTTTGCAACAGTTGAAAAACTGGGTACATATACTAAAGACGAAAGCTTATTACAAAAACATATTGATGCCATTTTAAAATTTGATTTGGTAGATATTGATGCTATTAAAAAGAAAAATTTTAAACTGGTTATTGATGCTGTAAACAGTACTGGTGCCATAGCTGTTCCTGCATTATTAAAAGCCTTAGGTGTAAAAGATTTTATTGTATTGAATGAAGAAGTGAATGGAGATTTTGCACATAATCCTGAACCGCTGCCTGAACATTTAACTGAATTAAGCAGCCAGGTGATAAAAAATAATGCCGACCTTGGCATTGCTGTTGATCCTGATGTTGACCGTCTTTGTTTTGTTTGTGAAGATGGCAGCATGTTTGGCGAAGAGTATACTTTGGTTGCAGTTGCTGATTATGTGTTAAGTAAAAGAAAAGGCAATACTGTTTCCAATATGTCATCAACAAAAGCATTAAAAGACGTTACGGTAAAACATGGCGGCGAATATTTTCCGAGCATGGTAGGTGAGGTTAATGTGGTAAACAAAATGAAAGAAGTAAAAGCTGTTATTGGTGGCGAAGGTAATGGCGGTATCATTTTTCCCGACCTGCATTACGGCAGGGATGCTTTGATCGGAATTGCACTTTTTTTAACGCACCTGGCCAAAAGCAAAAAAAGCATCAAGCAATTACGCAATACCTATCCTGATTATTTTATCAGTAAAAATAAAATTGAGCTTTCGAATGGTACGGATGTAAAAATTATTTTTGAAAAGATCAAAGACTTATATAAAAATCAACCAATAAATTCAGAAGACGGATTAAAGATTGAGTTTGATAATGACTGGGTACATTTACGTACCAGTAATACCGAACCCATCATCCGTATTTATGCCGAAAGTAATTTTAAAACAACAGCTGATAATATTGCCAGAAGGCTGATGCAGGATATTGGGAAGATAATGTAACCCCCCGCCCCCCTAAAGGGGGAACCGGGAATAGGCTAACATTAAGAATATTAAAATTTCAATCACTTCAAACAGCAGGTTGATTGAAATAATTTATAACCTTAAAACAAAGTTCCCCTTTAGGGGACAGGGGCAATATGAATCGTATTTATTTCGACAACGCAGCAACCACCGCACTTGATGCGCAGGTATTGGAAGCCATGATGCCTTTCCTAACTGAAAAGTTTGGTAACCCCTCTTCTATTTATTCATACGGACGTGAAACCAGGATGGCTATTGAGACAGCCCGTAAGACCGTTGCAAAAATATTAAATGCCCACCCTGCCGAAATATTTTTTACCAGCGGTGGCACCGAAAGCAGCAATACCGCTATTACAGCCGCAGTAAGGGACCTGGGCTGTAAGCATATCATTACTTCGCCCATTGAACATCATGCTGTATTACATTCCACCGAGCATATAGATAAATTGGATATTGCCAAAGTGAGCTATGTAAAATTATTACCCAATGGCCATGTTGATATTGATGACCTGGAAAAATTATTAGCAGCCAGCGAAGAAAAAACTTTAGTTACATTAATGCATGCCAATAATGAGATCGGCAATATCCTGGATATTCATGCAGTGGGTAATCTTTGCAAATTATACAATGCCATTTTCCACAGCGATACGGTACAAACTGTTGGGCACTTCCCCTTTGATCTTAGAAATACACCGGTGCATTTTATTACAGGTGCTGCACATAAATTTCACGGACCAAAAGGAGTTGGTTTGTTATACATTAACGAGAATGTAAAAATAAAACCGCTTGTTCATGGTGGTGCACAGGAGCGTAACATGCGGGCAGGTACCGAAAACCTTTACGGCATTGTTGGTTTTGCCAAAGCATTGGAAATGGCAACCGCAAGCATGGAAGATGATACCGCTTACATTGGCACACTGAAATATTACATGATGGATGAACTAAAAAAACATATTCCCCGTGTGGCATTTAACGGCGATACATTGGGCAGAAGTTTATATACCGTACTCAGTGTTAGTTTTCCAAAAACAGAAAGATCGGAGATGATACTTTTTAATCTCGACATTAATAATATTTGTGCCAGCGGCGGCAGCGCCTGCACCAGCGGCGCCGACCAAGGCAGCCATGTTATACGTGCCATCAACAATAACCCCAACCAGGTAACTGTGCGTTTTAGTTTTAGTAAACACAATACCAAAGCTGAAGTGGATGCGGTGGTGGAGAAGTTGAAGGAATTGGTGTAGGAATTCGCCTATTGGCGAATTCTTTAAAAGAATATGCTGTAAGGCGTATTCCTGCAAATCAATAATTTTTTTATTTTTGAATTCGCCACAAGGCGAATTCCTACATGTACAAAAAACATAAAAAATACCGCCTTTATAATTTTGATTATTCGCAGGATGGCCATTATTTTATAACCATCGTTATCAAAGACAGGGAACATTTTTTTGGCGAAATTGTTAACAGAGAAATGATATACTCTCCCATCGGCGAATTTGTAAAAAACAATATCCTTAAATTTTATGTAGATGAAAATCTGGAGAATCCTTATCAAAACAATCCTTACTTTATCAATAACAACCTCACAATAATTGGCATTACCGAATGGTCTGTTTTACCCAATCACATCCATGTAATAATTGAAATAATAAATAAGGTAGAAAAAGAATACACAACCATCACCGGATTATCTCCCTTATCCAAAGGCTCTGTAAGTTCATTTGCAAATCATTTTAAAGGCAACGTAAAAAAGTGGTGCGACGAAAATAATTTTGCCGATTTTAACTGGCAAAGCAGGTTTCATGACAGGGTTATAAGAAATAATGAGGAGTATGAACAGATAGCAAGGTACATTCAAAACAATGTATTGAATTGGGATGATGATGATTTGTAGGAATACGCTTTTCGGTGTGTTCTGAATTGAGAGAATTCGCCAATAGGCGAATTCCTACGAATACCCCAACTTCTCTCCTACCTCTTTCCCCAACACCGGCAACTTCTTCCTGTCAACCAAAAAACTATTCAGTTGCCCAAGCTCTTTAAAAATATAATGTTTATCCATGGCTGCTTTTAAATAACCTGCCCCGCTGCTGCCACCGGTGCCAATACGGGTACCAATCATGCGCTGCACCATATTAATATGGCGGTAGCGCCAGTTGCCCAGTTGGTTATCTATTTCCAGCAATGTATCCAGTAATTGAAAAGGTAATTCCAGCATGGGGTAACCATGGTACATCATAATAAATAAAGCCGAGCGGCAGGCCCTGGGTGTCAGGCTCCTTTCTGCATCCGCCGCTGCATTATTAAAAACGGTTTCAAATATTGCAGCATTATTTTTTTCTGCTTCTGCCAAACTGTTTACATAAACCTGCTGATAATTTTTCCAGAAATCTTCGGTAATAAAAGGCATACGTTCCAGCCAGCCGTTAATTAATTCAATAACACTCTTGCCGCTTTCAGCATCTTTAATAATAGCAATATCTTTTTCTTTCAATTGCGATGTATAATAATTTTGTCCATGCCGCTGTTCAAATTTTAAACCAAGTTTTGCTTCAATCACTTTAAACTGGTAGCTCTGAAAACCGGATGCAGGGCGCAGCATATCCCTGAAATCGAGAAAGTCCATCGGTGTCATGGTTTCCATAATATCTATCTGCTGCACCAACACTTTTAAAATGGTAACCACTCTTTTTAAACGATGTACCACGGTTTGCATCTCGGGAGAGTTATCATTAACCATCGGTTTGTTCATGATGGCTAATACAGAATTCACTTCAAACAAAATTTGTTTAAACCACAATTCATATGCCTGGTGAATGATGATGAAAAGCATTTCATCATGTGCCGGAGCTTTACCATCCTTAAAACTTTCAGGCGCCTGTGCACCCGTTATCTTATCCAGTTGCAGATAATCTGCATAGTAAACTGCTTTATCCATAAAACATTATTATAAAAGCAAACTTACATGATTTCTATTAGCTGCCGGGCCACTAACATCAGTTTTAAATTTTAAGAGTCTGTACTAAATAAAGGTTGTTTTAAATTATTTGATTCCTGATAGTGGCCAGACAGCTATCCATTTTTGTTAACCGCTTGCAAACACAATTTGCTTTAACAAATTGTTGTGCAAAGAAAAAAACAATGGCATAATATTCTAAAGCAATAGCCCTAAGCAGTCCCTAAAACCCTGCAACCAAATATGAAAGAAAAAATTTTCTTTTCCCTCATCAGTAGTTTAATGTTGATATATGTTGCTAATGCCCAGGTTACTTATGGCATCAGAAATGGTATAAATTTTTCAAAATGGGAAGGCGCTGATCTTCAGGTGATAGAAGACCTGCTGGATAAAACAGAAGGATACGTTATAACAAAAGGTACAAGAGGTCTTCATATTGGTGGTTATGTACACATTCCTATTTCCGAAGTGTTTTCTTTTGAACCCGGCCTTGAGTATTCGAAAAAAGGATACAGTTTAAAAGGTGATTTTCAAATTCCTGTTTTAAAATATTTTGGCGTTAACCTGAGAGCACAGGTTCAATCACATTATATCGACATTCCCTTAACATTAAAAGCAAATGTTTATAAAGGGTTGCAGGTTTATGCAGGACCACAGGTTTCGTACCTGGTAAGAAGTACGCTGAATGCTAAGTTGGGCGTACTCGGTATTTCACTTTTTAATAAAGGATTTGGTATTACCGAACGGTTTAATAAAGTTGACCTGGGATTAACAGGTGGCGTTGGTTACCAGTTTGATAGTGGAATTAATCTGCAGGCCGGTTATGATTATGGTTTGACCAAACTTGATAAAAATGATAATTACTCAGCTTATAACCGGGTGGTAAAAGTTTCGGTGGGCTATACTTTTTAGATTGATGAATAATACAACCAGGGCGTTATCCCGATTGGGGTAGCGCTTTCTTTTAAACTGAAATTGATTTTCCTTAGATTTGCAGCCCGGTCATCCGATTAAAATAATAAAACAACAATGGGAAGAATATTTGAAGTAAGAAAGAGCAGCATGTTTGCCCGCTGGGATAAGATGGCAAAGAATTTTACCCGTATAGGCAAAGAGATTGCCATTGCTGTAAAAGC
Source organism: Chitinophagaceae bacterium (assembly GCA_043748745.1). Lineage (GTDB taxonomy): Bacteria > Bacteroidota > Bacteroidia > Chitinophagales > Chitinophagaceae > Ferruginibacter. The sequence goes on along the minus strand of JAYVEQ010000012.1, from coordinate 30,440 downwards.
CAGTGGACCCGATCCTGATAACAACCCGGCTTTAAGAAGATGCTACCTGAATGCAAGGGCCTGTGGTATGCCCAAAGACCGTGTAGAGGCAGCTATTAAAAGAGCCATGGGGAAAGATACCAGCAATTATGAAGAGATCATGTATGAAGGATATGCACCCCATGGTGTGGCTGTTTTGGTAGAAACGGCAACCGACAACCCAACAAGAACCGTTGCCAATGTAAGGATGCATTTTACAAAAGGCCAGGGCTCATTAGGTACCAGTGGCAGTGTAGCTTTTGGTTTTAACCATATGGCAGAATTTAAAATAAAAGGAGAAGGTGTAAATGCTGATGATCTTGAATTTGAACTGATTGATTTTGGACTGGAAGAAATTGGGGAAGATGCAGAAGGCAATGTGATAATCCGCACTCCTTTTAATGAGTACGGTAATATGAGCAAGGCATTGGAAGAAAAAAAAATTGAAGTGATCAGTGCCGAACTTACCTGGGTGCCTGCCAATACGATGGAATTAAATGAAGAACAATCAAACGATGTTTTAAAACTGGTTGATCATTTAGAACAGGATGATGATGTGCAGAAAGTATATCATAATCTGAAATAAAAATCTGCAGCTGCTAAAATAATTTCCTGACCCTTTTTATTCTTTCACAGCAGTGATATCCGATCTGCTGTTGAGTTTACCTGACTGGTACATTTCAGTTCTTACAATACCAAACTTTGGTGTGTACCACATAATCATACTCATTTTCATTTTAGCATTAACCTCATCCATTATTTTTTTTGTTTTAGGATCAAGTCCCTGTACAGCTGAAGCAATATCAGTATTTACTTTATAGCAATCCCATGAGCCGGCAGTTGTAGTGATTTTTTCCAGAGCTGAAACTGTCCTGTTTTTATAAGTTGAAGTAATATCCATTTTAACTTTACCCCTATCTATAGAAATGGTGTAAGATGCATCCGGCAGTGTTTGACCTACGCTGATATTTATCGGAAACTGAATAGGTTTTATTTCTCCTTTTATATTTTTTAACCCGTCGAAATTCTGCAGCATGGAATTTATATCCATATACAGATTTTTACCATCACATTTATAAACCAAGTTCATTGTCCTGTTACCTGCAGTACCGGACATTAATGCTGATGAACTGGCTACAAGCATTCCTCCCTCCTCTTTAACATCAGTAACCGTAGTTGTTTGCTTACTGGTTTGTTTACCGGCAGCATCATAACTGGTTCCTTCTATAACGGATCCCTTGCGAAACAGAATGAGTGAACCGCACCCGGCAGTTGCAGATTCATATTCTTTAACGGTTGTTACAGGTTTTATTTTTTCTTTTGAATTACTATTTTGATTATTACAGGCAAAAAGAGAAAGTGCCAGGCAAAAAGAAAATACTTTTTTCATTGTAAGTGATTTAAATAATTAAAAAATAATTCTCCATCACAATCATTTTATATTTTCCGCAGATTGAAAATACCTCGTTTAGTCTATATTCAACAGAATCTCACCCTTCATATAAAAGATTGCTTTGCCTTTCATAATAACCCTTTCACCTTTTTGCTCACACCATATTTCTCCGCCACGTTTAGATAATTGCAAAGCATGAAGTTTCGTCTTATTTAATTTTTCGGCCCAGAAAGGAATTAATTGTGAATGGGCAGAGCCGGTTACCGGATCTTCATTAATGCCGGCACCGGGCGCAAAAAAACGGGAAACAAAATCAACTTTTTTCCCCGGTGCGGTGATGATCATTTTATCAATATGCTTTTTCATGAGTGAAAAATCGGGATTGCATTTTTTTACTGCTTCTTCATTCATAAATTCAACTAAAATATCCCGGTGTTTGTAAACACCAACAAATTCTTCATAATCTAATATAGCTGAAAGTTCATCGGGATAAATATCCAGCCGTTCAGGTTTCCAGGATGGGAAATCCATGCAGAGCAGCTCATTTTCTTTGGTTACTTTCAATATCCCGCTTTGGCAACTGAAACTGATCTCCGGTTTTTTAAAACTCAATAAATTAAACAAAACATAAGCACTAGCCAGGGTTGCGTGGCCGCATAAATTAATTTCCACTTCGGGGGTAAACCATCGTATCTCATAATCAATACCCGTTTTTTCAACAGGTACAATAAAAGCTGTTTCGCTCAAATTATTTTCGAATGCAATTTTTTGCATCAGGTCTGTATCCGGCCATTTGTCTAAAGGAATTACTGCAGCAGGGTTACCGCTGAAAAGTTTATCAGTGAAAGCATCAATTTGATATATGGTCATCTTTGCTAATTATTCATTTATTCCATCATAATCCCTTTTATAACAGCAATCACTTCTTCTGCATTTGGTTTGCTGAAATAATCCCCATCGCTGCCATAAGAAGGCCGATGTGCTTTAGCGGTGATTGTTCTTGGAGATACATCTAAATATTTATAACCTCCCTGTTCTTCAATTACTTTATTAAACATATAAGCTACAGCGCCACCCGGTACGTCTTCATCAACAAAAACTATTCGGTTTGTTTTTTTGAGTGAGTCTGCAATTTTATGATTGATATCGAATGGCAATAAAGTCTGTACATCCACAACTTCGCAACTGATGCCCATTTTATCCAGCATTTCAGTTGCTTCCAAAACAATACGCAAGGTAGAACCATAAGTTACAATCGTTACATCGGAACCTTCCTTTACAATTTCCGGCACACCCAACGGCACGGTATAGGCCATTAAATTAGCAGGCAATTTTTCTTTTAAACGATAACCGTTCAGGCATTCTATCACCAGGCCGGGATCGTTGCTTTGCAATAAAGTATTGTACATACCTGCAGCCTGCACCATGTTACGTGGTACACATACATACATACCTCTTAGCGCATTAATAATCATTCCCATTGGTGAACCGCTATGCCAGATACCTTCCAGCCTATGCCCTCTTGTTCTTACGATCAACGGGCAGCTTTGTTGTCCGGCTGTTCGAAAATGTGTAGTGCAAACATCATCACTAAGGGGTTGCAGTCCGTATAATAAATAATCGAGGTATTGTATTTCGGCAATTGGGCGGAGGCCTCTCAATGCTAATCCTATTCCCTGTCCCATGATAGTCAATTCACGAATACCGGTATCAAAAATACGTTGTACTCCATGTTTTTCCTGCAGGCCGCTAAAGCCCTGGTTAACATCACCAATATGGCCAAGGTCTTCGCCAAATGCAACAACTTTATTGTTGGTTGTAAATAATTCATCAAAATATTTATTCAATACTTCGTAACCATTTACAATAGCAGCATCGGCTTCATAATATGGGTTTATAGCCGGAATTTTTAATGCAGATCTTGGCCCTTCATTATATAAATAAGTGTTGAATAATTTTGCATTTTCAATTTTCAATTGTGCGTAATAATCATTTGCAGAAATTGCTGCAGGATCTTTTCCCACAATATCCAAAACCGTTGCCAGGGTCTTCATGATATCCCTGCGCATTGGCTCTCTGATTGCAGCCAGTTCATCAGCCCGTTTTTTCACAACAGGATCTATGGGTTCAACTGTTTTTAAAATTTCTACAGTTTTTGCAACGAGTTCTTTTATGGGTGCAATATATTTTATCCATGCATTTTGTTTGCTTTCCCGGACAAATAAAACAGCTTTTTCTTCTATCCCGGTTAATTCTTCACTATCGGCCAACGCATTGGCAATGATCCATTCTCGCATTTGCTTTATTCCATCCCATTCTTTCTCCCAAGCCAACCGTTCGGGTGTTTTATACCTTTCATGACTCCCTGAAGTTGAATGCCCCTGGGGTTGTGTTATTCCTTCAACATGAAAAACCGCCGGTGTATGGGTATCTCTTATTTTTTGAATAGCAGGCTCAAGTATTTCACACATACCTGCGTAGTCCCAACCTTTTAGTTTATAAATATCAACTCCGTTGGTTCCTTCTTTTTTTTGAAAACCTTTTAATGCTTCAGAAACAGATGCTTTTGTAGTTTGGTACTTTTTAGGCACTGAAATTCCATACCCGTCATCCCAGACAAAAACAGCTAAAGGGATTTGTAATACCCCGGCAGCATTTATAGTTTCCCAAAAATGTCCTTCGCTGGTTGAAGCATCACCGATGGTACAAAAGCAGACTTCGTTGCCGTTGTTACTCAGATTTTTTAATTCTTGTATTTCTTTAATATTCCTGAAAGCTTTTGATGCAAATGCAAGCCCTAAAGCCCTTGGCATTTGCCCGGCAGTAGGTGCAATATCACTGCTTACATTTTTCAGTTCAGCAAGATTTAACCAATCACCATTACTATCAACCATTTTTGTTGCAAAATGCGCATTCATTTGCCGGCCTGCACTAAAAGGATCGTTTGCAATATCCGGATCGGCGTATAACTGGGCAAAAAACTGTTCAATAGTAGCGAGTCCACTGGCAAACATAAATGTTTGATCACGATAATAACCTGCCCTGTAATCGCCTGGTTTAAAAAATTTTGCCATAGCTACCTGTGCTACTTCTTTACCATCACCAAAAATTCCGAATTTAGCCTTCCCGGTTAACACTTCTTTTCTACCTAGCAAGCTTGTTTCCCTGCTTTCACATGCACATTGATAGTCTTTAAGCACTTCGTTTCTGAAATTATCAAAACTCAATTTTTCCAGTAAAGCAGCATCGGTGTTATTATTTGTATCCATATCATTATTAATCTACTGCAAAAATATAAATTATAGGGCAGCTTTGTTAAAAATCTCCTAATGGTACAACAATTTAGGACAGATATATTCGTTTTAGTATCTTTGAAAATACCAATTATAAATATAATAATATGAAACAAATTTTATCTCTTTTAATTGCAGCTTTTTTATTTACTTCGGTAAATGCCCAGCAGTTATCTACTTCTGCTATCGCTCCTGCAAAACAAGTTATAACAACTACACCTCCCGACGCAGCATCTGTTGCACTTGCGGATAATCTTTTATCTTTAAAAGAAACCGAATTCAATTTTGGTAAAATACCTCAGGGAAAACCCGTTACTCATATCTTTGAAGTAATTAATAAAAGCAATGTTCCATTAAAGATCTCTGATATACATGCAAGCTGTGGTTGTACAACTCCTGAATGGGAAAAAGATAAAGTTGTTGCACCGGGCGGGACAACTAAAATAACAGTTGGATATAATGCTGCTGCAGAAGGGCCATTTACAAAATTCATTACTGTTTCCTATAATGATACACAATCAAAACAAATAACCATAAAAGGTGAGGTTTGGAAAACGCCCGGCAGTTCTGCACCGGAAAATAAAGGCTTAAACGATTTAAAAAACTAAACCATTAAAAAAAAATCATGAAGAAATTATTATTACTATCCTTATCAATTTTTACACTTTCAGCTGTGTTGTTTGCTCAAAAAACAACTGCGGATGTGGCTAAATTTGCATCTGAAACTATTGATTTAGGTAAAATAAAACAAGGTAACCCTACAACGGCTACTTTTACTGTAACCAATATTGGTACAGAACCATTGATTATTGAACAGGCTAGCCCAACATGTGGTTGTACAATAGGAGACTACACAAAATCACCTATTGCTCCAGGTAAAACAGGAACTATAACTGCTACATACAATGCAGCTGCTTTAAACCATTTTGATAAACACATGACTGTTAAATTTGCAGGTGTGGATGAGACAAAAAGCATTACCATAACCGGCGATGTTTTAAATCCAGATGATTATGAAAAATGGGCTGCTGAAAATGAAGCTAAGAAAAAAGCTGATGCAGCTGCAAAACCTACAAAAACCAATAAAAGTTCAAAAGCACCAGTTACAAAAAATTAATCATTACATATTTAATTCTAATAAAAAGTCTCTGCTCAAAAGCAGAGGCTTTTTACATGTAAGGAATTTGTTATTAGTTGACAGTTAGACAATATTTACTATTATCTATACTAAAACTTAAATAAATCCGTTTATAATTTTATCGGTAACTGATTAAATAAAAAATTAAAATTCACCCTATGATAAAAGGTAATCGTTTCCCGATAGCTTCTATTTATTTGCAAGTTGATGTCAACAAATTAATTTCCACAAAGAACAAACTTTTCACATTAAATCCTGCCTCCAGTTTTTCATTGTATTAAACAACTTTATTAAAAATATTAAAATACCACCATATCTAGTTTTTTTTCTGAATATCCATTCCAGATCTCAAAAATCGTGACCTAACAAGCTAAAGATCTTTTGTTTTTATGGATTGTTTGGATAACAAAAAACCCTTCTTTCCAGAGGGGTTTTAATTTTTTTATAAGATGAATCATTTATTTATCGTCTGGGTTATTCATATTAAATACGAGTGCTGCAACTAATCCGCCAGCCATACAACCTACCAAATAAATCCATAGATCGGCCCATACAAAACCCTTCATTAAACAGGCCCCAATAGCAACAGCCGGATTAAAAGCTCCCCCAGAATAACCGCCAAAAGTAAAGGCACATGCAACTACCGTAAATCCTATTGCTAAACCATAAAAGCTGTTTGTAATATGCGCTTTAGCAGTAGCAGTATTAAGTACTACATAAGCTATGGCAAACGCCCCCAGAAATTCAGCAGTTAAACCCTGGCTTACTGATTTTACAGCACTTGTACCAGGTCCTTCAACATCAAAAATAAATGTGGCAACAGCCCATGCAGCCAAAGCACCTCCAATTTGTGCAATCCAATATGTTAATGCAGTGCCCATATTTATCTTGCCTCTTATCAATATAGCAAGGGTTACAGCCGGATTATAATTCCCTCCTGAAATATGCCCACCGGCATAAATCATAACCATTAAGATACTGCCAATGGCTATGGGTGCCATGGCACCTGCAGCACCACCTATAGCAGCTACCCCCACAACTAATACCAGGAACATAGTTCCAATAAATTCCGTAAAGTACTTGTTCATAATAAAATTTTTTTTGGTTTAAAATCACCCTGCTAATTAAACCAAAAGCACTCAATACCTGTTAACATTTTTTACACAACACTTAACTTTACATAAAAAAAGCAATTATGAAGATTGAATTAGGAAAACCGGCGCCCGGTTTTAGTTTGTTCAATACAGATAAAACCAAAGTAACACTCAATGATTTTAAAGGTAAAACCATTTTATTATTATTTTTCCCCCAGGCTTTTACAGGTACCTGTACTAAAGAATTATGTGCAGTGAGAGATGATATAAGCCGCTACAGCAATGTAAATGCACAGGTAATTGGCATTTCAGTAGATTCTGTATTCACTTTAAAAAAATATAAGGAAGAACAGCATTACAATTTTCCTTTATTAAGTGATTTTAATAAAGAAGTTTCGGCATTATATGATTCCTTATATGATGACTGGATATTGGATATGAAGGGTGTGAGTAAAAGATCGGCCTTTATTATAGATAAAAGCGGAATTGTACAATATGCTGAAGTTTTGGAAAATGCAGGCGAAATGCCTGATTTCGGATTAATCAATGAAAAATTGAACCATTTAAGCTGATTTTTTAAACATACCCATCAAAACTTATAGCAAAATTTTTTATTACGGTAAATTTACATACATTTAAGCTATATTATAGAAATACGAAGTGTTGCTTATTTAAAACATTTTTCATATTTTTACTATGTTGAAAAAAATTATTTACATATTCATTGTACTTATTGGAATAACTTTTACCTCTTTTGCTCAAACTAAGAATCCGGCTCCTGGTGAACCAATAGCAAAATTGATAAGACCTTATCCAATACCTGCCACTACATCAATTAATTTTGATTTTCTGTATGGTTATGATAAATCTTTTACCCTGGAGATTTATAATTTCATGGGTAAAAAAATAAACGAAATCAATAAGATCCCCCCAAGAATTAACCTGCCATTAGATGATTTTTACCGTGGCATTTATGTTTACCAGCTTAGGGATAAAGACGGAAAGATCATCGATTCCGGCAAGTTTCAGGTAGTAAAATAATCTTTCCTTTTACGCATTACATTACCTGTACAATCAAAAATTTAAGATAGTGTGTATTTTCCTGTCCTCTTATTACAGGATGGTCAGCCGACTGTGAATTAAAAACTACCTGCCGTATTTTTCGCTTTGCATCATTTGCCGCAGACTGTATAATATCTAAAAACATTTCGGGCTGAACAAGATTTGTACAACTTGAAGTAACTAAAAAACCACCAGGTTTTACCAGTTTCATTCCCCGTAAATTTATCTCTTTGTACCCTGCAATGGCTTTATTAATTGTAGCTCTGCTTTTAGTGAATGAAGGTGGATCGAGCATTACCACATCCCATTGTTTTCCTTCCTGGGTCCATTTTTTTAAAACATCAAATGCATTTACACATTCAAATCTGCAGATGCTATCAACGCTATTTACTACGGCATTTTTATTACACATCTCAATTGCCTGCTGAGAGATATCAAGACCTAAAACAGATTTGGCACCATAATGTGCAGCACATATTTCAAATGATCCGGTATAACAAAAAGCGCCCAGCACATCTGCATCTTTAACAATATGCTGTATGGCTTTACGATTATCCTGCTGGTCTAAAAAAAAACCTGTTTTTTGTCCGTTGGCAATATCTACATAAAATTTAACCTCATTTTCTTTGATGATAATATTGGTATCAAATTCATCTGAAAGAAATCCTTTGCGTTGATCTAACCCTTCCAGTTCTCTAACCGGTACATCATTGCGTTCGTAAATACCTTTTGGGTTAAATATTTTTTCAATGGCTTTTACAATAGCCGGTTTCCAAATATCAATACCCAGTGCTAATGTTTGAATTACAAAATAATCGTTGAATTTATCAATGATCAGTTGTGGCAGATCATCCGCTTCACCAAAAATCAACCTGCAGTTTTCAATGTACCCTATTTTCCGGCGGTAATCCCATGCTTTTTGAATCCGGTTTTTAAAAAACTGATCATTTATCATTTCATCCTTATCCCTGGTAAGTAACCGAACCATTATCTGCGACTGGGGATTTACATAGCCCCTGCCTATGAATTTTTTATCATAGGTATAAACATTTACCACTTCCCCTGCTTTTGCAGCAGCATCCAACGCTTTACCTGTATTCACTTCATTTCCAAATATCCATGGATGGCCTGATTCTACCCTTCGGCTGATGTTTTTATTTAAAAAAATGCTTTTCATGGCGCAAAGGTAGCATCCGTGTCAGACAGTTAGCCCGTATACTGCACATATTTGTTATTTATTGCCAATTTGACGGCAAAACAAGGCTTGGCAAAATGTTTGACTGTTGTACCTTCGCAACCAATTTTTAAAATCAAGGATATGCAAGAAAAAGAAACAACATTACCGGAAAACGAAGAAATGAATATTAACGCAGATGCAGATGTTCCGGGGAGCACATATTTAAGCAATCCGGGCGGTGAAGATGCCATAGAAAAATTGCAGGCCGAGCTTGAAGAACAAAAAGACAAATACCTGCGCCTTTTTGCAGAGTTTGATAATTTTAAGCGCCGTAATGCAAAAGAAAAAATCGAATTGATTCAAACTGCAGGTAAAGACATCATCATATCATTACTGGAAGTAATGGATGATTGCGACCGTGCAGAAAAACAGATGGCTGATAGTGATGATACAGCTATTCACAAAGAAGGAATTCAGTTAGTTTATAATAAATTAAGAAATACTTTACAGGCAAGAGGATTAAAAGCAATGGAAAGCATCAACACCGATTTTGATGTAGAAAAACATGAAGCCATTACAGAAGTGGATGCACCTAAAGGCATGAAGGGAAAAGTTGTTGATGAAATTGAAAAGGGCTACTACCTTAATAATAAAATAATAAGATTTGCAAAAGTTGTTGTGGGTAAATAAAACTAATCAGTAATTAACCATCCTGCTGAACAGCTAAACTTATATTGCGGTTTAATCAGCACATTAGCATACCAGTACATGATCACATTATGAGCAAAAAAGATTTTTACGAAATATTGGGTGTATCCAAATCTTCTTCACAGGATGAAATTAAAAAAGCATACCGTAAAGTAGCCATGCAACATCATCCGGACAGAAATCCCGGAGATAAATCTGCAGAAGAAAAATTTAAAGAAGCAGCAGAAGCTTATGAAATATTAAGTGATACTGATAAACGTGCACAGTACGACAGGTTTGGACACCAGGCTTTTGGGGCTGGCAGGGGAGCCGGTGGCGGAGCTTATAGCGGAAGCATGAATATGGATGATATCTTCAGCCAGTTTGGGGATATTTTTGGTGATGAAAATCCCTTTGGTAGTTTTTTTGGAGGTGGAGGAAGAAGAAGTTCCGGTGGCAGAACCCGTGGCACCCGTGGCAGTAATCTGCGGGTAAAAATAAAACTGAATTATGAAGAGATTGCCAAAGGTGCCCAAAAGACGATAAAGGTAAAAAAATATGTGCATTGCAATACCTGCAATGGCAGTGGTGCAAAAGATAAAAACAGTGTACAAAACTGTGGCACATGCGGTGGTAGCGGGCAGGTACGACGTGTACAAAATACTTTTTTAGGGCAGATGCAAACCGTAACTACATGCCCAACCTGCAATGGTGAAGGAAGTACTGTAACTCATAAATGTACAGCCTGTAAAGGTGAAGGAAGAGTTTATGGAGAAGAAACAGTAACCATTGATATACCGGCAGGTGTACAGGAAGGCATGCAACTGAGCCTTAGCGGAAAAGGTAATGCCGGTGAACGTGGCGGATCAGCAGGAGACCTGATCGTTTTAATTGAAGAAGAATCACATCCGCAGTTACACCGGGATGGTTTAAATGTTGCGTTCGATCTGCATATCTCAATACCTGATGCTGTCTTTGGAACACAGATAGAAGTTCCCACTATTGACGGCAGAGCGAAAATTAAAATACCACCCGGTACACAAAGTGGAAAGATATTCCGTTTAAAAGGTAAGGGATTTCCAAATGTAAACAGTTATGAAAAAGGCGATCAGTTGATACAGGTTAATGTATGGACCCCTCAACATGTAACGGCACAGGAAAAAGAAATTCTTGAAAAATTACAGCAGTCAGAAAATTTTCAACCCAAGCCCGAAAAAAATGATAAATCATTTTTTGATAAGGTGAGGGAAATGTTTTCTTAATCAAAAAATTTACCTTTTTTTCGTTTTTTTGGTGTGTATACTTCCTGTGCTTTATCAATAAGATGTAAAAACTCTGTTTGCAGATAGCTTTTTGGATCATATGATTCCGTAGCTATCCTTTGTATATCCATCCAATCGGCCTGTTTGATAAATTTTGATTGTTTTACTTTAAGGCCAAACATGGCAACTGCCGTTGCAAACTGAAACTCTTTATCTATATTTTTAAATTCGGCATAATTGGCAAAACATGTATTTTCAAAAACCAGGTGTGAAGTATCATTACACATGCTGTAGCGCATTTGTATAGTTGCCAATTTATCTTTTGAAAACGTTGACTCATTAAAAAGTTTATCACTGGTTGGTACAATTTCAAATATTGCCAGCACACTGTTACCACTGCCAATTTCACCGCCTTCCAGATCAATTGTGCTGTCAGCAACTGCATCTCTTCTGTTATCAAATCCAATTAACCGGTATTCCTTCACAAATTCAGCATTAAACTTCAGATTAATAAATACATCATCGGCAACTGCATAAAAGGTTTGGGTAAGTTCCTTCACCAATACTTTTTCCGCTTCATTAATATCATCCAGGTAAGCATAATTACCATTCCCTTTTTTAGCCAGTATCTCAAGTTTGGAGTCTTTAAAATTTCCCATACCAACACCTAAACAGGTTAGGTAAACACCGCTCTGCTTTTCTTTGGTTATCAGATCTTCCAATGCTTTTTCAGATGTAAGTCCAACATTAAAGTCTCCATCAGTTGCTAATATGACCCGGTTGCTACCCCCTTTAATAAAAGTTCTGTTGGCCAGGTCATAGGCAGTCATAATTGCGGCTTCGCCCGGCGTATCGCCTAATGCGGTCAACTCTTCAATAGATTTTATTATTTTTTCTTTTTCGGCTCCACTTGTAGGTTGCAGCCAGATGCCAACGGTTCCGCCGTAGGCAACTATTGAAACTGTATCAATAGCCCGAAGATTTTTTACAAACATCTGAAAAGCTGCTTTGAGTAAAGGCAGCCTGTTGGGCATATCCATACTGCCGGATGCATCAATTAAAAAAACAAAATTGCCCGGAGGTATTTTGTTAAGGTCCAGTTTTTTGGCATTGATGTTCAGAATGAGTAACTGCTTTTCCATATCCCAGGGACAGGAAGTAAGTTGTGATTCCATCCCGAAAATGTCATTACTTTTGGGTTCCCGGTAATGCAGGTTAAAATAATTAATTATTTCTTCAGTTCTTACCGCATCAGGCGGAACAATACTTTTCATATTGATAAACCGGCGAACATTGCTGTACGATGCTTTATTTACATTTAAAGAAAACCCGGTATTGGGAAACTTAACCGCATTTACATATTCATTTTCTACCAGCTGAAAATATGTTTCATCATTAACATACCACCGGATCTTTGAAGTTTGATTGATATTCTTTGTAACAGAAATCAGCTTTGGCCGATTTCTGTTTACGTTTGAAGACGATATTTTTAAACTGATATACTGCCATTGTTCGCAATTCACTTTCATTATCCTGGTTTCATAACCATCCAGGCTTAAAGAAATTGAATCAATCAGTTGATTGGTTGTTATACCAAAACCTCCGTTTGTTCCGGAGTAATAAAAATGATTATTGGAGAATAAACGGATCTGTACATTTTGAAGCGGTTCATTTTTTTCATCTTTAATTTCTCCACGCAAATAATACTGGGCATAGGAATTGAACACCAAAAACAGTAATGGAATAAAAATGAACAGTTTTTTCAATTGCAAGCTAATTGTTATAAAAGTATAATATCCAAAACCAAGACATTCCTTTTTCAATTTATGTTGCCCTCCTAGCTATCAACCAACTGATAAATTTCCTTTAAATTCCTTCCCAGACCGTCATAATCCAATCCATATCCCAGTAGGAACTTATTGGGTACTTTAAATCCAAGATAGTCAATAGTAATGGGATAAGCCAATGCTTCGGGCTTATGCAGCAATGCAGCAATCTTTAAACTTGCCGGTTGCTGGTTTATTAACTGCGGCAAAAATTCACTTAGTGTTTTCCCTGTATCAACAATATCTTCTACAATAATAACATGCCTGTTTTTTAAAGACTCATCGAGGCCAATGGAAGTGATCACATTACCGGTTGATTTTGTTCCTTTATAAGAAGCCAGTTTTATAAAACAGATCTCAGCTTCAATGGTAAGTTCTTTAAACAGATCTGAAGCAAACATAAATGAGCCATTCAAAATCGCAATAAACAAAGGTTTTTTACCGGCATAATCCGCATTAATCTGTTTTGCCAGCTTATCAACTTGTTCCTGTATCTGCTGCGCCTTAATATAAGGTTGAAACTTTTTATCCATTACCTGTATAGTCATGTACTTTTATATTTTTATCATCGTTTAAAATGAACTTACTTGTTTTTTGAAACAATTATTTCCTGCCCGATCCTTAATTCATCAGTTTCCAGATCATTCCATTCCCGTAATTGCTGTACCGTTACACTATATTTTCTGGCTATGGTATATAACCCTTCTTTTGGAGCAACAAGATGTATCTTATTTTTTGATTCTTCAATATTATTTTTGGATGATCTGAATCCATCTTGCAAATATAATTTAGCATGTGCCGGCAGTATTTCTCCGGCATTTAAATTATTATACTCTTTAAGAAATTTCAGCTGTATTCCGTTCTGTTGTGCAACATCGTACAGTGTTTCGCCGGGCTGAACAATATAATATTCCTTTTCCCCTGTTTTTTGTTTCTTCTGTAAAAACACAAACTGGTCATTGTTAAGAATTCCTTCTTCAGTCAGTTCATTGCATTCCATTATTTTTTTTAAACTGATGTTATATTTATCAGCAATGGCCAGTAAGGACGTACCCTTTTTTGCAAAAACACATTTTGTTTTATTAATAATGATAATTTTTTCAGCTGCCCCCGTTCCAACAACAATGTTATTTGAATTGATCACATCATCCGCTTTTACTTCAGGTGGCAATTTATGCTGATCATCTTCTTTAATTTTTATAACATCAAAATCCGGAATTTCATTAATACCTGCCAATGTATATTGCTGCAGGTTATAATCCTCTATATTCTTAATAAGTATGTTGGGGTAGCGTGGATTAGTTGCATAGCCTGCTTTTTTTAAACCATAGGCCCAACCTTTGTAATCTTTGGCATCCAGCCTGAATAAAAAATCATACCGTTTATTGGAACGTAAAAAATCACTGTGATCACGGTAACTGTCTGCTGCATTTACATAGGCCCGAAAACATTCGCCTGTAGCATCATCATCATGATATACGGTTTCACCCGTCCAGGTATTTTTACATTTAATACCAAAATGGTTATTGGATCTTTTTACCAGGTCCCCATTCCCGTTTTCTGTTTCCAGTATACCCTGCGCCAGTGTGACAGCTGCCGGAATGCCTGAACGTTTCATTTCGCTGATGGCAATATATTTATATTGCTCAATATACTCATCAACGGTAATTCTTTGTGCTGATGCACAAAATGAAATTGATAAAAATAATATGGCTATGATAAATCTGTACATCCTGTTATTTTTTTTGAATTAATAAGAGCCCATCTCTTATTGTTAACATTACCTGCTGAACCCGGTTATCATTTTTTACGTGTTCATTAAAAGCCAGTATAGCTTTTGCACTTTTTCCTTTCACTGTTTTTTCCAGCACTTCACCATGAAACAGTACATTATCGGCCAGTATCCAGCCACCCTTTTTCACTAATGGCAAAGTTAATTCGTAATAAGCTATATAGTTAACTTTATCAGCGTCAATAAAAACAAGATCCCAGTTTTCTCTTAATGCCGGTATAATTTCCTGTGCATCTCCAATATGTATTTCAATTTTTTTTTCAATACCGGCCTTAATAAAATAATTTTTTGCAGTATCTGCATCATCAGCTCTTAATTCAATGGTATGCAATTTTCCCGATGTTGTTAATCCCTTTGCCAGGCACAATGCACTAAAGCCAGTGAAAGTTCCAATCTCCAGGATTCTTTCCGGCTTTATCATGCAACTTATCATTTCCAGTATTTTGCCCTGCACATGGCCACTCAGCATCTGTGCATGCGGATGATTGGCCATAGTGAATACTTCTATTTCACTCAATACTTCATCCAGTGCTGATGTATTATACTTTGCGTAATTTTCTGCTTTTTGATTGATCAGTTCCATTAATTAACGAATGATCTGTTTATAAATTTTGTTAACCCTTTTGTTAAAAATTACATTGTGCCTGCAATCCGCCATTCATGCCCATTAATACAATGCCATCCAACACTTTTGCAATTGTGAAGAATGGCACTTACTAACCCCGTAAAGTTACGCTGAAATATTTGCTTTCTTATCCCCTTTTTTAGAAATTAACATTAAGCCAAAGAATGTAAATAAGCCGTTAATTAAAATCAATTCATTCCCAATTTTGTACCCATGAAAAATGCTTTCTGAAATTGATCTTAAGCCAAGTGTAAGGTGCAGTTTCCTGTCGTACCATTCAGGGCTGCTCAGCATATCCAAACCTAAAGCCATTATTGGTGCAATGATACAGACAGCCCATATCAGTTTATCGTTCAATTGTCTTTTGGTTAAAATACCAAAGGAGAATAAGCCCAGCAAAGGCCCGTAGGTAATACCGGCAAACTTTAAAATAAAATCAATAATTAACTTATCATTAATAGCTTTAAAAACAAGCACCATTAAAAAAAACACGGCAGCAAAAGCAAAATGCACTTTAAGCCTTGTCCTTTTCTTTTCCTTTTCAGTTCCTTCTTTTTTATTGATACCTAAAATATCGATACAAAAACAGGAAGTGAGTGAAGTTATGGCGCCATCCACACTGGGGAATAATGCCGATATAATAGCAATGACAAACAGGATACCAATAGTGCCGCTGAATGCATCGCTTAAGGCAATGGTAGGGAACAGGTCATCAGGGGCAGTTACAATATTATTGGTGCTGGCATATAAATAAAGTATGCCGCCCAGGAACAGGAATAAAAAATTCACCACCATTAACACCGCAGTAAACGTCATGATATTTTTTTGCGAATCTTTTATATTTTTTACACTAATATTTTTCTGCATCATTTCCTGGTCAAGCCCCGTCATGGCAATGGCAATAAACATACCGCCAATAATATGTTTCAGAAAGTATGAGCCGGCTTTCACATCCATATTAAAAACCTTTGTATACCCTTTTGCATTCATTAAAGATAATGTGCTGCCGAAATCCAAACCCATTGCTTTTACAATAACAATAATGCAAACCACCAGGCCAAGTAACATCCCTGTTGTTTGTAACGTATCGGTGTAAATAATTGTTTTTACACCACCTTCGAAAGTGTATAATAAGATCAGCAGTAAAATAACCAGTGCTGTTAATTCAAAAGGGATATGTAATTTATCAAAAATAAAAATCTGCAGGATACTGATCACCAGGTATAGCCGGGCTGTGGCACCAACCACACGGCTGAGTATAAAAAAGAAAGCCCCGGCCTTGTGTGCATTTATTCCAAATCTTTTTTCAAGGTAAGTATAAATAGAAGTGAGGTTCATTTTGTAATACAACGGTATCAGCACAAATGCAATAACCATGTAGCCAATTAAATAACCCAGTACAATCTGAAAATAATAAAAATTACCGGTGCCTACCCCACCCGGAACACTAACAAACGTAACACCGCTAAGGCTGGTACCAATCATACCAAAAGCCACCAGCATCCAGTTGCTGTTGCGGTTGCCGATAAAGAAAGATTCATTATTGCTACCTCTTGAAGTGAAATAAGCTACGGTGAGCAGCAATACAAAATACCCGATCACAAAAGAGAATAAGACAATAGGTGACATATTTGAAATTATAATAAAGAATTAACATTGAATAATTAGCTTGCAATAAAATTCAAGTTAATTAATTTATGGCAATAACATCATTGGCAGTTTTTTGTGGAAGCAAGGCCGGCAATAACCCACTGTATGAAATACATGCAAAGCAGTTAGGATACCTGTTAGCTGCAAAAAATATAACATTAATTTATGGTGGAGGAAATAAAGGCATCATGGCTGCAGTATCAAATGCTGTGCTGGAAAAAGGCGGAAAAGTAACCGGTATTATTCCATCAATATTAAAAGACAGGGAACATCATCATGACGGATTAACGGAGTTGATCGTTGTTGAAGACATGCACAGCCGTAAAAAAATGCTGTATGAAAAATGTAATGCGGCAATAATTTTACCGGGTGGTTATGGTACGATGGATGAATTTTTTGAAATGATTACCTGGAACCAGTTAAGTATTCATGATAAAAAAATTTTTATACTGAATACTGCAGGCTTTTATGACCATTTACTGGCATTTGCCCAAACCATGCAGCATGAAGATTTTTTATACGATAAAATAGAAGATAAAATGGTTGTACTGCAAACGCCCGGTGACCTGGAAATTTACCTGTAAAATAATTACCTGTATCTTTTACCCTGGAATAAAGCAATATTATATCCGGCACGGATAATGGGTATGGCCCTTCCTAATCCATCAACATAAGGTGAGTTTTTATTTCTCAACAGGTCCCACGAAATGGATATGTAATAAAAGCTTTTATTGTCTTCACTCCTGCCACCTGCCCAACCTGCACCAACCAATAAACTGTTGGCATCAATTTTATCGGTGGAAGGGATGTAACCTGAATTATTGGCTGGCAGATATTTAACCTTTATAAAATTATGTTCAAACTGTGCCTGGGCAAATAAAAATTTAAGCGGATAGATCCTGACAAAAGCGCCGGGCCCGTAAAGTGTTTGCCTGACCTTATCCCCATACACAATATAATCACGCTGTGAAGTATAATTAAAATTAAATGACCCGGCCACATCAACATACTTATTTAAACTGTAACCAAAATACGGACTTGCTCCCAAAGCCGTA
The DNA here is from genome assembly GCA_043748745.1 of Chitinophagaceae bacterium. Classification (GTDB taxonomy): domain Bacteria; phylum Bacteroidota; class Bacteroidia; order Chitinophagales; family Chitinophagaceae; genus Ferruginibacter. The sequence goes on along the minus strand of JAYVEQ010000012.1, from coordinate 12,368 downwards.
TAACTGTTACCAAAACCAATGGTGATGTCTCCCCCAACAAAAAGATTTTCTTTTTTAAAGCCGCTTTTCTTTTCAGCCGTTTCAATTTTTTCATCCTGGGCCATTGAAGTAAGAAATCCACTTACTAAAACCCAAAAAATAATAATTCTTTTCATGTTACACTTTAATTTTTTAAAATCTTTGAATAATTGATCGGGTATTGGTTTAATCAGTTATCAAATATTTTACCGCTGTTTAAAATATTATTCGGATCGAAAACCTTTTTTATCCCCCTCATCAACTGCATATTGGCTTCAGTAAAAACAATATCCATGTATTCTTTCTGTATCAACCCAATGCCATGTTCACCACTGATGGTACCACCTAACTTTTTTACCAGTTCAAACAAGGCCTTCAATGCAGGTATCACATTTGGATTATTCAAACTGTAAATGCTGCCCGGTTTTTTTATACGGATGTGCAGGTTACCATCGCCGGCATGCCCGTAGCATACAACCTCAAAATCATATTGCTTACCCAATGCCTTTACGCCACGTATTAAAGCCGGCAATTCAGCTCTTGGCACAACCGTATCCTCTTCAATTGTATAACCATCTATTTTTACCGCTTCTGCAACACGTCTGCGCAGCTTCCATAACTCCGCTTTCTGTTGTGCATCATCGGCAAAAAATATATCACCGCAATCATATTCAGCCAGCAGTTCGGCTATTGCTTCCATCTCACTCATCAGGGTATTCAAATGATTGCCATCAACTTCAATAATTAAATGTGCTTCCATTTCGTCGGTAACCGGTACAACCGTACTATCAACAAAACGGCTTACAATTTTTAAAGCATCAATCTCTACCAGCTCCATTGCACTTGGTGTAAAACCCGCCCTGAAAATTGCACTCACCGCTTCACCGGCTTTCTCCAGCGAATTAAAAGGAACCAACATCAACAGATCGTATTTTGGATGCGGCAAAAGTTTTAATACAATTTTTGTAACAATGCCTAAAGTTCCTTCACTCCCAACTATCAGTTGTGTTAAATTATAACCGGTAGAATTTTTTAACACATTGGCACCCGTCCAGATAATTTCACCTGTTGGTAAAACCACTTCCAGGTTCAACACATAATCTTTAACAACACCATACTTAACTGCTTTGGGGCCGCCACTGTTCTCTGCTATATTACCACCAATAAAACAACTGCCCCTGCTGCTGGGATCGGGTGGATAAAACAAACCTTTTTCCTTAACGGCATTTTGTAATACTTCTGTAATAACACCCGGCTCAGTTGTTACCTGCAGATTTCTTTCATCGATCTCCAATATCGAATTCATCCGTTCCATGGAGAGTAACACACCACCCAGATGTGGCAATGCACCACCACTGAGGCCGGTACCTGCACCACGTGGTGTAATTGGAATTTTATGTTCATTACAAATAAGCATGATCTCACTTATCTCATTGGCAGACCTGGGTTTTATAACTATATCCGGTAAAAAATGAAGGTTCTCCGTTTCGTCATGGGCATAATTATTCAGGCTTTCCGTATCTGCAAATACATATTTGTCTCCAACTATGGTTTTGAACTTATCTATAAACTCCAATGCATTTTTAATTATGGTATTTACATCCTGCATGTAATATTATTTGTGTAAAAATCGTATAAAATAGTGAGTTGATAAAATCTGAAACTACGGGTAGTTTAGAACTTTGGACATAAAGATTGCCTGTCGACATTATCAGGATAAAATCCTTTTTTAATGATACTGAATTCACTGGCTCCGCGGTAGCCATTATATTTACTGAGTGAAGAAAGTGTTACATCATAACTGAATGCAAACTGTATATTCTTCAACTCAAATCCAACCATGGGAACAATGGCATCTCCCAGGCGATAATATACACCGGCCAGCAATTGTTTTTCGCCAAATTCCGAAAGGTTATAATTTGCATTGATTCCAAAAACAAGTTCGGTAGCTCTTGCCTGTGTAGAGAAATATGCATTGGGATTTACAATAACCCTGTCATTAACTTTCAATATAGCATTTACAAAACCCGTGTGCCGCATTGGTATACGGCCGTTATTTGTATTATCGGCAAAGAAAGTTTCTTTAGGCCTGTTTACATGCTGGATAGAATATCCTGCATTAATGTAAACATTCTCTTGTGGAAAATAAGCATAGTTCATACCGGCCTGAACATCGAGGTAACTTATATTATTGTTGGTTAAAAAAACATTGGTTGGTAAATTACTGTCAAAAAATTTCCCGTCAAACTGATCAGGAAATTTCAATTTGGTTTGATCAATATGTTTATTGGCCCAGCCAAAATTAAAACCTGCAGACAGTAAACTGCTTAAGCCAAGCATTTGATGGTAAGCCAGCGAACCATAAATTTTAGTACTGGTCAAACTGCCACTGCCAGCCTCATCGTTCAGCAAAACAGCGCCAACGCCAAGCCAGCCGTTTTCCAGTTTATCCCTGAATAACTGTGCATCACCAAAAACACTGATCGTTTTATAAGGTACCGTCATCACAGCGCTCCATTGGTTTCGGTAATGAGCACCAATGCGATAATCTGCATCAGGTATAAAGCCAGTGTTTGCCGGATTCGTTGTTAAGGGTGTATTGAAGAATTGGGAAAAATGCAGATCCTGAGCATCGGCATTAGCTATAGGCAACAGACAACAGGCAATAAGCAAAAGCTTTTTACTGTAAAATCTTTTACAAAATTTATTACCTGCTTTTATTATGTTGTATCTATTTAACAAAATTATCTATTATCAATTTTACAATTATCATTTATCTCAACAAACTTATATCACCAGTTTTCCTCAACTTAACGCCATCTGTAAATTCCACATCCAAAGTATAAGCATAAACATCCATTGGTTGCAACGCTCCTTTAAACATTCCATCCCAACCCTGGTTTCTGTCAGAGGTTGCAAAAACTACCTGTCCCCAGCGGTTATAAATTTTCCAGCTCATTTTACCAATACCAAAACCTTCTACTTTTACGACTCCGTTTTTACCAAACCGGCCAGGCGTAAATGCATTGGGTACATCAACTAATGGTTTTATGATGATGGGTATATCCTGTGTTATACTATCCACGCAATCTGCAATATTAAAAGCATAGAGTGTAGCCTGGTAAACCCCCGTTGCATTATAGAGGTGAGCAGGATTTACGTCGGTTGAACTTTCGCCATCACCAAATTGCCACAGGTATTTGCTTGCACCCAATGATAAATTAGTAAACCTCGTTATCGTATTCTCAACCGGAGGATTTGGTGTCCAGCTGAAATTTGCTGTTGGTATAGGAAATACGGTTATGGTAAAGTATGCCGATGTATCCCTTTTATTACAGGTACTTGTATCAATGGCAATTAAACGAACATTGTAAGTACCCGTTGCACTGTACAAATGTATTGGCTCAAAATTTGTCGAAAAACTACCATCTCCAAACTCCCAGATCCAGTCGGTGCCACCAAGCGATAAGTTTTTAAATGCTGCATTATACGGAACACAGCCCCTGGCAGGCGTTGCAAATATTGCTTTTACATTTGGGCTGATACGCAGTGTTTTTATAGCCGTATCAGGCGCATTACAAAACGTGGTATCATCAACTATTAGTGTTACAATATAACTACCTGTAGATGGATATGTATGAATGATTGGCCCAAAGCCTGATCTTATTTTTGCAGAGCCATCACCAAAATCCCAAAGAAAACTCTGGCTGGTATAAGTGGGTACTGTTGCTACCGTTTGATTTATAAACTGGTAACGCAAACTGTTACAGGAATCCATTTTAAAAAATGAAAAATCAGCGTTGATATTGTTGCTGCCAACTTTCACATTTACATAAGCGGTATCGGAAATATTACATGTAGCAGAGTCAATTGAAATTAACATCAACCTGAAAGTACCCACCTGATTATACGTATGCAAAACAGTATTATTTGGCGTAAAAGTAGTATCTCTTGCTATGGCGCTAAACGGATCGCCGTAATCCCAAATATAAGTTTTGCCTTTTGCAAGCGTATCGGTAAATCTTACCGTAAGTGGTACACAACCAATGGTATCAACCACCCCATCGATGGTTGCTTTTACACTGGCCCCAATACCGGCAAAATTCATTTCAATTTTTACTGCCGCTTCATTACAGTTAATAGAATTATTTGTTCTTGACCAGGCTCCGGGTGTTGTTGGAAACAAAGAACCTCCTGCACCGCAACCGCATATTGCCTGGTAAATAACACCGTTGGCATCAAAGCGGCTGGTACCGCCATCCACATGATCTCCCACACTTCCGTTTTGCCCAAAGTGCGTACCAAATAACTGGCTTTGTGCATTTTTTTCCAGCACAAAAAAGTAAAAATCGGCACCATCCGGAGGAGGAATACCGGGTAAGGGATTTACTTCGGGCAAACCACCTGTACCTGCCGATGGAAATAATTTTAAATTATTGATACCGCCGCCCCAACCGGATACATAAACATTCTGACAACGGTCAACCAAAAAAGCAATTGGTGAAAGATTGGGAACTGATGCATTAGTACCAAAAACTGTTGAATAAACATAACCGGACAGATCAGGTTTTAGCTTACTGATAAATTGTTTGCCACCCGGGTTACTGAATATCGTGCTTTGGCCCGGTGCTATCTGTACCGGCCAGCTGCCGGTTGTAGTTCCCATTATATAAGGGAAACCGAATTTATCAAACTGAATACCATATACCAGATCGTTTCCGCCGGTACCCTGGTAAGTTGTTTTAATTATTGCCGAACCGTTATTTTGTATCTCGGTTACAAATCCATCCACCTGGCCACCCTGGAAAGATCCCTGCCATACACCGGTTTTATCGCCTGGTATATCTGTACTGTTAGTACCACCGGCAACATAAATATTCCCGGTCAACGGATTTTGAGATAAAACAAAACAGGCATCATCGCCTGAACCTCCAAAAAAAGTTGTGAATAAAACAGCACTCAGGTTTACATTGAATTTTAATATTACACCATCCTGTCTTCCGCCACCAAAAGTTGTCTGTATCGGTGAATTCCTGATCGGAAAACCACCGCCTGCTTCAGTTCCGGCCGATTGGGTAGAAGAAGCAAGGTAAACATTGCCTGCGGCATCAATAAAAACCTCACTTCTTGCATCATCGCCATAATTTCTACGGGTAACATCGGCTCCATCGGGAGCAACATATTTTCCTCTAATATTAACACCATCATTTGCTGCACCTCCAATTTTTACAGAACCAATTATAGCGCTGCCATTTGCATTTATCTTGGTTACAACAATATCGTAATTTCCACCATTACCAACCAGGGGTAGGGTTTTAGGATAATTTAATGAATTACTTCTTCCGGCAACGATGAGGTTACCCTGAGCATCACAGATCATACTATGCGGCTGTTCGTTACCTAAACCACCTAAATAAGTTGCATATAAACGATTGGCCCCGTTGGCAGAAAATTTAATGATGGCAATATCATAAGGCCCGGTATTATCTTCATTGATACCACCGCCAAAAGTTGTTTGAAAAGCACCGGTTGTAACGGGGTAACCGGCACTAAATGCAATGCCACCTGCATAAAAACTGCCGTCCGGGGCAGGTGTGGCGGTGTATCCCCAGTTGTCGGCAGTACTACCGGTAAAGGTTGAAAATATTAAAGCAGGATCAATTATTATTGTTGAATTGCGATCATAATCATTTACTTTAAACCGGACAATATTATCATTGATCACATACTTACAATTGATGGCCTGCTTCTGTCCTTCCTGCACCTGATAGCTGTATGGATATAATTCTTTTACATCACCCACTGATGTATTGATCATCAGTTCCTTATTTTTTACCAGTAATTTATTAACCCCGGAATACTGCATGGCAATTGCATTTATATTACCGCCCGGATGAATAACAATATCGTACTTCAGTTTTCCGGCATCGCTGTAATACCTTACATCAATATTTGGATAAACATTCTGATAAGTTACTGCCTGCGATATTTTACAACCGTTTGCCCATTTGGATTGATCAGTTCCTAAAAAATAATTATTATAATATGGCTCTATTTTATCTGCTACATTTTGCGTAAAAATTGCAGCACCTAAAAATTTTACTTTGTATGCGTGTGAATGTATAGTGATGGGCTGACCGGTTGTTGCGGTATTGGGGTTATGCCCGTGCATCTGATCTGAAAAGTTTTTTAGATCATCAGCATTATGTAATAAAACAGTAAAGCCCTGGTTCTCTAAAAAAAATGACCCGGTAGAAAAATCTCCACGATATTCAACATGGTTATCCCACTGGCCTTTATTCTGAATAAATTCCATTTGTGCATTTACAATCTCAACATGTAAAATGGCTAAAAGGAGTATGATAAAACGGATTATTATTTTGCCTAAAATCTTCAAGTATTTCTTTTTTACAATATACAAAAATTATACGATAAAATTATCGGTTTTGATCATCTTATAAAGGGTTGTCAACTTTAATAACTGTTATAATTTACTTAAAGAACTTCAGTAATGGTTATCGGCCCCCGGCAAAGATCAATTACGAGATTTTACTCCAGGCTGTTTTTCCCTTTTGCTGCTGCAGATAGTTTTTAACAGGTAAATTATCAGCTGTATTCAAATCCGGATCAGTATCCAGTAAATTTTCTGCCGCATTCCTTGCCGCTTCCAAAATCAACTTATCATGGACTATGTTTGCCAGTTTAAAGTTTAATAACCCACTTTGTTTTGTACCTTCAATATCACCAGGGCCACGTATTTCCAGGTCTTTTTCCGCAATCTTAAATCCATCATTGGTTGCACTCATTATCTTTAACCTTTCCCGTGCATCGTTTGATATTTTGGGTCCTGTTAATAATATGCAAAAACTTTTTTCAGCACCCCTGCCTACCCTTCCCCGTAACTGGTGCAATTGTGATAACCCGAATTTTTCTGCACTTTCAATCACCATTACACTGGCATTGGGTACATTTACACCAACCTCGATAACCGTTGTACTTACCATGATCTGTGTATCTGCTTTTACAAAGCGCTGCATATTGGTTTCTTTTTGTGCAGCCGGCTGTTTACCATGAACCATGCTTATCCAGTATTTCGGTTCCGGGAAAAATGATTTCACTTCTTCAAATCCCTTCATCAGGTTTTCATAATCCAGTTTACTGCTTTCTTCAATGAGCGGATAAACAATATATGCCTGCCTGCCTTTTTTTATTTCATCTTTTACAAATTCCATCACCTGCGGTCTTGCACTTTCTGAACGGTGCAATGTATTGATGGGTTGCCTGCCCGGAGGTAATTCATCTATCACACTGTAGTCAAGGTCGCCGTATGCCGTTAATGCCAGGGTACGTGGAATTGGTGTTGCAGTCATTACCAAAACGTGCGGCGGTATTTCATTCTTCTTCCACAATTTTGCCCGTTGTGCCACACCGAATTTGTGCTGCTCATCAATAACTGCAAAACCCAGGTTTTTAAAAACAACATTATCTTCAATTACCGCATGTGTTCCTATCAGAATATGCAAGTCACCATCTTCACAAAGTTTTAAAACCTGTTTTCTTTCTTTCCCTTTAGATGAGCCGGTGAGTAATTTTACACAAACCGGCATATCTTTTAAAAGATCGGTGACGCTGTTGTAATGCTGCTGCGCTAAAATTTCAGTTGGCGCCATAAACACACTCTGAAAATCATTATCAGCTGCAATCAACATCATCATGAGGGCCACAATGGTTTTTCCGCTGCCCACATCACCCTGTAAGAGTCGGTTCATTTGTTTGCCGCTGCCTGCATCTTTCCGTATCTCTTTCAGCACTCTTTTTTGTGCATTGGTCAATTCAAATGGTAAATAATTTTTGAAAAAAGTATTAAACAGATCGCCAACCTTATCAAATAACAGGCCTTTACTAAATCGGTGCCGTGTTGATTTAAGTAAACCCAAACGTAATTGTGCAAAAAACAATTCTTCAAATTTTAACCGCCGTACTGCATGCTGGTAATGTTTATCCGTAGCCGGAAAATGAATTTGCCGGCAGGCATTAAAATGACTGATGAATTTATATTGTTTAATAATTGATGCCGGTAAATTTTCGGGAAGGTCGCTCTCTGTAAGTATTTGCAGCAGGGTATAAGTCAGTTTGCCGATGGCCCTGCCATTCAATCCTTTTGTTTTTAATTTTTCTGTTGAAGGATAAACAGGCTCCAGGTAATATTTACCATCGGCTTTTTGTACAGTAAAATTTTCAATTTCGGGATGAGCAATCTGCGGCTGGCCCATAAAAAAAGACAGGCGCCCAAAAACTAGATAGAATTGGCCAAAATGAATGGCTTTTTGTATCCAGGTTATTCCCTGGAACCAAACCAATTCCATTTCGCCGGTTTCATCCTGTAACCTGGCGGTGAGCCTTTTACCTCTGCCCTCACCCTGCATTTCAATGTTTGTAATTTTACCGGCAACCTGTGCATATTCATTGTTGGGAGACAGGGCTGCAATTTTATCGAGTTTTGTTTTATCAACATGGCGAAAGGGGTAATGCTCCAAAATATCTTTAAACGTAAAAATGCCCAGTTCTTTTTTTAATAACTCACCTTTAAAAGCGGTAACGCCATTAATATATTCAATGGGACTGGTTAATATGGTAGAAACAGCATTGATGGTAATTGTTTTTACAAATATATTTAAGGGAAGGGAGAAATGGCACAACAGAAACTGGATACTGGTTGCCTGATACAGGATGCTGGATACTGGATCGAAAACTACCTTTTTGTTTTATCCTGGAAACGTCTTGGTTTGTTAAATCCGCCTTTTCCTGAATGGGTTCTTGCAGTTGCTGTATTAAACTCCGGTGTTTCACCAAACTCTTCAGGAATTTTTGCTTTGGTTACTGATTTGCCCAATAATTTTTCTATAGCTAAAAATTTGCGCTGCTCTTTTACACTTACAAATGTATAAGCCGTGCCATCAGCTTCGGCTCTTGCCGTTCTTCCAATCCGGTGCACATAATCTTCTCCATCATGCGGTACATCATAATTTATTACCAGGTCAATATTATCGATATCAATACCCCGGCTTAAAATGTCGGTAGCCACCAGGATGGGAAGCCTGCCGCTTTTAAACTGCATCAGCACATCTTCTCTTTTACTCTGATCAAGATCGCTGTGAATTTCATCAGCTAAAAATTTTGCACGCTTTAAATCACGGGTTAATTGCTTAACACTTATTTTACTACTGCAAAAAATAAGTACTGATTTAAAATTCTTTTTGCTCAGCAGGTACTTTACCAAAGGAATTTTTTGGGTATCATAAACAATAAATGCTTCCTGTATAATTTTTTCGGGTGGTTTGCTTATGGAAATATTAATTTCTGCCGGTTGATGCAAAATCTTTCTTGCCATCTCTCTTATCTTATGCGGCATGGTAGCCGAGAATAAAAGATTCTGCCGTTTTTTGGGCAGGTTATTAATGATGAACATGATGTCGTCATAAAAACCCATATCCAGCATGCGGTCTGCTTCATCCAATACCAGGTATTTAAGTCCACTTAATTTTACATAGCCCATTTTTATATGCGCCATCATTTTGCCGGGTGTACAAATCACAATATCTGCGCCATGACTCAGTGCTTTTTTCTCCTGCACAAAAGCATTACCATCACCCCCTCCATACACTGCAATGGAGCTAACCGAAGTAAAATAAGAAAGGCCTTCCATGTGCTGGGCTATTTGTACAGCCAGCTCACGGGTTGGTACAATGACCAATGCATTGTTGGTATGGTCCTCGTGGGGATCGGTTATGATTTTATTAATAAGCGGTAATAAAAAAGCCGCCGTTTTACCGGTACCTGTTTGTGCCGATGCAATTACATCTTTGCCGGCCATTATCAATGGTATTACCTGTTCCTGTACCGGGGTGGCATCTTCATAACCTGAGGCATCAATACCTTCCATCAATCTTTCGTCAAAACCAAATGCTGTAAACTTCAAAATCGTTGTATTTATTTTTGGTGAAGATACGGCATTGGCCCGACAGCTGTTGACAACAGTTAAGAACGTTTCCGGTAAGTAATTTTGATACATTACCTATGCTTTAGCCATGGCTTTACTATGGAGTTGGGGCGAATGATGAATATACCATCCATGGACTATGCCAAGACTTTGCAGGCTTTAAAACAGCTAAATTATTTAATCAATAAATTCTTAAGTTTATGACAGCAAATGAGTGCCCTGTTTATTAAAATTTAATTTACATAGATCAAGATAAAGTATATTTATTTTTTGTTAATGATAACCCGGATAATATTTGCATACAAAAAATAAATATGCCTTTATGAACCCCAAAAATATTTTTTATTTTTTTGCCGTAATACTTTCTCTGCTTACCATTGCAGCTTCGGCACAACAACGCAAAAGAATAAATATTGATGCCGACTGGAAATTTGCTTTTGGCAATTCCAATGACCCCCTAAAAGATTTTAATTACGGCATTGCCGCTATTTTCGCCAAGACAGGAGCAGCACAACATACAGCCATTGATCCCAAATTCAATGACGATAAGTGGCGGCAACTTTCCCTTCCGCATGACTGGGCGGTTGAATTGCCATTTGTCAATTCCCAAAGTTTTGATGTGCAATCACATGGTTACAAACCGGTGGGTGGTTCCTATCCCGAGACAAGTATCGGCTGGTACAGAAAACATTTCAATGTTGCCAGGTCAGATTCAGGCCAGCATTTTCAAATTCAGTTTGATGGCGTTTTCAGGGATGCATCTTTCTGGATAAATGGTTTTTATCTGGGTAATAACAAAAGCGGTTATGTTGGCGCCTGTTATGATATCAGCAATTACCTTAATTACGGAAAGGAAAATGTATTGGTTGTAAGGGTTGATGCAACGCAATACGAAGGCTGGTTCTATGAGGGAGCAGGTATTTACAGGCATGTATGGCTTAACCAATATAACAGCGTTCACCTGGATGAAAATCCTGTTTTTGTTCATACTACTGTTCAGCAGGATATCGCTACGATAAATATTGAAACGGGTTTACAAAATGAATCGCTTTCATCATCTGCTGTTACTGTTTCGGCAATCGTAACTAACAGGGATGGCCGCATCATTGGGCATACTGCCCAGCAAAAAATTACCCTTAACATCAATGAGAAAATAACTGTAAAACAAAAAATCGTTGTGAATAAGCCCAGGCTTTGGTCACTGGAAGATCCTTATTTATACCGTGTCATTCCCATTGTAAAAATGAATGGCAAAATAATCGACAGCGATCAATTGCGTTTCGGTATCCGCACCATAAATATTACCAGTAAGGGATTATTCCTGAACGGAAAATATGTAAAAATAAAAGGCACCAATAATCACCAGGATCATGCCGGAGTGGGCAGTGCCCTGCCCGATCATCTGCAGTATTATCGTATTTTTTTATTGAAACAAATGGGCTCCAATGCTTACCGCACCAGTCACCATCCACCAACAAAAGAATTGCTGGATGCCTGCGACAGCCTGGGTATGCTGGTACTGGATGAGAACAGGTTGTTGAACAGCAGTCCGCAATACATGAATGATCTTGCATCGCTGATCAAAAGAGACAGAAGCAGGGCATGTGTATTCATGTGGTCGCTTGGAAATGAAGAGGGCTGGGTACAGGCAAACAGCACCGGGAAATTAATTGCACAATCCCTGCTTTCCAAACAAATGGAACTTGATCCAACAAGACTAAGTACTTATGCAGCCGATATGGGTAATTATTTCAACGGCATCAATGAAGTGGTTGCGGTTCGCAGTTTTAATTACCGGCAGTTTGCAGTGGCAGATTATCACAAAGACCATCCGAATCAACCTTTGCTTGGCACGGAAATGGGCAGCACGGTAACCAGCCGTGGTATGTATACCAGAGATTCCATTAAAGGATATGTTCCAGACCAGGATATTACAGCACCCTGGTGGGCAAGCACTGCAGAAACCTGGTGGAAATTAGCTGCACCCAATGATTACTGGCTGGGAGGATTTGTATGGACGGGTCTTGATTATCGCGGAGAACCCACTCCCTTTCAATGGCCCAATATCAATTCGCATTTTGGCATCATGGATGTTTGCGGCTTTCCTAAAAATATTTATTACTATTATCAATCGTGGTGGACAGATAAAGATGTGTTACATATATCCCCACATTGGAATTGGCAAGGAAAAGAAGGACAACCGGTTGACGTTTGGGTGAACAGCAATGCAGATAATGTAGAATTATTTTTAAATGAAAGAAGCCTTGGTAAAAAAGATATGCCACGCAATGGTCATTTGCAATGGCAGGTAAATTATGAACCGGGAACACTGGAAGCCATTGCTTATAAG
>JAYVEQ010000011.1:0-106233 GCA_043748745.1 Chitinophagaceae bacterium | reverse complement strand
TTTTTGAAACTCATTTTCATGCAGATTTTGTAAGCGGCCATGTTGACCTCAGCAAAAAAACCAGTGCAGCCATTGTATACGGACCTAATGCTGCCTGCGAATTTGACTGCATTTCTGCAAAGGATGCACAGGAGTTTAAAATTGGTGATGTTACCATTAAAGTTTTGCATACACCGGGCCATACCATGGAAAGCACAACTTATCTCTTGAAAGATGAAACCGGTAAAGACTACTGCATCTTTAGTGGCGATACCTTGTTTTTAGGAGATGTTGGCCGCCCTGACCTGGCACAAAAAGCTGCAGACATGACAATGGAAGACCTGGCAGGAATACTTTACGAAAGTTTAAATAATAAAATACTGCCGTTGGCCGATGAGGTGATTGTTTATCCTGCACATGGTGCCGGCAGTGCCTGTGGCAAAAACATGATGAAAGAAACTATTGACACTTTGGGCAACCAGAAAAAAATGAATTATGCATTAAATCAACCCAACAAAGAAGCATTTGTAAAAGCTGTAACTGATGGTTTACAGCCACCCCCGGGGTATTTTGGTTTGAATGTGGCGATGAATAAAAAAGGATATGAAAGTTTTGAAACCGTACTTAACAAAGGTATGCAGGCATTAACGCCGGATGAATTTGAAGCAGCAGTTGAAAATACAGAAGCATTGATACTGGATACAAGAAGTAATGCAGATTTTTACAAGGCCTTTATTCCGCAATCGGTGAATATAGGATTGAACGGAGATTTTGCTCCCTGGGTTGGGGCTTTAATTGTTGATGTAAAACAACCTATTTTACTGGTAACTGATGCCGGCAAAGAAGAAGAATCGGTAACCCGGTTAAGCCGTGTGGGTTTTGATAATGTGATGGGGCATTTAAAAGGAGGCTTTGCCGCATGGCTGGAAACTGGTAAAGAGGCAGATGTGGTTGACAGGATTACTGCAGAACAATTTGCAGCTGATGTAAAAATTGGGGAAGATAAAGTCATAGACGTTCGCAAAGAAACAGAGTATACTGCAGAACATGTGGATGAAGCCTATAACCGGCCTCTGGCATTTATTAATGAGTGGATCAAAGATATAAATACTGATGAACATTTTTTTTTGCATTGTGCCGGTGGTTACCGCAGTATGACTGCAGCTTCAATTTTGCAGGCACGGGGCTACAGAAATTTTACTGAAGTGGAGGGTGGATTTAGTGCAATCAGTAAAACAAATGTTCCTAAAACAGATTTTGTATGCCAGAGTAAAATAATGCATGCATAAGTAAACAAATATTTAAGGTTGATTTATTTAATAAATCGGGGATATAAAAATCAAAGCATCTGCCAGCTGGTAGATGCTTTTTTATTATGACCAAGATCATACAAAAGCGATATTATAAGTAACAAATGTCACCAAGACAGCAACCGTTTAACAGTAGCTTTACATTAATCAATTTTAAAAACAAAAATATTATGCCAGCGAAAAAAATAGTTATTGTGGGGGGCGGCAATGCCGGACTTTCTGTTGCATCTCAACTGTTGCATAAAGATAAAAACCTCGATATTTTTATTATAGACCCGTCAGGCAAACATTATTATCAACCGGCATGGACATTGGTAGGAGCCGGTATTTACGATATAAATGATACGATAAAAAACGAAATAGATTTTATTCCCAAGGGAACAACATGGATCAAAGAAGCCGTTGAAAAATTTATTCCGGAAGAAAATAAAGTAGTTTGCAAAAACGGCGTATCCTATGTTTATGATGCATTGATCGTTTGCCCGGGTATACAACTTGACTGGAATAAAATAAAAGGCCTTAAAGAAACACTGGGCAAAAAAGAAGTAAGCTGTAATTATTCATTTAACCATGCGCCCTATACCTGGCAAATGATAAAAAATTTTAAAGGGGGTACTGCAGTTTTTACCAATCCGGTTTCACCGGTTAAATGTGGCGGTGCTCCGCATAAAATAATGCACCTGGCCTGTGATTACTGGCGTAAAAAAGGCATATTGGATAAAGCTGATGTTCATTATATTTCAGGGGCCGGTGTGCTGTTTGGCATAAAGGAATATGCAGATACACTGAATGATGTAATTACAAAAAATAAAGTGATAACACATTTTAAATGTAATACAGTAGAAATTGATGGCATTAATAAAACACTGTATTACGAAGAAAAAAATACTAATGATGTTGTGGAGCGTAAAGCAATTAAATTTGATTTTTGCCATGCGGTACCTCCGCAATCGGCACCCGATTTTATAAAAAAAAGCCCGTTGGCCGATGCAAAAAATCTATATGGCTATGTAGAAGTTGATATGCATACTTTGCAACATAGCCGTTACACAAATATTTTTTCATTGGGCGACAGTATGAATGCACCCTGCAGCAAAACAGGCGCTGCCATTCGTAAACAGGCCCCGGTAGTGGTGGAAAATGTGCTGGCTTTGCTTAACAATCAGCCAATTGCTGCGGAATATAAAGGTTACAGCGCCTGCCCCATACCTACACAATATGGTAAACTGATGCTGGCAGAGTTTGATTATACCAATAAACCCACAATGACATTTCCTTTTAACCAGGCCAAACCCAGGTGGACCATGTGGTTATTAAAAACCAAAATATTACCCTGGCTTTACTGGCATAAGATTTTAAAAGGAACAGCATAATCATTCCATATAAGAGCGGTCGTTTTTTTCTGCTGAAAACATGCATTCATGTTGTATATTCATGTGTAACCTATGTTACCGATAAACCTGTTATTATATTTTAGATTTGCATTACTGATTCAGCACATATGCAGTAAAAAATTTTAAAAATAAAAATGAGACAAACTATTTTATCAAATTGGACATTTATGAGGTTCCTGCGTTTGGGAATTGGAATTGCTATATTAGTGCAGGCTGCTATTGCAAAAGATATCCTGTTTGCATTTGCAGGTATATTATTTACTATAATGCCCGTCTTTAATGTTGGTTGCTGCGGCACAAACGGATGCTACACACCTGCTAAAAAAACGACTGAACCAACAAAAGAAATTACTTATGAAGAAGTGGTTTAAAAATAATGTACTGTATCTTATTGGTGCAGCAGTTGGTGCCATAGCCGGGTATATTTACTGGCAACAGGTTGGTTGTTCATCGGGCACCTGCATGATCACTTCAAAGCCTTTAAACAGTATGCTATATGGGGCTTTAATGGGAGCTCTGTTGTTTGGGTTGTTTAAAAAAGAAAAGAAAAAAGAAATAATAAAAGAAGAAAACAAAAATGACGTTTAGCGAAATCATAAATGCTGACAAACCGGTACTGGTAGATTTTTTTGCAGAATGGTGTGGCCCCTGCAAAATGATGGGACCCATACTTGCAGCTGTAAAAAAAGAAGTTGAAGATGCCATAACTATCATAAAAGTTGATGTAGATAAAAGTCCGAAGGCTGCACAGGAATACCAGGTGCAGAGCCTGCCAACACTTATTCTTTTTAAAAATGGTAAACCTTTATGGCGACAAAGCGGGGTAGTGCCTAAAGCAGGATTGATAGGGGTAATAAAAAAATTCACAGTATAAAAACTAAATATGATGAACTTATTTCAGAAATTATTCAGCAATGCACCAGCAGTTGATTTAAAATCAATTATTGACGAAGGTGCTTTTTTAGTAGATGTAAGAACACCCGGCGAATTTCTTGACGGGCATGTGAAAAGATCTGTAAATATTCCTTTGAACAGTGTGCAAACCCAGTTATCAAAATTCAAAAACAAAAAAAATATTATTGTATTTTGTCAGGGTGGTGGCAGAAGTATACAGGCAAAAAATATTTTGGAACAAAATGGAATAACCAATGTAATAAATGGTGGCGGTTGGAATAATGTAAATAAGTTTGTGAAATAAAATCATCAGATCAAGCATGCATATTTTATCTTTTATTAATCAACCATGGCCATGGTACGTAGCAGGCCCCTTGATTGGCTTAACCGTACCTGCACTGCTGATCATCGGCAACAAAGCCTTTGGCATCAGTTCATCGCTGCGTCATTTTTGTGCAGCCTGTATTCCTGCAAACATTCCTTTTTTTAAATACGATTGGAAAAAGGAAATATGGAACCTTTTTTTTGTGTTGGGTATTTTTTTAGGTGCTGTTGTTGCCGCAAACCTGTTGACTGATCCCGGCCCGGTTCATATCAATGCAAAGCTGGCAAAGGATCTGGCCGGGTATGGCATCACAGATTATTCGGGACTGGTACCCCATCAATTATTTAACTGGCAAAGTCTTTTATCTGTAAAAGGTTTAATAATGATTGTGCTGGGCGGATTTATGGTTGGCTTTGGTACCCGGTATGCAGGCGGCTGTACAAGCGGCCATTCCATCATGGGGCTGTCAACATTGCAATGGCCATCACTGATTGCAACATGTTGTTTTATGATTGGTGGATTTATAATGTCAAACCTTATTCTTCCATTTATTCTGTCTCTTTAAAAAAAATAAAATGCAAACAACTAAAAATACAAATACAGATTTTGAAGTACGTTCATTAGATGCCATGTGTGTAAATGAAAGTACTTTAACTCACAAATGGTATCATAATATCAAGTATATGATCGTTGGTATCGCTTTCGGAATTGTTTTTGTAAAAGCAGAGATCATCAGCTGGTTCCGCATACAGGAAATGTTTCGCCTGCAGTCTTTTCATATGTATGGAGTAATTGGAAGTGCAGTTGTTACAGGTATGATCTCTGTCTGGCTTATTAAAAAAATTAACGTAAAAACCATTTATGGCGAAAGCATAACCATTCATCCAAAGGAATTTAATAAAGGCCAGGTTTATGGCGGATTATTATTTGGTTTGGGCTGGGCTATAACCGGTGCCTGCCCCGGTCCACTTTATGCCCAGATAGGTTCGGGAGCTTATGTAATAGTTATAACTTTACTTAGCGCTGTTGCCGGTACTTGGGTATATGGTTTAATTAGGGAAAAGCTTCCGCATTAATTATTTAAAAGTTTGCTTATGCCTGATGAGCAGGGAGAAAATAAAATAATACACGGTCTTATTGCAGTCATTAATAAAATGCTGTTTGTAATTATAGTACTCGTACTTACTTTAATATTATTGCCTGTAATTTTTTATTATGATAACAAATCTGAAAAAACCAAGACTGCTGTTGCAGCAAATACTGATACAAAAAAAGATACGGTATCGTATTGGAAAGCACCGGATATTAATTCCATTACTGATGCTAAACTAAAAGAGCAGGTTGTTTATGGTAAAGAATTAATTGCTCATACTTCAAAATATCTTGGGCCCAAAGGATCTGTATTACAGATCAGTAACGGAATGAATTGTCAGAATTGTCATTTGCAGGCCGGTACCGTTGTTTGGGGCAATAACTACGGATCCGTTGCTTCATTATATCCAAAGTTCAGGGCGAGAAGCGGAATGGTAGAAAATATTTATAAACGGGTTAATGATTGTTTTGAGCGCAGCCTAAATGGTAAAGCATTGGATACAACAGGTAAAGAAATGCTGGCTATTGAAGCCTACATAAAATTCATCGGATCAAATGTGGCAAAAGGAAAAAAGGCAGAAGGTTCGGGTTTTAAAGATCTTGCTTTTATTGACCGTGCCGCCGATCCCGGAAAAGGCTTAACAGTATTCACTGCAAAATGCCAGAGCTGCCATCAACAAAATGGTGGAGGAGTTTTTACTGTTGATTCAACAGAATTCCAGTATCCGGCTTTATGGGGCAAAAACAGTTTTAATGATGGCGCCGGTTTGTACCGTATCAGCAATTTTGCAAAATATGTAAAGTACAATATGCCGCAGCCAACAACTTATCAAAACCCACAACTTACCGATGAAGAAGCCTGGGATGTTGCAGCATTTGTACTTACACAAACAAGGCCGCATATCAATAGGCCTAAAGACTGGCCGGATATAACAAAGAAACCGGTTGACCATCCTTTTGGTCCGTATGCTGATAAATTTTCTGTAAAGCAGCATAAGTACGGCCCATTTAAACCCATCATTGAAGAGCAAAAGAAAAAGGAAGAAACACCCAAACAAAAAATATCCTGAGCTTTAAAAAAATAGCACGTAAATGAAAAACCAACGAAGAGATTTTCTCAAAAAATTAAGCACCCTTGGCGGAGCCGGCTTATTGGCATCTTCACCGCTAATTTCTTTGGCAGAAGCAGCAGCTAAAAATGAACAACAGGAAAATTCTGTTGATGATAAACCATTTGTCATCTCCATCCTGCAAACCACCGATGTGCATTGCCAGGTGCATCCACATGATGAATTATTCTGGGAAAATGATAAAGCAGTATTTCGTAAAACCGGCGGCTATGCTTATTTAGCAACATATTTGCAAAAAGAAAAAACAAACAACCCCAATACATTTTTGATTGATACCGGTGATATGTTCCAGGGTAGCGAGTTGTCTGTTAAAACAACCGGCAAGGCCATGGTACCCATTTTAAATGCATTGGGTTATGATTTATATTTGCCCGGCAACTGGGAAGTTATTTATTATAAAAAAGCCATGCAGACTTTATTGGGTGCTTTAAATGCTCCAAAAGTTTGTGCCAACATGTATCACGACCTGGGCGATGATAAAAAAGGCGAATTGATCTTTCCTCCTTATCATATCTGGAATATTAAAGATGTAAAGATCGGTTTCATTGGTTATACAGATCCTTTGGTTCCATTACGCCAATCGCCTAACTACAGCAAAGGAATAATTTATACAAAACCCGAAGAAAATTTAGCTCATTATGTTGATGTATTACGTAACCAGGAACAATGTGCTTATGTTTTGATTGTGGCACATTTAGGATTATCGCAGCAAATATATTTAGCCAACCAGTCAGCATGTAAGGGTGTTGATTATATTCTGGGAGGCGATACACATGAAAGAGTAAGAAAACCTATTAAATGTAAATACAGCCAGGTCGTAGAGCCCGGTGCCTTTGGCTCATTTGTTGGTAAACTTAATTTAACCATACAAAATGGCAAGGTTATAAAAGATGCATATGAGCTGGTAGAAATAACAACCGATAAATTTGCGCCATCAAAAGAGATGGCAGCGTTAATTAAGCGTGATGAAAAACCTTTTGCAGAAGATATTTATAAAATTGCCGGTTACAGTACCATTCCATTGTACAGGTATTTTGTTGTAGAAAACCCGATTGATACCATGATACTGGATGCCTTGAAATGGAAAATGAAAGAAGTGGATATTGTTTTATCCAATGGTTTTCGTTTTTGTCCGCCACGTACCACACCTGACCATACCGGTAACATTCCCATAACTGACGGATTTATTTTTGATATGCTGCCGGTTGACAGTACAGTAAGAACCGGAAGAGTTAACGGTGCACAAATTCATGAGTGGCTGGAAAGTGAATTGCATAATGTATTTGCCAAAGATGCATCGGAACGTTTTGGCGGCTGGGCAATAAAGTTTAAAGGAATGAAAATTGCCTTTAATGCTTTTGCAGAAAAAGGTAAACGGGTACAACAGGTTACCGTTGCAGATGCAGCACTTGATATGGAAAAAACCTACAGCATTTGTGCCTGCGAACGGGATGGAGATCCGGATGACATGCTCTGCCGGATGAAAGATGTGGTGAATGCAAAAAATACCAACTATACTTTGCATTCAGTTATGAAAGAATACCTGGCTGCAAATTCGCCTGTTACTCCCACACCACCGGTAAATGCAAAAATTTTAGATGCCCCGCAAACTTTGCTTACACAGGTAACGGGGGTTGATTATAAGTTTCGGTAAATTACATGATGAATTTAGACAGCCTGTCAAACATTTTTGAACCTGGATTGCTGAAAGAGATTCAGCAGTTTGGTATCGTGCAGTATTTTAAAGAAGGGGATCTTATTATGGATTACGGAAAATATATCCGTATGATGCCCATCATTTTAAAAGGGACCGTAAAAGTTTTCAGACTTGATGAAAACAGAAATGAAATATTGCTTTATTATTTATCCAGCAGCGAAAGTTGTTCCATGGCTTACAGTTGCTGTATAGAAGCAAAAAAAAGTGAAGTAAAAGCTATTGCCGAAGATGATGTGGAATTGATTGCCATACCGCATGTAAAACTGGATGACTGGCTTTGTACTTATCCCAGCTGGAAAAATTATATCATGCGGAGTTTTAATGAACGTTTTATTGAACTGTTAAGATCCATTGAAAGTATTGCCTTTCATAAACTGGATGACAGGCTGGTTGCTTACTTAAAAGAAAAGCAACGGCTGAGCGGCTCAAGTGTTATCAAAGCTTCTCATAATCTCATCGCCGATGAACTGGCCACATCAAGGGTGGTTATATCAAGATTACTGAAGCAACTGGAAAACAGTAAGAAAATTATTTTGTACAGGAATGAGATCAAGCTGTTGCCTTCTTTTGAATAAACTTACCAGGTAATTTGCCATCTCATTGATCAAGGCTAATTTTTTTTCAATAAAATCATTACTTCATTTTTTTAAATGACATTGTAGTTACCTTAATTTTTAATAATTGTCTTTTGTAAACTATTCGCCTCATTTTTTACAACCAGTATATAAGCCCCGGGAGCAAAAACGGATTTTAATTTTATTGATTGTACTCCTGCATATTTAATGTCCAGCATACCTGATTGCATTAACTGGCCGTTCATATCGGTAAGGGTATAATTGTACATTCCTTTAAGAGCGGCAGCAACATAAATCTCAATACCGGCATCAATAGGGTTGGTAATTACATAAAAATCTTTATTATTACCGGATATGGAAACAGAAACGATGTTTGAATAATTAACCATTGCACTCCGGTTATTTATTTTTAAACGATAGTATGCTGTTCCTTTCAACATATTCCAGTCGTTATAACTGTAAAATTCAGTACCGCCTCTGTTAAAAGGAGATTGAAAGGCAATGGTATAAAAATTTATTCCGTCATCACTGCGCTGGAGTTCATAATGGTCAACATTCAATTCATTGCCGATGGTCCAGTTGATCTTTGTATAATCGTTCATCCGCCCCCGCCCGGCGGTAAAACTAATGATCTTTAACGGCAACACATAAGAAATACTGCCAATGGTAAAATTAGTATTGAAAGCAGATACACTGTTTGATGTAACATTACCGGTGGTTAGTGCACTACCGGTTGCAGCACCGCCAATATTTCTCCAGAAAGTACCGTCAAAATAAGCTGCTCTTATATCGGCAACCATCAAATTAGGAAAAGGTACTTTGCTGTTATCCCAGTTCATTGCCACCTGTGCTGCAGTACCACTGATTTTATTAATGGTCCAGTATTCCGATGTATCAACCAAAACAAGTGGACTGAACAGGCTTGTATAATTTGGTGTTACTGCCCTGTTATATTTTACATTAAATTCTGCTGACGCAGTAAGGTTATTTAATGCTATTGTTCTTTCATAAGTGGCATTACCAACCGGAAAAATAAAATTGGTACTGCCCAATTTTTTAACCCAGCCATAAATATGTTTACTGTCTCCATCACCGGTATAAGAAGAGCCCGATTCATAGATCAAATAGTTGGGTGTAGCAGAAGTAGTGATCATGCCTGAAGTAAATGTATGCACAGCACTTACGCTTAAGTTATTATTTAAAGTTATGCCCGCAGTATTATTGGTAATTAGGTCGTATGTTTTAAAAACCTGGGTTCCATTTACTGTTTGCGCAGCAGTTCCGTTAAAGTATAAAGTTCCCGTTCCTGCCGTCATGGAAGCCTGGTCGTTGATAAGATTTTGTTTCACATACATTATTCCATTATTAGTAAGTGCTGCAGCAGAAGTATTAGTAAAGTCGCCGTTGATGTATAAAGTATCATTACTGCCGGTACTAAACAATACACCTGTATTTTGTAAGTTCACTTGTGCATTTACAAAAAAAACAGGTAAAAAGAGTATTACCAGGAACCAGATTGCTTTTTTCATAGTATTTTTTATAAAGATGAATAACAGGCCCTGTTTATTTAATAGTAAGATTTAAAGTTTCTACAGTCATACTGCTTGCGTCAGATGTATTAGCAGCCCATATCTCTATAGTATCATTTGTAGAAAGCTGTACGGTACAGGTAAGTGTTAATGATCCTTTGTCTACACCAGTTGATAGCCGCATGGCCTGCTCCGATTCGGGCAGCTTGACACCATTCTTGTAAATGTAGAAAGAAAAATATTTATTAGCTGACTGGGCTGTAACGCTTACAGAACCGATAACAGCAAAGCGGCGGTTTTTAATACCTGTATAAACTAACTGATTATTTGTAGGTGAACTCACCCTGAAAAGTCCGACTGCAGATGTAGTACATAAGACTTTGGTTGGTACATTAACAGCTGAAAAACTGGTGAGGGTACTTACAGTAAGATAGAGATTGCCTGTAGCCACATCATCTTTTTCTGTGGTTATACCAGGAGCCTCTACTTCCCATTTGCCAGAAAATGTACCATTAACCCTGGTACCTGTACCTATCATGGCCGTATTTTTAAAAGTTGCCGCATCACTGATCGCAGTAATTCCGGAAACATCTAATAATATAGCCGAATTGGTACTCAATCCATAACTAAAACCTCCCAGCTTTTCTATCATTGAAAAAGTACCAACTATTTTTTCAAATGTATTTGAGTTTGTAGAAAACCATGCAGTATTGTCAAGCAGCAGATGGGTATTATCCTGGTATGTAATGCCATTGACATTGCCTGAGTATTGTATAACGCTGAAGAAAACAATATAACCACCTTTTACCAGGCCTACTTCCTTGCAATTGGCAACAACATTGTCCCTGAAGATCAGGTTGTCAGTAGCTCCCATATCAAGATTGAAGAGTTTGGAACCTGTTGTAATAGCTGCTAGTGTAAGGTTCTTGAGCGTTCCTCCTTTTGTACCGGTAAATAATTCTCCTGAAGCAGGGGTATAGATGAGTTTATCATTATTTGCATCTTTTCCTATCAGGTAGCAGCCATTCAGGTTGATCTTATTGGTCATTACTATTGTTCCGTTTACTTCATAAGTTGTACCTGCTACTAATATAATAACTCCCGCAACCGGTGCCGGAAGATCAGCAGTTGATTGTACAAGTACAAAATTGTTCCTTGTTTTTATGGGCCCCGAGCCTGTTATATTCCAATTGGTACCGTCGCTGATTACCGTTATCATTTCTTTAGGGTCATTCAACAACCAAGAAGCGCCCACATCAATGGTTTGAGACGAAGTGGTAGCAATCGTCAATACCGGAAGAGGGTTGGTAGTACTTGCATTCTTTATAGAATATGTCCTGCCCATACACGTGCCGGCATCAGGTAATGTTACCGTGGCTGCCGTACTGCCGGTGTATATCAGTGTATTGTCGGTGGATGTAACAGTAGTAGAGGCAGTGAAGGAACGGTAATTTAAAGAAAGTGATCCTCTAATGTCTAATGTAGAGTTAGGAGAGGTAGTGCCAATACCGATTTGTGCAAAAGAGATTACGGCAAAAGATAATGCCATAAGGATAAGTATTGATTTTTTCATAGTATCGATTTTGTAACCTGAATATTTTCGGGTGTAGATATTGTCTTGATTGACCAATGTTATAAAAACGAAATGATAAAAATAAAAGTATACTTACCTCTATAGGATAAATTACAGTTCTTTTGTAGACGAAATACTATAATTTATTTTTAATTACCATTGCAGGTATGGTTTTTTATATAATTATTGATCTAACAATAATTTTTTATTGTAACTTATGTAGTAATAATTGAACATGTCAATAACCCGTTTACTCTTTTAGATAATAATAAAATGCCCGATAAAGAAAATTTACTGAAGAAGTTTTTACAGAGATTAAACCGCCAGCATGTCGGTTCCGGTTTCAATTATAGCAGGCATATTTTATTAGGCCTGTCAGCATTTATCGTTCTTGCTTTTTTATTCGGTATTCTTATTTATGAGCGTTACCAGATTTTAAAACAAACACAAAAAAAAGAAGCGTCTGTTGCAGCAGAAAATGCTAAAGAAAAGATACAGGAAACCCTGGAACATAGTTTTTCGGCCACCAGGATACTGACATTTTTTATCGACGATAGCGGTACAGTTAAAAATTTTGATTCGGTTGCAGCAGAAATATTAAGTGCCGATAAAGACATTGATGCATTAGAACTCGTACCTGGCGGAGTAATAAAAAATATTTACCCGTTAAAAGGAAATGAAATGGTTATCGGGTATAATATTTTAAAAGATCCTTTACGAAGCAAAGAAGCTTTTAAGGCTATAGAAAAAAAGAAATTTGTTTTTTCGGGACCTTTTGGTTTAAAACAGGGTGGTTTTGGAATTGTGGGAAGATTACCCGTTTTCAGGAATGAAAAATTCTGGGGATTTTCTGCAGCAGTAATTAAAATGTCTACTTTATTAAAAGCAACAGGTATTAACAGGACCGGCGAAGATGGCTATTATTACCAGCTTTCTAAAATTAATCCGGATACCAAAAAAGAAGAATTTTTTATACCGCATGTAAAAGCGCCATTAAAAAATTATTTATATGCAGTTGATATACCTGTTGGCGACTGGAAACTTTCTGTAGAACCGGTAATAGTAAATAAAGGTATTGGCGAAATTTATATACTGGTTTTAATAGCTTTTTTGTGTTCGGCACTGGGTGCTTTTTTTGTATTTAATATTGTACGGCGGCCCGAAAAACTGGACAGGCTTGTGAGGGAACGGACAAGGGAATTAAAAGACAGTGAAAATAAATACCGTTCACTTATTGACCGGGTTTCGGATGCATTTGTATCGCTGGATAAAGACTGGAACTATACCTATGTAAATAAAAAAGCCGGAGAGATATTTAACAGAAAACCCGAAAGCCTGCTGGGCAAAAATATCTGGGTTGAATTTCCCGAAGGAATTGACAAGCCTTTTTACCATGCGTATTACACGGCAATGCAAACCCAGCAATATCAATACGTAGAGGAATTTTATTATCCTTACGAAAAATGGTTCGAAAATCATATTTACCCATCCAAAGAGGGGCTAACCATTTTTTTTAAGGATATAACTGAAATTAAAAAAGTATCGCTGACCTTACAAGAGAATGAAGAAAAATACCGCTCACTTATTGAACAGGCCTCTGATGGTATTGTAATAACAGATCTTGATGGTTATATACTGGAAGTGAATAATAGTATGGCCTTAATGAGTGGCTACAGTATTGAAGAAATGCTGGGAAATAGTTTATATAAATTTTTGCCGGCAAATGATGTGGCATTGCACCCATTAAGATTAAAAGAACTGATGGCAGGCGAGAGCCTTTTATATCAAAGAAAATTATTGAAAAAAGATGGATCAGTAATAGAGATTGAAGTAAACTCAAAAATGGCCAGCACACAAACATTAATTGGATTTATCAGGGATATTTCGGAACGAAAGAAAACTGAAGAAGCCATACGATACCAGGCCAGGCTTTTACAAAGTGTATCGGATGCCATCACTTCGCTGGATGTGAACCGGTGCATTGTTAGCTGGAATACGGCCTGTGAAGAACTATATGGTTTTACTGCTGACGAAGCAATTGGTAAAAGAGTAGTAGAATTGGTAACATTTGAATATCCCGGTACAACCAATGAAGAAGTATTTAAGCAGGTATCTACCAAAGGGTATTGGAAAGGAGAATTTAATTTCAATCATCCAAAAACAAAAGAAAAGATATACCTGTTGAGTAATATAAATTTATTTAAAAATCAACTTGGCGAAGTATCGGGATTTATTATAACCTGTAAAAATATTGGAGACTGGAAAAAAGCTGAGGAAGAGATCAGCAAATCAAATGAACGTTTTGAACTGATAGCCCAGGCCACCAATGATGCAATTTGGGACCACGATTTTATTAAAAATGAAACATGGGGCAATAAAAACCTTTACAATATTTATGGACTTGAGTACGGGAAAGAAAAGATTGACCTTGAAATGTTTTTTTCGAGGATACATCCTGAGCAAAGAAATGTTATGAAGCAACGTATGGCCAAAGCACTCGGGCAAAAAGAAAATTCAATTGCAGAAGAATTCAGTTTTAAAACGGCAAATGGGGAGTATAAAAATTTTTACGACCGGGCTTATATTAAATATGATGAAACCGGGAAGCCATTGCGGATATTAGGAGCCATGGAAGATATCACCGGCAGGGTAATGGCAAAACAACAGATATTAAAGGAAAAGGAACTTTCAGATTCCATCATCAACAGCCTGCCGGGTATATTTTACCTGTATAATAAAGAAGGAAAATTTTTACGTTGGAATAAAAATTTTGAAACAGTTACTGGTTACAGCAATACAGCAATACAAAAAATGCATCCGCTGGATTTCTTTGATATAAAAGACCAGGCATTATTAATAGCAAAGATCACGAAAGTATTTGCCGAAGGAAGTGATGAAGTGGAAGCCGATTTCCTGTTAAAAAACAAAGAAAAGATCCCATATTTTTTAACCGGTCAGGCAATTATTTATGAAGGAGAAATATGCCTGATGGGTGTTGGATTAGATTTTTCGGAAAGAGAAATAGCACAGCAGCAATTAAAGGAAAATGAAGAAAGACTTCGTTTATCGCTGGAGGCTGCCAAGCAGGGTTTATATGATGTGAACGTACAAACGGGGGCAGCTATTGTAAATGAGCAATATGCTTTAATGCTGGGTTACGATCCGGCTACATTTGTAGAAACAAATTCATATTGGTTAGAACGATTACATCCTGATGACTTTCCGAAAACTGAAAAAGCATACAAGGATTATATTGAGGGCATAACAGAAAAATACGAGATCGAGTTTCGCCAGAAAACAAAAGATAATCAGTGGAAATGGATTCTTTCGATGGGTAAAATTGTAGAGCATGATGCGGATGGTAAACCACTCCGGATGCTGGGTACGCATACGGATATTACTGACCGGAAAAAAGCAGAAGAAGAACTTTACCAATCAGAACAAAAATACCGCCTGTTGTTTTATAATAACCCATTGCCCATGTGGATGACAACCATCCCCGGGCTGGATATCATCGATGTAAACGAATCGGCTATAAAACATTATGGTTATACAAGAGAAGAGTTTTTAAAACTGAATGCAAAAGATCTGCGACCTGCAGAAGATGTAGAACATTTTGTTAATGAAGTTGCTAAAATGCGGCCAGGCACTAACAATACCAGGGCCTGGCGGCATAAAAAGAAAGACGGAACTATCATACAGGTAGAAATTTACAGCCACGAAATTTTTTATGAAGGACAAAGGGTATGGCTTGGTTTATCGCATGATGTAACTGACAAATATCTCGCAAAAGAACTTTTACAAAAATCTTATGAAGATATCCGGCAACTGGCATCAAATCTGCAGGGCATCAGGGAAGAAGAAAGAACCAATATTGCCCGTGAAATACATGATGAACTGGGGCAACAGTTAACGGGACTTAAAATGGACCTGCATTGGCTTACCCGTAAAATAAAAAGCAAGGATGAAGAAGTGATCAGCAAAATGAATGAGAGTATGGAACTGATCAATGCAACTATAACATCAGTCCGGAAAATTGCAACCGACCTCAGGCCCAGTATCCTGGATGACCTTGGTTTACTAGCGGCATTGGAATGGCAGGGAGAAGAATTTGAAAAAAGATCAGGTACCAAAGTTAAATTCATTAATGCGGCGGGAGACCTGAAAGTGAAACCTGAAGTAACTACAGCGCTATTCAGAATATACCAGGAGCTGCTAACCAATATAGCCCGTCATGCCAATGCCTCATTGGTAACTGCAAATTTATTTATTGAAAATAATACCCTTTATTTTAGTATACAAGATAATGGTATCGGGTTTAATACGGAAACAATCGGCGGGAAGAAAACATTAGGATTATTAGGTATAAAAGAACGAACTTTATTAATAGGCGGTATTTATGAAATTAAAACACAACCCGGAAATGGATCCGAAACAGTTATTTCCATTCCTTTAAACATTGTAAATATCACTGTTTAAATGCCAAGATCATGTTACGAATTTTAATTGCTGATGATCATTCTGTAGTAAGAAAAGGCCTTAAACAAATTTTGCTGGATGAGTTTCCATCTGCAATTATTGATGAAGTGGGTGATGCTGAAGGGCTGATCAAAAAAACAATGACAGCTAAATGGGATGTGATTGTAAGTGATCTTTCCATGCCGGGCCGCAGTGGTTTAGATGCATTGCTGCAGATAAAGCAAAGTTTTCCTGATTTACCGGTACTGATCTTGAGCATTCATCCCGAAGAACAATATGCTTTACGGGCATTAAAAGCGGGCGCCTCAGGTTATCTTAGTAAAGATACTGCCCCCGACGAATTAGTAAAAGCTGTAAAAAAAGTATTACTGGGCAAAAAATATATTTCTCAATCCATTGCAGAAAAATTAGCCAATGCTTTTTCATCCAACAAGGATAAAAACCCACACGAAAACCTCAGCGACAGGGAGTTTGATGTAATGAAACTTTTAGCCAATGGTAAATCCGTTTCTGAAATTGCCGATATACTTTCGTTAAGTGTTACTACTGTAAGTACCTACCGGGCCAGGGTTATGGTTAAAATGGATATGAAATCAAACTCCGATCTCACCAAATACGCTATAGAAAACAAACTCATTTAGCCTTCCGGAAAATTCAACCGAACAATGTTGTAGTATATATACTACAGGATCGAAATAGTTGAAACTACAACCTGCTTTTTGCTATGCTATATCTTGTTGGCCAGTTTAAAAATATGTTACCTAGCCGTAATCCAAAGAAAGTTTTATTAATTGTAGATAATTCTTTGCTGATCATTGAACGGTTGTTAAGTATGCTGAAGGAGGTTAAAACTGTTGAAAAAATATTTACGGCAGTTAATTATAATGAGGCGGTTGCGGTATTAACTGAAACGAAAACGGATATCGTGTTATTGGATTTTCAGCTGACACAAAAAAACGGCATAGAACTTTTGAAATTTATCATTAAAAATTACCCGGTAACAAAAGTGATCATTTTAAGTAACGAGGTAAGCGAAAGACATCAAAAGCTTTGTAAAAAAATAGGGGCTGCTTATTTTATTGATAAATCAAAAAATTTTGAACTGATGCCGGAAGTTGTGGATGCCATTTGATTAAGGGGTTTGCCGGTTTATTTTATCTGGGATTACATGGATTTAAATAATAATAAAATTTACAGGAAAGAGTTTAATACTATGATCAACCGGGTTATTGTTTTAAAGCGCCTTATAACTTATTGAAAAAACCACTTACCGTTTCTATACCTGTGAAAACCGTTTAAGCATTATATATTAAACCGGAAAATCGGCAAAGCAATAACCTTGTTGATTTTTCCGGTTTTTATTTAGTTGTAAATCCGGTCAAAAGCCGCCTTATATTTTTCCATAATCACTTTACGTTTTAATTTCAGCGTGGGGGTAAGTTCACCGCTGTCAATGGTCCATTCGTACGGCAGCAATTCAAACTTTTTGATCTGCTCAACATGATTAAAGAATTTATTAAAAGAATCAATCAGTTCTTTATACAGGTCTAATACTTTTGGATTGTTTACCGCATCTTCAATGGTTGTAAATGGTATTCCTTTATGCAGCATCCATTCTTTTAAATTTGTAACGGATGGAACAATTAAAGCAGCTACAAATTTTTGTTCGGCACCAACTACCATCATCTGCTCTACAAAAGGCGATTCTTTCATTTTATTTTCGATGGGTTGGGGTGCTACATATTTTCCGCCACTGGTCTTAAACAATTCTTTTTTACGATCAGTAATTTTTAAATATTTACCATCTTCAAAAATACCAATATCACCCGTGTGTAACCAGCCGTCAATAATAGTTTCGGCGGTAAGTTCGGGGCGCATGTAATAACCCATCATTACACTGGGGCCTTTAACACAAATCTCACCATCAGCTTCCAGTTTTACTTCCTGTCCTTCAATTATCAAACCAACAGTACCAAATTTTGTTCCTCCTTTTCTGCGGCAGTTAACACTGATCACCGGGCTGTTTTCTGTAGGGCCATATCCTTCATAAATAGGAATATTGGCAGCAGTAAAAATTCTGATCAATCTTACCTGGCAGGCAGCTCCACCTGTTACAATAAGTTTTATATTACCTCCTAATGCCTCACGCCATTTATTAAAAATTAATTTATTGGCCAATGCCAATTGAAAATTATACCAAATGCTTTTGGGTTTTATATTATCGTAATTATTGGCCAGATCAACTGACCAATAAAATAATTTCTTTTTTAAACCGGTTAACCCGGCACCTTTTTCCATTATTTTTTCATAAGTTTTTTCAAGCAACCTGGGTACCGTTGCAAATAAAGTAGGCTTAACCTCTTTTAAATTTTCGGCAATAGTATCTAAGTTTTCGGCATAGTAAATAGAAATACCACTGCTGATATAAATTAGTGAAACCATTCTTTCAAAAATATGATTCAGGGGTAAAAAACTCAATGCCCTGGCATTCATATCATCATCAAAAGGAAAACTGTTTTTTGCATGAATAACATTGCTTACAATATTGCGGTGGCTGAGCATTACACCTTTTGGTGTTCCGGTAGTACCTGAAGTATAAATAATAGTGGCACAATGTTCGGATAAAATACCGGCCTTTATTTTTTCTAAATTTGCTAAATCCGTATCAGTAATACCTGTCAATAAAGTCTTCCATTGTTGCACTCCGGGCAGCACATCAAAACTGTAAACATCTATTAAGGTGGGTACTCTGCTTCTTATAATATTTACTTTATCTAAAATTTCCTGTCCGGATACAAAAACATATTTAACCGTGGCATCAGTAAAAATAAATTCCAGTTCGTTAACATTGGTTGTTGGATAAATAGGACAAATGGCTGCACCTATCTGCTGGCAGGCCATATCCAGCATCAGCCACTCGGGTTGGTTCTTTGATATCAGTGCAATTTTATCCTGCTTTTCAATGGTCATATCATTGCCACTGATCCCCAACTTCAACAGGCCGACACTTAACTCATCAACAATTTTCTTAACCTCTGCTGTGCTGTAATTTCTCCACTTTCCATTTTCTTTTCCACTAAGCATATCGGCTTTTGGAAACCTGTTTAACTGAAAGTTTATGTAATCAAATATCCTGGAATTTTCATTCATAGCGATCGTTAGTTGAGGCCCAAATCCTTAAAGGGGTTTTGGAGTTTTATTCTTTTTATTTTCTATAATTGTATAGAGCTCAAATATTATTTTTCTTCTGCTTTAAAGTTCCTTTAGGGGTTTAGGGCTTTTGATTCTTCAGTTTTTCATATTCCCTTTCTGCAATGATATCCTTATCGGTTTTATAGGCTCTCATAAATTTAAAAACGAGGCCAATGCCTAAACCCAGCATTACCCATAGTGGCCAGGGAGTTCCGGTGTTAAATCCATGACGCCCCGAAGTAAGATACCAGATTGCCCAACAGATTACAGTTGTTACAACAAATCCAATAAGACTGTTTTGAAATTCGGCCCGGCGTTTGGCTATTTGCCATAATTTTTCATCACGTGGTTCTGACATAATAAATTAGTTTATGAAACAAGTTAATAAAAAATCAGCATATCCATTTCTATATATGAAAAGCAGATTAAATGGCTGGCAGTTGTTTAATGGTAATACTGTCCGGGAGGGATTTTAAAAATCCTGGTTTGCAGAAAACGGTTTAACTCTTTATATTCCTTACTATGTACAGTAGTCCAGTTTTGATAAGCAGGCAAATTTTGGGCAGTTGCAAATACCCATTGGTTGTAGGCATCAAACAATCCCTCTTTTATATACTGCTGTTGCAATTGAAAAAGTTTAAAGGGGTATTTAGCTGCATAAGTTGTGTACCAGTCTAAAATAAACCGGGTCCTTATCATGGTTAAGGTTTCTGCATTAATGCCCCCTGCCGCCAGTGAACTTTGCTTGTTCATGGTTTTTAAAAAGGCGATGGCAAAGCTGTTTTTTTCCGCATTGTTTTTTTCCAGGTCAGCATCGGCAAATAATTTTTTATAACCTTCCAGTAAAATATTTTTTATTTCGGGAGAATAGGCACTGAGCGGATCAATGTTTAAAAATATTTCACCATAAACCAAACTCCATACTTTATCAGTAGTGAAATAATAATATTTACTGGCGTTATAATAATTACCGGCAAATCCCGGATCATTTTCAATTCCTTTTTCCCATTGTTTAATGGCGTTGTAATCATTTTTAGTCCAAAGCACTTTACCCAATTCATTATATAAAGGCCCGCTGTTTGGTAATTTTTTAATGCCTTTTCTATAGACACTTTCTGCTGCTGCGGCATCTTCCAAAGCCCAGTACGCATCCCCGGCCATTTGAAAGCACTGGTCATCCACATCAGCCCTATCGAGCAATGGTTTTAAAACTTCCAGTGCTTTTTTATGATCATTCGAATAATAATAATTTAATCCCAGGTCTTTTGCAATTTCAAGATTACCCGGCTCTAACACAAGTGCCCTGTTAAGAATAAGGATTGCATTGGGATAATCTCCCTGGTGCATGAATGTTCTTGCATTTTCATGTAATTGTTTGGCATCCTGGGCAAACAAAAGGGTTTGAAAACAAACCGCAATAAGTATTAAAAAAAGTTTTTTCATTAAATTAAAGATACAATGTTAATTAATATAAGATTTTTACCGGTTAAAGTTTAACAACTGTTATTCAGTTTCAGCATCGGTAATTAAATGCGTCAGTAACCCATCTCTGAGTTTGGGCTCAAACCAGGTGCTTTTAGGTGGCATCACATTGCCACTGTCGGCAATATCAAATAATTGCTGAATGGTTACGGGGTGCAGACTGAATGCCACTGCCATTTCACCACTGTTAACCCTTTTTTCCAGTTCGTTCAAACCCCGTATCCCTCCAATAAAATCAATTCGTTTATCAGTACGCTGGTCTTTAATATTCAATACAGGGTCAAGTAAATTATTTTGCAGGATTGAAATATCAAGCACACCAATAGGATCATTACTGAAACTGTTTTCATGAGCTGTTAACCGGTACCACTGGTTACCCAGGTACATACCAATTTGATGCAACTGTGCAGGTGAAAAAGCTTCGGTAACTTTTTCCAGAGTAAAATTCTTTTTTACTGCAGACAAAAATTCTTCTTCATTAAAATTATTCAGGTCTTTCACCACCCGGTTGTAATCCATTATATGCAACTGGCTGGAAGGAAATAATGTGGTTAAAAAAATATCAGTACCTGCTGCTGCTTTATTACCCAAGGCAGCACGTACTTTAGCAGCAGAAGCCGCACGGTGGTGGCCATCGGCAATATACGTGCAGAGCACTTTTTCTTTAAACAAATTTGTGATCTGTTTAATCGTGTCATCATCATTAATGATCCATACCGTATGTTGTATGCCATCATCAGCAGTAAAATTATAAACCGGGCTGCGTTGTTTCCAGCTATCAATTAAATTATCTATCTCAGTAACATTTTTATAAGCAAGAAAAACATTGCCGGTTTGTGCACCGGTTGTTTTTATATGATTGATCCTGTCCAGTTCTTTGTCGGGACGGGTAAATTCATGTTTTTTTATGAGTCCATTTTCATAATCAT
The DNA here is from genome assembly GCA_043748745.1 of Chitinophagaceae bacterium. GTDB lineage: Bacteria > Bacteroidota > Bacteroidia > Chitinophagales > Chitinophagaceae > Ferruginibacter. The sequence goes on along the minus strand of JAYVEQ010000011.1, from coordinate 84,633 downwards.
CAACCGAACTTCCACAAACCAGTCCTGTCTGGCTTTTTCCTGCCATCACCAGTTCATAAATATAATAACAGGCTTTACTCTCCCTGAATAAAATATTACGGCTGATAAAAGCAACTAAATTTTCTTTTGCTTTATCATAAACCTGTTGTGCATGAATATCAGTTGTATCGGGTAAATCAATTTCGCTTTTGGTGATGTGTAAAAAACTAACATTATTACCCTGTGCTTCAACTTTTGCTTCTTTGCTGCTTAGCACATCATATGGGCGTGAAGCTACCTGTTTTGCCAATTCTGCAGCCGGTCTTAATGCTTTAAAAGGTGCTATGGTTACCATGCTATTGTTATTTTAAATTAATTATACTTGATTAAGCATGCTGTAATGCAAATGCTTTCATCAGGCCTGTTAATACTTTTACGCTGTCAGGCGGTAAAGCATTATAAAGCGATGCCCTGAAACCACCAACCAGCCGATGGCCTTTTATGCCAATAATACCCTCTTCTTTTGTAAACTGTAAAAAGGGTTCTTCCAAACCGGGATCGTTCATTACAAAACAAACATTCATTTTACTTCTGTCTTCTTTATTTACTGTGCCGGTAAATAACGGGTTTTCATCAATGGCTGCATATAATAAAGCTGCTTTTTCATTGTTAAGTTTTTCTATAGCACCAATACCTCCCTGTGCTTTCAACCATCTTAAAGTAAGCATGCAAACATAGATGGCAAAAACCGGTGGCGTGTTTAACAGGCTGCCTTCTTTAATATGGTTGCGGTAATCCATTATGGTAGGAATTGTACGTTTTACTTTTCCTAAAATATTTTTATTTACCACCACTAAGTTTACTCCTGCAGGCCCCATATTTTTTTGTGCACCCGCATAAATAAGGTCGAAGGCATTAAAATCAATAACCCTGCTTAAAATATCGCTACTCATATCAGCCACCAGGCAGTTACTTGTTTTAGGAATTTTTTGCCATTGTGTTCCGTAAATAGTATTGTTGGTTGTGATATGCAAATATTTTGCATCATTGGGTACAGCAAAATCTTTTGGAATAAAACTAAAGTTGCTCTCTTTGCTGCTGCAAACAATTTCAACTTTACCAAAAAGCTTTGCCTCTTTGATGGCTTTGGTGCTCCATACACCGGTATCGGTATATGCGGCCGTTTCTTTTTCATCCAGTAAATTCATGGGCGCCTGCATAAACTGGGTAGATGCACCACCATGCAGGAATAATACTTCATGATCATCATCCAGCAGCATTAATTCTTTTACCAGGGCCCTGGCCTCATCCATCACTTCCTGGAAAAGCGGGGTACGATGACCAATCTCTAAAATAGATAAGCCGGTATCATTAAAATTGATTACAGCCTTTGAAGCCTGTTCAAAAACTTCTTTGGGTAAAATAGAAGGGCCTGCATTAAAATTATGAACCACTGATTTTTGCTGATTAATTGATAAAATAATTTTCGACTGCAAAAATACCCAAATCAAATCAATCAGCCCTTATTGTTCTTCCCGGCCTATCATTTTGCCGGCAGAACTCCATTGCAGGTTGAGTTGTTCAAAATCTTTAAGATCAGCGTCAGAAAATTTTTGGTTTACCAGTCCTTTAAGATCGGGCTGGCCGGCATTAACCCAGGCCGTATACCAGAAAGAAGCAATGGCAAAAACAGATTGGCGCATTCGGCGTTCGATCATGCCATCCAATTTCTTATTGTATGCGATGGTAAAGGCAGATGAATATTGGCGGACTGTTTTACCATTCCTGTTTTCAAAAGCATATTTCTTATCATCTGAAAATTGTAAAGTTAATTCCCTTTCAAAACTTAAAACTGAATCTGTAGCTTTGGCACTTTCCAAAACTCTTTTCCAGATAAAGTCTCCGGGGTTTTGAATATACTCGGCCTTGCCAATAAAAAAATCAAATTCCTTTTCGGCCAGTAACTCTGGCACCCGGCTTTCCCAAAATGCATGAATACCTTTTTGATTGGTAAGTTGTCCGTTATGATTACTGCAAACGTGTAATGGAACATGTGCATCTGCAATATAATGCCCTATCTCTGCACTGTACTTCATGATCAGGCTGTAATTCTTTTCTTTAAAAGCGTTAGTTAACCGGGCCAACATAGCCTGCACATGCCAGGGAACAATGCCATTTTCTTTTAATAAGTCTTCGCCAAATTTGGCAACTGCATCATTCCATTTCCTGGGTAAAGATTCAAACGGGTATTTGCCATAATGGTCAATGTCAATATAATGTCTGGCCCCTTCATCAGGCACAGCATATCTTCTTTTGTCTGGGTCAATGGCATGTTCACTCAGGAAACTGATATTGGGTTTAAACAATACCATCATTTCGGGGGGCAATAAAAAAACAGCGTAATAATTTATCTTTTGATGGGCGTAAAAGCCCCAGCAGAAACAAGGATAGTATGAAATGAGTAACAGAAAAAGTATAATGAATACCCGGTTAGCTTTTTTCATTATTACATTATTAAGCTTTTACAAAATACAATTTATTTTCCTGTCAGGTTTTTAAAAATTTATGTTTAGTGTCATCTTCATCAATATCTGTAACACCACCGCTTACCGCAAACTTCATGGTTTGTGCTGCACTGATGTTCTCTATGAGCTTTACCCTGTTTTTTGGTATCACATAAACATTTCCCGCTACAGAATAAGCCATCGGAATATATACTGTTACATAATCGGCTAAACCAAAATCCTTCATATCCCCATGTGTAATAAAGCCAAAACGCCAAACATCCGTATCATCAACATTAGCCAGTACGTGTTTGGTAAATTTTTTATTGTTGCCGGCAAATGCTTCAAAAAAATCCCGGGTTGTGGAGTAAATATGTTTGATGCCTGGTGTTTTTTCCAATAGCTTATCAAAAAAACTGAGAAAGCGGCTGGTAATAAAAAAAGAACTGAAATACCCGATAATGATTAAAACGCCAATGATCAGAACGAAACCAATGCCGTAATTTCTTACATGAACCAAACCCTGCGGATCGGTGTAGGTAAAGATCGGGATCCAGCTGTCAATGGATGAAACCGCCCAGTAAATAAAATAGGCAGTAATGGTTACCGGTCCCAGTATTAATAGGCCCTGTAAAAAATACTGGAGTAGTTTTTTATAGTTAAAAGTCTTATTCATGGTATTTTATTTAATGTGGCAAAGATAATTCTTTGCAGATCCTTTAGTGAAATTGTTGAAATACAGCCTTTAAAGTATTTACCATTAAAAAATTGGTATAAAAGGCAAAAAAAGAGGATGGAAACTTTGGTTACATTGAAAGTTTCCGTAGTTTTGTGTCCGATTATGACAGAAACAGATACAAAAAAACGGATTCAAAAAGCTGCTCACGACCTGCTGATGCAATACAGCATACGCAGTGTAAGTATGGATGACATTGCTGCCCACCTGGGCATGAGTAAAAAAACCATTTACCATTATTTTAAAGATAAAGATGAACTGGTAGAGGCTGTTGTTGATGAAGTAATTGAAACCAATCAATGTGCCTGTAAAGCAGATATCAAAAATTCGGATAATGCCGTGCATGAGATTTTCCTGGTGATGGAGATGATGGCAGAGATGTTTAAAACCATGAACCCGTCTATTTTGTTTGATATGCAGAAATACCATCCGGTTGCATTTGCAAAATTTATGAAACACAAAAATGATTTTTTATTTAATGTATGTAAACAAAACCTGGAACGGGGTGTAACAGAAGAGCTATACAGGCCGGAAATTGCTGTAGATATTTTATGCAGGTACCGGGTAGAAACCATGTTTGTTCCGTTCAATCCGGAATTTCAGCAAAGTTTAAAACACAACCTGGCTAAGATTGAAGAAGAGATACTTGTTCATTTTCTCTTTGGATTGGTTTCACAAAAAGGATATAAGCTGGTTATAAAGTATATGGAACAAAAAGGGAGATCATTAACCAAAAAATAATAAGTAATAAAACAATAGTGATGAAAAAATTAGGGATATATAGCCTTTTATGTATAAGCTTATTATTGTTTATCGTAAAAGCTGATGCACAAAAAATAAATTCATTTTCGGTACAGCAGGCAGTTGATTATGCCAAACAAAATTCGGTACAGGTAAAAAATGCTTTATTGGATATTCTGATACAGGAACAAACAAACAGAGATATTACCTCTATCGCTTTGCCCCAGGTAAATGGCAGCGGAGGTGTAACCGATTACCTTTATATACCTACAACATTGATACCGGGTCAGTTTAACGGCGGGGCACCAGGAACTTATTTTCCTGCAAAATTCGGAACCAGGTGGAACGCTAATGCAGGTTTATCATTAAGCCAGATCGTTTTTGACGGCCAGGTTTTTATAGCATTGAAAGCCAGGAACGGAACAATCAACCTGCAAAAAGCGATACTTGGCGTAACTGAGGATAATATTAAAGCCAATATCTATAAAGTGTATTACCAGCTGGTATTAAGTAAAACTCAAATTGAATTACTGGATGCGAACATTGCACGGCTGCAAAAATTAAATCATGATGTAGCCGTGATGTACGATAATGGCTTTACGGAAAGAGTGGACATTGATAAGCTTACGGTGCAGATTGCAAACCTGCAAACAGAAAAACTGAAAGCATTAAACATGATCAGGAATGGTTATGCCGGTTTAAAATTATTAATGGGCATGCCGGTAAAAGACAGCCTGGTATTAACCGATACACTCAGCGATGAACAGATCAAAGAATCAGTATTAGAAAGCAGCCAGTATAATTATAAAGATCGTAAAGACTATCAGGCCATGGAACTGACCAATAAACTCAACGGATTGAATGTGCGGCGGTATAAATTAAGTCAGATACCAACTTTTGCTTTGGTAGGTAATTACAGTAAACAGGCACAGCGAAATCAGTTTGATTTTTTTGGTAAAGGCGATTGGTACACTACTTCTTATATCGGTTTGCAGATGAAGGTTCCTATATTTAATGGATTTGCCCTTAAAGCAAAAACACAGGGAGCAAGACTGCAATTGAAAAAAACTGAAAATCAAACTGAAGCACTGAAGAACAGTATTGATAAAGAAGTGGATGATGCCAGGAATAATTTTGCAACCGCCATTGCAACCATGGATTTTCAAAAAAAGAATATGGCACTGGCCGAAAAAGTATTTAACCAGACAAAAAAGAAATATGAGATCGGTACAGGTTCTGCAACCGAGATCAATACCGCACAACTGGACCTGAAAACAGCACAAACAAATTATATCAGCGCTTTGTATGATGCCATCATTGCTAAAGTTGATTTTTTAAGAGCAACCGGAAAATTATAAATTATTAAGATTAACAACACACCGATGAAAAAAGTAACACAAATAACCATTGCAGCAGCAGTAATGTTTTTTATTGCCTCATGTGGTAATAGCAGCAAAGATGAATCAGCAAATATTAATGATAAAAAAGCTGCTATTGAAAAATTGAAAGCTGACAGAACCAAAACTGATGAAGAGATTCAACAGTTACAGGCTGAGCTGGAGAAATTAGACAGCAACACTGCCAACAATTCAAAAATAAAATTAGTTGGCACTGCCGCGGTAACCACCCAGGATTTTAAACATTATATAGATCTGCAGGGGCATGTTGATGCTGAAAATATTTCCTACATATCGCCACGTGGTATGGGCGGACAGGTACGTGCCGTATTTGTACAACAGGGGCAGTATGTAAAAAAAGGACAGTTGTTACTAAAGCTTGATGCTGCTATTGTACAACAACAGGTTACCGCAGCCAGGCAACAACTTGAAGGAATAAAAACACAACTTGGCTTTGCAAAGAATATTTACCAGCGTCAGAAAAATCTTTGGGACCAGGGTATTGGTACCGAAGTGCAGTTGATAACTGCACGAACAAATGTTGAAAGTTTAGAGAACCAGTTAAAGGCTGCAGGCGAACAGGTAAAAGTTGCGGTAGAGCAATTGAATACATCCAATGTTTACAGTGATGTAAATGGCGTTGCTGATATCGTTAACATCAGGGTAGGTGAAATCTTTCAGGGAATGACAGCAGCAGGACCACAGATAAAAATTGTAAACACCAGCAGCTTAAAAGTAGTAACCAATATTCCGGAGAATTATCTTACCAGGCTTAGTAAAGGTTCTGTAGTTGAGATCAATATACCTGATGCCAATAAAAAAATTACTTCAAGCATTTCTTTGATCAGCCAGTCAATTGATCCGACATTGAGAGGTTTTGTTGCAGAAGCAAAAATACCTGCCGACCCTGCATTAAAACCGAATCAATCTGCCATCATGCGGATACTGGATTACTCAGCGCCTAATGCAGTGGTAATACCGGTTAATACCATACAAAGTGACGAGACGAGTAAATATGTTTATGTACTTTCAAAACTGAGCAATAATAAATCGATAGCAAAGAAGATACCTGTTGTTATTGGCGAAGTGTATGGTAATAATGTAGAAATAAAGGCCGGCTTAAAAGCGGGCGATCAATTAATAACTGAGGGGTATCAGAATATTTATGACGGGCAAATAATCAGCACCAATATAAAATAAGATTTCACGCAAAGGTGCAAAGAACCCTAAGGTCTATTTACCTGTCTTTGCCTTTTTGCAAAAACTTAGCGGCTTTGCGTGAAATGAATAACTAACTGATGATAACAAAAATAGTTTTATGAATTTTAAAGAAGGAATAAGCAGAAAATTTAAAGAATTTGGTCCTACAAGCTGGTCAATCAATAACCGTACGGCTATTTATATTATTGCCATTCTGATCACTACGTATGGGTTGGTACAATTCAATAGTATGCCCAAGGAGCAGTTCCCTGATATTGTGGTGCCTACTATAAGTGTAAGTACTGTGTATGTTGGCAATTCACCAAAAGACATTGAGAACCTTGTTACCCGGCCAATAGAAAAACAATTGAAAGGCATTAGCGGTGCCAAGGTTAAAAAAATTACCAGTACATCACAAACCGATTTTAGTTTAATTGTTGTTGAATTTGATACGGATGTAAAAACAGAGATCGCAAAAGTAAAGGTGAAGGATGCTATTGATAAAGCAAAATCTGATCTGCCTAACGACCTTACGGTGCAACCTAATGCACAGGAATTTGCTTTTTCCGAAATGCCCATCATGTTTGTAAATGTAAGCGGCGATTATGATGGTATTAAACTGAAGCAGTATGCCGATAAAATGCAGGATAAATTTGAAGAGCTTTCTGAAATAACCAGGGCCGAAATTGTTGGTGCACCGGAAAGAGAGATACAGGTAAATGTTGATCCCTATAAAATGCAGGCTGCCAGGGTGAGCTTTATGGATATTGAAAATGCCATCAGTCGGGAGAACCGTGATATTACGGGAGGTTTGGTAGAAGTGGGAGATATGAAACGTACCATCAAAATTAAAGGACAGTTTACCAGTGTACTTAATTTGAATGATATTGTTGTACGCAGCAGTGCAAGAGGGGCATCAGTTTATTTAAAAGATATCGCTCAATTAAAAGATACCATTAAAGAAAAAGAAAGTTATGCCAGGCTCGATGGCAAGAATGTTATTACCATAAATATTGTAAAACGTGCCGGCGAAAATCTTATTAATGCAGCAGGAAAGATAAAAGACATTGTTGCCAAAATGCAGAAAGATGATATACTACCTAAAGATCTGAAAGTGGTAATTACCGGCGACCAGAGTAAGGCAACGGCTACATCTTTCAAGGACCTTGTAAATACTATTGTAATTGGTTTTGTATTGGTATTATTGGTACTGATGTTTTTTATGGGTGTTACCAATGCATTTTTTGTAGCCCTGAGTGTACCATTGAGCGTCTTTGTAGCATTCCTGTTCTTACCAATTGGAGATGCTATTATTGGTACACCTGTAACCCTGAACTTTATTGTTTTATTTGCTTTGCTGTTTGGATTGGGAATAATTGTAGATGATGCCATTGTGGTAATTGAAAATACGCACCGTATTTATAACAATGGTAAAGTACCCATCATACGAAGTGCCAAGGAAGCTGCCGGAGAAATTTTTATTCCTGTACTTGCCGGTACTGCAACAACACTTGCGCCATTTTTCCCATTACTTTTCTGGAAAGGTATCATTGGTAAATTCATGATCTACCTGCCTACAATGTTGATCCTTACTTTAGCTGCATCTTTAATAGTAGCATTTATTTTTAACCCGGTTTTTGCAGTAAGTTTTATGAAACCCGAGGGCAGGGAATTTGACGAACCTAAAAAAGCACTATTTAAAAAACCGTTTTTTTGGACCGTAATCGGATTTGGTTTGCTTCTTCATTTGGCAGGATGGCATGGCTTTGCAAACTTCCTTTGGTTTATGGCCTTGCTTGCTATACTCAACCGTTTTGTGTTCAGAGATATTATTCATTTTTTTCAGAACAGGGTGTTGCCGGGCCTCATGCACCGGTACGAAAAATTGTTACGCTGGGTTTTACAGGGCACAAGGCCGGCATGGATGCTGGTATGTTTGTTTATTTTATTTCCGGTATCAGCCGCTTTGCTTTATTTACGGGGCAACGATCAAACATTTTTCCCCAGCGGCGACCCTAACTTTATTTATGTGTATTTAAAAATGCCGGTAGGTACAGATGTAAAAACAACCGATAGTTTTACGCATGCGTTGGAGAAAAAAGTGTACAAGGTTTTAGAAAAAGAAAATCCCGGCACACCGGGCAGCATTGTAGAAAGCATTATTGCCAATGTGGCCAACAGCGCCAATAATCCACGAAGCAACAACAGGAGTATTCAATCTAATTTAGGCAGGATACAGGTTTCGTTTGTTGAATATGAAAAGCGACATGGCATACACACTTTACCTTATTTAGATGAAGTTCGTGCAGCGATGAAAGGCATACCTGGTGCAAGCATTGAAGTGGCTAAAGAAGATGCTGGACCGCCAACTGATCCACCGGTTAATATAGAAATTACCGGCGATAAATTTGAAGAGATTGCAGAAGTGGCCAGTAACCTATCAAATTATTTAGATACCAACCAGATTTACGGTATCGAAAATTTAAAAATGGATGTTGACCTGAATAGTCCGGAGATAACTGTAAATGTTGACCGTGAAAAAGCTATGATGGAAGGATTGAGTACCGGGCAGATCGGCTCAGAAATACGCACAGCAGTTTTTGGGAAGGAAGTAAGTAAACTGAAAGAAGGCGAGGATGAATATAAAATCCAATTGCGGTACAGCGATCTGCAACGGAAAAATATTACTGATGTGATGAATATGCGTATCACATTTATGGATATGAATACGATGATGGTAAAATCAATACCGGTTAGTGCAGTAGCTACAATTGATTATACAAATACTTCAGGTGCTATTGCCCGTAAAAATGTGAAACGAACCATCCAGTTGCAATCCAATGTACTCAACCCAACCATGACAGGGAAAGTGAATGAACAACTGGCTTTAAAAATTGCTGACTTTAAATCGAAAAACAAGATTCCGGCAGATGTTACCATTAAACAAACAGGCCAGAGTGAACAGGAAGCGGAGACAAATAAATTTTTGGTAACTGCATTCTTCCTGGCGTTAGGTTTAATATTCCTCATACTGGTATTGCAGTTCAACTCAATGAGCAAACCATTTATTGTTTTAACCGAGATCTTCTTTTCGGTGATCGGTGTATTGCTGGGCTATGCTTTTACGGGGATGACCATTGCAACCATCATGTTGCTTGTTGGTGTAATTGGCCTGGCAGGTATTGTAATTAAGAACGGAATTTTATTAATTGAATTTACAGATGAATTAAAAGGCAGAGGGGTGAAAACAAAAGAAGCGGCCATACAGGCAGGTAAGATCCGTATCATTCCGGTATTGTTAACAGCATTGGCTACCATGCTGGGATTATTACCCCTGGCTGTTGGTTTCAATATTGATTTTGTTTCTTTCTTTCAGCATCTGAATCCGCATATTTTCTTTGGCGGAGATAGTGTGGTGTTCTGGGGCCCGTTAAGCTGGACGATCATATTCGGATTGATTTTCGCATTTTTCCTTACTTTAATTATGGTGCCAAGCATGTATTTAATTGCAGAAAGATTACGCAGACCAATGGCACAGTTTTATGGCACCCGGTATATTGCCCTGCTTGGTTTTGCCGGCCCTTTCTTTTTCATATTTGTTGGCATCATGTACCTGGTAAGAAGGATACAGGGTAAGAAAGTTTGGAACGGGAAATTAAAAGAAGTTTAATCCTGGAAAAGCCATGATATTGATTTTAAAAATGCCACTCAAAATTGAGCGGCATTTTTTTTAATGATTTGCGAAAACCTTTTATTTAATATGCGAATCTTTTTTGTTGCCATCTGAATCAAGCTCTACAATATCATAACCCAGTTTTTGCAGGCCCGGTAAAATTTTTGCTTTATCGCCAACCAGTAAAATATTCATCTTATCTGTTTTCAGCCATTTTTTTGCCAATGCATCAATTTCTTTTTTTGTCATGGCAGATAAGATCCTGTTTTGTTGCTGAACAAAATCACCGGGAAGGTTATATTCCAGAATTCTTCCTATAAAACCTGCCTTTTGCGGACCTGTCTCATATTGCAGGGCATCTCTTTGCCCGATTGCATTTTTAGTGAAACTCAGTTCATCTGCAGTAATACCAGTGCTTGCATAATTTTTAATATCCTTCATGGTTTCAATCAATGCACTGTCGGTAGCATCAGCCCTGATACCTGAACTGAAAGTATATGTTCCGTTATATTCATCGCTGTTAAAAGAAGAACGGGCACCATATGTCCAGCCCTTATCTTCCCGAAGGTTCATATTTAAATGACTGTTGAATGAACCACCCAGCACATAATTCATCAGCCCCGATTTAAAATATTCGCCGGTTGCATCATATTTCATACCGGTAACATAACCCACCCTGAATTCGGTTTGTGCACCCTTGGGTACATCCACCAGGTAAATTTTTGTTTTAGATATTTCAGGTACTGCACCCGGTTTAGGAAGGTTGATCTTTTTATTTGGCAACTTATTTAAAAACGTAAGCTTCGGTTCAATTTCACTTTGCGTAATATCTCCCACAACAACTACTTTGGTATCCTGCGAAGTCATATAGTTATCATAATACTGTTGTACATCTTTCAATGTTAAATTCTTAATGGTATATTCTGTACCATTATCACTCATCCCTAAAATATTATCACGACCGAAGTTTAATTTACTGTACACGTCAGTTGCAATGGTAGCCGGTTGCGACTTTGCCTGCTTAAATCCTTCCAATGCCTGTTTTTGTAAACGGTCAAATGTTTCTGCAGTAAAATTCGGGTTCAATATTCTTTCCTGTAATAACTCCAGTGTTTTATCTACATTCTTTTTTAAGCACTGCACATTAAAGTTGATGCTGTTAAGATCATTTGAAACAGAAATGCTGCTGCCTAATTTTTGCAGTTCAACAGCCATTTGTTCTGCAGTATATTTTTTTGTGTCTTCATTCAGCATACTAGCTACCATACCGGCAAGGCCGATCTTTGATGTATCATTTGCCTGCGCCAGGTGACCACCGGGGATGCTGACTGATAAAGTAACCGTTGGTATCTCAGTATTCTGGGCACCAATCATTTTTATTCCATTGGGCAATTCTTTTTTCCAGAATGGCGGAACTTTTACAACGGGATTAAGACCATTGCCGGGTTTTTTACTGCGGTCAAAATTATCAGATGCTTTTGCATAATGTAAACCATCGTAACCATAATTTGGTTTTACATAATTGCTTGCATCAACAGTATAGTTATCCGGTGCAGCAATCATTTTTTCCTGCCCCTTGGTTAATATACTAACTGTAACACTATGCTTACCTTTTATGTATTCATTGTAAACACGTAACACATCTTCTTTGGTAACTGAACGATACATGTTCAACAATTTGCCGGTCATATTTGGATTTCCGGCAAAAGTTTGAAAAGCTGCAAGCTGCGAAACTTTTCCTGAAACACTTTGCAATCCATTAATGTATTGTGCTTCTATTCCCCCCTTAAATTTGGTGATATCTTCATCAGTTACACCACGGTTTTCAAAAGTTACCATTGCTGCAGTAAGAAGAGAGTCCATTGATGCTAATGTTTTACCTGGGAAAGGAGTGATACGGAAACTGAATTCACCGGCAAGTTCAGATAGCTGGCTGAAACTGCTGGCCTGCAAGGCTTTTTTAGGTTTTACCAATTGCTGGTAAAGTATTGAATTTTTCCCCTGCCCTAATATTTGAGCAAGACAAGCCAAAGCTGCCATGTCCTTATCATAGTTTGGTATGGTAGGATAAACTTTTGTGAGCAATGGAATCTTGGCGTAGTTATCGGTGTATGAAACATAACGATCCGTTTCAACTACAACTTTTGGCAATACGGTTTTTTGTACATCCGGTCCTTTCGGAATGGGACTGAAATATTTTTCTACCAGCTTTACTACATCTGCAGTTTTTACATCACCACCAATTGTAATGGTAGCATTGTTAGGGCCATACCATCTTAAAAAAAAGTTTTTCAGGTCATTTACAGTAACCCTGTTCAGGTCTTCCACATAACCAATAGTTAGCCAACTGTAAGGATGGCCATAAGGATATAAGTTTTTAGAACTGAATTCGCCCACCAATCCATAAGGACGATTATCATAATTCTGACCACGTTCATTTTTTACAGTGCTGCGCTGGTTATCAAATTTTTCCTGTGTTACAGCATCCAGTAAATAACCCATCCTGTCTGCTTCCAGCCAGATCATTTTTTCAAGCTGGTTGCTTGGTACGGTTTCAAAATAATTGGTGCGATCAGTATTGGTACTGCCATTCAGGGTTCCACCGGCTTCAGTAATGATCTTAAAATGTTCTCCTTTGCCAATATGATCACTTCCTTCAAACATCATGTGTTCAAAAAAATGGGCAAAGCCACTTTTACCGATCTCTTCACGTGCACTGCCAACGTGGTAAGTAACATCCACATGTACAATGGGGTCGCTGTGGTCTTCATGTATGATTAATGTAAGTCCGTTGGGCAAAACAAATTTTTCATAAGGGATTATAATTTCGTCAGCTTTCTTTTCAACTTTCTCCATCAATCTGGCCTGGCTGAAAACCGGTTGGCCAAAACAAAACAGCAGGATTACTGCTGCAAAATTTTTAATACGCATGGTAAATATTTTTAGAACTTCAAATAAAAACAAAAATGGTCAATATATATTACCTTTTATCAAATAATTAGACTTTGAACCCTGTATTGTTTATTATTTTTGATAAAAAATATAACCATGCGTACAAATCACGAAATAGATTACAAAATTTATGGAGAAGAACTTCAATTTGTAGAAATAGAACTTGACCCCAACGAAACGGCCATTGCAGAAAGCGGCGCCTTTATGATGATGGATAACGACATCCAGATGAATACCATTTTTGGAGATGGAAGCCAGCAGCAGGATAATAGTTTGCTGGGTAAATTATTCAGCGCCGGAAAAAGATTGCTGGTAGGGGAGAGTTTATTTATGACGGCATTTACCAACACCGGGGAGGGAAAAAAGAAAGTAAGTTTTGCAGCACCATATACTGGTAAGATCATTGTATTTGACCTGCAGCAATTAGGTGGTAAGATCATTGCACAAAAAGATGCTTTCTTATGTGCTGCTAAAGGTGTAAGTATTGGTATTGAATTTCAGAAAAGACTGGGTACAGGTATTTTTGGCGGCGAAGGATTTATTATGGAAAAACTGGAAGGAGATGGATTGGCTTTTGCACATGCCGGTGGTTATGTAGTTGAAAAAGAGTTACAGGCAGGCGAACTTTTAAAAGTTGATACCGGTTGTGTGGTTGCATATACTGCCGGTGTTGATTTTGATATTGAATTTATCAGCGGCATAAAAAACTGGATGTTTGGCGGCGAAGGTTTGTTTTTTGCAGTATTACGTGGGCCAGGTAAAGTATGGCTGCAATCATTGCCCATCAGCCGTTTGGCGGGCCGGTTACAGCAATATACCTACAAGCGTAAAGAAGAAGGAAGTATTTTAGGTGGGCTGGGTAATTTGCTGGATGGACGAGAGTAGCGATAAGAATTTTATAAAAATCAGCCAGGCCAACGCCTGGCTTTTTTTATAAAATAATTTGGAAATTTGATTTAATTAATCATATATTTGCGATATAAGATTAAAATATGAATATAAAAGAACACTGGGAAAAGGTTTACAGTACAAAACAGCTTAATGAAGTAAGTTGGTATCAACCCCAACCTGAAGAATCATTACAGTTCTTTAAGCACCTGAATATTCCAAAAACAGCTTCGGTAATTGATATAGGTGGTGGCGATAGTTTTTTGGTTGATCATTTACTGGGATTGGGCTATACCAATGTTACCATTTTGGATATTTCGGAAACAGCTATTAATAAAGCCAGGATCCGTTTAGGTGAAAAAGCCAAACGAGTTAACTGGGTTGTTGCTGATGTATTGGCATTTAAAACAGATAATAAATTCGATTGCTGGCACGACAGGGCTGCATTTCATTTTTTAACTACTGCTGATGAAGTTGAAAGTTATTTATCCATTGCCAGGCAGTATATTAAACCGGCAGGTAATTTAATAATAGGAACATTCTCCACCGAAGGCCCTGAAAAATGCACCGGCTTGCCGGTAAAACAATACAGCGAAAAATTACTCAGTGATACATTACAAAAATGGTTTTCAAAAATAAAGTGTATAACTGCAAACCATATTACACCATTTAAAACAGTGCAAAATTTTTTGTTTTGCAGTTTTCAAAAATTAAGTATTTAAATTATGGCCATTCATAAAAAAGAAGAATTTACTCAAAAAGAACAAGACCTGGCAGCATTTGCCAAGGCATTGGCACATCCGGCCCGTATTGCTATTTTAAAAGTGCTGGCACAACATAATGAATGTATTTGCGGAGAGATGGTTGATATATTGCCACTGGCACAAAGTACCGTATCGCAACATTTAAAAGAATTAAAAAAAGCCGGCTTAATAAATAGCAGTATAGATGGCCCACGCAATTGCTACTGTATAAACTGGAAGGCCTTTGAAAAATTTATGAGAGAATTCAGTTTCTTATTTAATAAACTGAAAGTACAGAATGAAAAAGCTTGTTGTTAGAAATAATTATAAACAAAAAATGTAAAGACATGAACAACGAATCTCAAATTAAAGAACTGGTAAAAGAAAAGTATGCCGCCATTGCGGAACAAAGTCAAACACAAAATGCTGCCTCTTGTTGTGGAGCCACATCATCCTGCTGTGGTGATGAAGTGTACAATATTATGGCAGATGATTACACAAAAATGGAAGGCTATAATCCTGATGCTGACCTGGGCCTGGGTTGTGGGCTGCCAACTGAATTTGCAAAAATTAAAGCAGGTGATACAGTAATTGATTTAGGCAGCGGTGCCGGTAACGATGCTTTTATTGCACGAAAAATTGTTGGCGAAAATGGCAAGGTATTAGGTATTGATTTTACCGAAGCGATGGTCAATAAAGCAAGAACCAATGCCGAAAAACTGAACTTTAATAATGTAGAGTTCAGGCTGGGCGATATTGATGATATGCCGGTAACCAGTAATTACGCCGATGTAATTGTAAGTAATTGTGTATTGAATTTAGTGCCCAACAAACACAAAGTGATCAGCGAAATTTTCAGGGTATTAAAACCCGGGGCTCATTTTTCAATTTCTGATATTGTATTGGAAGGAGAATTGCCAATCAGGTGGAAAGATGTAGCAGAGCTATATGCTGGCTGTGTTTCAGGCGCCATTCAAAAACAGGTTTACCTGGAAATGATTGAAGCTGCAGGATTTAAAAATGTTACACTGCAAAAAGATAAAGCCATTATCATACCAGATAATATTTTGGCCAATTATTTAAGTGCAGAAGAAATTACTGCATATAAAAATGGTAAAACAAAAATCTCAAGTATTACAGTTTATGCAGAAAAAACTGCTAAAGATGACAGGAACTGTTGCGAACCCGGAAACGGATACTGTTAAAAAATAAAATTATAAAACGGTGATGAAAAAGAAATTACTTTTTGTTTGTATTGAAAACAGCAACCGGTCTCAAATGAGCCAGGCATTTGCAAAAATACTTGGAGGAAAAAATGTGGAAACTTACAGTGCCGGCAGCAAACCAAGCGGTATGGTAAACCCCAAAGCCATTAGAGCCATGAAGGAATTGGGTTATGATTTAAGTAAACACCATAGTAAGAGCCTGGATGAAGTAAAACAGTTTGCACCTTTTGATGCTGTGGTAACTATGGGTTGCGGCGATGCCTGCCCCTGGATGCCGGCCAAAAAATTTATTAACTGGCAGATTCCTGATCCAAAAAATATGGAACCTGCCGGGTTTAATAAAGTAAGAGATGTTATTGCCAAAAAAGTAAAAACATTACTCAAAGAATTAAAATAAAAAAAGGCCGTTCAATTTTTGAACGGCCTTTTTTTATTTCCTGCTGATCTTTGATAATAATCTCAATATCTCCAGGTATAACCAAACAATGGTTACCAATAAACCAAAAGCGCCATACCACTCCATATATTTTGGTGCGCCAAGTTCTGCACCACGTTCTATCATATCAAAATCCAATAATAAATTCAGTGCGGCTAAAGCAACAACAAAAACAGAAAAACCAATACCTAGTGCAGAATTCTGGAAAACGAAAGAAGGTGCATTTACATTAAAGAATGATAATCCCCAGCACACCAGGTAAAAAAGTGCAATACCTGCAGTTGCAATCATTACTACTGATTTAAAACGCTGTGTAACTTTTATTATTTGAAATTTATATAAGAGGTACATAGCAATAACTACTGAAAACGTAAGTCCCACAGCCTGCAATACAATGCCGGAATAACCTCCGGAATAACCACCTTGTTTACTGGCAACACTGTATTCAAAAAATGCAGAAACGGCTCCTACAAATAAACCTTCCAGTAATGCATAAACAGGAGCTAAATACGGGCTCCATTCTTTTTTGAAAGCTATTAAAATGGCAACGCCTAATCCGCCAAATACACCTACCAGCACCAAGGCCCAGGCATTGCCGCCATCAGCGGCTTCTTTCCATGAATAATAAGCTGTAGCAAGAGTCATCAAAAACAAAAACCCGAATTTGTTGACTGTTCCCTTAACAGTCATCGCATTTTCATGTGTAACAACATCATCAAGAACGGTATCCTTAAATCTTTTTTCAGATAAAGCGGGATTGCCCGATTTAAACAGATCCATATAAATAAATTTAGACGTTAAAAGTAAAGATTTATACTATAAAAAAAATGTTATTTTCCTGCATTCCGGTATGTATTACCCGGTTCTTAAGTTCCTTATCTTTGCCAAATGGAACAATTATTACAACAGATAGATGAACTTAAAAAAGAGATAAACTCTTTCAATGAGGGTGATGCGGAGGTATTTCGTATTAAATATCTTGGCTCAAAAGGCCTTTTGAAGACCATTATGGGCGAAATGAAAAATGTTGCCACCGAAAATAAAAAACAGGCGGGCCAACTGCTAAATGAATTTAAACTTTTTACCGAAGCAAAGTATGAGCAATTAAAAATCTCAGTAAACAACGAACAACACCCAGCCGCCAACAACATAGACCTGACATTGCCCGGTGATCCATTGCCTCTTGGCAGTCGTCATCCCATCAGCCTGGTTAAAAATAAAATCATTTCTATTTTTCAAAGGCTTGGTTTTGCAGTTGCCGAAGGGCCGGAGATAGAAGATGATTTTCATAATTTTACCGCACTTAACTTACCCGAAAATCATCCTGCCCGAGATATGCAGGATACATTTTATATTTCTCAAAACCCGGATTGGTTATTGCGTACACATACAAGCAGCGTGCAGGTACGTGAAATGCAAAAAGGAAAATTACCTGTCCGTATCATTTGCCCGGGCCGGGTTTACCGTAACGAAACCATCAGTGCAAGAGCTCATTGTTTTTTTCACCAGGTTGAAGGATTATACATTGCGGAAAATGTTTCTTTTGCCGATCTAAAACAAACATTATACTTCTTTGTGCAGGAAATGTTTGGTGCCGCTGTTAAGGTTCGTTTTCGTCCCAGTTATTTCCCGTTTACTGAGCCGAGTGCAGAGATGGATATCAGTTGTTTGATCTGTGACGGCGAAGGTTGCAGCGTTTGTAAAAAGACAGGCTGGGTAGAAATTTTAGGTTGCGGTATGGTACATCCCAATGTGTTGGATAATTGTGGTATTGATAGCAATAAATACACTGGCTTTGCATTTGGCATGGGCATAGAAAGAATAACGATGTTAAAATACCAGATAAAAGATTTACGCTTATTCAGCGAAAATGATCTGCGTTTTTTAAAACAGTTCACCTCAGCAGTTTAATATATGTGAATTATGTAAGTTTTTCTTTTGATGTTATAAAAACGTATAACAGGCTTCAGTTTTAGTCATAATATTTACTTTCTCAAAAAATCTTTTGGCATTATAATTGTCTGAGTAGTTTTTAGCGAATCAGCATAAAGCTTTCCTGTAAAATTTAAAAACTATCAAGATGAAATTTTTAAACAGCAGTTTAATCATATTATCATTAACATTCACTCTCAGTGCCTGTTCTGTTTCAAAAGAAGCCCGTTCAATGAAAAAAAACATTAATGGTAATTGGGTGTTGCAGACCATTGTCACCGAAGGGATTACCGGTGTGGTAAAAACAAAAATATTCAATGAAGCAGAATTTGGATGTTTTATTGGCAGTGAATGGAATTTTATTGCCAACAACAGTATGGGTAGTTATACCATAGTAGATGCCTATAAAGTATGTCCGTCAGTTAAGCGTTTTATCCGCTGGTCTGTTTATGAACCTAAAGATGCAGCAAAGGAGTTTCAGTTTAAACGGCTTGATGATAAGAAAAATGCAATGGATGATGGTGCAGGCTTCAGGTTAACGGTGGCTCAGCTTGATAATAAAGTAATGAAACTGAGATCAGAAATAACATTTGCAGGCAAACCTGCTGTTATCATTTACAATTTTGAAAGAAAATAAATTTTAATAATACTAACTAATTAATTTATGAAAACAATATCAGGTAAAATTCTTTTAACTATGACGGTCATCATGCTGATTATATCGGGATGCAGCACCGTAAAGAAAACAAATAAAACACAAAGAGGTGCTGCAATTGGCACTGCCGGTGGAGCCGTTATTGGTGGCATTATTGGTAATAATGTTGGAAAAGGGAATACGGTTTTAGGTGCAATCATTGGTGGAGTAGTAGGTGGTGTTGCAGGCGGTATCATCGGTAATAAAATGGATCGCCAGGCAGAGAAAATTAAAAATGAAATCCCGGGAGCAGAAGTGCAACGGGTTGGCGAAGGTATTATAGTAACCTTTAATGATAAAAATGCGGATGGCTCTAAAATGGGTGTTTATTTTGATTTTGATAAATCAGAAATAACTTCAAACTCAAAACTGGCTATGGATAAACTGGTTAAAATATTCAATGAATATGCACAGACAAATATTTTAATTGAAGGACATACCGATGATAAGGGAACCGATAGTTATAATCTTGCATTATCTGAAAGAAGAGCAATGGCAGTAGGTAATTACCTGAAAAATGAAGGTATTTCATCTTCAAGGCTTACCATAAAATGGTACGGCGAAACCCAGCCAAAAGTTGAAAATACAAGCGATGCCAACAGGGCTGAAAACAGGCGGGTAGAATTTGGAATTACTGCTAATGATAAAATGAAAGAAGAAGCAAAGAAAGAAGCAGGAAATAATTAAACTGATCAGGTAATTTAAAAATGCATTGTTATGCCACTTGGGTATAACAATGCATTTTTTATTTCAGGTATTATCGCTGCTTTGTTAAAGTACATTGATAAATAATATCTTTACATGAATTCATAACTTAACTGGTAAAAGATGATCAACAGTATTTGTGTAATAGGTGCCGGAACCATGGGTAGTGGAATAGCACAGGTAGCAGCACAAAATGGTTTTTATACACTTTTATTTGATATCAACACATCTGTTTTGGAAAATGCAAAAACCACCATTCAAAATAGCCTTCAATTTTTACTGGATAAGAAAAAAATTACTGCAGCAGAAAAAGAAACCATTTATCAAAGAATAAAATTCATATCCGATACAAATGATTGCCTGGCTGATATTTTTATAGAAGCCATTATTGAAAAAATTGAAGCCAAGGTTAATATTTTTAATCAACTGGCCGAAGTAAATCATGCTGAAGTAATTTTTGCCACAAACACATCATCACTTTCAGTTTCAGCAATTCAATCTCAGGTAATTCACCCGCAAAGGTTGGTGGGCATGCATTTTTTTAACCCGGCCACGGTAATGAAACTGGTAGAAGTGGTTAAAGGTGATCAAACATCAGATGAAGTTGCACAAACAGTTTATGCGCTTTGCCTGCAATTTAAAAAAACGCCGGTATTATGCAAAGATGCACCTGGTTTTATTGTGAACAGGGTAGCCAGGCATTATTATTTAGAAGCAATGAAATTAGTGGAACAGGGCATTGCTTCATTTGAAACGGTAGATGAAATAATGGAGGCAAGCGGGTTTAAAATGGGGCCATTTAAATTAATGGATCTGATTGGTATGGATGTAAATCTTGCTGTATCGCAATCAGTATATGATGCCTGTGATAAAGCAGAACGCTTTAAGCCATCAACCATTCAAACAGATAAAGTTGCAAAAGGAGAGTTGGGAAAAAAAACCGGGAAAGGATTTTACAAATACAATTGATAATGTATATATGATAATGAAACCGGGAAATATTTTGAAAGATAAAAGTTTTGTTTTTGCATTAAAAATTATTAACCTCTATTATAAAAACACCCAAATCAAAAATGAATAAGTTATAAAGTTTACGATAAACATTATCAATTATGGTATTAGTTACAGGCGGTTCAGGTTTACTTGGCAATGAATTAATAAAACAATTACTTGAACAGGGAAAGCAGGTAAGGGCTATTTATAATAAAACTGCTTTAGCTAATTTTGATTCTGACAATCTTCAGCAAATTCAATGCAATATTTTAGATGTAATAGGTCTGGAAGAAGCAATGACCGGGATTGAACAGGTTTATCATTGTGCTGCCATTGTTACTTTTAATCCAAAGCGCAGGCAGGAACTGTTCAAAATAAATATTGAAGGAACAGCCAATATCGTTAATGTAGCATTGGATGCCGGCGTAAAAAAAATGGTTTTTGTAAGCTCAGTTGCAGCATTAGGAAGAATAAGAGAAGATAAACGGGTTGATGAAACAATGAACTGGACAGAAGAGACCAGTAACAGTAATTACGGGCAAAGTAAATATTTAGCCGAAATGGAAGTTTGGCGGGGCATTAGCGAAGGATTGAATGCTGTGATCGTAAACCCGGTAATTATTCTGGGTCCGGGTAATTGGAGCAGCGGCTCATCACAAATGTTTAAAAGTGTTTATAATGAAATTCCCTGGCAAAGTAATGGTACAACAGGATTTGTAGATGTACGGGATGTTGCTAAAGCCATGATAGCATTAATGGACAGCAATATTTCGGCCGAGCGTTTTATTTTAAGTGCCGAAGACAGGAGTTATGCTGATGTATTTAATTTAATAGCAAAAGCATTTAATAAAAGGCTACCATATAAAACGGTTACTCCTGCATTGGCTAAAATTGTTTGGCGCCTGGAAGCATTAAAAAGCCTGTTCACCGGTAAAGAGCCATTGATCACCAGAGAAACCGCTTTGACCGCTTTGGCAAAAGTTAATTTCGATAACAGCAAATTAAAAAAAATGCTGCCTGGTTTTAATTACCGGAAAATAGAAGACAGTATTATTGATACCTGTATGGCATTACAACAAAAAATTAACAGCAGGTAATTTACTTTCGCATGATTAGTGCAATGTAGTTACTGCAAAAAAATATGAAATGAAGAAAAGTTTACTTCTTTTACTGCTGGCCTTTGTTTCCTTGTCGGCAATCTCCCAATCTGATTATTATGTTAGCGGAAAAATTATAGATGCGCTTACCAAACTTCCCTTACTGGGCGCATCAGTGTTTGCAGAAAATACAACGATTGGAACAGCATCAAATACCGAAGGTGTTTTTCATTTACAATTGCCTAATGGTGGTTATAATTTAGTTATAACATTTACTGGCTATCAAACAGAAACCAAAAGAATTACTACGGCTGATGCCGGTAATAATGAAATGGTAATTGAAATAAAACAAAAAGAAAAATCGCTGGAAGATGTTGTTGTAAAGGCCACTTATGAAGTTGCAGATGGCTGGGAAAAGTATGGTAATTTCTTCTTAGAAAATTTTATTGGAAAAACCACAAATAGCAAACAATGCACAATAAAAAATAAAGAGGTACTGAAATTTTATTATTACAGGCGGGCAAAGCGTTTAAAAATAATGGCTACTGCACCTCTTGAAATTGTAAATGAGGCCTTGGGTTATACCATCAAATATGAACTGGATTCTTTTACACATGAATATAATACAGATGCAAGCCAATACACCGGTTATCCTTTGTTTGAAGAAATGCAAAGCGATAATGAGGCTCAAAAAGCAAAATGGAATGCAGCCCGTTTACTTGCCTACAATGGTTCTATCCTGCATTTTATGCGAAGCCTTTATAATAAGCGGTTGAAACAGGAGGGATTCGAAATTCAGTTCTTAATTACACTTAATGGCAAAGAGATGGCTATTCCTGTTAAAAATTTTTACGGTGGTTTAAATTATATTAAAGACGACAGTACACAAACAGTTGAAGTTTGGCCCAATCAGCACGAAGTAGTGGTGATCTATAAAAACGAAGAACCAGAAGTAAACTACCAGGTTGCAAATCCTGACCAGCCGGCTAAATTCCAGTTATCGATCTTATCTTTTGTTCCAAATGTCTCCATCATTATAGAACAGAATGGTTATTATTTTGAACAAAAAGATTTTACCATTAATCAATACCTCGGTTGGGAGAAGATGGCAGATATGCTGCCCTATGATTTCATTTTAAAATAATTATAACGCAATAAAACAGCAGTATAGAAAACCGGATCATTTTATCCTATGGCAAATCAGCTGATTCCGGATTAATTTATTTGCCCATAACTTTTTCCCATAACTGTGGTATTCTTTTGATCCACACCAGTTCTTTCATTTTTTCTTTGGCATCTTCAATGGGGCTGCCAAAATAAACTTTACCACCTGCTGTGTCTGTATGTACTCCGCTTTGTGCATAGATAGTCGCATTGGCGCCAATAGTTAAAGTTTTACTTACGCCTACCTGTCCCCAAAGAGTAACACCATCTTCCAGTATGACAACACCGGCAATGCCCACCTGTCCGGCAATAAGGCAGTTTTTGCCAATCACTGTATCATGCCCGATATGGACCATATTATCCATTTTGGTTCCTTTACCAATAATACTGTCGTGGCTTACACCTCTGTCAATAGTACAACCAGCACCAATTTCCACATCATCTTCAATAATTACACGGCCACAACTGGGCATTTTCTTATACCATAGTTCCCGGTCTTTTTTTGTGTTATAATAAAAAGCATCACTTCCTATAACAGTGCCTGACTGAATGACTACATTATTGCCGATTATACAATGATCCATAATGCATGCATTGGGATGAATGATTGAGTTTTTTCCGATGCGTACATGATTACCGATAAATGCGCCGGGATAAATGAATGTTCCTTCGTCAATAAAAGCTGAATCACTTATCATTTTTGTTGAGGCTTCAAACGGACGAAAATGATTTGCAATTTTACAATAAGCTTCAAAAGGATTTTCAACAATCAATATTGCTTTTCCTTCCGGTACATTTGTTTCTTTATTTATAATGATAAAACTTGCTTCACTGTTTAAGCATTTATCATAATATTTTGGATGATCAACAAAAACCAAATCACCTTTTTCTACTTTGTGTATTTCATTAATACCGGTTGCCAAATCATTTGGGTTGCCAACTAATTTTGCATTAATGAATTCGGCGATCCATTGCAACGAAACGGGGGAAGGGAATTGCATAAACTAAAATTTAAGCAAAGGTACAGAGCTTTGCTTTTACTTGGTTTTATCGTAAAAACTATAAAATGAGCCTTATTGTTGATAAATTGCTAAATTTATTTTTAAATAATTTCAGGGAAAAATAGCAGCCAAAAAACCGGTATAAAAATATTGTCTTAAAAAAATAATTATCATTGATTACAAAAAAGAATAAAAAATAAAATTATTAATTTCCCTAAAATATCAGTAAAATCAATAGTTTCAGCAGGCAGTAATTTTATTTATTCAAAAAAATAAAAAAGTAATGATTGATGAATCAGCTAAAAAATCTGGTGAAGGCACTGAATTATTATTTGCCTTATCCACAGCATGTATTAAAATGTGAATAAAATAATTGGGAAATATTTTTCTGTTAGGGAAATTTATTTTTAATATTGTGAAGGGGATTTGGTTCCCGGTACTTACTAACCCATCTATATAGCAAGGCCCGACTATAAAAAGTCGGGCTTTATTATTTTTAGCACGTCATTTTTTTTCATTAAAAATCACAGTAAATGAAAATTTACAAAGCTGTAAAAAATTATTTTATTATCAGCACTGATAAAAAAGAACTGGATATTCAGTTCATTCAAAATTACCTCTGCAATGAAAGTTACTGGGCAAAAAATATTTCAATTGAAGTGGTAAAAAAAAGTATTGAAGGTTCCTGTTGTTTTGGTTTGTATGTTACTGAAATTAAAAATGAGCTAATTATTAAACAGGTTGGATTTGCAAGAGTGATAACTGATCAGGCAACATTTGCATACTTGGCAGATGTTTTTATTACAGCAGAATACCGGGGTTTAGGTTTAAGTAAATGGCTGATGGAAGAAATTTTAAAACATCCCGATTTACAGGGCCTGCGCAGATGGTTACTGGCCACTAGGGATGCTCATGGATTGTATGCAAAATTTGGCTTCACAGCATTAGATAAACCGGAACGCATTATGGGGTTAAGGGCATTTGAAGAATATCCCAAAACCAACTCATAATTTTATCCTGTAACTTGCAGCTAAAATAAAAATATATGCTTAAATCGATGACTGGTTTTGGAAGAGCGGAGCAAACAGAAAATGAAAAAACGTTTTTAGTAGAGATAAAGGCGCTAAATGGTAAGCAATTTGAACTGCAACTTAAGTTACCACCATTATTAAGGCCCTATGAATTTGAGATACGTAATACACTACAGGAACATTTAATACGTGGTACAATTGATTGCATGGTTACCATTAAACAAAACGGGACTTCTAAACCGGTTAATATCAATACCGATTTAATAAAAGCATATTATACCCAGATCAAAGAACTTGCCGGTGAACTGCAAATTGATACAAACTCGGTATTAAGTGCTTTGCTACGTTTGCCTGAAGTGGTTACGCCAACCAATGATGTTTTGAGTGAGCCTGATTTTGTAAACTTCAGTAAAGTTTTACTTGCAGCATTAAGCGATTTAAATCAACACCGGTCAGAAGAAGGGGCTGTGCTGGAAAATGACCTGAAAACCCGGATAAGCAATATTAATGAACAGGAAGCGGCCATTTTAAAACTGGAACCCAATCGTAAAAAAAGGATAAAAGAAGAAATAAATCAATTATTGGAAAAGCATGTGGGCAAGGAAAATATTGATAATAACCGGATGGAGCAGGAACTTATTTATTACATGGAAAAAATAGATATTCATGAGGAACAGATCAGGCTTCGGCAGCATTGCGAATATTTTACATCAATTTTTGCAGATAGTGATGAAGGAAAAGGTAAAAAATTATCATTCATTTTACAGGAGATAGGACGGGAAATAAATACAACTGGCAGTAAAGCTTATGATGCCGATATTCAAAAATGTGTGGTTAAAATGAAAGATGAATTGGAAAAAGCAAAAGAGCAGGTATTAAATGTACTGTAATAAAAGACACTTTATAAATATCAACAGACGATAATTAGCTGATATAATAAATGAATAAATTAATTTTCAATAATACCCGGATCTTATTATTGCTAATTGCATTTTGCCTGGCACTTATTTCCTGTACGCAAATAGATGTATTTGAAAAGAATACTGTAATTCCAAAATATGAATGGCAAAGTAATTTCACAGTTTCCGGTAAATTCCTGATCACTGATACCGTTTCGACTTATAATATTTACTTGGTGTTAAGGCATACAGATGCTTATCAATATAATAATATATGGCTGAATATTGGTTTACGCCCCCCCGGCGACAGTATGCATATTCAGAAAATTGATCTTAAACTGGGCGATGATGCACATGGCTGGGAAGGAACAGGGATGAATGATATCTGGGAAGTACGAAAACTTTTAAACGGTGAACCAAGCAGATTTAAGCGATCAGGCAATTACAATTTCAGTATTGATCAAATCATGAGGGATAACCCATTATTACATATTATGAGTGCAGGTTTACGTATTGAAAAGAAAAATCAATAAAAAAGTTTAACAAAGCCTTTAACACAAAACATTAAACTAAACGTTTTTACAAAACAATTCTTTATTTTGCATATCATGAAAATAAAATTCCCCGCCTTTTTATTCCTTACTTTATTTGCTTTTAAAGTATCTGCACAGCATTTTGAATATGTACAAAAAGGTGAATTTGGTATTACAGCGGGATTAGCTCATTATTTTGGTGATCTTAATACAAGGGCTGCAATCAATCGCCCAAAACCGGCATTAGGAATATTTTTCCGTAAACAGTTTGGTAATTATGTAGGGCTACGAATCAGTGCACATTATGCACAGTTAGGTTATAGTGATACATACAGTAAGAATGATTATCAAAAAACAAGAAACCTGAGTTTTAATACCAATATTTGGGAACTTGCCCTGCAGGGAGATTTTAATTTCTTTAAATTTATTCCCAATGATCCGGATTATGCATTTACACCTTATATCACATTAGGGGTTGGCATGTTTACTTACGATCCCTATGCATACATTGATGGTCAAAAAGAATTTTTACGGCCATTGGGCACCGAAGGCCAGGTTATTGGATACAACGGCAGAAAACCATACAGTACATTGGCATTATGTATTCCTTTGGGAGTTGGTATTAAATACAACATCAGCGAAAAGATGAATTTCTCAATTGAAATAGCTCACCGGTTTACGGGAACTGATTACCTCGATGATGTTAGTACAACTTATATCGGCGCAAACAGATTTACACCATTATCAACAGCCGCAATTTTACAGGACCGCTCAATAGAACTTGACTCTAACAATCCTTTGGGAGTAGAGGGCAGACAAAGGGGCTGGAGTAAACAAAAAGATCAATATATTATTGCCGAGATAGGCGTTACTTATAATATCAGCTCTTACAGATGCCCTGCTGCAAAGTGATTATTTATAATATGAAAATTACTTTTTGTTTTTAAATAAAATCGTCTATTTTTACAATCCCCCACTTGATGCGGATCTAATTAGATTTCGCTGTTTCCCAACCAAAGAAAAACAAAGCATAAATCCTTATCATCTGTGTTGAGACCATAGTTTTTAATCGTTCAAGAATTAAACTATGGCGTTCATTCGCTACTGCTTTATTGTTACGATAATGACCTTATGTATTTTATTTACAAATGCACAAACGGTCAGCTATCCGGTTCAATCTTCACAGTTGTTAAAATCTACTGCTGAAGATGCTGCTATGCTATTACAAAAAGCAATACCAGGCAGCCATATTACAACAACAACATACTCCGGATTGCCGGCATCAGGTATTATCTTCATATACGACTCTACTATTACCGATAACCAGGCCTGCAAAGTAGTAAGTGACGGAACTTCATTCATTAAATTTTCCGCTTCACAGGATAATGGGCTTTGTTTTGGTATTTATAATTATTTGCAGAATCTGGGTTTCAAATTTTACCAGCCGGGTTCTATTTGGGAAATCATTCCTTCCTTGTCTTCGATATTTAATAAAACAGATACTGTCTATACCAATAATTTAAAATACAAAAGCTGGTTCATTAGTGGCGGACATAACCGCTGGGCAATGGATAATAATACCAGTTACGGATGGGATACTTATTTTGGTGATAACGGGCATAATTGGGCATTGTACCAGCGTCGTAACGGAATGACAGGAGCATACCGTTTTGCAGGTCATCGTGGAGATATCATGACCGGAACTTATTTATCTACCTTACAAAATAATCCCTGTTATGTTGCCTGTTATGACAGTTCGAGGCAGGCTTCATCCCGGTCTGTTCCCGATATTAATAATGAAGCAGCTATGCAGTTGTGGAGCACTAATATTGAACAAAAGTTTACCCAGTATAAAAACACCATTTTCGGTAACACCGGGTTATATGTAAATATCTACAGGAATTTTATTTATAACAACGATCAAATTGGCATAGAAGTCCCTGACGGGCCGCAATGGGGCAATTCAAAAGACAACAGCTCCTGTAATAATATTGGTTATCCAAAAGAAAGCGATCAGAATATCAGGTTGGCAAACTTCACTGCACAAAAAATAAATGCTCTTTATCCGGGTAAACAATTTCAGCTATATGCTTACTCAAGTCATGCCGATGTACCTTCATCGTCTGTTTTGATTAATAATAAAATTGATATACAGGTTATTTCTACAGCCTTCCAAAGTGAAAGTAGTTCTAAAGGGTTGTTGAATCGCTGGTACAACAGAAGCAGCAATATTTCTGAATATCACTATTTAAATATTCCTCAATGGGGTGGAGAAACCCCTATGTTTTATTTACAGGATCTAAAAGAAACACTACAGCGGATCAAAGAAAAAAAAGGACAGGGAGTTGTTTGGGAAGCATCACCTGCAAAATTCAGCAGCCTTCCGTTTTTGTTGGCAGCTAACAGCAATTTAAAAGATAATATTCCGGTAGATAATTCCTTGCGTGAATTTTGTGATGATATGTTTGCCGGAGCCAGTAACAGTATTTATAAATTGCTGCAGTTATGGAGTGATGATAAAACTATTACGATGGGGAGTTTTATTAAGGATAATAAATATAAAATTCCTTTGTATATCAAGTTGGTAAATGATGCTGTGCAGCAAACACAAAATGCTGAGCCGGTTGTTAAAGAAAGAATACAGGAACTAAAAGCTTACCTGCATTACATGGTTATGTATTACGATTGGCTTTTTGATCAGCGAATCAACCAGGCAAAGGCAGATAAAGCGGCTGCGATATGTATTTACCTGGCTAAAATAAACAGGCTACAGATTGTAAACAGTTATTTTTTAATTGTTGATATGGTAAGCAAATTTGCAGTTACCGATAATTTTTATCAGCAATATAATGCTGCCGGAGGATCTGCTTATCAAAACGGGAATCTGCCTTTAATAACAGCAGTTGAGATTGACAATAATTTTCAACAGGATCTTGGCCTTCAAAGCAGCCTTATACAGGAATATAATTTTGAAACTGCCCCGGTAATAATAAAACAGTTTGCCAGGAATAATTTAAGTCCGCTAAAAAAAATAAATGTAAAACTGAATTATACAAATGGTTTCAATTATCCGAACAGAAGTGAGTTTTTTATTGATGCACCGGCAGCAGGAAATTTCAGTATACAGTATAATCCACGGTTTGATATGCCGGGTAAAGGATACATCAATTTTACTGCAGAAGCATTGGATAATGCATTGCAGATCATTACAGATTTTTCAATCGATCAAAACAGCAAGGGCGGAATTTTAAATATTTCTTTGCCATCCGCCGGAAAATATAAACTATCAGTTGTTTCAAAATTTAAATCTGCAGTTGACCTGGTAATAAATGCCAACGGAAATTATTTTTATAAAAACGGACCTTTTCTTGGCACGGCAACTGAAAACTACCGTAACGATCTGCTCAGCCTGCCCGGTTATTTTTATGTGCCGGCTGGAATGCATAAAATTTATTTCACCATAAATAATTCAAATCCGGGTGGCAATGGATTTGCATCAACAGAAAATATAAGCAGGGCCTTTGTTATAAAAGATAAAAGTGGATCTACGTTACTTCCACATCTTGTAACCCCCAATGATTCGGCTTTGTTTTATCTGGAAGTACCTTTCGGTAGTAGTGGAGTTTTTTGGCAGGTTACTAAAACGGAGCAATACAATTTGTGTTTTACCAATATCAGTAATCTGCAATGGTATGCCCAACCAGTAATTCCATGCAGTAATGCCAATTTTACTATTGCAGTTATTAATCAAAAAGGGAAATGTATTACCCGGTTAACAGCCGCATCCGGTTCCGGAAATTTGGCGTGGGAAGTAAATGATTTGGGAAAAACGTATCAATTTTCCGGGCAACAGGTTGTAGAATTACCAGATTACAGTTCTCCCAATGCGGTTGTTACCTTAACGAATGGTAATGATTGCAGCGTTACAAAAAGAGTTGGCGACGATGTGAACTTTTCTAAAGCAAAGCAGGCCTGTGCCAACGGCGCTGCTTTACCTGAAATAGCTAAGACCCCGGTTTTATACCCTAATCCATCTACCGGTGTTTTCAACTTTTTACAAAGCGGAGCATTACTTACTGCAGATGAAATTATTATATTAAATGACCAGGGAACCAGAGTTGGTAATTTTAATAATGTGAAGCAATTTAATATCAGTAAAGTTCCGGCAGGGGTGTACTGGTTCAAAATAATTGTAAAAGGCGAGGAATTTAAAGGAAAGCTGGTTAAGCTATAAGATTTATACTAAAAACCATATTCCAACTAAAATTTATTACTTTTGCCCCCCAAAGTCAGGCCCTGCGCCTGACTACTCATTTTCACTGTTTTATGAGCCTTAAAGATAATATTGATATGATGCGTTTGCCAAGTCACGTTGCCATAATTATGGATGGCAATGGTAGATGGGCAAAAGAAAAGGGTGAAGACCGCCTCTATGGTCATTTACATGGTGTTGAGAGTGTTAGAAATATTGTGGAAGGCGCAGCTGAATTAGGCATAAAATATCTGACGTTGTATGCATTCAGTACCGAAAATTGGGATAGGCCGAAATATGAAGTATCGGGACTGATGGAACTGTTGGTTGATACCATACATAAGGAAGTACCCACCCTGAATAAAAATAATATCAAACTTCATGTAATTGGCGACATAAATATGCTCCCTGATGCTGCAAAAAATGAATTAAAAGATGCATTGAAAGAAACCTGTGTAAATACAGGCCTGAACCTTATTATGGCACTTAGTTACAGCAGCCGTTGGGAAATAGTTAATGCAGTTAGACAAATAGCAAAGGATGTAAAAGAAGATAAATTAGCAGCTGATGATATAACACAGGAGGTTTTACAGCAATACCTTACCACTAAAGATTTTCCCGATCCGGAATTAATGATAAGAACCAGCGGAGAGTACCGGGTAAGCAATTTTTTACTGTATCAACTTGCTTATGCAGAATTATATTTTACCAACACACTCTGGCCTGATTTCAGGAAAGAAAACTTATACACTGCAATTTTAGATTATCAAAGCAGGGAAAGGCGTTTTGGTAAAACCGGTGAGCAGATAAAAAATGAAGAAACCCCAGGTTAATGATGCCTATAAAGCACCCGGACAGATACAGGATAACGTCTTTTCTTATATTCAGTAATGATTTAGGATGAGGTTAACAAATAGTTTTAATTATTGGGCTTAATTTGCCGCACGTAAAAACAAATTGATGCAGAGAATTTACAAAGGGATTTTTTTTATTGTTACACTGATTTTTAGCAGCCAGTTTGTTTCGGCCCAGAGCGACACCACTCCTGTATCTGTAAATCCGGTATTGCAGGATATATTCAATACAAAAACACCAAAAGAATATACAATTGCAGGCATAACAGTAACCGGCACCAAGGCCTTTGATGCCAACCTTATCATTTCAATATCCGGACTGGCAGTTGGTGATAAAATTATGATACCCGGAACTGACGTTTTTGGTAAAGCAATAGCCAAATTATGGAGGCAAAGTCTTATAGCTGATATCGAGATTTATTTTACCAAGCTGGAAGGTAAGGACCTTTATGTAGAATTTGCCATTACCGAAAGACCACGTTTGGCAAGTTTTAAATTTGTTGGAATTAAAAAGGGCGAGAAAGATGACCTTCAACCCAAAGTAGCACTTGTTAACGACAGGGTAGTAACAGAAAATATGAAACTGGGTGCTGTTGAAGCCATCCGTAAATTTTATTACGATAAGGGATTTAGAAATGTTGACATACAGTTGAAAGAAGAAAATGTGACTACCTTAAACAATGCAGTTTCCTTAACCTTCATTATAAAAAAGGGCAATAAAGTAAAAGTTAATTCAATAAATTTTAGCGGAAACGAAAACCTGGCATCCACAAAGCTTAAAAAACAAATGAAGGGTACCAAGGAAATGAACCGGATTACCCTTTTTCCGATTGAAATTAAAAATCCGTTTGGTGACACTATTTCAAAACCATTATTCAAAGACTATATCCATGATGTGGGCTTTATGAGCATTACAAAAACCAGGGATTATGTTGATCCATATTTCAGGATCAGGGGTTTCAGTGGAGCAAAATTCAGCGAAAAAAAATACATAGAAGATAAAGAACAGGTTTTAAATTATTATAATTCCCGTGGTTACAGAGATGCTGTCATTTTAAATGATACGGCCATTTTTGACCAACGGAATAACCTGAACCTTTTTATTAAAGTAAATGAGGGCAGGCAATATTATTTTGGAGATATAGTTTGGAGAGGGAATACAAAATATGGTGATTCAATATTGAATGTTTTACTGGGCATAAAAAAAGGCGATGTTTATAATTTAGAAATTTTGAACAGGCGTTTGGGTAAACAACTTTCACAAGATGGTGCTGATATTGGCAGCCTATACCTGGATGATGGATATCTTTTCTTCCAGGTTGATCCTGTTGAAACAGCGGTGTATAATGATACGATTGATTTTGAATTACGCATGCGGGAAGGGCCCCAGGCTACATATGGTAATATCACTATTTCAGGAAATAAAAAAACCAAGGATTACGTAATACGCAGGGAATTAAGAACTATACCAGGAGAAAAATTCAGCCGCCAGGATATTATTCGTACACAAAGAGAACTTGGGCAGCTTGGATTTATTGATGCTGAAAAAATTGTTCCTAACGTTGTACCTAATGCCGAAAACGGAACCGTAGATATTAATTGGGGGGTTGAAGAAAAATCAGGTGATCAACTGGAACTTTCAGCAGGTTTTGGCGGTGGTATTGGATTAACCGGAACATTAGGTGTTACCTTTAATAATTTTTCCATTAAAAATATTACTAAAAGCTCTACCTGGGATCCGTTGCCTTCCGGTGATGGACAGAAATTAAGTGCAAGGATCCAATCCAACGGAAAGGCTTTCCGATCTTATAATTTTTCTTTTACAGAACCCTGGCTTGGCGGTAAAAAACGTAATTCATTTACGGTTGGATATTCCAATACAAAATATGCCAATGCTTATGATAATTTTGGAAGCTATTGTAAATCCTGTGGCGATACATCTTATATAAAAACAGCCAGCTTCAATATTTCGCTGGGTAAACAGCTGAAATGGCCCGATGATTATTTTAATCTTATTTATTCACTCAGTTATCAGCGGTATAAGTTGCGTAATTACTCTAATATTTTTAAAGGTATCAGTAACGGAACATCAACAAATGTGAGTTTAAAAATTGCATTGGTTCGAAATTCAGCTGGTCCTAATCCTATTTTCCCAACAAGCGGATCTAACTTTATGTTGAGCGGACAGTTTACTTTACCTTATTCTGCAATGGGCATAACATCTGGTTCGGAAAACAGTTATAAGCTACCCGAATTTCATAAATGGCGTATGAATGCTGAATGGTATGTACCCATTGGATTGGCAAAAGGAGCAGATAAAAACAAGCAGTTCATTTTAAAAGTGGCAGCTAAATATGGCTTTATAGGCAAATACAACAGTAAATTAGAGATATCACCATTTGAACGCTTTCAGTTAGGTGATGCGGGCTTAAGTAATAACTTTGCTCTTTTAGGATATGATATTATTTCTCACCGTGGTTACCCGGTTTACGATAAGTCCGATCCTAAATTAAATCCTGATGGTATAACACCTTCAGAGTTTTTTACTATTTTTAATAAGTATACCATGGAACTCAGGTATCCTTTCAGTACAAGTGCAGGAAGTACAATTTATGGATTGGCATTTTTTGAAGCAGCAAATGGCTGGTACGATTTTAAAAGTTATAATCCTTTCAAACTGCGTCGTTCTGCCGGTGTAGGTTTACGTTTCTTCCTGCCTATGTTTGGTTTATTAGGGTTTGATTACGGTATAGGTTTTGACAGGTATAATAGTAACAGTGGATTAAAGGGTGCAGCTAAGTTTACATTTATGTTAGGACAGGAACCAGAATAATTTTTAATATCTAAAAAATATAAAAATGAAAAAGATTTTATTCATAACCTATTGCTTACTGACGATTGCAATTACCGGAACTGCACAGCGTTATGGTGTAATTGATTCTAAATATATATTGGATAAATTACCCGAGTATAAAGAAGCACAAAAGACGCTTGATCAAATAAGCGAACAATGGCAGCAGGAGGTTGATCAAAAGCAGGCATTAATGGATAAAATGTATAAGGATTATGAAGCCGAGCAGGTTATGCTCAGCGACGTATTAAAAAAGAAAAGAGAAGATGAATTATATAACAAAGAGAAAGAATTACGGGACCTGCAAAAAAAACGTTTTGGTTTTGAAGGGGATCTGTTTAAGAAAAGACAGGAACTGATAAAACCAATACAGGACAGGGTTTATAACGCTGTTCAAAAACTGGCGGTGGAAAAACAATATGATTTCATATTGGATAAAAGTGAAGGAATTACTGTTATCTTTGCCGACCCTAAACTGGATAAGAGTGCCGATGTACTGAGGAATCTGGGTGTTAAATAAATTATAAAATAGCTACAGCAGTGCAGCTTAATTATAGAAAAAACAAACTTATAAACAACTAAATCAATAAACTTTAAAACAACAATGAAAAAATTAATCGTAGGAGCTGTGATGGCGTTAGGAATTATTAGTGCCTCAGCACAAACCAAAATCGGATTCATTAATACAGATGAGTTAATCAGTTTAATGCCCGAGGCGGCAAAAGTAAATACCGACTTAGCCGAATACCAGACCTCTTTGCAACAACAGGGACAAACTTTACAGATTGAAGCGGATAAAAAAAGAGATCAATACTTTAAAGATTCTGTAACACTTTCGGCAAGTATGAAAGAGATCAGAAGAGATGAACTGGTAAAATTGTATCAAAGACTGCAAAACTATGATACTGAAGCGCAGGAAAAAGCAAATCAATATGCACAAACCAAGATCGCCCCAATCAAAGAAAAAGCGATGGATGCTATTAAAGCTGTAGCCAAAGAGAAAGGTTACAGTTATGTTTTAGATGCATCAACCAATGTACTTTTAGTTTACCCACCGGCTGATGATCTGTTACCGGTTGTTAAAGCAAAACTGGGTATTAAAGACCCGGTGCCTGCAACTAAACCGGTTGGAAAAACAAATTAATATTTTTCTTTAAAAAGAATAAAAGCCTCCCGATACTTCGGGAGGCTTTGTTATTTTTGACAAATGAAGCAACAACCCATTGGTATTTTTGACAGCGGTTATGGCGGATTAACTGTTTTAAAGGAAATAACAGCTAAGCTGCCCCAATATGATTATATATATCTTGGCGATAATGCCCGCTCTCCATATGGCACCCGGAGTTTTGAAACCGTTTATGAATATACTTTAGAATGCGTTAAATGGTTATTTGAT
This sequence comes from Chitinophagaceae bacterium, assembly GCA_043748745.1. Classification (GTDB taxonomy): domain Bacteria; phylum Bacteroidota; class Bacteroidia; order Chitinophagales; family Chitinophagaceae; genus Ferruginibacter. Next base: position 48,756 of record JAYVEQ010000011.1, on the reverse strand, counting down.
CAGGATTGCAGCTTAGTTATACTGGCATGTAATACCGCATCGGCAAAAGCACTACGTTCCATTCAGCAAAAAGACCTGGAAAAAATTGGTGCAGGCAAAAGAGTATTGGGCGTTATCAGGCCAACAACAGAGATAATTGGCCAATATTCCAAGACAGGTGAAGTTGGTATACTGGCAACAACCGGAACAGTAATATCAAACTCTTATCCAATCGAGATCAATAAATTTTATCCTGAACTTAATGTTTATCAGGAAGCGTGTCCCATGTGGGTACCATTAGTGGAGAATAATGAATACAATAACCCCGGCGCCGATTATTTTATCAAAAAAAATATTCAAAATCTACTGCAGCAATCAAGCCAGATAGATGCTATATTACTCGCCTGTACCCATTATCCTTTGTTACTGGGAAAGATTAAAGCAAATGTTCCGGACGGAGTTTCTATTTTATCACAGGGAGAAATTGTAGCCAACAGCCTGGTTAGCTATTTAGCAAAACATAGTGAAATAGATGAAAAATGCAGTAAAAATGGCCAGATTTCCTTTTTTACTACAGATTCTACTGAGGATTTTGATAATCATGCCGCTGTTTTCTATGGAAAGCCGGTTAAATCAGTTCATTTGGCCCTTTAATTTAAAAATACTTTCAACTTTCAACTTTCAACTTTTAATTTTCCCTTACCTTTGCCGTCCTTTCACAAACAGCAGGGATGGTGCCCTGGTGAGTGTAACAAAAATGAATATAGAAATTAATTTGTAAAAGGAAAATTTAAGACAATGCCAGGTAAAAAAAGAACGTATCAACCGCACAAGCGCCGCAGAAAATCTGTACATGGTTTTCGCCAACGTATGCAAACCGCAAATGGCCGTAAGGTATTAGCAAGTCGCAGAAAAAAAGGACGTCATAAACTGACAGTATCCAGCGAACACGGTGATAAAAAATAAAATTGCCTGATTTCTTTACTGGAAATCCGGCTAAAATAATTCAGTCTCCCGATTTGTCGGGGGACTTTTTTAATTTTAGATAATTGGAAGCAAAACAACGATATACTTTTAATAAAGATGAACGGCTGAAAAGCCGTAAAACAATTGAACAATTGTTTGCGGCCGGAAAATCATTTTCCAATTTCCCGTTTCGTGTATTATGGAAATTTACAGAACCCTCTCATGCCGTTTTACAAACGGGCTTTGCTGTCAGTAGTAAACATTTTAAAAAAGCAGTTGACAGGAACCGCATAAAACGTTTAATGAGGGAAGCTTACCGGTTGCAAAAAAATAAACTCGATGCAGCGTTAAAAATTCACAAAAGGCAGCTTGCAGTTTTTTTTATTTATGTTGGAAATGAACTGCCGGAATATGATTTGATTTTTGATAAAACAATTCATGTATTAGACCGGTTAATTAAAATTACAAATGAAAACAGTCTGGCAGATACTTAGCTTCCCATTAATTGTTTTAATAAAACTTTATCAATGGATCATCTCTCCGTGGTTGGGTTCAAAATGCCGCTATACACCAACCTGCTCTCATTATGGAATTGAAGCACTGAAAAAATATGGGCCTGTAAAAGGATTATGGCTTACCTTAAAACGGATCAGCAAATGTCATCCCTGGGGTGGCCATGGGTATGACCCCGTGCCATAACGAAGCTGCAACAAATATGTTACAGCTCATTTAATAAAATCAATATCAAATTATAATCTCTCTGCCACTTTATTCCAGTTCACTACATTCCAGAATGCCGCTAAATAATCTGCCCGACGGTTTTGATAATGTAAATAATAAGCATGTTCCCAAACATCGCAACCTAAAATTGGCATGCCCTTTACTTCAGCTACATCCATTAACGGATTATCCTGGTTTGGGGTTGACGTGATTTCCAGTTTGCCGTCTTTTACGATCAGCCATGCCCAGCCACTTCCAAATCTTGTCATACCTGCCGTTGAAAATTTTTCTTTGAAAGCATCAAAAGAACCAAAAGCTGAATTAATAGCTTCAGCCAGCTTTCCGGTTGGTGCTCCACCTGTATTAGAGGCTAAGCTTTCCCAAAAAAAACTATGGTTCCAGTGCCCTCCGCCATTATTACGAACAGCGGGGCTGATAGTACCTGCAGTTGCAACCAGTTGTTCAATGGTTTTATTTTCATGCTCGGTACCTGCAATGGCTTTGTTCAAATTATCAACATACGCCTGGTGGTGTTTGCCATGGTGTATTTTCATGGTTGTTGTGTCGATATGTGGCTCCAATGCTTCATAAGCATATGGTAAAGCCGGTAATGTAAATGCCATAATGTATCTGTTTTAATTTTACGAAATCAGTGTGATAGATAGACTACAAATTTACGTCATCTAATTCCTTATCGGGGGTCAAAATGAAAAAATCATATTCCTTTTTATTACGTTTTAGGGAAATTGTTCTGATTTTGTTCAAAAAACAAACGAACCTTTTGTAATAGGTAATTAAAAACAAAACACGCTCTTGATATATCAAACCGTCAAAACTAATAGAAGAAAAGCCATTTATCCGTTTTTTCACGATTCGGAAGTAAGCATTGCAGGCAAAGCAGTGTCGGCAAACTAGGGATTTTTTTATAAAATAGGTTTAAATTAAAAACAAGACAAATATCATTTCAATAATGTATTTAAAAAAGTAATTTTAGTGTCTAAAAACAATTTATATGCAAACTATCGAAATGCGCCTTCAAAAGCTGGAGGTTACGAATCACAGGTATAAAACTATCATTGTTTTAATGATTGCATCATTTGCTACTATTTTCATGGCATTCAGAAATCCCAACACTGCTCCCGATGTAATTCAGGCAAAACGATTTGAGGTTGTTGACTCATATGGAAATGTATTGGTTAATCTGACACAGGACGATGGCAAAGGGATTATTAAAACATACAATAAGGAGGGAAAAAAACTGGTGAATATTACTTATACTACTAACCAGGAAGGTTACTTGGGATTAGAAGATGGCAAGGGGCAGGAAACGATGCGGCTTAGCAGTTCCAACGAAGGAGGGGGAGGTTATATTGGTGTTTTTAATCCTTCCGGTAAAAGAACTCTGACCTTATGCAATGATAACAGCGGTGGAAATATTTATGTTGGCAATAGTAATGGAGATACCCGGGCTAAGATGCAATGCAACAGCAGTGCAGGAGGTTTCCTGGGCCTTTATAATTCTTCCGGTTATACAGCCGTCAAGCTTACACAGACCAGCAGCGGGAATGGTGATCTGTATGTTAATAATTATAATGGTGATGAACGGGTAAGGCTTTCAGTCAGTTCATCGGCTGGTAATTTTCAAATAAAGAATAACAGCAAGACCATGATTGTGGAATTGGGTGGAACACAAGGTGAAAACGGTACGATCAATACTTATAATACTAGCGGAACATTTGTACAGGGAATTGGCAGCAGCTATTAACATTCATTCTACCATAAATGATTTCACTGGCTAAGAGGTGCTGATAAAATTTACGTTATCCATTATTCACTATTACCATAGTGAGGAAGAATTTATGCATTGTTAAATTATGCATAGGAACATATTATTTCCTCAAGGGTAGTTAACAAGGCAAAAAAAACTAGGCAGCAGGCTGATCATTCAATAATCATCTCCTTGCTTTAAAAAAATCTTTCATCAATACGGAACATTCTTCTTTTAAAATACCACCTGTTATTTCTGTTTTAGGATGAAAAGGATTTTTATTTCCACAACATTTTTTATAGCCATTCTTCAGATCATCGGCACCATAAACAATTTTTCCGATTTTACTCCAGTATAAAGCACCACAGCACATGAGGCAGGGTTCAAGCGTAACATAAAGTGTTGCTTCCGGCAAGTATTTGCTGTTTAAAAAATCGAAAGCTATAGTCAGGGCAAGAATTTCGGCATGTGCTGTACTGTCACTTAATAATTCTACCTGGTTATGGGCACGGGCAATAATTTTATCATTCATTACAATTACAGCACCAACGGGCACTTCTGCTGCATCAAACGCTTTTTGGGCTTCTATAAGCGCCAGTTGCATATAATGTTCATCTGTCATACTTTCTGTTTTATAAATTGTTCAACATAGCTCATGCTTAAAAAACCTTATGAATTGATGCTGTAAAAATAATGAGCGAAGTAGTACCTTTCCGCAAATTTAAATGTAATGGCAGACTTAATGCAAATGCGGCGCTATTATAATAGTGGCAATACAAAACCTTATGTTTTCAGAAAAGAACAGTTAATAAAATTAAGGGATGCGGTAAAAAAATATGAAAAGCCTTTGCATGAGGCTTTGTACGCCGATCTGAAAAAGAGCCCTGAAGAATGCTGGGTCACTGAAACAGGTTTTTTATTATCAGAGATCAGTAATACATTAAAAAACTTAAAAAGATGGATGCAACCCGAAATGGTATCCACCAATTTGCTGAACATTCCTTCTAAAAGTTATGTATTGCAGGAGCCATTGGGTGTTGTGTTGATCATCAGCCCATGGAATTATCCCTTCCAATTATTAATGACACCACTGGCTGGTGCCATGGCTGCCGGAAATTGTGTTATGCTTAAGGCTTCTGAATTTGCACCCGCAACCGGTGCTGTAATAAAGCAGCTTATTGAAGAGAATTTTGCACCGGATTATATTCAGTTTATTGAAGGGGATGGTGCAACTGTTATTCCGGATATGATGAACAATTTTACTTTCGATCATATTTTTTATACCGGCAGTACATCCGTAGGAAAAATAATTTATAAAATGGCTGCCGAAAGACTTGTACCGGTAACATTGGAACTTGGTGGTAAAAGTCCCTGTGTTGTAGAAGGTGATGCAAATATTAAGATTGCAGCTAAACGAATAGCCATGACAAAATTCAGCAATGCCGGGCAAATGTGTGTGGCTCCGGATTATGTGCTGGTGCATGAAAGTAAAAAGGACGAGTTGATTGACGAGATGAAAAAAGTGATAATGAAATTTTTTGGTGATAAACCCGAAGAAAGTTATAACTACGGAAAGATCATTAATGAAAAACAATTTAACAGGCTGGCAAATTATTTGCTGCAGGGCCGGATCATTTATGGCGGAAGAACCAATAAAGAAAAACTTTTTATTGAGCCTACCATACTTTCAAATGTAAGCCTTGATTCAGATGTGATGAAGGATGAAATTTTCGGACCAATACTTCCTGTGATTCCTTTTAGTACAAAAGAGGATGCGATGAAAATAATTGAACAAAACAAAAACCCTTTGGCATTTTATGTGTTTACTTCAAGTAACGTAAAAGAGAAGGACTGGCTTAACAGTGTGGCATTCGGCGGCGGATGTGTAAATAATGCAAGCTGGCATTTAACCAATCATCATTTACCTTTTGGTGGCAGGGGTTTCAGCGGCAGCGGACAATATCATGGTAAATATTCCTTTGATACCTTCAGCCATAAAAAAGCAATAATGAAAACCCCAACCTGGTTTGACCCGGCTATAAAGTATCCACCGTTTAAAGGAAAGATGAAGTTGTTTAAAATGGTGATCAGGTAAATATTTTATAAAAGAGTAATTGCAAAAAAGAAAAAAATACAGCCATTTAAAAAAAACTCTCATTGTAATATTGTTATTGATGATTGCTTTTTGGAGCTTTGTAGAAATTTCAAACAGAAAAACAAAAGATATGACAGCAAGGCAAAAAATATTAAAAGCAGTTTACCCCATGTGGATATGGTTTGCCGGTAAGAAAGGCATAAATACAAAAAATCTTTCTAACGAAAAAGCAATGCCTGCCGTTTCCTTTTATTCATTAAAAGACACTACAATAAATGGTGCAGCCTTTGATTTTGAACAGTTAAAAGGGAAAAAGGTAATGCTGGTTAATACGGCTTCCGACTGTGGTTATACCGGCCAGTATGATGATCTGCAAAAACTGAGTGAAAAGTATAAAGACAAACTGATTGTTATTGGATTTCCGGCAAATGATTTTAAAGAACAGGAAAAGGGGACAGATAATGAGATAGCTGCATTTTGTAAATTGAACTTTGGAGTGACTTTTCCTTTGATGAAAAAAAGCGTTGTAAAAAAAGGTGCCAATCAAAATAAAATATTTGAATGGCTTACAAACTCAACTAAAAACGGGTGGAATAACCAGCCGCCTTCCTGGAATTTTTGTAAATATATTGTTGATGAGCAAGGCAGGCTTACCCATTTTTTTGGCTCAACTATTGAGCCAATGGGCAATGAAATTAAAACAGCATTAAACCAGTAAAATCATTTTATGTTTGAGCAGCGTGACTTTAATTTTATTTATAAATACTTCATTGCTGAAAAACAAGAAAGTCTTTTGTTTCTTGTAGTTGGCATTGCAGCCATTATTCTTGCAGTTGTGTATTTCTTTTTTATTAAAACAAATCCTTCTTTTTTTAAAGGTGCTGCTATTCCATTATTGGCAATTGGACTCATACAATGTATAGTTGGATATACGGTGTACGCCAGGACTGATAAACAAAAAACTGACGTTGCTTATAATATTGGTGTTGAACCGGCATCGTACACAAAACAGGTGGAACTGCCCAGAATGAAAACAGTAATGAAGAGCTTTGTCATTTACCGCTGGGTGGAAATTGCCTTTATCATTACCGGGCTTGTGTTAATTTTTCTTTTCAGATCAAACCCCGATAGATCATTCTGGTATGGGCTGGGAATAACTTTGGCTATACAGGCAATGATCATGCTGGGTGCCGATTATTTTGCTGAACAAAGAGGAAAGATTTACAGCAAAAATCTCGAAGCGATTATTTCAAATTTCAAATAGCTATGCAAATTATTTTAAATCCTATTGCCACTGTTAAAAACAGCAGGCAGGACCAATCAGATGATTTTTGGGGAAATATCATCAGTGAAATTGAATTGGCAGAAAATATTCCTGCCGATGCATTTAATGGCATTGAAGAATTTTCACATCTTGAAATTATTTTTCATTTTGATAAAGCTGATAAGGCTAATGCGGTTTACAGCTACCATCCCCAGCGCAAAAAAGACAGGCCAAATGGAATTGGGTTAACAATTGCAGAACTGGTGAAAAGAGAGGGGAATAAAATATGGGTAAGATATTTAGATGCCATTGATGGTACACCTGTTTTAGATATAAAGCCGGTATTGAAAGAATTTTTGCCAACAAAAGAAATTAAGCAGCCACAATGGAGTCATGAGCTGATGAAAAATTATTGGGCATAGTTACACCGGGCATTTCTCATGATAGTTAATTAACTCAATCGGTGTTTTTTCAAATGCATAGCCGGCATATTTAATAACTATCTCATCAAGAACTTCATCTATCTCTTCAACAGTTTCAAGAGTCACTAATTGGTATCTATATTCTTTAATGCCCGGTAAACCTTTTAAGTAATTGGCATAATGGCGACGCATTTCATAAATGCCAATTTTAGGCCCCTTCCATTCAAAAGATTTATGCAGGTGCTTTTTACAAACGGCTACTCTATCTTCAATTGAAGGTGATGGTAAATGTTTCCCTGTCTTTAAAAAATGTTTTATCTCATTAAATATCCAGGGGTATCCAATGGCTGCACGGCCGATCATGATGCCATCAATACCATATTTGTTTTTGTATTCCAGTGCTTTTTCAGGGCTGTCAATATCACCATTACCAAAAATGGGCATGGTGATCCTCGGATTATTCTTTACTTTTCCAATCAGCTCCCAATCCGCCTGGCCCTTGTACATCTGTGTTCTTGTACGGCCATGTATAGCCAATGCTTTTATGCCAACATCCTGTAAACGTTCCGCAACCTCTTCAATATTTTTTGTGTTATCATCCCAACCCAACCTGGTTTTTACCGTAACGGGCAGCGAAGTTGATCTTACTACCGCACTGGTAAGTCTAACCATCAGATCAAGATCTTTTAATACACCTGCACCTGCACCTTTGAGTGCTATTTTTTTTACCGGGCAACCAAAATTAATATCTAACAGGTCGGGATTGGTTACATCTACAATTTTGGCAGCAAGAGATAAACTTTCTTCATCACCGCCGAAGATCTGGATACCTACCGGTTTCTCATAATCAAATATGTCTAATTTCTGGCGGCTCTTAATGGCATCCCTTATTAATCCCTCGCTGCTAATGAATTCAGTGTACATCAGGTCGGCGCCATGATCTTTGCAAACAGCACGGAACGGCGGGTCGCTTACATCCTCCATCGGAGCAAGTAAGAGCGGAAAATCAGGTAGTTGTATGGGGCCTATATTGGGCATTTTATTTTTTAAACCTTTTATGATTGTACGGTGTACTACGCAGCTCAGGTACACTTTATTTTATGAAATACACTTCAAAAGCCAACTTCTCTGTAATAATTGTTGCCTGAGTTAAGAGCGTAGTAGTATATTGCGACGGCAAATTTACAACTAATCGGCTTAGCTATGCAATACAGGAGTATAAAAGGGTTTACCGGATGGGGCCAACTGGGGTTTTTATTTATTTTTTTAGGAGCAGGGTTTTTGCTGGCTGCCGGTGCTCAATTTTTGATTGGCCTGCAGCTGATGCCACCTGGTGTGCCTTTAGATAAGATGGGAAATGAAATGCTGAAGGCCATGATGAAACCGGAAAATGTTGGTTATACAAGGCTGAGCCAGGTGCTGGGTACGTTTTTTCTTTTATTTCTTCCGGCTATACTTTACCTGATCGTATGCCATGGAAAAAATATTTTCTGGTTGGGATTTAATAAACATATCAATTTCTGGCAGATCATGCTGGGGTTCTTCCTTATTTTTTTAGCCAATGTAATTGCCAGCCCGCTGGCCGATTTCAGTAAAATGATCATTTCCCATTTTCCGCACTGGAACGTTGTTGCACAACGAATGGAAGAAACCTACACAGAACAGGTGGTAGCATTAAGTAATTTAAAAAGCTGGGACGAATTTTTTATGGCCATTGTAATCATGGCTTTTTTCCCGGCATTGTTCGAAGAAATATTTTTCAGAGGTGCAGTGCAGAATTTACTGGAACGCTGGTGGAAGATGCCTTTGTTGGCCATCCTGGTTACTTCAATATTTTTTAGCTTAATTCACATGTCGCTGTATCTTTTTTTAAGCAGGGCGCTTTTAGGTTTTGTACTGGGGTTAATGTACCAGCGAAGTAAAAATTTATGGGTGAATGTAACAGCACATTTTTTAAATAATACGGTGGCGGTAATACAATTGTTCTGGATATCCCGTCATGCACAAAAGATTGAAGTGGATAAGCTGGATCCCAAAGTACCATGGTGGGGTGCAATGATAGCCCTGGGTATTACAGGTGGTTTTTTTGTACTGTTTGAAATGGTATCGGCAAAGAACCGTAAACAGATCGCTTTTGAAGAACAGGATCTTATGGAGCATAAAGATATTTTACATGCACTTCCCGAAAATAAAAACCTTTAATCTTGGCATTTAACTTTCAGACATTTAAAACCCGGGCATTAACTGCTTTGCTTTTTGTAATTGTGATGTTGGTTGGTTTACTCTGGAATTTCTGGAGTTTTTTGATCTTGTTTACGGTAATACATTTTGGTTGCTGGTATGAGTTTGTGAAATTGATGAAGAAGATTGATGGCAGTAAATATCTAGCATATTGTTTATTTGGGTTGGTATACATCACCATACCTATTTTGATGTTGATAGATACTAGTTTTGCATGGGTAACTAATACCAATTGTGATATCAGGGAAGTAAATTATGATAAGGTTGCCCCCTGTATGATAATTTTCTCAATCTGGATCAACGATACCATGGCCTACCTGGTCGGTTCTTTTATTGGTAAAACCCCCTTGACAAAAATATCTCCCAAAAAAACCTGGGAAGGTACAATCGGAGGAATTATACTTTGTATTGTCATGATAGGTTTTTTATTTCCATTGATCATGGGTAAGGAGCTGCAATCATCTTTTCCTACTGCTCTTCGTTTTATTATACCTGGACTCTGTGCCATCTTTGGCACTATTGGCGATCTTTTTCAAAGTAAATTAAAACGCATGGCTAATGTAAAAGACAGCGGCAGCTTTATGCCCGGCCATGGTGGTTTTTTAGACCGCTTCGATTCTTTATTATTTGCCACACCTGCAGTTTGGCTTTATGTATATTTTTTTATTAAATGATTATGCATAATCATTTGGAACATCTAAACTCCTAAACATCTAAACCCGTAAACTCTTTATCTTTGCATCCTAATTTAATTAAATGACCATACACCGGGAAGGATATAAGACGATTGCAATAGCTACCTTAATTTTTGGTGCTGTTAATTTAATTGTATTTTTTTTCTTCAGTGCTTCATTAATGTGGCTTTGCAGTATCATTTTCTTTATAACACTTGCTGTTTTATTATTCCTTGTTTCTTTTTTCAGGATACCCAACCGCAAGCTTACCATCAATGAAAATGTAATTGTTGCACCGGCAGATGGAAAAGTAGTAGTGATAGAAGAAACAACCGATGTAGAGTATTTTAAAGACAAGCGGCTGCAGGTTTCTATTTTTATGAGCCCGGCCAATGTACATGTAAACCGTAACCCCATCAGTGGCGAAGTGATTTACAATCAATATCACAAAGGAAAATTCCTGGTGGCCTGGCATCCAAAATCATCTACCGATAACGAACGACATTCGGTAGTCATTAAAAATGGTAATACCGAAATATTGGTTAAGCAAATTGCAGGCGCCCTGGCAAAACGAATTGTAAATTATTTGCAGGTTGGCCAAAAAGTAAAACAGACCGATGAAATGGGCTTTATTAAGTTTGGCAGCCGTGTAGACCTGCTTTTACCAGCAGGAACGAGGGTAAATGTAGAGTTAAACCAGGTTGTAAAGGGGGGGGTGACAATTATAGCTGTTCTATAATATTTAACAATCTCCGGTTGGTATTTTGCAATATCTGTTTTACATTTACGTTGATTAATCAAAATAAATATAGTTATGAAGAAAGTACTTTTATTAGCAACTGCAGCATTATTAATTACCGGTGTATCTTTTGCCGATGTGAATAAAGGCAAAAAGAAAAAATGCGCTAAGGGAAAATCATGTTGCTCAAAAGATTCAAAAACAGCTAAGGCTTCTTGCTGCAAAGACAAGACTACAGCTAAAATGTAATTGATCTTAAAAACTCTTTTTAAACCTATCCCGCCACAGGCGGGATAGGTTTTTTTTGCCCGGTATTAAAAGATCAGTTCAAGCTCTTTTAAATGGGTTACTGTGTATGTTGGCTTTATTTCCGGTATGGCATTAATGTGATTTACAAAAACAGCATCCATGCCGGCATTCATAGCGCCCTGTATGTCGGCATCTAAATTATCTCCGATCATGATACTTTCGGGCAGCGAAGCATTTGCTTTATCCATTGCATAATCAAATATTTCTTTTTTGGGTTTTAAACTGTTACTCATTTCAGAAGTAATAACATGGGTAAAATATTTACCCAGACCGCTGTTGTTTAATTTGCTCAACTGTGTTTTTTCAAATCCATTGGTAATTAAATGAAGGGTATATTTTTTTTCTTTCAGGTAATTGAGTATTTCGATGGTATAAGGGAAAAGATTTTTTTGGGTTGGCAGTATTTCTAAAAATTTCCCACTCAGTTCTTTTGATAAAGATTCATCAGCGATTTTAAAATCGAGTAAGGTGCGCCACATCCTTTTCCATTTTAATTCATCTGAACTGATCAGGCCTTTATGATAGCGGTCCCACAACACTTCATTGTGAAATAAATATTTGGGGTAAAAATCTTCAAAGGGCGTTTCTATTTTCTTAGTCAGGTCAAAAATGGAATATAATTCCGTAAGTGTTGCTTTTGCATTGGCATCAAAATCCCATAAGGTATGGTCAAGATCAAAAAAAAGATGTTTGTATTTGTGCATTGCTAAATTTTACAATGGAATGGTTCGTTAACTTTATATTGAAATCGCAAGATAAGATTTTAACTATTCAATAATTTACAAATGAATATCGTAATAACCGGGGCATCAAAGGGATTGGGTAAAGCCATTGCAACTGTATTTGCAGAAGATAAAAAGGGGCATAGTTTTTTTCTGTGTGCAAGAACAAAGGAAGAGCTTGAAAACACCGGAAAGGAATTGCAGGGTTGGTTTCCGGGTATAAATGTTTACACCAAAACCTGCAATGTTGCTGATAAAAGGGATTTAACTGATTTTGTATCCTGGATCAAGGGCATTACCGGGCAGGTAGATATCCTGGTAAATAATGCCGGCATTTATTTACCAGGTAATGCCCATGCAGAAGATGACGGGGTTTTGGAAGAGTTGATGGAAGTGAATGTTTACAGTGCTTATCATCTTACCAGGTTATTATTGCCTGAAATGATCTATGCAAAAAACGGGCATATTTTTAATATCTGTTCTATAGCTTCTTTGCAGGCTTATCCTAATGGGGGTGCTTACAGCATCAGCAAGTTTGCCATGTATGGGTTCAGTAAGAACCTGCGTGAAGAAATGAAAGAGCATGGTATAAAAGTTACGCATGTATTGCCTGGTGCCGCTTATACAGATTCATGGAGCGGCAGCGGGATTGATCCAAAGCGCATCATGGAGGCAACAGATATTGCCAAAATGGTTTATGCAGCAGCTCATCTTTCGCCGCAGGCATGTGTGGAGGAGATCATATTAAGGCCGCAGTTGGGCGACTTATAAATAATAACTTCAGGCTGTTTACAAAGGAGTTTAACAAATTATTTCAACCTTTAAAATTACCTGTTCTTTAATAGCAGGCTGTAATCCGTTATTTTTGTTTTCTGTTTTTATGTATTCAACTTTACAAAAAATACTTCTCTTTCTTTTTTTACTCTCCGGTTATTATGCCGGGGCACAGGTAAAATTTTCAGCCAGTATTTCCCCTTCGGAAATTGGTAAAGATGAATTTACCCAATTGAAGTTGATGGTTGAAAATGCTGCAGAAGTTCAACAGATCAACCCTCCCCAGCTAACAAATTTTACAATTGTAAGCGGCCCTAACCAGGAAAGCGGGATGACGATGATCAACGGCAATGTAAAGAAATATATTGCCTTAAGTTATGTCATCAGGCCAAAAGGGGTTGGCACTTTTTCTATTCCACCTGCAATGGCAAAGGCTGATGGTAAAGAATACAAAAGCAATGCAGTTACATTAAAAGTTACAGCAACCGGTTCAGGAAACAGCCAGGCTCCAAATGCATTTAGTAGTCCGTTTGGAGGTATTGATCCATTTGCTGAACCGGCACCACAGAATTCGTACAAAGATTTTATTTTACGAAAGGGAGAGAACCCGCTTGTTAAAATACAGAAGAATATGTTTGTAAAACTGGAGGTTGATAAAACTTCCTGTTATGTAGGCGAACCGGTAATTGCAACGTATAAATTATACACCCGTTTAAAGAGTGAAAGCAACATGATTAAGAATCCGTCCTTTAACGGGTTTTCTGTTTTGGATCTGCAACAACCCAATGATATGACTTACCATACAGAAAAACTGGGTGGACGGGAATATAATGTGTACAGTATCCGTAAAGTGCAATTGTATCCATTGCTTGCAGGAAACCTGGAACCTGGAGTTGTAGAAATTGAAAATAATGTACGATTTATTAAAGCAGAATATGTAAATCAGCAGCATGCTGTTTTTAATGATATGTTCCGTGATCTTACTGATGCGTCAATTCCACCAGGGGGAATAGAAAATTATAAAGTTACGCTTCAAAGTAAACCGGTAACAATTATTGTAAAGCCTTTTCCGGAGGCGAATAAACCTGCCAATTTTAAAGGCGCTGTAGGAAATTTTGAAATAGAAGCAAAACTTGAAAAAAATAATTTTACAATCGATGATGCCGGTAAAATGGGCATATTGATCAGTGGTGCCGGTAATCTGCAAATGATCAATGCGCCGGAAATAGCATGGCCTGAAGGTTTGGAAGGATTTGATTCAAAAGTAACTGACGAATTATACAAAACAACGGTTCCGGTAAGTGGCAGAAAAATTTTCGAATTTCCATTTACTGCAGCAAAACCCGGTACTTACACTATTCCTGCATTGGCATTCAGTTATTTCGACAGCAGGGATTCAAAATATAAAACTATTTCAACAAAACCGTTGCAGGTTACTATTGCAAAAGGTACCGCTAACCCCAAAAAGTTAATTACAGAAAATAACAGCAAAGCAAAAGGTACTGTATTAACTCAATTTTTCAATAAGCGCTGGCGGGTGGTTAGCCTTATTGCAATACTTATTATATGCGGATTAATATTCTGGCTGAAACGGGAAGATAAAAAAGAAAAAAAGGTTAAGACATTATTAATCCAGGAAGAAAAAAATATAGATGATAAACCTATTGAAGATATTATACTGGGGCAAATTAATCCATTAGCTGCTGCATATGAAAACCTGCAACGGCAGGATGGTCCGGTTGGGCATGAAAAAATGTTTTACCATGAACTGAACCAGGCATTAAAAAATTATTTATCAAAAAAATTTTTCATAGCTACTGAAGAACTGAATAAAAAAAATATCAGTGAGCAGCTTGATAAAAAGGGGATAACCAATGAAACAGTTATTAAGCTGCATACGTTAATGGATGAAATTGAATGGCAATTATATACTCCATTTACGGAAAGTGAGCAGATGAAAGATTTTTACGAAAGGGCTTATGATCTAATACAGTTGCTGAATACTTACCGGGATTAAGCATAAGAAAATTTGTAACCCACACCACGTACTGAATGGAAATATACCGGGTCCCTGCTGTCATCTTCAAAATACCTGCGAAAATTAAGGATAAAATTATCTATAGTTCTGGTAGTAGGATAAACATTATAACCCCAAACCACCTGTAAAATTTTTTCCCGGGTTACCACTTCATTTTTATTATCAATCAAAAGCTTCAGTAACATGATCTCTTTTTTGGTAAGTGTTACTTTATCCCCGTTTTTGGTAATGGCTTCAGATGCTTTAAAATCAATTTTATTTTTTCCAAAAGTATAAATATCGGGCAATGGTTGTTTAGTGCTGAGGCG
Source organism: Chitinophagaceae bacterium (assembly GCA_043748745.1). Lineage (GTDB taxonomy): Bacteria > Bacteroidota > Bacteroidia > Chitinophagales > Chitinophagaceae > Ferruginibacter. The sequence continues at coordinate 33,737 of JAYVEQ010000011.1, read as the reverse complement.
TTCACTTTTCTTTATCAGGTTATTTACCCTGATCAATAATTCCTCCAGGTTAAATGGTTTGGTCAAATAATCATCGGCTCCTTTTTTTAAGCCAAGTACCCTGTCGGCACTGCTGTTTCTTGCGCTCAGTATCAGAATGGGAATATCGGGGTTGCTCAGCCTGATGGTTTCACAAACAGTTATGCCATCCACTTCAGGCAGCATAATATCGAGTATTATCAGGTTAAAAAATTCTTTTTGTACAGTTTTCAAAGCATCGGCACCATCATAGGAGCTGGTAATCTCATATCCTTCCAGTTCCAGGTTAAGCTTTAAGGCTTCCTGAAGATTTTCTTCATCTTCAACCAGCAGTATGGAATTTTTTTTATCAGGCATATTTAAAGCTAAGGTTTTTCAATGGATGAATTAAGGGTAACTGTAAAAATAGTACCTGTAGGAATATTGTCAGTCACAGAAATGTTAGCATTATGTTGTTTTGCAATTTTCTTTGATAAATAAAGCCCCAGCCCGGTTCCCTTTGCAACTTTAGTTGCCGAATTTCCTATACGGTAAAATTTATTAAAAATTTTATCTCTTTCTGCTGCAACAATTCCTTTGCCTTCGTCTTTTACACTAAACCGGATTTTATTATTTGACTCAGCAAGTAAAACAGTTACGGGAGAATCTTTCGGGCTGTATTTAATTGCATTATCAATCAGGTTGTTTGCCAGCATTTGCAATAATAACCTGTCGCCCTGTATAAAGATATTGGCAGCAATATCAGCTTTGATCTCATGCTGAGGATAACGGGTTATAAAATCCTGTACACATTGTGCTATTAATTCACTGATATTGGTTTCTTCAATAGTAATATGGTAACCACCTGCTTCTATCTGTGATGAGAGCAACATATTATTGCATAATGCATTCAGACGGTTGATTTCCTGTAAAGTGGTTTGTAATAATCTTTGTTTCTGCTGTTCATCCAGTTTTCTTTTTTGCAGGGTTTCTAAATTGAGTTTGGCAACAGCAATGGGTGTTTTTAATTCATGAGTAATGGCTATCATAAAATTTTGCTGTTCCCGGCTTATTTTTAATTCCCGGCTAACAGCCCGGTAAACAAAAACTGCACCTGCAACAATCAACAGAAAGAATGTGATGCCCTCACCAATATATTGTGCATTTTTTCTTTCTTCAACAACCTGAATTTTGTTTAACTCCTGCTGGTAATTACTATCTTCTTTTTTTAATTGCTGCGTTTCATATTGTGCCATTTGTTGGTTCTGCCGGTTGAGTGCTATAAACCACCAGATCAAAGCAGCAAAAATATAGGCCAGTAAAAACCAGTAAATAATAAAAATTGAACGGAGTTTTTTTGTTTTGTATGGCATAATTAAAGTTCAGCAAAGGTATGGCGTATAAGTGAGGTTGGTTTTAGAGTTTTATTGAAAACCCAAAACTAACAAAATCATATTTACAAACAGAGAGGAATAAAGAAATATGGCCGGAAACAAATTTTTTTAAGTGAACAAAATTAACTGCTAATTTCTTTTATCAAGACCCCAGCTCAATTTATTCCTTAATGTTTGTAAAAAATTATTTTCATTAAGGCGGATGAGGTTGATACCAAAATTCTCTTTTTTTACAGCTAACTGGATCTCTTTGGTTACAATTTCTCTGCGGCTGTCTAAAGTGCATAAAAAACCATCTGTTCTTCCTTCTACTTCAAAAGAAATAATATTATTGTCGGGTACAACAATCGGGCGAATATTAAGATTATGTGGCGAAACCGGTGTAATAACAAAGCAATCGCTATCCGGAAAAACTACCGGCCCATTACAACTTAATGAGTAACCCGTGGAACCGGTTGGCGTAGCCACAATTAGTCCATCGGCCCAATAAGTATTTAAAAATTCACCATTGAGATATGTGTGAATTTTTATCATTGGTGATGAATCTTTTTTGTGTAAGGTAAATTCATTTAAGGCATAGGGCTCATTGCCAAATAAAGGGATGTTAGCATCCAGGTGTATGAGTGTTCTTTTATCCAGTACATAAGTTCTGTTAAGCAGGGCCTGAACAGCAGTGTGTAATTCTTCTTTACCGATGTTGGCTAAAAAACCCAGCCTGCCATAATTAATACCCGCTACAGGAATGCCACTGTTTTTAACCAATGTAACAGTATCAAGCAGGGTTCCATCGCCGCCAAGGCTTATGATAAAATCAATGCTTTTATCCAGGTCTTCGGAAGAATTAAATGTAGAATACTTTGCCCTTATATTTATAGCTGAATAAAACTGGTTGAAAAAATCCTGGTAAAATACCAGTTCAACTCCACTTATAGCCAGCTCATCCAGTAGCTGGATGATATCCTGGTGCTGATTATTTTCTATACTACGACTGTAAATTGCAATTTTCATTGTTGTATGCCGAAATTATATTTCGATGAACGCTGTTTAAAAACCTGATTGATTATGTAAAAATAAACCGTTTTCTTTTAATTGGTTAAAACTGTATTCAAACCTTAGGTTTATATCATACAAGGTAAGGATATCTATGCCAAATCCGCCTGTATAAAGTAAGCGGTTATTGAGTTTGGCGTAAGTATTAATTTTATTATAGGCATATCCAACATCTGTATATGTTTTTGCAAAAAAAGTAAAAGGAATTTTTGTTAATATTTTTGGAAAGAAAGGGAAGGGAATATTAAATGAAATTATTTTTTTCTTTAGGGTAGATTTTACCAATGCAGTTGCTACGCCATCAATAACGTAATATTCCAGTCCACGTAAATAAACTTCTCCATAGCCAAGCCCACGCTGATTTATGTAAGCCTGTTTAAATGGCAGTTTTATTTTGCCGTTTAACTGGATGCTGCTGTACCAGTTCCTGCCCATATCAAAATATTCATTCAACCCTGCTTCAATACTCAGCATATTTATTCCTCCGGTAAAACCCAAGCCCCGTTTAATTACAGAAAAATAACCGGTTCTTCCTTTTAATGGATATGACCCGTTATTTACATTGGAATAGGAAAGGATATAAGTGAGATCGATAAAATTTTTGGAATCTACAGGGTCTTTAAAATAGTTGGGATTGTATTTGACATTAATTATTGAGTCATCAACTTTTTGATGAATGTAGCCAATGGAAAAGGTATGCTTTGTAAATAAACCTCTGCGGATAGTAAGACCAGCACTGGCATAAACGGTGTTCCTGGTAAAATCATCTTTTTTATAAAAAAGGGTTTTATTGCTCGAGTCAGTTAAATAGGCGATCTCCCGGTTTTGTGCATAGCCAGCTGCAATAATAATACCTTCATTTAAAGAAGAAGTACTGTAAGGGTTATTGTAAGAAAAAGAAATGTTCCTGGTATAACCGTTGATTAAATAAATACGTAACTGATCTCTGTGGCCACTGAGATTGTAATGCACAAATTTAATTCCATAGTTGACCCGGTCAAAACTGGCCTTATGTGTTTTATACCAGTCGTTAAAGTTGCGGTCAATGAGTTGAAATTGCGGTACGGGATACAGGTACCAACGTTCTGTAACATTTACAATTATATTAATGTTGGCTGAATCGATGGCAACCATTTCCAGTTTCACTTCATTAAACAGCGTTGTATTATAGATCTGGTGACCAGCCTGTTCCAGTTCGTTTTTAAGCTTTGAAATGACCAGCGAATCTCCTTTTTCAAATTGAATTTCCCGGTATACAATTTTGACCTTTGTTTGTTTTGTACCGGTTACAATCAAATTATTTATACATACTTTTTTGGTAGAATCAATAGGCAATAATGATAAACCTGTTAAAGTAATATTGGGAGTTTTTGATTTTTGAGCATAGGAGAACAGGGAGGATAATAGAATAATGCTGCAGTAAATTATTTTTTTAAGGTCAGTCATTACATCAACACTTTACATCAACAAAAGAAACATTAAAAAGCAATTTTTTTTAAAAATAAATAGGGAAAGAAAAAGTAACTGCTAAATATCCAGGTAATTCATCAGGTGGCGATAGTTACTGTGTATTTCATTTTCAAAATTTTCGTTACCAAAATAATAGATAACATCAAATTCGTACCGCTCAAAAGTTGTTACAATAGCCGATATCTCTTTTTTATTAATATGGATAGTAACAGTCAGCATGCCCGTTTCGGCATGTACCGTAGTATTCAGGTGAAGTATAGTGGCGTCGTTGCTTTCTACAATACGGCTGATCTCTGAAATGGCAAACTGACTGCGTTCCATTTCCAGAACAATAATACCACCTATTTCGTTGGTGCCGGCAAAATTGCCAATGGTTTTCAACAGATCATTGGTGGTTATTACCCCCATCAGTTCATTTTCTTCATTTATTACAGCAACAATATTACTGTCAACCTGGTTGCTGCAGGTTACGGCATTTAAAAAATGTTCATTGTCGTGCACTGCGACCATTATGAAGTTTTCCTGCATTAACGCTATAGGCATTTTAGGTTGTTCGGCATCCAGCAGGTCATCTTCACTTACCAGGCCAAGAAATTTTTCGTCATCAACAACCGGCAGATGGGTAACCCTGAAGTCGCTGATTAGCCGTAAAGCTTTGTTTACCGAATCTTTCAGTTGTAACCGGGGGATATTGTTATTTATAAGTTCGATGGTTAACATATAACTGGTTTTAGGTTAGGAACAGCTACGATAATAACGTGATATTGATATTTTAAGTATCAGGACAAAATAAATTGTCAAACTGTTGCAGCTGGTGTTTTTAATTTATTTAAAAACTCATCGAGCAGCCTGTTAAACTCTTCCGGCACTTCCATCATAGGTGCATGGCCACATTTATCAACAAAATGTAATTCGCTGTTGGGAATTAAACGTTGAAATTCTTTGGCTACAAACGGCGGGGTAATGGTATCATTGTTTCCCCAGATAAGACATGCCGGTTGTTTGATCTGATTTAATTCTTCACCTAAATTATTACGAATGGCACTTTTTGCCAGGGCAATTATTTTAATCACTTTCATCCGGTTATTGGTAATTTCAAAAACTTCATTAACCAGGTCTACGGTAGCCATTTCCGGATTGTAAAAAGTAAGCTCTGTTTTTTTACGGATGTATTCCCTGTCGCCACGTTTGGGATAAGTATCACCCATTCCATTTTCAAATAAACCTGAGCTGCCGGTAAGGATAAGTGATTTGATGCGTTCAGGATTTTTTAAAATATGAACTAGGGCTACATGGCCGCCCAGTGAATTACCCAGTAAATGAATATTGTTGTAATTGCGGTGTTCAATAAACCGGTAAACAAATTTTTGTAAACCGCCAACCGAAGTGTGCAGCAGATCCAGCTCAAGCAAAGGCAACAACGGAACAATAACCTTATTCGTTTTGCGAAAATGTTCAATAAGAAACTGAAAATTACTCAGGGCTCCAAACAGGCCATGTAATAACAGCAATGGTTCACCTTCGCCTTCTTCAATAAATTTAAATTTTCCGTCTATTTTTATTTCGTAACTCATTCTTAAATACTAAATGTTTAAAACAAACCGCTATCTCAATCTTTAAGTTATGAAACCGGTGATTAGGGCTAAAATTACGTTAAATAAGATAATGGCTGAAATTAATGCTGAATTTTGTTGGATAGGCCATTAAAAAAGTCACCTAAATCCGTAAACATATCCTTAAAAACAGGAATTATTTTTCCAAAACTGTCCATCACAATTGGCCCCCAGGGTTGTAAAAAAATATAGGTTTGAGATGTTTGTATTGTGTGTACCTGAATCAAATGTAATTTTTCAGCATAGAATAAGAATATGCTGAAAATAATCACATATAGCATGGCGTATAAAATGATTCCCCCAATGCGGTTAAGCCATCCCAGCAATACCACTTGGAAAACTTTTTCAATTAATTTGCCGCCCAGCCTTACTAAAATCACAACAATAAAAAATACGATAGCAAAGGCTAAGAACGGCAACCATTTGGCGGAGATGTTCACACTGTCTTTTAAATATGCGGCTGTTACTGCAGATAATTTTAATGCAGCTGCTAAACCAATAATAAATGCAATGATGGAAAAGACTGCAATGATAAAACCTTTCTGATAACCTTTAAAAATGGCTATACACATCAGTATTGCAAAAAACAGATCTATCAGCATATTATTACTTTATAAGGTTTGAAGCTCTTAAAACTAACCGGCAAGTAAATCTTTTACTATTGTACTGATCGTTTTTCCATCAGCCCTGCCCGCTAATTGTTTACTGGCAACACCCATTACTTTTCCCAAATCGGCAAGGGAGGAAGCACCTGTTTCAGTAATTATCTTTTTCACTATTTCTTTCAGTTCAGATTCATCCAGTTGTTTGGGCAAAAATCTTTCTATTACTGCCATTTCTTCTTTTTCTTTCACAGCAAGGTCCTGCCGTCCCTGCTTTTCAAATATTTCCAATGAGTCCCTGCGTTGCTTCATCATTTTCTGTAAAAATTTCTGTTCGGTTGCTTCATCAATTTCGCCACCGGCACCGGGCTCTGTTTTTGCCTTAATGATCTCTGCCTTAATGGAGCGTAAGGCACGCAATACTGCTTCGTTTTTGGCTTTCATGGCCTCTTTCATTTCAGTCATTATCTGTTGTTCTAATTGCATATGGTTTAATGTTTAAATATTTTTGGGTTTAAGAGTTTAGTAATGATGCCTGCCAACTGCTATTTTTGTTCCTTTAACTGTATTGCCCTGAATTTATCAAAAAATTCTTTGGCAAATTTTTTCATATCATCACTCATCTCCTGTTGTTGGGTGGCCCTTTTAAATGTATCGGCCATACTCATCAGCATCTGGTAATAAAAATCAGCCATTTCATCTACCATCATATCCTTGGTCCAAAGATCAATACGCATGGCTGTTTTATCGGCCCCATCCCAAAATGCAACACTCATGGCTTTGGCTTTTTGTACCATATTGGCTGTACTGTCACTGGCTATCCAGTTTATCTGTTCCGGTACTTTATTGGGATCTAACAGGACGTCAATTTTTATTGTTGAATGATTCATAATTTGACCGGTGTTTTATATCTGCACCATAAATGTTTGTGAGCTGCAAAATTAACTGAAATTAATTATTGATGGCTTTTTGAATGCATTGCCAGAGTAAAGCGGCAGTTTTATCCCATTGAAACTGTCTGGCCTGAATGATTCCTGCTTTTACAAGTTCCCCTGCTTTATTTTCATCTTTAAAAACCAACATCATCTTTTCGGCAATGTCTTTAAAATCTTCGGGATTGCTGTATAAAGCCGCATTACCACAAAGGGAAGGCAAGGCTCCCGCATTGCTGGTAATAACCGGCACTTCACATTGCATGGCCTGCAATGGGGCTATGGCAAATTCATCATATAAAACCGGGTAAATCATAGCATAAGTTGCAGCAGTAATTTTTGCCTGATCATCTTTTGATAAGTGATCCTGTATAATTACTTCATTTCTGAATTTAAAAGATTTAAGGGCTTTTGTAAATACGTCATCCGGTTTACCGACAATCAATAACAGCATATTGCTTTTTTGCCTTTTTTTAAAAAATGAAAAAGCTTTTAACAGGTTGATAAGATTACTATGGGAATTAATATTGCCGCTGAATAAAAAATATTCTTTCCCATCGGTATATTTTTCTTTTATGCTCTCTTTTTCTTTGGGTGTACAGGGTTTAAAAATCTCATCAATTCCGGCATAAACCACATCAATTTTATCTGATGCAATTTTATACCGATCAATAATTACTGTTTTAGAAAATACAGATATTGTTGCAACAGTCTTTGCTTTTGCTAAAAATTCCGGAATGAATTTTTTATAAAACCTTGTCTGTGATTTTTTAAAAAACTGTGGGTGGGTGAGAAAAGTAAGTTCCTGTATCAGCAGGCACTGGGGTAATTTTGTGCGCAGGGAACAAATGCCATCCAGGCTTACAAACACGTCTGCTTTATATTTTTTTAGCAGTGCAGGAATTCTATAATTAAACCAATATTGCAACAGTAAAGTGTTGCTGGCTTCGGGGCCGGCAATAACTTCGGTTACATTTTTTGTAAAGATCTGGTTATTATGACAGGGCTTATCAAAAATGAAAATGAAAGTATGTTGTGTAAACTTTTCTGTTAATCTCGTTAGGCTCTCAAAAATAAAATTTTCATAACCCTGGGGCTGCTCTTGTCCTGGTAACCTGGTATTAACAGCAATGATCATTTAAAATAAAATATGCGAAGAGTTAACTAAAATTGGTGACAGGTAAAATGGGAAAATAATTATTTCAAAACTTTAAGTTTTACCATTTCAATCCTGGTATCACTCACATTTAAAATATCTATTTCGTAATTACCAATGATAATATGGTCTTTTAATTTGGGAATTTCTTCATTGTTTTTAATAATGTATCCCGACAGAGTTTCTGTTTCTTCGTCATTAGGAAAAACCAACTTATATTTTTCTGTAATGTAGTCAAGTTCAACCCTGCCACTGAAAATATATTCATTTGCAGCCAGTCGTTTGTCTACAAAATCTTCTGTATCGTATTCATCTTTAATTTCTCCAAAAATCTCTTCCAGCAGGTCTTCCATGGTCACAATACCGGCCGTTCCGCCAAATTCATCAATAACCCAGGCAATGGTTTTTCTTTCTTTAGTGAATTTATTCATCAGGTCGGTTGCACTCATACTTTCCGGTACTGTAGGTATGGGTAACAGAATATCTTTTACTGAGGCCGGGTGTTTAAAAAGGTCTAATTGATGTATATAGCCCGTTATATTGTCTATGTTACCATCATAAACCAGGAGTTTACTTAATTGTGTGGTTATGAATTTAGCTTTTACTTCTTCAATGGAAGTATTGCTGTTTACCCCCTCCACCTCTCTGCGGGGGATGAGGCATTCTCTTAATTTAGTTTCACTGAGCGATAAGGCATTTTCAAATAATTCTTTATTCAGATCACTGCTGTCTACTTCTTCGTGGCCTTTGCTTTGCTGCAAAAAATGTTCAAGGTCAACCTTACTGAACATATCTTTTTTATTATTGATTTTCACATTAAAAATATATTTGAGGATCCATTCGGCAATATCAACAAAAAATGCAGAAATAGCAGAAAGGAGCCAGTAAAAAAACTGGACAATGCTGCTGATGATGCTTGAACTCAGAATGCTATTGTTTCTGGCCCTGAAAAATGATTTGAATATAAGCTCTACAAAAAGTACGATTAATGTTGAAATTATGGTTTCTACAAAAAGCTTGATATATTTTACGGAGTCAGTTAAAGAAGCCGGTAGCTTTGTTTCTATCCAGTGCCAGATAGGGAACAACATATTTACAACCAATAAGCCATAAATTACAAAGACAATGGTGATGCCGACCATAGTTGTGCCTATAAAACGTGCAGGACGATCAGCATAGTGTCCCCATAATTTTCCACTCCTTGTACCTTGTTTCCGGTTTAATTCTATAGAAAGTTTATTGGCTGAAATAAAAGCGATTTCCACACCTGAAAAAAATCCGATGAGTAAAAGTGAAAATATAATGGCAAGAAGTGCTATCCAATCCATACTATAAAAATAAGAAAGAGTTTTTAAACCGGCTTTTATAGTTGTTATTGGTCAATAAATTCAGCAACGATCTGCTCTGCTTCGGCACAGGCACGCTGCAGATTATCGTTAATAATGAATTTATTGAACTGGTCTTTAAAAGAAAGTTCATAGGCGGCTTTGTTTACTCTTGCCGCCAGCGATTCAGGTGTTTCAGTTCCACGGCTTTGGAGGCGGTTCTTCAATTCATCCACTGAGGGCGGTTCAATAAAAAGGCTAAGTGTATTTTCGGGGTATTGTTGTTGTATGTGTATAGCACCTTTTACATCAATATCGAGTACAGGAATTTTATTGAGGGCCCATATCCTTTTCAGTTCAGATTTTAAGGTGCCGTAATACTTTCCCTCATACACCATTTCCCATTCTGCGAATTCCTTGCTTTGTATTTTATGTTTAAAATCTTCCAGGCTGATAAAATAATAATCCACCCCGTCTTTTTCAATGCCCCTTGCTTGCCGTGTGGCTGCTGATATTGAAAATTCCAATACCGGGAAAACTTTCATCAGTTGTCTTGTAATGGAAGTTTTTCCGGCTCCTGATGGTGCAGTAATAATTAATATTTTCTGGTGAATCGAATTCATGTGCAAAGAAACTATTTAAAATTCATTTATTTAGTTTGGTTTAAAATGCAAAACCAGGTTGTTATTATTTGAGTTGGTGCTTAATACAAGGTCGTTTTCAGTTAATAAATTGATGACATACCGGTTTATAGTATTATTTGATTCCGGAGTGCAGATCAACATTTTATCTTTTTCTGTCAATTCATATCTGCCCTGCACCGTAATTCTGTTTCCGACGGTACATTCATATTTCATACTATTCTTAAATGTCCAGCTTATAGATTGAAGAACTGATTGCAATTTTATAAAATTTACAGAATCTTCGCTTGACTGAAATTTTGTATCGGGAGGGATGATATTTTCTACCTGAATACAATCCCATTTCCTGGTAAGTAGTTGTACCGTTTTACTTTGGCAGGAACCGGAAAATATCAACATAATAAAGACAGCAGCAATGGTAATTAACTTTTTCATCTATAAAAATTAATTTACCCTTTTAATATCAGCACCTAAATTTCTTAATCGTTCATCTATGTTCTGGTAACCCCTGTCAATCTGTTCAATATTCTGTATGATGCTTTTTCCCTGTGCACTTAAAGCGGCAATTAATAAAGCAACACCGGCACGTATATCGGGACTGCTCATGGTTATGCCACGTAACTGTTGTTCTCTTTCCAGGCCAATTACTACAGCACGGTGAGGATCGCATAAGATGATCTGTGCTCCCATATCAATCAGCTTATCTACAAAAAATAAACGGCTCTCAAACATTTTCTGATGAATTAAAACACTGCCTCTTGCCTGAATGGCAGTTACTAAAACTATACTTAACAGGTCAGGAGTAAAACCCGGCCAGGGATGATCGTAAACAGTAAGTACACCGCCATCCAGGTATTTTTGCACTTCATAAAAATCCTGTGCCGGAATATGAATATCATCACCAACAAAATTCATCTGAATGCCGAGTTGCTGAAATTTTTCAGGAATGATTCCCAAATGTTGAATGCCTGCATCTTTAATGGTGATATCGCTTTGCGTCATTGCGGCTAAACCGATAAAGGATCCCACTTCAATCATATCCGGCAGCATTCTGTGTTCGGTTCCGCCTAAATAATTAACTCCCGTAACCACCAACATATTGCTGCCAATACCACTGATCTTTGCACCCATGCGGTTCAGCATTTTACAAAGTTGTTGAATATAGGGTTCGCAGGCTGCATTGTAAATGGTAGTAGTGCCGGTTGCCATTGATGCCGCCATTAAAATATTGGCGGTACCTGTTACACTGGGTTCATCCAGTGTCATGTTTGTTCCTATAAGATCAGCAGATTCTAAATGAAAAAACCCATCTTCTTCATGATAGGAGAATTTTGCGCCCAGTTTTTCAAATCCAATGATATGGGTATCCAGTCTTCTCCGGCCAATTTTATCGCCACCGGGTTTAGGTATGTAAGCTTTTTTAAATCTTGCCAGCATGGGCCCGGCCAGCATTACAGAGCCTCTGAGTTTACCGCTTTTTTTGTGAAATGCTTCGCTGTGCAGGTAATCAACATCCACATCATCGGCCTGAAATATACAGGTATACCTGCTTTCCCTGTTAACTTTAACTTTCATTTCACCCAATAATTCTATCAACAGGTTTACATCAACAATATCCGGGATATTACTTACAGTAATTTTTTCAGGTGATAATAATACTGCAGAGATAATTTGCAATGCTTCGTTTTTAGCACCCTGTGGTATAATTTCTCCGGATAGTTTTTTTCCACCTCTTACTTCAAATGATTGCATGCTTTATTTTTTATTACACGAATTAAAACGAATTACACGAATTTTCACAATCGAAAATAAAAAAACCTGACTTTTAACATCAGGTATTTATTAATTAGTGTAATTAGTGTATTTACTAATACCTCTTTTTAAAATTGCGATTGTTATTTCTATTGTCGCTGCTGCCGCCCCTGTTATCTCTGTTGCCACCACCACCATCTCTTCCACCCCCCCGGTTATCTCTTCCGCCCCCCCCGCCTCTGTTATCTCTTGCCCCCCCGACATTGCTTCTGCCGCCAAAATTTTTACGGTAACTGCCACCACTACTGCGTTTTCCATAATCATCCCTGTCATCACGGGTATCTACCCGGTGCTTTACAAACGGACGGTTATTGAATTCCAGTTCGCCTTTTGTCATAGTTGATAATTCACTCTGAATAGAATCATCATGTACCAGTTCTTTATGCCAGTTACTGTAAGTTAGTTTCATGTAATAGGCAATTGCATTGGCGAAGCCCTGTTTCTTTTCAGGATTTTCTTCCTTCAAAGCTTTATCAATAACAACTTCTATATTTTTTCCGAGGTGATTAAAACGAGGATACCTTTTTGGATAGCGTAAACGTTCGGGCCTGGCTTTTAAAGTTTCACGGGTTGGAATAGGATAAGGGCTTTCCACATCGAGTGTAAAATCACTGATGAGAAACAAATGGTCCCATAATTTATGGCGAAAATCCTCCACATTTTTTAAATGTGGATTCAAAAATCCCATTAATTCTATTACGGCATAGGCATTACGTTGCCTTTCCTCTTTATTTTCAATTGACAACAGGTATTCTACCATTTTTTGAATATGTCTGCCATATTCTCTCATAATTAAATGATTTCTGGTAGTGTTGTACTCCATGTTTTCAACATTTAGCATATTACAAATGTAAGATAAACCTGTTCATTTTTCAAGGGTTAATACAAAACAGGCCTGTTTTTAAGTATAATTTTAAGGTAAATATTTCTTTTTGCAAAAGATATAGGCTGTTATAACACCTAAACTGTCTGCCAGCCAATCCAACAGATCAAAACTGCGGTCAGGTATAAAATATTTCTGGATGAATTCGGTGGTTAATGCCCAAATACAGGCTGCAATGGCAATTTTTATTGCGGTATTATTTTTTTCTTTTTGGGAGAGCGCTAATTTGGTAAACGGGTAAATGAATAAAAAAGTTAATACAGCAAATAGGCCGAAATGAACCCATTTATCAAAATAAATTTCATTTAACCAGGTATCTACTGTTGGTATATCAGAGCCCGGAAGACAGATTAATATTAATACAAGAAAAAACCAGGCAATGCCTGGAATAAATTTTTTAATATGCGATTTTTTAAACCGTGTTGGCTGATTATTCATACGGTATTTATTAACTATCCAACAGATGCTGTGTAAGCCTCAGCATTCATGAGTTTATCAATATCTGAAACATCAACAACTGTCATTTTTACCATCCAGCCTTTTCCATAAGGATCACTGTTTACCAGTTCAGGCTGTGCATCCAGCAAAGGATTTATTTCAGTTATAGTACCGGCAACAGGTAAAAAAAGATCACTCACTGTTTTAACAGCTTCCACTGTTCCAAACACATCTTCTGCTGCAAGTGCTTTTCCTTTTGAACTGATATCGATATAAACAATATCACCCAACTCACGCTGTGCAAAATCGGTAATACCGATAGTGGCCACATTGCCTTCTAATGAAACCCATTCATGGTCTTTGGTGTAACGTAGATTTTCAGGAAAATTCATTTTATATAATTTATAGTTAACTTATTGAGGTGCAAATTAAGTCTTTTAACCCTATGGCTATCCTGGTTAATTATTTTATCACTTCTATTTTCATGTGTATATTTCCCAAAGGCCGGTTGTTTCCATCAGTTGCTACTCCTGCTATTTTATCAATTACCTCCAATCCACTTTCCACTTCTCCAAATACAGTATAATCCATATCTAAAAATGGAGTACCTCCAATAGTCTTATATAATTTTCTTTTTGCTGCAGAATATTTTATTCCTTTTTGCATTTCTATCATCGTTAATTCCTCATCCGTCATTTTTTTTCCCTGTACTATATAAAACTGGCAACCGCTGCTGGCTTTTTCGGGATTATTTGTTCTGGCAGCGGCTAAAGCACCTTTTTTATGAAACAAGCTGGTATCAAATTCTGCTGGAATGGTATAGCCAATATCACCATTGCCTAACATCATACCCGGTTGTGCATTTTTACTTTGTGGATCTCCACCCTGGATCATAAATCCGTTTATTACCCGGTGAAATAAAAGGCTGTCAAAAAAATGTTCAGTTGCCAGTTTAATAAAATTATCACGGTGTTTTGGTGTTTTATCATACAGACGTATAATAATAACACCCGAATCAGTTGTTAACTTAACCCTTACACCGGGTATAGAAATAACTTTTTTTCTTATTGTTGCCGTTCGGTTTGTTGTACTTGTGGTTTTTTTAACAGGCGCTTTTTTTACAACAGGCTTTTTAACCTGTGCATTAACTGTAATTGCAAAAAATGAGAATAAGACAATTGTTAAAAGTGATTTCAGTTTGTTCATAAAAAATAATTAATCAATAAAATTTTGGTTTTGAAAGTATAATAAAATATGGTCTTTTAAAAAATTTTCCTGCTCAATCAATATAAATCCCGGCAAAGGTTTCAGCTGTTTAAAATGAGGCCAGCCATCTTCGTCATTGCCTTCGTGTATATAATAACCACTCAGCGAAAGTACTGTACAAACGGCTATATGCATCAGGTCCTGCTTTTCTTCTTTGGTAAATTCCTGTTTGCCACTTCCCAGTTCCTGGATGCCGATCAAAAAAAGAATGCCATCCATATCGGGCTTTATACCAAAGCGTTCTTTTAGTTTAATGCGGAGTTTGAGCCAGCGTACCTGTAAATCTTCTGTTAGGTGTTGCATTGTGCAAAGATAATAAAAACCCAAACCCCCTCCGAACTACGTTCGTTCTCTTTCAGAGAACCTGAAGGAGGAACTGATTGTTTTATAGAACAAAGCGAAGAGGTGCAAAGCGTAATTAAAGCTGGTAAGAGGAATGTTGATGAATGGAGCGTCGCCACATCTGCTCAATCAGGGTATTGCTGTTGGTAAACAAAAAAAATCAAAACCTTATCTTTACCAAAATTTTTTATAATACATGTTACAGATCAATTATATCAGGCAAAATACGACGTTGGTTAAGGAAAAACTGTCGGTTAAGAATTTTAACCAAATAGAATTAATTGATGAGCTAATTGGGTTAGATGATAAACTTAGAGAGTTTAAACGTACAGAAGAAGAAATATTTTCTAAAATAAACTCCATTTCAAAAGAGATAGGTCAGTTACTAGCAAAAGATAATAAAGAGCTTGCGGAGGAAAAGAAAAAAGAAGTAGCAAATTGGAAATCAGCGATAATACCTGGTAAGTTGGAAACAGAGACTCGTATCCAGGAAATACTTTATTTAATTCCAAACCTTCCTCATGTATCTGTTCCAAAAGGTAAAACACCCGAAGAGAATGAAGTGGTAAGAGAAGGCGGAACCAAGCCTGCACTACCTGCATCAGCAGTACCGCACTGGGACCTGATAAAAAAATATGCATTGGTTGATTTTGAATCCGGAGTTAAATTAACAGGCAGTGGTTTTCCGTTATATACCGGCAAAGGTGCCAAACTGCAAAGGGCTTTAATTTCTTATTTTTTAGATTATAATACCGCAGCAGGATACACCGAATACCTGCCGCCACTGATGGTGAATGAAGCATCGGCTTATGGCACCGGGCAATTACCCGATAAAGAAGGGCAGATGTATCATATTACTGCCGATGGATTTTACTTAATACCAACAGCCGAAGTGCCGGTTACAAATATTTACCGGGATGAAATTGTAAAAGAAACAGATCTGCCTATAAAGATGACTGCCTACACGCCCTGTTTCAGAAGAGAGGCCGGAAGTTTTGGGGCTGATGTAAGGGGATTGAACAGGGTACACCAGTTTGATAAAGTTGAAATAGTCCAGTTGGCACATCCCGGTAAAAGTTACGAAGTGCTGGAAGAAATGGTAAGTCATGTTGAGAAATTATTAAATACGCTGGAGCTGCCTTACCGCATTTTGCGCCTATGTGGCGGCGACATGAGTTTTGCTTCGGCGCTCACTTACGACTTTGAAGTGTACAGTGCTGCTCAGCAAAAATGGCTGGAAGTAAGTTCGGTAAGCAATTTTGAAAATTTTCAAACCAACCGGATGAAAATCAGGTATAAAGGTAGCGACAATAAAACACAATTGTTACATTCTTTAAACGGCTCATCTTTGGCGTTACCAAGGATTGTGGCCTGCCTGCTGGAAAATAATCAAACAGAAACAGGGATCAATTTACCGCCTGTTTTACATAGCTATTTTGGTAATAAATCAATAACCTGAAATTTTCTGCATATCAGAAACACTGAAAATTTATAAAATCTTATTTTCGCATTTCTTAAAGTAAAAACATGAAAAAAATAGTATCTGCAATAGTCTTAATGATACTGGTTTGGGGTTGTTCTAAAAAAATGACTCCGGCAAAATCTGAAACCCCAACATCAAACATCCAGGCTTTATCCACGGATACAAACCCCGGTAATGCGACAGAAACTTTTACTACAACTACGGTCACTAAATCAACATCAGTAAATTCAGCAACAAATAGCACCCAGGCATCTCCAATAGAAGCAACGCCTGAAGCTTCTGCAGCCATTGCAGGTCAGGCAACATTCAATGCCAAATGCAACCGGTGCCATGGATTAAAAATAACATCGGATTATACTGCCGAACGTTGGGCAAGTATTTTAGTTATAATGGCAACAAGAGCCAATTTAACCGAAACGGAAAAAGCAAATGTTTATGCTTACGTAAAGGAAAATGCAAAAAAATAATTGTTTATTCAGCTTTTTCTAATTGCCTTATCCTTTTATTCATTACATAAAACCAAAGCGGTGGAAACATAGCCAGTATCATGCTGCCCGGGTAGCCTGTAGGTAATTGCGGAGCTTCTTCATGATGTTGAAGTACCTGGTATTTTTTACTGGCCATATAATGATGATCGCTGTGACGGCTCAGTTCAAACAACATTAACCTCCCTAAAATGTGATTACTGTTCCAGCTGTGCCGTGGCATGGCTCTTTCATAATTTCCATCTGCTCTTTGTTTACGTTGCAGGCCATAATGTTCAATGTAGTTCACTGTTTCCAACAACAAAAAACCAATGGTTGCTGCAATTAAAAAATAAAATGTTACCAGCCAGCCAAACAACAACACAATTGCTATGATAAATAAAAGTTGAATGACCTGTGCCTGCAGCATTTCATTTTCCCAATGTAAAACCGCCAATCCTTTTTTCTTTGTTTCATGGTTGGCAATTTTCCAGGCAGAGATGTATGAATAAATAATTGTACGGAAATAAAAAGTAAAAACGGGTTCATTGTATCGGGCGCTGCTGGGATCTTCGGGAGTAGCTACATTTTTATGATGACCTTTGTTATGCTCAATAAAAAAATGCATGTAAAGCGAAGTAAGCAATAAGGCTTTGGCAAAAACCTGTTCATATTTATTTACCCGGTGGCCCAGTTCGTGTGCAACATTAATACCAAATGTGCCACAGAGTAAACCCATGCTGCAGATCCTGCCTGCAATCTCCCACCATAAAAGTTCGTTGTTTTGCATAGCGGATAAAAAAATAAATAAGGCAACGAACTGAATAAAAACCATGAGGTAAAGCAGGTAATCATATATTCTGTCTTTTTTCACCATTTCTTCTTCTGCAGATGTCAGATTTTTTTCATCGGGTTTGATGAAGAGTTCCAGCATGGGCATTAATACCCAGGCATATAACATCGGGCTCCAGGTGACCCAGCCTTTGCCGGTAAAAGCCAGCCAGGCTAAAACATAGACAAATAAGGGAGATAAATATTTAAAGGCTCTTACCCACATGCTGATAATTATATAACCAAGTTAATGGTTTTTCGATTTGTAAAATTATAATTTTAACTGTTAAACCATCTGGGATTAATTCAGTCTTAAAGCAGTTAATTGATCAGTTCATCATCATTCTTATATTTATGCCGGCATCCAATCGTTTAAGAAATCAGCATTTATTGTGGCGTGCGGCTTTTGGCCCTATGGCCGAAAACTCAGCTTCGCTTGATACCATTTCCCCAATTAACTTATGGCGGCTTTTGTTAAAAACATCGGAAAAAAATCCAGAAAAATTCAATGTGTCACAAAGTATGATCGATACTTATTTTTCAGGTATAGATGGCATGCAAAAGCGGGAATTAACAAGGGAACAGCGTAAAGAAATTCAGGATCAATCAAGGGAAGGTTTGAAAAATCTGAATATCCTTTGGCTGGAAAATATGGTTAACAGCGAAGCCCAATTAAGAGAGAAAATGGGGCTGTTCTGGCATGGGCATTTTGCCTGCCGGTTTAACAACAGTTTTTTTCAACAGGAATTATTACAGCATATCAGGGAAAATGCTTTGGGGAATTTTAAGGATATACTGAGGCTTGTAAGTAAGAGCCCCGCCATGCTGCAGTTCCTGAATAACCAACAAAACCGGAAACAACATCCCAACGAAAATTTTGCTCGTGAAGTAATGGAACTCTTTACCATGGGCAGGGGCAACTATACCGAAAATGATGTGAAAGAAGCTGCAAGGGCTTTTACCGGTTGGGGTTTTAGTTCACAGGGTGAATTTGTTTTTCGCAAAAATCAACATGATGACGGCAGTAAAACTGTATTGGGTAAATCCGGCAATTTTAATGGCGATGATATTATTAACCTGTTGCTGGAACAAAAGCAAACGGCAAAATTCGTTACAAAAAAGGTTTATAAATATTTTGTAAACGATACTGTTGATGAGGCTAAGGTGGAATGGTTAAGCAACCGGTTTTATCAAAGTGGTTATGAAATAAAAAACCTGCTGGAAGACATTTTTACCAGTGATTGGTTTTATGCTGAAAAAAATATTGGTACTAAAATAAAATCACCTGTTGAATTACTGGCTGGTATAAGAAGGTTCTTGCCTATGCAGATGGAGAATGACCAGTCACAGCTGTTATTTCAACGTACACTTGGACAGGTCTTGTTTTATCCACCTAACGTAGCCGGCTGGCTAGGGGGTAAAAACTGGATTGACAGCAGCTCATTAATGTTGCGCCTGCGTATTCCACAAATACTTACCGCAAATGAAGCGATGGATATTCGCCCTAAGGCAGATGATGATATAATGATGGGACAGATGATGGAAGGAGTAAAACGAATTAAAGATGTTGTTAAAGCTGGCACAGCAACCATTGAATGGGCTGCTGTAAATAAAATATTTGAAAAGATCCCGAAAGAAAAATTGCTTGAAAATATTTCGGCTTCAGTTTTACAAACAAAAAGCCAGGTAAGTAATACAATACTGGAGAAACACGTAAATAAAGAAACCCAGGAAAACTATATTAAAAGTACCATCGTAAATCTGATGTGTACACCGGAGTACCAATTATGTTAGAACAGCAATTAGCCTTTTGGCTAATCGCTGGTTGCTAATTGCTAAAAGCCTTAAACTATGGTTATTAAACGCAAAGAGTTTTTACAGATCAGTTCTTTAGCAACTGCATCATTCATGTTACCCAAATTTTTAAAGGCATTTGAAAAACCAATGATGGTTCCACCGGGTAACAAAGTAGTGGTAGTAATACAATTCAGTGGGGGCAACGACGGTTTGAATACCGTGATACCGGTCCGTAATGATATTTATTATAAAGAAAGGCCGAGGTTGGGTATTAAAAAAGAAGATGCATTATTAATAACTGATGAAACCGGATTGAATCCTGCACTGGAAGCATTTAAAGGTTTGTACGATGATGGAAGCCTAGCAATAATGAACAGTGTAGGTTATCCAAATCCTGACAGGTCGCATTTTCGCAGTATGGACATATGGCATAGCGCCAGCGAAAGCAATCAATATATAAATACAGGTTGGCTTGGCCGCTATTTGGATGCACAATGCAAAGGATGCGATAAACCTACCCAGGCAATGGAACTTGATGATGTACTTAGCCTGGCATTAAAAGGAGAAGAAAACAAAGGGCTGGCTTTTAAAGACCCCAAAAAATTATTTAATACCAGTAACGGACCGTTCATAAGGGATGTAAATAATGACCATAAGCATGGCGAAGAAACCATTGATTATTTATACAAGACTATGAGTGCCACGCTCAGCAGCGCCGAATATATTTATAATGAAAGCAAAATTCATCCTTCCAGCCAAACCTATCCCAATACGGCGCTGGGTAAAGATCTGAAAACAATAGCTTCTTTAATTTTTTCTGATATCAATACCAAAGTTTATTATGTAAGCCTGGGAAGTTTTGATACACATGTGAACCAGGATAACCAACAGAAAAGATTATTTACAGAACTGAATGATGCAGTAAAATCATTTACAACGGATCTGAAAAGTAACAACCGTTTTCAGGATGTATTGATGATGACCTTTAGTGAATTTGGGCGACGGGTAAGCCAGAATGCCAGCAATGGTACAGATCATGGTACTGCCAATAATATGTTTTTTATCAGCGGAGGCTTAAAAGAAAAAGGTGTTTTAAATGCTATGCCCGATTTAAACGATTTAAATGAAGGCGATTTAAAACATAAGGTCGATTTTAAAAATGTTTATGCAACAGTCTTAAACAAATGGTTAAGTGCAGATGATAAAATGATACTGGGAAATACGTTTTCTTATCTGGATTTTATTTGACTTATTTTCTTCTCAAAATAAAAAAGGCTGTTCATTATGAACAGCCTTTTTTTACTATCTATAAAAATTTAGTTGATACCATGCATCATCTTTCTCAATTTGAAAGAAAGTATAAAAAGTATTACTGCAGCAACACCGGAGAAACCTACAAATATCATAAAATAAGTATGCAGATTATCAATGGTAATTCCTAAAAATACAGGATGAGGTGCCGTTGATTTAGGATCCGGATAAAGTGCACTCATCGTACCGGCCAGCTTATTACCGGTAGCAATGGCCATAAACCAGATTCCCATCATTAAAGAAGTGAAACGGCCCGGAGCTAGTTTGTTTACCATCGATAAACCGATCGGACTTAAAAATAATTCACCAACAGTGTGCAGGAAATATAAACCGGTAAGCCAGAAAATACTAACCTTCATCAATGGATCTCCCGTTGTACCAAAAGCTATAAATAAAAAACCCAGTGACAGAAATCCAAGACCCATTGCCTGTTTCATTGGAGCAGGTGGCTCAAAGCCTTTTTTAGCTAATTTATCCCATAATACAGCAAAGATGGGAGCCAGTATAACAATAAAGCCGGCATTAAAACTTTGAAAATAACTGGCTGGCATTTGCCATCCAAAAACTGTACGATCAGTTTGTTCATTGGCAAAGAAAGTTAAAGAAGCTCCTGCCTGTTCAAAACACATCCAGAAGAAAATAACGAACAGCATAATTATTACAACAACCCATAACCGGTCCTTTTCAGTTTTTGTTAAAGAACGATCTGTGAGGATTGCAAAAGGAAGGCACAGAGTCATACCATATATTGCTGAGCCCCAAATGTCAACCTTTAATACAAAGTGAATAAGAGAAAAAGCAGCTATAATACAGGCAATTAGAGTTATGATCTGGGTATTACTGAAACCTGATTTACCGGTTTCTGATACTGGGGCATCTTTTGTTTTATTGGGTTCTACACCTAATGGGACACCGGTACTGGAAACAACATATTTATCTTTTGTAAAATAAAAAATTATTAAACTGATCAGCATTCCAATACCTGCAGAGAAAAATCCCCATTTGAAATCTACATTTTCGCCAAGATAGCCACAAACCAAAGGCGCCAAAAATGCGCCGGCATTAATACCCATATAAAAAATGGTATAAGCCGAATCTTTTCTGCTGTTGCTTCCTTCGGGATACAATTGCCCAACCATAGTAGAAATATTTGGTTTAAAAAAACCATTACCAAATATCAGAAAAGCAAGACCGGTCCATAAAATGGTAGTGGCAACTGCTGATCCTGATGGTAAAGAAGCACAGGTAAACAAAAGAAATTGCCCCAGGGCCATTAGTATACCACCAACAAAAATAGATTTACGATTACCCCAGTAGCGGTCAGCAATATAACCTCCAAGTAATGGAGTTAAATAAACAAGCCCGGTATAGCTTCCGTAAATGTTGGAAGCATACGCTTTATCAAATAACAGTTTGTCTGTCATGAAAAGAACAAAGATGGCCCGCATGCCATAATAACTAAATCTTTCCCAAAATTCTGTAGCAAATAATACATAAAGTCCTTTCGGATGTCCTTGTTTTATTACCTGGTCACTCATATTTAATAGTTTTTAGGTGCTTGTTATATTGTTTAAGTGACTCAAAATAGTGAAAATCCGTTAAGTAAAATCAAAAACAACACTACAATTTTGAAAAGATACGTTAAGAAAAAAGTTTATTTGCAGGCCTGTTTGAAAATAATATATTGAAATCAGCAGTTAGAATTCTAAATTCGCAAACCAAATCTTCAGGCATTTCAAAAATCAATTTAACTATGAAAATTCTTATAATAGGCGCAGGTGGAAGAGAGCATACATTGGCCTGGAAGATCAAACAAAGTAATTTATGCAGCTGCTTATTTATTGCACCGGGCAATGCCGGTACAGCTTCGTGCGGTACAAATTTACCCATTTCAGTTTCGGATTTTAATGCTATGGCTTCAGCCTGTAAAGAATATTCAATTGACATGATCTTAGTTGGACCCGAAGAACCATTAGTAAAAGGGATTTATGATTTTTTTAAAAATAAACCAGGTTTCGAAAAAATAAAAATTATTGGTCCATCAAAAGCAGCCGCAGAATTAGAAGGCAGTAAAGCTTTTGCAAAAGCATTTATGAGCAGGCACAATATTCCTACAGCGGCTTTTGCGGAATTTGATGCGGATAATTATCTGGAAGGCGTTGAATTTATAAAGTCCAAATCATTGCCGATTGTTTTAAAAGCAGATGGGCTTGCTGCCGGCAAAGGCGTATTGATCTGTCAGAATCACCTGGAGGCAATGAGTGAATTTGATCTGATGCTGCACCGTGCAAAATTTGGTGAAGCCGGAAAAATTGTGGTGATAGAAGAATTTTTACAGGGGATTGAGTTAAGTATTTTTGTTTTAACCGATGGTAAAAATTATGTTGTACTGCCTGAAGCGAAAGACTATAAACGTATTGGAGAAGCAGATGCAGGGCTTAATACAGGTGGTATGGGTGCAGTAAGTCCTTTACCTTTTGTTACTGATGATTTTTTGCAAAAAGTAAAAGAAAAAATTATTGAACCCACAATAGCCGGATTAAAAAAAGATAAACTGGAGTATAAAGGATTTATTTTTTTTGGGTTGATGAATAAAGATGGTGAACCAAAGCTAATTGAATATAACTGCCGTTTAGGTGATCCGGAAACGGAGGTTGTAATACCCCGGATAAAAAATGATCTGGTTGAATTATTGATAGCAACATATGAACAAAGATTGGATAAAATTAAAATTGAAACAGATGAACGTTCAGCAGCAACGATAGTTGCTGTAAGTGGTGGTTACCCGGGAGATTATGAAAAAGATAAAGAGATAAACGGCCTTGATGCTACTAAACTAACTGACAGTATTGTGTTTCATTCCGGAACTAAACACCAAGGAGAAAAGATCCTTACAAACGGAGGAAGGGTTTTGGCTGTAACATCATTTGGTAATAATATTAAAGAAGCAGTTGAACAATCTAATTACTTGCTGGAACAAATATATTTTGACGGAATATATTTCCGTACTGATATTGGATATGAATTTAAAGATTAACTGCCGGTAAATTTTATTTGTATTTCTTACATCAAAATATGATAAAAAATATCGTCAACACTATAAAAATATTGTTGCAGAATTACAAAAGATAAAACGCTTCACGCTAAACATATTAGCAATACAGCATCCCGCAAAACTTTAAGAGAAAAGAGACTTAGCCAAAGTTTCCATAAAATGTTGAAAAATAAAGACTTTGCCGTTGTTATTTCAAATAATTTCCACCAACTTTGCTGACATTGATTACAATATCTTTTTACATTAATTTATATGGGTCTCTTTAATTTTTTTACACAGGAAATAGCAATTGATCTGGGTACGGCAAATACCCTCATTATTCACAATGATGAGATCGTGGTAAACGAACCCTCTATTGTTGCATTAGACAGAAATAATCCAAAAAATATTTTAGCGGTGGGCAAAAAAGCATTGATGATGCATGAAAAGACCCATGAAAGTATACGCACTGTTCGTCCGCTTAAAGATGGTGTAATAGCCGACTTTAATGCAGCAGAGCTGATGATCAGGGAAATGATAAAACTGATCTATCCTAAAAAACCATTATTTGCGCCAAGTTGGAGAATGATGATCTGCATTCCCAGCAGCATCACCGAAGTTGAAAAGCGTGCTGTTAGAGATAGTGCAGAACAGGCCGGAGCCAAAGAAGTTTATTTAATACATGAACCTATGGCGGCGGCTTTGGGTATTGGTATAGATGTGGAAGAACCGGTAGGTAACATGATCATTGATATTGGAGGTGGCACTACGGGAATTACGGTTATCGCCCTGGCCGGGATTGTTTGCGATCAGAGCATACGTATTGCTGGGGATGAGTTTACGGCTGATATTATGGAAGCTTTACGCAGATATCATAGTTTATTAATTGGCGAACGTACTGCCGAACAAATTAAAATTCAGGTTGGTGCTGCTATGAAAGACCTGGATAACCCGCCTGATGATATTCCTGTGAATGGAAGAGATCTCGTGACCGGTATTCCAAAACAGGTGATGGTTAGTTACCAGGAAGTAGCTGAAGCATTGGATAAAAGTATTTTTAAAATTGAAGAAGCTATCCTGAAGGCTTTGGAAACAACACCGCCGGAACTGGCATCAGACATTTATAGAAGGGGTTTATACATTACGGGGGGTGGTGCGTTATTGAGAGG
The DNA here is from genome assembly GCA_043748745.1 of Chitinophagaceae bacterium. Lineage (GTDB taxonomy): Bacteria > Bacteroidota > Bacteroidia > Chitinophagales > Chitinophagaceae > Ferruginibacter. The sequence goes on along the minus strand of JAYVEQ010000011.1, from coordinate 8,727 downwards.
ATTGGATAAAAGATTAAATGCAAAGATAAAATTACCGGTACATGTTGCTGATGATCCGTTGAAGAGTGTGGTACGTGGTACGGGTATCGCATTAAAGCACTATGACAGGTATCCTTTTGTAATGAGATAAAAAAAGCGACAAGCAGCAAGACGCAGGAGAGCAAATTTTAAAATAAAACTGTAAGCTATTTATCAAAAGTTTACAATAAAATACATCTCCCTTGTAACTTTTCCCTTGAAGCTGTTCCTCTAAATTTTGTAACTTTCCCAAGTGCGTAACATTTTTCTTTTCATTCGCCGGTATTTTAATTTTCTTTTGTTCCTTCTATTACAGGGATTCAGTATTTATTTGATCATTCATAACAGCCGCTATCATAATGCCATTTTTAGCAATACAGCAAACCAGCTCACCGGTAAAATAAATGAACAGTATAGCAAAGTTGAATATTATTTTCATCTTAAAAAAACAAACGACTCGCTGGTTAGTGCTAATGAAAAACTTTACCATAAACTAAAATCCGATTTTTATCTGCCTGATTCTGCAAGTAAAATTATTATTGACTCCATCCGCATAGATTCAATGGAGCGGTACAGGAAATTCAATTATTTACCCGCTAAAGTGGTTTACAATTCAGTTGCCACACAAAATAACTTTATCGTTTTAGGGCGAGGTACTTCGCAACAGATTAAAGAAGGTATGGGAATAATTGATCCCAATAATGCGGTAGTTGGTATTGTTACGGGCATAAGCAATGATTTTGCTGTTGTAATGAGCCTGTTGCATAAAGACAGTCATATCAGCGGTAAATTATTAAAAGGAGGCGAAACAGGAACGCTGCAGTGGGATGGTAAAACCCCCAATATCATTTCACTTACCGGGATCCCCAAAAGTGCTAAAGTGGCAAAGGGCGATACGATTATTTCCAGCGGGTTCAGTACCAGCATCCCAAAAGGAATGATGATTGGTATTGTGCAGGATGTGATTTCTGAAAAAAGCACTAATAACTTTTTAATAAACTTTAAAACTGCTGCAGATTTTTATAGTCTGGAATTTGTTTTTGCTATTGATAACAGCCAGGCAGAAAGCATTAATAATTTATTGGATAAAGTAAAAAAGAAAAGTCAGTAATAACCTTATTGTAATCCATGAATACACTGGTTAAAAATATTATCCGTTTTGTGTTTTTTATTCTGGTACAGGTTTTTGTACTGGATAAAATTCACCTGCACCAGATGGTAACTCCGTATATTTATTTTCTTTTTATTTTATGGCTTCCATTCCGGATGGGGCGCACACAGCAGATGCTGATCGCTTTTATTTTAGGATTTACACTGGATAGTTTCCGGCATAATCCGGGTTTTCATACAGCAGCCTGTGTTATGATCGCTTATATCCGCCCATTTCTTATTAATCTTTTAATTCCGCAGGAAGGTGCAGATAACAATTATGAAGAACCATCGTTTAAAAGTATGGGAGGCATTTTACCATACATGATCTTTATTGGGATACTCACTTTTATTCATCATGGTTGGTTATTTTTAATGGAGGCCTGGCAGTTTGGCAATATCTGGTATTTTTTAGTAAAAACTTTTTTATCAACAGCATTGAGCCTGCTATTAATTATTATAACAGAATTATTGTTTGTTCGTAAACAAAGGTTCAGAACGAATACAGTATAAAATGCAGGAGGCAGTCAGTATATAGCAAGCATGAAGAAATCTAAAATCATAAATTAAAATCATAAATAAAACTTGTCTGTTTTCAATCAGTCCCGTAAAAATGTCATAATGCTGGTTTTTATCGGCATGTTTGCAATTATCATTATCCAACTGATCAACCTCCAGCTTTTTTCTTCCAAATATAAAATACAGGCTGACGACCAGGGCACTTTCCGCAAAGTTATTTATCCCGACCGGGGTATTGTATTTGACCGAAAGGGCAGATCAATTTTGCAAAATACCATCATCTACGACCTAATGGTTATCCCCGGAAAGATTAAAGGCACTGATACATTCACCCTTTGTAATATTTTGAATATTGACACAACAGAATTCAGAAAGAGGATCGTCACCGCTATTTTAAAAAATAAAAATTACCGCCCTTCAATTTTTGAGCCATTATTGAGCAATGAAAAAATGGCAAAACTGAATGAGAATATGTTTAAACTGGCACCGGGATATTATTTGCAGGAGAGGTCGGTAAGGGATTATCCGTATGATGCCGGAGGAAATATTTTTGGTTATTTGGGTGAAGTGGATTCTAATATTTTAAAAAATCCAAAATATGAAGGCTATGTAATGGGCGATTATATAGGCCGGGCCGGATTGGAAAGAACCTATGAAAAAGTGTTGATGGGACAAAGAGGTATTGAGTTCTGGAAAAGAGATAATAAAAACCGGTTAACAGACCGGCTTGAAGATGGTAAATATGATACTGCTGCTATTGCAGGCCAGAACATGCACACCTCTATCGACATAGAATTACAGGAATTAGGTGAAAAATTAATGGAAAATAAACTGGGGTCGATCGTTGCGGTTGATCCTAAAACAGGTGGCATATTAGCCATGATCAGCAGTCCAACATATAAGCCAAAACTTTTAACCGGTGCTGAAAGAAAAAAACATTATGCGGAATTATTACTTAGTCCTGCCAGGCCATTATTTAACCGATCGGTAAGTGCAGGTTATTCACCGGGATCAACTTTTAAAACGCTGCAGGCTTTGGTAGGTTTGCACGAAGGCGTAATAACAACTGATTTCAAGGTTACCTGCTCGGGCGCTTTTTATGGCTGTGGTTCGGGTAAACCCATGCGCTGTTTGGATTATGGAACCTTTGATCTGAGAAATGCCATTACCATTTCTGACAATACTTATTTTGCAACAGTCATGCAACGGGTAATTACAAATCCAAAATATCCAACGCAGGACAGCAGCCTGGCAAAATGGGACAGATATATGTATGCCTTTGGACTGGGACATAGGTTAGGGATTGATGTGCCTTCGGAAAGGCCGGGAAATATTCCAACTCCTTTAGACTTTGATAAAATTTATGGAAAGGGTTCCTGGAATTACTGCAATTTCCGTTCAGTAAGTATTGGACAGGGAGAAGTGAGTGTAACGCCGATTCAGGTTGCAAATGAAATGGCTTACTTAGCCAATAAAGGCTGGTATAAAATTCCACATTTGGTAGATTCTATTGAAGACGGAGATCAATTTGACCAGTTAACAAAATATAAAGAAAAACATAATGCCATTGATATACCGGATAGTATTTTTGAAGCGGTACATGATGGTATGCAGGGTGTGGTTGACCGGGGAACAGGTGTTGCAGCAAAAGTTCCGGGCATTGTCATCTGTGGTAAAACAGGTACTGTTGAAAATTATTACAGGGGCGTTAAGCAACCCAATCATGCATTCTTTTGCGGATTTGCACCAAGGGATAATCCGAAAATAGCCATCATGTGTGTGGTAGAAAACAGTGGACATTTTGGAGGTACTTATGCGGCCCCAATCGTTGGCCTGATGATTGAAAAATATTTAAATGATACCATAGCAAAATCAAGAGAAGCTCTTGTTGAAAAGTTTAATAAATTGAATTTGATACCGCCACGAATTTACAGCGAAATGAAAACGCTGGATTCATTATTGCATAAAAAAGATTCGGCTTATTTACTTGCCAAGGGATATATTAGAATATTAAAAGACACTATGGATGTTGATGCAACAGATGAACAGGAAATTTTAGACCAGCTAAAAAAAGATAAAGAAGACCTGAAAAAAAATCAACAGAAAAAAGACAGTAATGATAGTAAAATAAAAGATAAGCCTCAGGCAATTTTACCAGACGAAAAAAAGAGAACAGAATTAAAAGATTCAGTACAAGATCTGTAAAATAAATTAATTAATATCGCCTTTCAGGCAAATAAAAAATGGCGTATAATAAAAATCCTACTATATCAAAAGGTATAGACTGGCTGATGGTTTGGCTTTATATCATCATTGTAATTTTCGGGGTCATCTGTATTTACTCTGTTGAGTACAGGAGCAGTGATAACTTAATGCAAACTTTAATCGGCTTCAAAAAAAATTACAGTAAACAGTTATTTTTTTTTGCTGCCTGTTCCATACTGGCCATATTTATTTTATTAACGGATAGTAAATTTTTTACAGCTACCTCCAATCTTACATACCTGGTTGGCATCGTATTAATACTGGCCACCTTTGTAGTTGGTAAAGAAATAAAGGGTTCTAAAAGCTGGATACCACTGGGTTTTATGAACCTTCAACCCGTGGAACTTTGCAAAATATTTACGGCACTGGCTTTGTCAAAATATTTGTCAATGCCCGAAACAGATTTTAATAAACCCAAATCGCAGGTTATTGCTGCAGCCATTGCTTTTACACCTGCAGTATTATCTATATTGCAGGGTGAAACAGGACTGGCCCTGGTTTATTTTTCTTTTTTAATTCCGATGTACAGGGAAGGTTTACCACCGGGCTATCTTATTGCAGGTGTTTCAATGGCTGTTCTGTTGGTCGTATCACTTTTATTTCACACAAAAACCTTGCTCATCGCTTTTGCTCTAATTGCGGCTATAGCTGTTTATTACAACAGGCGCCGCATCAGGCGTAATAACCGGTTGCTCATTATCATTGCAAGCCTGTGGGCTGTCAGTTCTCTTTTTGTTGGTATTGCGGTACCCTTTGCTTTTAAGCATGTTTTTAAAAAATACCAGGCCGACAGGATCTTCAGTATGGTAGGTGTAGATAATCCGTTTGCTGATAATACCACAAGCATTGATCTGAATAATTCAGAGGAGATAAAAGAAAAGCAGAAAAAGAATGATCAACAGAATTATAATGTAAAGCAATCCAAAATTGCCATCGGCTCCGGCGGAATTTTAGGAAAAGGTTTTTTAAAAGGAACACAAACACAGGGAGATTTTGTACCCGAACAGCATACCGATTTTATTTTTACATCCGTTGGCGAAAATTTTGGTTTCCTGGGTAGTGCATTATTAATGATGATATACCTGGTATTTTTGATGCGGATAATAAATATAGCAGAACGACAGCGAAGTACATTCAGCAGGGTTTATGCTTATGCAGTAGCCGGTATTATGTTCTTTCATGTGGCCGTAAATATTTGTGTAACCATTGGGCTGGCACCTGTAATTGGTATCACATTGCCATTAATGAGTTATGGCGGCTCTTCTTTACTGACTTTTACTATTCTCATTTTTATTTTAATAAAACTTGATGCCGACAGGCAGATGGTGCTGCGGTAAAAACAATCACCCCAACCCCTAAAGGGGCTTTTGTAGTATGTTGATTTAAAAAGCTTTTCTATTACTTTTGCAAACAACTTTATTTCATCATAATACTCTATAAATTAGTAGAGGCTAAATTCCCCCTTTAGGGGCAAGAGGGCATGAAAATAATTCCACTGAGTGAAGGGGCTTTTACAATAGATGCAACAAAAAAATTTGTTCCTTTTAATGCAACGAAAGATGTGTTGCATAAAAGACCGGCAGGAAGTTTACTGGTAGAGATACAACCCTTTGCTGTCATCACTTCAAAAGATGTTATTGTAATTGATACGGGGCTGGGATTTACCAATGCCGATGGCACATTACAGATCCATCAAAACTTATTGAACAACGGTATTGGCCCTATGGAAGTTACCAAAGTGTTGATGAGCCATTTACATAAAGACCACAGTGGAGCTATATGCAAGGAAGATAAAATGTTGAACCAGAAATTCATGAGTTTTCCCAATGCTGAGTATTATGTAAACAAAGACGAGTTTAATTTTGCAATGGCGAAAGGTAAACCATCTTACACGCCAACCGAGTTTGAAATACTGGGCCAGACCGACCAGGTTATTTTTACACAAGACAATGGAATGATTGATGGTTATATTAAGTACGAAGTAACAGGAGCCCACTGCCCTTTTCACCAGGTATTCTGGATTGAAGAAGATGGACAGAAAATTTTCTTTGGTGGTGATGTGGCTCCACAATTACAGCAAATGAAAAATAAATTTATTGCCAAGTACGATTTTGATGGCCGTAAAAGTATGGAGTTGCGGCAGCAATGGTGGCAACAGGGAGAGAAAGAAAAATGGGCTTTCTTATTTTACCATGATATAAAAACGCCGGTGGTTGGTTTTTAAATTCGTTTCAAGCAAAGTCGCAAAGCTGTAATACAAAAGCCGCAAAAATTATTTGCGGCTTTGCGGTTACTTTGCAGCTTTGCTTGAAATATTCGTTTACCGTATCCGGTGTAAATAATCATTATTCATAAACTGCTTTTGAATATCCTTCAGGTCTCTTAAAATACTGGCATCAACCAAAGTGCCTGATGTTTCAAGTAAGAAGCCCCCAATAAGTTCATTATTAACCTTAGTTTCAATTTCAAATGTCTGGCCTGCGGTTGCATTTGCTTTTACATTAACCAGTATTGCATTTTTCATTTCATCACTAATGGGTTCGGCAGTTGTAATTTTTACTTTGTGAATGTTTCGTAAGGAATTAAACTGATCGATATAAGTTGTAACAATTTCCGGTAAATTTAATTCCCTGTTTTTTCTTACCAGTAATTGAATGAAAGCACTGGTAAGTTTACTTACCCTTTCTTTGGTGATTGATTCTATAATTTTTTCTTTAGCAGAAGGCTTGATGATGGGACTGCGTAAAATCACAACAAAATCGGGGTTGCTTTTACAAATACTGTGCAGCCATTTCATATCGGCATAAACCGCATCTACCTGGTTTTGTTCTGTTGCCAGATCCAGTAAACTTTTTGCGTATCGGCCTGCTAAACGTGGATTATTCATAAAATTATGAGTTATGAATTATGAGTTATGAATGGGGGGATTCCTAATTCCTAATTCTTAATTTTTAATTCAACTTCACTTCTGCTGCCAGGGTTTTAATATAATTCTCCTGCTCGGCTTTGTTGCTTAATTCTTTGCGTAACACTTTTTCACTTACTTCAATTACCAGATTACCCACCTGGTTTTTGATTTCGGTGAGGGCAGCCATTTTTTGGTTGTTAATGGTTACCTGGGCATCAGTAATAATTTTACCAGCCTGAATTTTAGCTTCTTCTTTTGCTTCGGCAATCATTTTGTCTTTTGTTGCTTTTGCTTCTTTAAGCATACTGGCTCTTTCTTCACGTGCCTGCATAAGTATGGCTTCATTGTCATTTTTCATCTGAGCCATTTCAAGCTTTATTTTTTCTGCAGTGGCTAAAGATTCAGCAATGGTTTTTTCCCGTTGTGCCAGTCCGCCTATGATCATAGGCCAGGCAAATTTTTTCAACAGAAAAAAAACGATAAGGAATGCCAGCAGCGTCCAGATAATAAGGCCAAAGGCCGGTGTTAATAATTGCATAATTAATGCCCTCCATCTCCCTAAAGGGAGTGTTTAAATTTATAATTTTAAAAATGGTGCAAAATGGTATGTGGCACAAGAGAGTGACACAACGATGATGCTACAAAGAACTATTCCTGTTAGAAAAAATCTACTCCACATTTCCCCCTTTAGGGGGTTAGAGGGCGAAAAATACTGCATCCTCCGCCCTGTACTTTGGATGCAGTAAAGGTTTTAAAGCACCATAGCTAAGAAACCGATGATAATCGCAAACAGCGCTGCTCCCTCTACCAGTGCGGCAGTAAGGATCATATTGCTGCGGATATCATTGATAGCTTCGGGCTGGCGGGCGATTGATTCCAATGCACCCTTACCAATCTGACCAATGCCGATACCAGCGCCAATAGCACCTAATCCGGCACCAATAGCACCGCCTGCATTTGCAATTGGTGTGCTTAACATTACATTCAATAAATCCATGATTCTGATTTTATATTGGTTAAAAAAGACTTAATTAAAAATGATATAATTCATCACCCTCATGTACATGAGGGTCGTGGCCGCCTTCGAAAGCCTGGCCAATAAAAACAGCTGTTAAAATTGCAAAAATAAAGGCTTGTAAAAATGCCACCAGTATTTCAATCATATAAATGAAAATAGTAAAGGCTATTGAAAATGGCGAAAAACCCCAGCCTACATATTGGTTTAACGCCGCCATGATAAAAATGAGGGATATTAAACAAATGATCAGAATATGCCCGGCCACCATATTGGCAAACAACCTGATCATTAAAGCAAAGGGCTTGGTGAATATGCCCAATATTTCTACGGGCACTAAGATGATCTTTACCCAGCCTGGTACGCCCGGAGGGTTTATGATGTGCAACCAGTAATGTTTATTGCTGCTGAACATTATTACAACAAAAGATATGATCGCCAGCACGAAAGTAAAAGCAATATTACCGGTAACATTTGCAGTACCCGGTATTAATCCTACAATATTGTTGATGAGGATAAATAAAAATACTGTTAAAAGGTAGGGCAGATATTTATTACTTTTAGCACCAAGGTTAGGTTTGCAGATTTCGTCATTCACAAAGTTAACAATGGTTTCCATAGTGTTTTGCATACCTTTTGGCGCTGTGGTTATACCCTGACCGGTACCATATTTTCTGGCAACATTGATAAGTATAATAACCAATAAAGTTAATGCCAGCAGCATTTGAACCACATTACGGGTTAAAGAGATATCGTAAGGAGCTGCAGCTTCATCAATTTCCCCTGTAGCTTTTACGGCTACAATTTTTCCGGCAGCATATTTATTGCGGTCTAATTTCTGTTCATCAATTCT
>JAYVEQ010000010.1:0-16241 GCA_043748745.1 Chitinophagaceae bacterium | reverse complement strand
CAGACGCCGGCAATGCAGCTAACTGCGGCGGCGGAAAAAGAGTTGGCTTGCTGCTGATTTGGGGAACACCCACAGAGGCATAAAATTACAGGCAACGTCCAGGGCTTGCTGCAGTTTGGGAATTAGCGTTCGGTCAGCCCGTAACCAAAGTTGATGATTGCAATATTGCTGATGTTTTATTCATTGGCCAAATTTATAACGTCCTGCTGGAACTGAAGCTAAATAGAATTACAAATGTTGAGGCTTATTCCGTCTGCCCAAATTGCAGCAAACCCCATGTTGCCTGCTGGCTTTTCCGTCACGCCATTACTGATACCATTTTTAAAGCTGTTCCTCCTAAATCTTTGTCCCCTGAGATTTCTATTTTGTCAATTACCTCGTCAGGTGTTATGCCTTTTGAAAATAGTTTCCACGCCGTGTCAGGGTTGATTGATACTATTGAATTTGATTTAATATTTTTAGTCGCTGTAAGTTGCCAAGTCGTTTCTGTTTTTATAATTGTCCATTCTCCACCAATTTCTGTAAGCACTTTTATTGTTACTGTCGTTCCTGTGTCAGCACTTACATTTCGATATGTGTGTGGAAGTCCGTACATAAATGTGTCCATAAATGGATAAAATAATTCTTTTGTAAAAAGAGCTTGTTTGCCAACGGCTTCTCGTATTTGTTGCTGATGCATAAATTTTTCTGTGTACTCTCTGGCTATGTGAAACCAATTTTCCGATGTCTCTTGTCCAGCCCAACCTACTGAAAATATTGCTGTTTCAAAGGGCTTTAATTGCTGTAAATGCTCTGCATATTGTTTTCCTGTTATTTCTAAAAGTTCAATCAAAACATTTGGACTTAACCTTTTGGTCGCATTTGTCCAAGAAATATTTAAGTGGTTTAAATAACTAACCAAGTCAGTATATGAATTAATATTTATTGGTTTTTCGCCAAAATAGTCGTCTCTTGAAAATGATAAAGTTCTCAAATTGCCGTCAAGTAAATGAGAAGCAATATCTTTTACTGTCCAAAGTTTTGCAATTGTAGTTAAATGCCACTCGTCAATACTTAATGATTTCAAAAGGTCAATAAGTAAATTATCTAACACTGGAAATAAGTGAAGAGTCTTTACTGGTATGTCATTGTGTAGTGTCGTCATAAGCTTGCAGGCAACTCATAAATATACGCAATTGATTTTAAGCTTCCTCTTATGAGCCTGGTTTATAAAAGTATACATAAAAAATAATATTAAATACGAAACTCAAACTTTCGTATAATTAATTGTTTAATATAAAACAATTGAAAAAACGCAGGTTTTCAATTGTCTTTTTTACGCATTATACGATCTAGCGGGCTCTCAATTTTTCCAATATCTTTATTGCTTATTTGGGTATAACGTAAAGTGGTCTTTATATCATTATGGCCCAATAACTTTTGTATGTAACTAATATCGGTGCCACTTTCAAGTAAATGTGTGGCAAAACTGTGGCGTAAACTATGAAAACTGCATTGCGGTGGCAATCCCAGCTTTTTATATGCGTCCCTGAAAATTTGCTGCGCCGAACGACTGCTGTAATGTTCATTGCTGTCTTGTCCTTCAAAAAGCCAGGTTTTGGGTTTATACTTTTTATAATATTCCCTTAAAAGGGGTAAAATGGTTTGGCTTAATGTAACTACCCTGTCTTTTTTCCCTTTTGCATGATTTATAGATATCTGCATCCTGTCGCTGTTAATATCTGTGATTTTTAAACCAATTACCTCGCTTACCCTTAAGCCGGCACTGTAGGCAAGTAATAAAAGTGTGCGATGTTTTATGTTTTCAACAACAAGTAAGCCTTCAATTATTTTTTCTTCGCTGATTACTTTGGGCAGTATCATAGCTTTCTTTGGCCTCGGAATCTCCCAAAAAAACTTTCCCCGGCCCAACACCTGTTCAAAATAAAATTTCAACGCATTTAACCTGCTGTGGGCTGTATTTTCACTGATGTCTTCTTTTTCCATGGCATATACCATATACCGTTTCAGTTCATCGGTAGTCAATTCATCAACCGGTTTATGTTTTAGTATTTTAAGTAACTGCATAAACTCATTTCTGTATGTGTTTATGGTAGAAGGACTGTAGGCTTTTAATTGCAACTGCTGTACAAAATTTTCCAGCGCTTTCAGGTTGTCTGTATTTAATTGCCAGACTTGGGTTAATGCCACAGGCTTGCTCAATGATGTTTTCGTGTTGACAACAGGTTGTTTTTTTTCCGGTAAAAGAACCTGCATGTTTTTTTTCTTTTCTAAATAAGTTTTAAGCGCAGCATTGTTAAAAGCTGCTTTTTCTTTTAGATCGGCAGTTAATTTTTTATAGGCTGTTTCAGAAAGCGGTACGTACCAGCACTTTTTTGTCTGGCTCCATTTTACCGCAGGCTGCCTGCGTATTATTTTTTCTAAAGCAATATTTTTATCGAAATAAATTCCGATATATTCACTGTTGCGGTGAAGAAGGGGTTTAAGGATGATGTTTTGCATCCTTTAAATAAATAAAAAAAATACAGCAATTATAATTTTTGGTAGAGATTTCTTAACCTTTCTCTTGTTATTTGTTTTTCCCAGTCCGGGCCCAGTGCATTCTCCCAAAGCGGCTTCATACCAATTGATACATTGATCATCTTGTCAAAATCCTCATCGCTCAAATTGGCGCAAATGTTTTTTGGAATATCAATATTATTTTTTTCAACCATCCATTTAAATTCTTTAACGCCTTCAGGATAATATTCTTCCAGCTTATCAAACACAATACAATTACCAATACCATGCTTGGTGCCCAGTAAATAACTCAGGCCATAACTTACGGCATGTGCCACACCTACCTGGCTGTATGCAATGCTCATGCCGCCGGCATAAGAGGCCATCATTAATTTATCATCGCTGTCGGCATCCCAGCCATCTTTATTTACATACACATCTCTGCACAACTGCAAAGCTTTTTCGCCATAACTTTTGCTAAACTCATTTAAAAAAGTACCATTCAAACTTTCAATGCAATGTATATAACAATCCATGCCGGTATAAAATCGCTGGTTGACCGGAGCGTTAGCTGTTAATTCAGGATCCAAAACAATTTGATCAAAAGGAGTAAAGTCCGAATTCATACCCAGCTTTTTTGTTGGGCCGGTAAGCACAGTGGTGCGGCTTACTTCGGCGCCCGTACCACTTAATGTGGGTATGCCCACTTTATATACACCGGCATTTTTAACCAGGTCCCAGCCCTGGTAATCGGCGCTGCTGCCGGGGTTGTTCATCATTAACGAAACGGCTTTGGCAAGGTCCATGGCACTGCCGCCCCCAATACCAATTATGCCGCTAACGGTACCAAACTCTTCTTTAAGCTGATTGGCCAGGCTATCTACATAAGTTGTTTTGGGTTCGTAGGTTACATCAACAAAAATAATTTTATCATTGCCACGTACAGGAACACGGTTAACCAGATCTTTATTTTCGAAAAAATGATCAACTAAAAAAACCATTGGTGAACCAATTTTACGGTGCGGTGCAATAATTTCATCTAACTGGTTGAATGCACCACGGCCATAAACAACATAGCCCACCATTTTAAAATTTCTGAACGCCATAGATTGATTTTGAGGAACAAAAATACACGAATTTATTTGCCACAAAGACACTAAGCCACAAAGGTTTTGCCTTCGGCAAACGGGAATTGCCTCGGAAACACAGAAAAATACAGGTTCTCTTCTGTGCCTCCGTACCTCTGCGGCAAAAAAAATTCCCGAAGGGAATTAAATATATATGGTTAATCTTTAAGCAGCGAAGCGGCCCTCTCCAGATCTTCGGGTGTATCAATCTCAATGCCCATGTATTGGGTAACAACCATTTTCATCAACACCCCGTTTTCTAAATAACGCAGGCATTCAATTTTTTCAACAGCTTCAAGCGGGGTAATTGGCCAGGTGGTAAAATTTAATAAAGCCTGTTTGCGGAATGCATATACCCCGATGTGTTCGTAATAAGCAGGGCTAATATTTTTATCTCTATGGTAAGGTATGGGGCTGCGGCTGAAAAATAAAGCATTGTTATTTTTATCAATAGTAACTTTTACATAGTTGGGATCGGCAATGAATTTTTCTTCTTTTAAAACCTGCATGAGCGATGCTACCTGCACATTTTCATCATCAAAAACATTCAGCAATTTTTCCAGCGGTTCTTTTTGTACAAAGGGTTCATCGCCCTGCACATTTACTACAATATCAACATCCATATTTGTTACTGCTTCTGCAATACGATCGCTGCCGCTTTCGTGTTCTTTCATACTCATTACAGCCTTTCCGCCATGAGCAGTTATTTCATTAAAAATAATTTCACTATCGGTTACCACCATTACTTCATCAAAGAGTTTTGTAGCAACGGTATTATCATAAGTATGCAGGATAACAGTTTTATTACCGAGCAGCTGCATCAGCTTGGCCGGAAATCTGGTGGCTGCATATCGTGCCGGTATCATGGCAATTTTTTTCATCAGCTGATAGATATGTTTTTATTATTTCTTAAAACGAAGCCGGCAGTTCGGTAAAAACACGGCTGCAGTTTGTGCAACGATATTGCTTGCTGTATGTTGACGTCTGTCCGTATGCAATTTGATTTTTTAGTTTACCCCAAAAACTTTCCGGCTTATCGGTTTTTTCTTCAACAACCAACGCATGGCTGTTGCAATTAGGGCAGGCAATATCTTTGAGGTAAGCTTCTTCTGCATCTTTCATAACAGCAACAGCTTCATCAAACTGAGACTCTTCAACAAAAAGTTTTATGCCGCCAACAGCAGGGTTCAGCAATGGATCGGTAGTTACAATGTATTCATCTTTCAAATGACAATTAATCTCGTTTTCCTGCAGCATACCCAACGTCATATTGGCCAGCATGTAGTTATCAAAAGAAGCGATCTGTTTAAAATTCATAAGGTTTATTGTTTACCGTCAATAATGATCGGTGTGTTTCCCTTGCCCATCACTATCACTTTTGCATTCTGGCTCAGTGCAATTTCTTTCATTGCCTTGATCTGTTCGTACTGTAATTGCTGATCGGTAAGCCCTGTATTGATAATGCGCTGGTAATCGGCAATACCCTGTGCCTCCACTCTTTTGCGCTCTGCTTCCTGCCTTTCTTTCTGCAGTACAAACTCCATTTTTTTAGCATCCTGCTCAGCATTTATTTTTGATTCAATGGAAGCCTTTACCGAATTGGGCAGTGTTATATTTCTTACCAGTAACTGCTCCAGCATTAATCCACGTTTTTTAAAATCATCTTCAATACTTTTATAAATGCGTTGCTGAAATTCTTCCCGCTTATTGCCAAAAAGATCAACCGCCTGGTAATACACAGCATTGTCACGGATCTTGGTACGGGTGATGGGGCGAACAATTTTATCCCGGTAATCATCGCCTGTTTCTCTTAATAATCTTGGGGCATCACTTGATACAACACGGTATAGAACCGTGAGATCAATGGTTACTTCCAATCCGTCGCTGGTTAATACCCTGATGGCATCATCACCTTCTTTGTTGCCTTCATCATGAATACCGCTCATGGTATAGTTCTGCGTTTTCACGTCCAGCCTTCTTACATCTAGTAACGGATTAATAAAATGAAGGCCGCTGCCCATCACATCATTTTGTACACTTCCAAATAAAACCTTAACGCCTACTTCACCGGCATCTATTTGTTTAATGCAGGAAGTAAGGATGCCCAGTAAAATAAAAACAAAACCAACAATACGCCCAATGGGCTTAAATTTTGCCAGTGCAGGATTATTTTTTAATAAAGCTGAAGTAACAACAAAAACAATAATTCCTATTATAATTAAAAACATGGTTTATAAGTTTAGGGCTGTAAGTTCAATAAAATTATTAATAATTACAGGAATGAATTTATTGACTTGTAGAATCAAAGAAATAAAAAACCGCTTTCTTTTCTGAAAAGCGGTTAAAAATTTTATGGTTCCGGTTCTTCCGCCAGCTGGCGGAGGGGGTTTCTTAATTATTCAGCATCAACGGCATCACCAACATCAGTAACTCTTCTCCTTCACCCTGTTCGGTTGGTTTAATAATGCCGGCTTTTGTTGGTGTGCTCAGTTCCATATTAATATCTCCGGTATCGGCACCGCCCAACATCTCAATTAAAAATTTAGCATTAAAAGCAATCTGCAGATCTTCGCCATCATACTGGCACGCCATCCGCTCATTACCTTCAAAACTAAAATCAACATCCTGTGCAGCCAATTGTAATTCGCTGCCGCTGATGCTTAGTGCAACCTGGTTGGTACTTTTATTACTGAACACACTTACCCGGCGTAAGGCATTTTGAAAATCGTGTTTGTTCACTGTCATTTTATACGGGTTATCAACCGGTATCACCACTTTGTAATCGGGGAAACGGGCATCAATTAAACGACACACCAGTTCGGTACCGCCATGCTTTACAAATAAATGATTACTGTTGTAAGAAATGTTCAGTTCATCTTCATTATCCGGCAAAGCACTCTTTAATAAGTTTAAAGGTTTTTTAGGAACAATGAATGAATCTTTTTTAGGGCAGCTTACATCGATACGGGTATAGCGTACCAGGCGATGGGCATCTGTTGCCACAAAGGTCAATGATTTTTTATCCAACTCAAAAAATACGCCGGTCATTGCCGGGCGAAGATCGTCATTACTAACAGCAAATATGACTTTGTTAATGGCTGTTACCAATGCAGAAGAGGTCATGGTAAAAGAATTGGCGTCATCAGCTGCCGGTTCTTTCGGAAAATTATCCGGTGTTTCGCCCATTACTTTATACTTACCATTATCGCTGGTGATCTCTACCGCAAAGTTTTTATCAATATTAAATGTAAGTGGCTGCTCGGCAATATTCTTTAGCGAGTCCAGTAAAATTTTTGCAGGAATACAAACCTTGCCGCTGTCTTTGGCCTCAATATCCATATGTACTTTCATCACCGTTTCCAGGTCGGTGGCTACTACAGTCAGCTTGTTCTTTTCAATTTCAAACAAAAAATCTTCCAGTATGGGTAATACGGTATTGGCATTTATAACACCGCTGATCTGTTGTAACTGTTTCAGCAAAGCCGATGACGAAACGATAAACTTCATAATTAGTTCTTTAGTTGCAAATATAAAATTAACGGCGCTAAAAATACGGCGTATTTCCTAACAATTTTGCTTTTAATTTTTAACCGGGCTTAACCGTCTAAAACAGGCTTGTTCAGGCCATTACCGGAAAACCTTACATTACCGTAAAATCGGGCCCGGGTATCAATTCATTCCTTTATTTTTGAAGAGTATCCGGAGGGAATTGGATGATGAACAGGAACTACAGCAATGAGAAGTATAAACATTGCTTCGCTTTTTTATACTTTTGATGAATGCAGAAAATCAAGTTTCAAATATTTTTTACCTGCTGCCTGCTGCTTACTGCCGGCTTTTCGTTTTCGCAAACAACACAAACTATTTTTTATACCACCAAAGACGGATTACCCTCCAACTCTATTTACCGCTCAGTTTTAGATAACCATGGATTTTTGTGGATAGCCACCGAAAACGGCCTGGCTAAATTTGACGGAAAAAATTTTAAAACCTATACCACCGCACAGGGACTTCCGGATAATGAGATAACCGACATTTTTATTGACAGCAGTAATACCATCTGGGTAACACCATTCAGAAAAACCACCGCCTATTATAACCCAGTAAAAGACCGCTTCGAAAATGAAGAAACAGATGCGGAGTTACGAAAAATAGAATTGGGCAATGCCAACCGGGGCAGTATTTTACAATACGGCGGTATTGCGTTTTGTAATAACGAACGTAATTTTTTTATTTACAAGAATGGAAAGGTTACAGTGTTTAAAAACCTGCTTAACATTTTAAAAGTGGCAACTCCCGAAAGGATCATTGAATACAAGCCGGGTAAATATTTATTGGTAAGCCCCGATTCAATAAGGGTATTCAATCAAAACCGTTTTGTAAAGTCTTTTCCGTTTGGCAATGAATCTTTTTACAGCGAATTTTTTAATCAAACTCTCTATATCAGTTCGGGTAATAAAATAAGCAAATACAGGGTTGATGATTCGGGGGATATATTTTTATCGCTTCAAAAAACACTGCCGTTCATTATTCGTATTTTTTGCAAGGCCGGAAAAAACCTGGCTGTTACTACCTACAATAGAACTACCTACCCGGTAGATACAGCTACACTTGAACTGAAAGACGCCTTGTTATATAATATTGCTGTGCGAAATGTGCTGGAAGACAAGAATGGCAGCACCTGGATATCCACAATTGACCGGGGGCTGGTAAAAATTCAGCAAAAAAGAATTACCTCTTTTACCATTAACGATAAAACCCTCAACGATGCCATAACTCAAAATTTCAACGCCCTGTTGCTGGTAAACAAAAAAATTTATGTGGGGAATAATTATGGCGAAGTATTGATCTATGACGGGGTTTATGATATTAAGAAACGTTCTTTAAGTAAAGAAAAAAGTATGGACGGGGTGGTAAGAAAGATCATTGAGCTGAAAGATAAAATTTATGTGGCCTGTCAGACCGGGTCTTTCATACTGGATAAAAAAACACAGGAAATTGTACACCGGTTTGAAGGAAAAGACAACGCTTCAACAAAGTCGGCAATGTTGCTGAATGATTCTGTCTTGTTGCTGGGATCACATTCAATGGCACAAAAATACAACCTGAATAAAAAGAGGATGGAAGGCAGTATTGTAAAAAGAATTACCGCATTTGGTATTGATCATGCCAAAAAAATATACATCGGTTCAAATGAAGGACTGTACCGTTGGGACAAGGACTCTCTTTTTTATTTTGGTAAACAGTACAAATCATTAAGCTATCGGGTTAATACCATTTGTAACACCGCCGATGACCTTGTTTGGGTTGGCCTTGGCTCCGACTCGCTGTTGGTTTTAAAAAATGATTCCCTGATAAAAGCTATTGCACTGGGCGATATCATTCCGGGTAATGTATGCAAATCTTTATACAGCAATAAAGCAGGCACCATCTGGCTGGGCACAAACAAAGGCTTAAATAAAATTCAATACCGGTACGGTAATAATACGCTTTCGTTTTACAATACTTTTTTTGGCACAGCGGATGGATTGATTGGCGAACAGGTAAATGATATAACCATCTACAATGATACCGTGTATGCCGCTACCACCGGTGGTATCAGTTACCTGCCTGCCGATTTACATTTGCCGGTGGCAGATATCACCACATTCATTACCAGGGTTTCTATAAATGGAAAAGACACACTGGTATTAAAAAACTATACCCTGCCTTATGATAAAAATGATATCAGTATAAGTTTTTCAGGAGCCGACCTTACCGGGTATTATCCCCTGTTTGAGTACCAGGTTAATGATGGTGTTTGGCTGAAAACAGAAAAAAACAATATTGAATTAAGGCTTGCATCCGGAAAATATAATATCCTGATCAGGGGAATGAAAAGAGACGGATCGCCATCTTTACAATCAGCCGCCATTTCTATTTATATAAAAACACCTTTCTGGAAAAACGGTTTTTTCTGGGCCATACTGGTGTTGTCTTTATTTTTCATCAGCATTTTTGTTTTACAAACACGGAATAAGCAAAAGCAAAAAGCAGCGGTGGAAAAGGTGATAACAGAAAAAAAATTGACGGAACTGGAGATGCAGGCCCTGAAGGCACAGATCAATCCGCATTTTGTTTTCAACTGCCTGAACTCTATTAAAGGATTTATTTTTGATAACGATTTTAAACAGGCAGATAAATACCTGGATAAATTTTCGGAACTGATGCGGAGCACCATTGATAATTCCGATGCATCCATTATTTCATTACAGAGCGAGATTAGTTACCTGGATAATTACCTGCAACTGGAAAAACTCCGCTTTGAAGATAAATTCAATTACAGCATAATTGTAAATGCAGGCGTAGATACACAGAAGATTTTCGTTCCCGCCATGTTGCTTCAGCCTTATGTGGAAAATGCCATACGGCATGGCATGCGGTTCCTGGAAAATAAAAAAGGGCAGATAAATATTACTGCAAAAACAGAAAACGGTTATCTGGTTTGTGAGATAGATGATAATGGAATTGGCAGGGCAAAAGCAGCAGAACTTAAAAGTGAAATGCATATTGAATACCAGAGTAAAGGCATGAGTATTTCAAAACGAAGGGCCGAATTATATAATATTGAACAGGCTGTGGTTGATAAAATAGATGAGAATGGCAATGCAACAGGAACAACTATTATTGTAAAAATCCCATTAAATCTCCAGGCATGATCAGCTGTATAATAATTGATGACGAAGCAAAAAATATAAAACTGCTACAAGGCGTGCTGGAAATGTATTGCCCGGCTGTAAAAATCCTGGCGACAGATACCGATGCCAAAAACGGTTTGTTATTGATTGACGAACTGCAGCCACAGCTGGTTTTTTTAGATGTGGAAATGCCCCACCTGAATGGATTTGACCTGCTGAAAAAACTGGAACCGGTAAATTTCGAAACCATATTTGTAACTGCTTACAGCCATTATGCGATTGAAGCATTTGAACACCAGGCTACTGGCTATATTACCAAACCTGTCAACACCGAAAAACTGATTGCAGCCGTTAATGCAGCCACAAAGCGTATCGAAGAAAGAAATATCAATAAAAATTTATTCTCTCTTTTAGAACAAAACACCAAGCTGTCGGCACTGGATAAAATTCCGTTATCAACCAGCAACGGTTTGATCTTTGTAAAACTTACCGACATCATGTATTGCGAAAGCAGTGGTAACTACACCAGTTTTTATTTATCCGGAGATAAAAAAATTATGGTAAGCCGCCAGCTGGGCGAATATGAAAAACTTTTACCGGAAAATACTTTTACCCGGATTCATGATAAATACATCATCAATCTGTCTTATATAAAAGAGTATATAAAAGGAAGCGGGGGTGATGTGAAACTGGAAAACGGGAAAGAACTGCCTGTGGCTTCAAGAAGAAAAGAAGAATTTTTATCCAGGTTTGAAAAATGGATAAAACGCAAAACATAATCTTTGCTCAAGTCATCTGTTTCTCTCTCCTTAGTAGAGGGGTTAGGGCGAGGCTACACTTATACAATCAACTCCCTCACATAAACAATTTGGTAAAAACTCCTGCTGCTTCTTTTAATTTTTGTAGCGGATATAGAAGGCTTTTGTAAAAGTCAACCCAAAATTGTTGTTTATGAAAAAAATAAAACTGCTTTTACTGTTGTTGTCAATCATCTGCACTGCAGCATACAGCCAGCTACAACAGATAAAAATTGTAAATTTTACCGTAAAGAATCAACTGCCATCGGTTATTGATAACTGGAATAATATACCGGGTTCGCTGTTGCTGGTTGCACAGCTACCGCCACCTATACGTATCAACGGCATCAGGTTAGTATTACAGATAAAGGGTAATGGTGCAATTATCTGCAGCAATAATTCAGCAGGAGGAATTCAGGTAGATAATTTTACTACCCGTACATTTTCTGCAGCAGAACTCACCGGCGCATTTTCGGGTTGCCACGATCTGAAAGACGGTAATTATTCATTATGTGCACAGTTTTTTAATATAGACCGGGTAGCTATAAGTAATGAAGTATGCAAAGAATTTACTGTTGAAACCCCCAAAGAAACTGACTATGCACCACCAACTTTAATTACTCCGGATAATGGAAAAAATTTTACTGAAGCTGAATTAAGCAGGCCGGTAAGTTTCAGGTGGACACCATTGGTACCAAAACCAAGAGAGCCGGTTACCTACCGTTTAAAAGTATGGCAGCTTATGCAGGGACAAAATGGAACGCTGGCCATGCGGACAAATCAACCAATAATTACAAAAGATGTTGACAATATTACCCAGGCAGTTGTGAACGGAATTTATACCGGGCCATGCAAGCCTCCTTATCTCTGCGATTTTATCTGGCAGGTTCAGGCGCTGAATAAAGAGGGCAGGCCCATGGGAAGAAATGAAGGCAATAGTGAGCCTTATACATTTAAAGTAAATCAATCTTCAGGTGAGGTTAACCCGCCGGTAAATACTTTTCCCGAAAATGATAAAAGCATAAGTCTTGATGAAGCAAAAAAATCCATAACCTTTAAATGGAAAACTGTTTCACCAGGACAAACCGGCATAAAATATAAATTACGAGTGTGGCAATTGATGCAGGGACAAACCAGCAAGGGGGCAATGAATTCAAATGCTCCGCTTTATAATCTTGATATAGATGGTAACGGAACCGCAGATGCACTTACTGATGGGTTGCTGATTTTGCGGAATTTTTTAACCGGGCCTTGCAAACCGCCATACCTCTGCGATTTTGCATGGAACGTACAGGCTTTAAATAAGGACGGCCACCCGGTTGGTGGGAATAATGGCACCAGTGAACCTTTTACATTTAGTGTAAAAGAAAACGAAACACAAGCGGGTATCAAAAATGTTTTTCCTGAGGACAAAAAAAAATTTGCACCTGATATAGCAAAAAATCCAATAACCTTCAGGTGGACACCAGTTATTCCAAAACCTCAGGAGCCGGTTACTTATCGTTTAAAGGTTTGGCAATTAATGCAGGGACAAAGCGGTTCACAGGCTATGCGGACAAACAAACCTATTATGACCAAAGACGTTGATAATATTACAGAAGCAACAGTAAGCAATATTTATACCGGCCCATGCAAGCCGCCATACCTCTGCAATTTTATCTGGAATGTAGAAGCAGTATCAAGACATGCAGGTGCGGCACCGCAGATTATTGCAACAAGCAGTCCTACCTCATTTATGGTTACACAATATATCATTCAATTAGATTCAATTAAAGTTAATTGTACAGCTACGGCCGGAGTTTATTCTTTTTCTTATACCATTACCAATCCTAATCCCGGTCCGGCTACGCTAAACGTATTTACCATAACATCAAGTGTACCGGCCGGAGCATCATTGGGTACATTTACACCACCAATCAATACGGTAATAAATTCCGGCAACCAGTTAACTATTACCGGAACAATAAATGCAGCACCCAATTTGTCAAACATTTGTATTGGTGCCGAAATTAAAGATGTTGGCAATTCATTCTGGAAAGCATCAAAAGATACCTGTGTAAATGTACTGCCCTGTAAATGCGAATTCTGCGATGAAAAACATTTTACATTAAATGTTCCGGCACCGGCACAAATTTCTATTGCCAATGGTACCATAACATTTAACCAGGGAATAACGGTAACCACCACACCGCCTAAAACGATCAAAACAATAAAAGCTGACCTGGTATATTTTGAAATGGTACCTGAAAATGATATGTGCATCCCCTGTAATAAAGAGGCTGCCACTTACGGCCATTTTACAAACGGCAGTAACAGCCAGCAATGGAATGGTCAGCAGCAAACATTAAATATCAATATAACCACACCACAACTTACACCCTGTTGCAGCGCTGTATTTAAATGGTGCATTCGATATAAAATAGAGTTTACCGATTGTACAACCTGTAACAAACTGATTTGTTACGAAAAGAAAAAAGCAGGCTGCGAAAAAGCAGGCGGCGGTATTGATAACCAAAACAATCCTAAATAAACTGCAATGAAAAAATTAATCAACATATGTATACTTTCATTTGCTGTTATAATCGCAAATGCACAGGCACAACCTGCAGGGTGCTGTCCAAAATTTTCTTTATCGACAAACCTTATTTATCCTTGCGATGATAATGCCTGTAAAGGAAACCCGGCTGATCCTAATGGCGGGGCGGGGGGTTCTGGTCAGAGTTTAATTGCCTGCAAAAATCAACCGCAAACATATTATGTAGTTCCTGCTTTGCTGGGATTTACTTATACCTGGACAATTTTAGGAGGCACACCCACCAATACAACCGGTAACACGGTAACCATTAACTGGGGCAATGCCAACCAGGGTTTTTTACAGGTTATCATTAAAAATGCCGATAGCTCATGCCGAGATACGATCACCAGGAAAATTTGTTTATTGGATGGGCCAACGGCAGCAATTTCTTATAGCCCCAATCCGATCTGTGCCCTCACCGATGTTTACTTTAATGGTGCCGGTTCTGTTGGCGCAACAAATTATTACTGGGATTTTGGCGATGGTACTTATTCCACTTTGCAAAATCCACTACCGCATCAATTTAGCAGTGGCACCCATACTATTGTGTTAACTGTTTCTAATGTAGTAACAGATACAAATGGAAATAAAAGAGATTGTGGTTGTAAGGATACAGCCAAAGTAACTATCAATGTTCAGAATAAAAAAGGAATTGATATTTATACCGATGATTGCAGAAAAATGTTGTGTACGGGAGATATCGTTAAATATTGTACCAGCAGTGGTTGCAGCGGATTAACATGGACTGTAAATGGGGGTACTATTATAAGTGGACAGGGAACCAGCTGCATTTCTGTTGCCTGGAATCAGCCCAGTGTTTATCCTACTTCAATTACATTAACTGCAACAAGCTGCCCGGGCAGTATTTGTGGAAACACGGCAACAATGAATGTTCCGGTATTATATCCCAATCTTCCTATCCAGGGGCCACAGATTGTTTGTCCCGGATCAAATACATCTTACTCCTTACCTGCACTGCCCGGTACATTTTATTACTGGATGCTCAGCAGCGGAGGAACTATAGCCGGTTATGACAGTAACCATAATGTAATAAATATAACCTGGGGAAGCCTGGCAGGTGGTCCGCATAAACTGGTATGCCGTTACACAAATCCATATAGCGGTTGCAGCGGTGCAGATACTATTGATATAAACATTAAACCAAAATTCACTTTATTTGGATTATCGCCTGTATGTGTTGGACAGGTAACAAGTATTTGTGCAAACGGGCCTGTATCTACCTGGACACATTTACCCAACAGCGGGTTTACCATTAACTTTACAAATTCAAACTGCGAAAATATTACCTGGAATCTTGCGGGTAACTATGCTGTTACTGCAACACCGGTAACAGCAACTAGTTTTTGTTCATCACCGGCATTATTAAATGTTGTTGTGTTGGATACGCCAAAAATTAATCCAATAGTTGGTCCATTGGTTGTTTGCCCGGGACAAACGGTGATGTACAGTGCTACCAGTAATATGAATGCAGGAACTTTTAACTGGTCAGTTACCAACGGAACCATCATACAAACAATGGGTACTCATAATGATTCGGTATTGGTACAGTTTACTGCTAGCGGAACAATCAGTGTATCACAAACAGTAAATAATTGTTCAAGCTATTTACAGGTGGTCAATGTTTCAGTTATCACATCAATTGGAACAATTACCGGCAATTCACCAACCTGTATTGATGCCATAGAAATATATACCATCGCAGGCCCTGTTCCTCCCGGCGGCTACACATGGACTTTGAGTAATTCATTGGGTGCAATAATAAATACAGCAGCTAATAGTATTACTGTGCAATGGAATGGAGCTGGCCCATCTGCAACATGCACAATTACTGCAACAGCCTGCAGCCAGACAGCTACTAAAGTTGTAACAGTAAATAATCCACCAAATGGAACAATTACAACCACAGGAAATTTATGTACAACAGGGGTTACTTTAACAACCTCACTGGCTATGCCCTCTCATGATTGGTACAGGAACGGGGTGTTTTATATAAATTCGGGAGCATCTACTTCAATCACCGTAATAACGCCTGGTTTTTATAAAGTAAAATCTCCGGTGCCATGTTATGGAACAGCATCTGTTTATGTCCCCAATACCTTTACATCAAGCGTTTCAGTTTCGGCAGATAATGTTACAAGCTATTGTACCGGCAGCACAATAAACTTCAACCTTATCGCTACTGTTCAGTCAAACAATACCTGTACGTATTCTTATCAATGGTATAATGGAGCAACACCGGTAGGAACGAACAGCCCTTCATATAATGTAACAGGCCCAGGTTCTTATTCTGTTGTGATTTCCTGCGGTAATTGTAAGGACACATCAAATATTATTAATGTTACTGTAGCACCCTGCCCTCCTGATTGCACCGGTATTCTGGATCCGTCAAAAGTGATCGGTAATGATATCGGCGGGCCTGCAGCTTATGAACTTGAACCGGTTGGGGATGCTCTTTTCGCTTATAGTATAAATATCAATTCGCCGGTAGCAAGCCCCTGCAATGTGGTTACATTCAGTGCAAATTATAATTTCACATCACCAAATT
>JAYVEQ010000009.1:0-6368 GCA_043748745.1 Chitinophagaceae bacterium | reverse complement strand
GTTGTTTTATTTACTAAAACCGCCAAAGCAAAAGAATTAGAAAGCCAGAACTGTTTTACTTTGGTTTGTTGTAAAACTAAGGTTAAGTGGACTCCAGTTCCAGATAGTTGTGCCACTCTCTGCCCTTACGTTTGAATTGCTATATGCCCGGTAGTAACCGATAAAATAGGTACCTCCATCATTTGGTATTGAAATATTATCAATGGTTTGACTGGTTAAACCATAATTTACATATACTTTTTGTATAGATTTGGTAGAAGTGTTTTGAATTTTAAGAAAAAAATAGGTGGGAGTTACATCTAACGTAACTTCATTTGTTACACCTCTGCCTGGAAATGTTTCGCTTAAGCTCCAGGTCATTAAAAGGCCCACTTGTGTGCCAATAGAAGTTTTCCCTGATGTTGAGGCATTACCAGTGGCATAGGAACCGACATTACTTGTGAAAGAGACAGAACCACCGGGAATAATGGATTTTGTCTCACTATTAAACGTGATATCGATAGTAGTATAGGTAGAATTTATGAATTTAATAGTACTTGTAGGGTTTACCAGGTCTTCTATTGCTTTTTTGCATTGTGTAAATGTACCTAATACGGTAACTAACAATATTAAATGCAACCCCTTACTTACTTTTTTAAATATTGATGATTTTTTCATGTTATTTTTTTAAGAGGTTTAAAAATATTTGGTTAATTCTTCAAAGCAAAGAGTAGTTAATATTTTACAAGTGGTAAATATTGAAATTTGTAAATGAACAGCTTGTTTTATTAAAATTCACATTGCTGAAATTCCTGATGTAAAAATGGTAATGATAAAATACAAAAACAATTCCCCGTTCGGGGAATAGGCTATAATAGGTTTACTTTATGCAATGCTTCAATCTTATTCTGTACTTTCAGCTTCCGGTAAATATTTTTAAGGTGCATCTTTACTGTCTCATGGCTTATATCCATTTTCATTGCAATTTTTTGATAGGTTAAGCCAATTGATAAAAATTGCAATGCTTCTCTTTCACGTTCAGTCAATATTCGCATAGTATCTTTCATAGATAGATTACAACGCTGATTTGTGTATGTAAAAATGAAGGGAGCAAATTGAAAAAACAATTCCCCTTTCGGGGAAGAGGTCAGATGAGTTTAAATTTATTCAGTGCTTCAATCTTGTTCTGTACGTGCAGTTTTTGATAGATATTTTTCAGGTGTTTTTTTACGGTTTCATGTGTTACGCCAAGTTGGTCGGCTATTTCTTTATACAACAATCCTTTTGCAAGCAGCTCAAGTACTTCTTTTTCCCGTAAGCTCAGTAAAGAATTTTCATCTTTTACTAACGGTTTCTGAAAACTACTGATTACTTGTCTTGCTATAAAAGGACTCATGGGTGAGCCGCCATGATACAGGTCACGTATGGCTTTTATAATTTCAGCGGCAGTAACCGGATCTTTCAGGATATATCCCGATGCCCCGCATTTCAAAGCTTCAAATATGGTATTGTTGTCATCATGTATGCTGCAAACCATAAACTGTGTTTGCTGCATTTTGTCTTTCAGCTGTACAATCAGTTCTGTACCCCGCATGCCTGGCAGGCTGATATCTGATATTACAATATCTGGTGGACTTTCCATTAATCCCTGTAATGCTTTTTCGGCACTTTCATAAGAACCTGCCAAAGCGAAATCATTCTGCCCCTTTATAATTAACTCCAGGGCATTGCGAAACTGGTCATTATCTTCTACAATTGATACAGTGATCATAAATTATTTTTTAATGGTATTTCAAATATTAATGTACAGCCATCTTTATTTTCAATTGAGAATTTTCCACCGGTCTGCTCCATTCGTTTCTTCATATTCTTTAACCCGTTGCCAAAGTTGATGCTTTCAGTTGTACCAATTCCTTTGCCGTTGTCTTCAACTTCAATGACCAGTTTATCTTCACAACTGATGTACAGGTTCACTTTATCAGCGCCGGAATGTTTGATAATATTATGCAGTGCTTCTTTTACGGCAAGATAAATATGCCTTCTTGTTTCTCCACCAATTTTTATATCAGGTACCTGTTCAGGCATTTTCATTGAAAAATTACCAGGATAATTTTCCATCATCTGCCTGGCCTGTTTCTGTAAAAAGGTGAGTAGGTTACCCAGGCTGTCATTTTCTGTATTCAGACTCCATATCACTTCTTTCATTTTGGAAGAAATATCACCAACTGAGTTGTAGATCTTTTCTATTTCAGAAATACTTTCAACATCCTTTGATCTCATTTTTGCCATTTCTGTCATCAGCCTGATACCTGAAAGTCCTGCGCCTATATCATCATGCATTTCGGCAGAGATCCTTTGCCTTTCATATTGAACAGCTAATTGTTTTTCCAACGCAGTTCTTTCTTTACGCAACTGGTAGTAATAAATAAACCGGATCATGAAAAATGCAATTACCAACGCAGCAACAATGACCAATGACTTGAACCAACCTGTTTGCCACCAGGACGGGCGGATAATAAAACTATATTTAAACGTTTCTGACCATACCTGCGATTGCCCGATAGCTCTTACCTGGAACTCATATTCGCCATGACTTAAATTTCGGTAATCTGCTATTGTTTCTTCTGATGGTTTACTCCACTCTTCATCCAAACCAATCATGCGGTAACAGTATTTTATTTTATCTGGTGCTGACCAGTCAATGGCAGAAAAATGAAAACTGAGATGGTTCAGATCGTATGAAAGCGATAGCTTTTCTGGGCAGTTAGTAAAAGGGATTACTTTGCTGCAAGTGATTTTTTTATCGGCGCTGTCATCAAGATTTCGAAAATCATAAAACTGATCATTAATTTCAATATAGTTCAGACTGAGTGAATGAAGACTGCCTGCATGAAATCCTTTATTCAGATCAAACGAAGGAGCACTTTTTCCTGTGCCCCACCAGATATGGTTATCCTTATCAACACAAACACTGTGCAGATTAAAATCTATCGCCTTAAGGCCATCCCGTGAACCAAAATTGTAAACCGAATATCCAGTGTTTAAATGTTGCAGGCCATTGTTTTTCGGAACAAAAAGGGTAAGTCCCTTATCAGTACCAAACCATAATTGTTTGCCAGGATCACAAAAGACCGACCACACATTATTATTAGCCAATCCCTGTTTTTCGGTGTAATACGTAAAACGTTTCCCATCAAACAGGCAACCGCCAGAGCCCATTGTTCCAAACCAAATATTTCCTTTTTCATCTTCTGAAATAGATAAAACATTTTTACTGAACAAACCTTCTTTCTCAGTATAGTTAATAAGTTTTATGCCGTCGTATTTATACACACCGGCATCTTTGGTGCAAAACCAGATATTCCCTTTTTTATCTTCCATCATAGAATATATAATGCTACCGGGCAATCCTTGAGGGGTTGTATATAAAAAAAAATCTTTTCCATTATAGCTGGCAATACTTCCATCATTTTGCCCAAACCAGATGTTTCCTTTTTTATCTTCCAGCATATCATAAATGGATTGCTTTGCGGGGCCTGTATCTAAGGAATAATTTGTAAATTTTTTTCCATCATATTTAATTATCCCCGACCCAATGGTACCTATCCAGATATTGTCTTTTGTATCCTGCAACAATGACCTTTGTCCTTTAAAGAGAAATTTATCCAGCACCCGGTAATAAGTAAATGTCTTTCCATTGCCACCTGTATTTTCCATATTTAATTTTCCAACATTGGCATTCTCAGTGCCAAACCAAAGGTTCCCTTCTTTATCTTTCAGTATCGGTCTTATCCTGTTATTCTGCACTACATCTTCCGGAACCCAATAATTAAAATTTGCTGCATTTATTTTATTTATGCCCCCACCTTCAGTGGCAAGCCAGATATTACCACTTTTGTCTTTTGACATTCCCCTCACTTTAATATTTGACAAACCTTGATCTATGCCATATTGAGTAAATTTTTTTCCATCGTATTTATTGAGACCGCCAGCTGAGGTGCTGATCCAGATATTGTGGCTATTGTCTTCTATAATTGACCAGATGATATTATCAGAGAGTCCTTCTTTTGTTGTAAAACGGGTAAATTTAGTACCATCAAACATGCACAGTCCTTCACCTATTGAACCAAACCAGAGATTACCGTTCTTATCCTCCAGTAACGTAGCAATAATATAACCTGGCAGTCCATCTTTCGGTGTGAATTGTGTAAAGTTAATCCCGTCAAACCTGGTAACACCATGATGAGTAGCAATCCATAGGTTCCCATTCCTGTCTTGAATACATTTATGTACGATATCAGAGGGCAATCCTTCCCTCCGTGTATACGTTGTAAAATGTTTACCATCATACCTGGTAAGTCCTCCTGTAGTGCAAATCCAAAGATCACCCTTTTTGTCTTCCATTATCGAAGAGACATTGTTGCTGGGTAATCCTTCCTTTTCGGTGTATTGCGTAAAATTATTCCCGTCAAAACAGCTTACTCCTCCATTTGTAGAAATCCAGAGGTTATTATTCCTGTCTTCTGTGATTGCATTGACAATATTATGAGTTAATCCTTCTTTAACTGAATAAGTGGTAATATTTATACCATCATATTTTCCGATGCCCATCCCATCTATCCCAAACCAGAGATTGCCCTTTTTATCTTCATATACGGTCGTTACATAAGAGTAAGGCAGGCCCTGGTCAACGTCTAGATATTGAATGCTGGTAGTGGCATTATCTTTATATCGCATGGGTGCTGCTTTTACAGGATGCGGTTCACTGAATGGCATTTTTTTTCCGGTAACCGGTATGGGAACGCCAGTGGAAACTATCCCATAAGTATTTCGTAAAATTAAAGATCGATCACCTTCTCCGGTTTTCACTTTTTTAAGAAGGGCACTATCAACAAAGGTAACCGGTAGTAGATCAGGTATAAGATGAACGTTATCGGGAAGAATTGTTTTAATTATCTGAACTCCTTCAATGATCGTTGGTTTTATAATATCGGTTGCGCTAATTACTTGTGATGTCAACGGAATCGGCACACCAGTTTTAGCAATGTCTCCAGCAGCATTAAGTAATGGTTTTATTGAATCACCCGTAATCGGGTTAATAGTATAGCCTTTCGTTGTATCTAAGGCAACAGTAATGGGTGGAGCATACAAGGGCAAACCATCATCCTGGATCCTTTGTTTGTCATATCCATTGCATGCCTGCAGTAAGACAATAAGGATAAAATATTTCTGGATAATGTTCATCTGTTGCAGTTAGCCTGGTTAAGCTAAGTTAAATATAGAAATAATCCTTTGTTTTCATCTCCCCATCCTAGTTTGTGTATTCCCCGAAAGGGGAATTGCGAAATCAGTTTCTTTCGGTCATATTTACAGGTCGCCATTTAATAGATCATCATGCAGTGTAAAATTTTACTCGCCTCAGTATTCCTGTTCCCAACTTTAGCTGCCAATAATTCGTCTGTATCACCCAAAGTGCTCACAGAAAATATCTCTTTACAATTTAAAAAACCGGCAGCAGCTTTTTGGGAATTGGGTAATAAAAAAGATCTAGCCACCAACACCACTTCTTTAAAGCAAAGCAATTGGTACAGCGATGCCATGAAAAATATTGCGGCAAGTGAATACCAGTTTAAATGGGAAGAAAAACTAAACGCTTACTGCACGCCCAACCGAAAAAATAACCTGCGTTTCTTTTATACTAAAAAAGGTTTTAGTGTTGAACCCCGTACAACCAAAATACCCATTGGTGATTTTGACCCCATGGCCCGGCCCGATGAAATTAAATACAAAATGCTACCCAACTGGAAAGTAAAATTCAACCTCGACAAAAATCATGTGGGTAAAGGAACCTGGGCAGTAACAGCAAACAAGGCAGAATACATTACTGATAAAATTACCGTACAGTATATCAACAATGAAGATGGTATGCGGCAGAATTTTATTGTGCATGCACCTTTATCAAAAAGCAATACACTGAAGCTGAATTTAAATATTAAAACCAACCTGAAAAATAAATTAAACGGTAATCAGTTACAGTTCTTCCTCAAAAAAACAAATGTGCTCAATTATGAAGACCTGAGGGTTTGGGATGCTGCCGGCAAAACACTGACTGCTTCATTTAAAAAATCAAATAAAGGAAAATATTGTATACAGGTAAATACAAAAGATGCGGTTTATCCTATCACCATCGACCCCATCAACACTACTCCGGCAGCGATGGTAGAAAGCAACCAGATAGGTGCCCAACTGGGAAATTCCGTAGCATCGGCAGGAGATGTAAATGGCGATGGATACAGCGATGTGATTGTGGGGGCTTATTTTTACGATAATGGCCAAAATGATGAGGGCGCAGCTTTTGTGTACCATGGCTCTGCAACGGGTATTAATAC
>JAYVEQ010000008.1:0-16765 GCA_043748745.1 Chitinophagaceae bacterium | reverse complement strand
CCCTCCCTTTATTCCAAAATGAGAAAAAGACTGCATGTGAATAATGTAACATTAATAATAAATTGTGTAATGCTCCCCAACTAAAGGATTTCTATCTTGTTATCGTAAAAACAGTTACCAACCAATTTCCAAAACAGGCAAAATGAAATCAATTTTAATAATTGAAGACAACTCTAATATTCTGGAGAATTTGATTGAATACCTGGAGCTGGAAGGTTACCTTATACTTTCAACCAATAATGCTAACAGGGGAATTGAACTGGCCAGGGAATTTATTCCTGACCTGATCATTTGTGATACACCAAAGCCCGGCATTGACGGGCACGAGGTTTTACGCAGGCTTTTAACCCAAACCAATACTTCCGGAATTCCATTTATTTTCTGTACCACTTCTGTTGAATCAATTTACAGATCGGAAGCCATGGAACTTGGTGCTGATGATTATATTATTAAACCTTTTGAACTGGAAACCGTGTTAACTACAGTACAGTCCTGTATAAGATCCGGAAGCAAAAGACAAAAATGCAGAGCTTGACAAATACAACATTATATGATGTATATGATTATGAAGTAAAAAAACTTTGTGATTTAAAAATATTAATGGTTGAAGATAACCTGCTGAATACAAAACTGGTTTCCATTTTATTTTCGCAAAACGGGATGCATGTAGAAATTGCAGAGAATGGTGCAGAAGCCATTAAAAAAATACAGGCGAATAAATATGATATAGTGCTGATGGATATAGAAATGCCGGTAATGAATGGATACCAGGCAGCAAAGCTCATCAGGGAGCAGCTAAAAAACAATGTTCCGATCATTGCCATGACTGCCCATGCCATACCCGGCGAAAGAGAAAAATGTTTGCAGGCCGGCATGAATGAGCATATACCAAAGCCATTTGATGCAGAGCATCTCTTTTCAGTCATTTATAACCTTACCTGCAACAAAATGTTTGTTGGCACAAAAAAGACAGAGCAGAAATCTGAAAATACAAAAGTACTTTCAGAAAAAGTTTGTAACCTGCGTTACCTGTTTGATGCCACAAGTGGTAATAAAAAAATAGTAAAAGATATTATTGATATTTTTCTTGAAGAAACACCTGGTGAATTATCAGCCCTGCAGCTGGCAATAAAAAACACAGACTATTCACTCATCAGTGATATAGCACATAAAATAAAATCATCCTTTTCGCTTTTGGGCATTGCAGTGCTTGAACCGGTATTTGCAGAAATGGAACAACTGGGCAACAATGCATCAGGCATTGAAAAAATTGTACTGTTGAACCTCAGGGTAAATATAATTTTCAATCTGGCAAAAGAAGAAATGAAACTGCATAATACCGGGTTATAATTTTAAGTATATCAAACTCGATCCTGCACTAGATATTCCCGCTTTAAAGAAATCCAATCCGTTATAACAATAAAAAAACCCCGGCATAACCGGGGTTTTTTATATTCAGTTGTTTGATCAATAATTTCTTAAGATCATTTCTACTCTCCTGTTCTTTGCACGACCGGCAACAGTTTTATTTGGTGCAATTGGCCTGTCTGGTCCAAATCCCTGAGAACTGATACGGTTTTCTTCTACCCCATTTCCTTTCAGGTATTCAGCAACTGATGCCGCACGGCTGTCAGATAATTTCATATTCATATCATGTCCGCCTGTGCTGTCAGTATGACCTTCAACAGATATTTTGAATGATGGATTCTCTTTTAAAATCTGGGCAACATCTTTCAAAGACTTATAAGATTTAGCTAATAATTTAGCACTTGCAGTTGCAAAGAAAATATTCTGTGCAGCCCTGTTAACTTTCTTAATTATTTCTTCGTTAATTAAAGGGCATCCAAAGTTTGATGCAGGTCCTTTTTCATTGATACATTTATCTTCTTCATCATTAACGCCATCACCATCTGTATCTGGTATCGGGCATCCCTGGTACCGGGCAATTCCCGGGATGGTTGGGCACTTATCCAATTCATCATTAATGCCATCCTTATCTGTATCTGGTACCGGACAACCCTGGTAACGGGCAACACCGGCAATATCCGGACACTTGTCATCAATATCTGCAATGCCATCACCATCCCTGTCAGGACAACCCTGCAAAGAAGCAAGGCCTGCTACATCCGGGCACCTGTCAACTGCATCTAAAACTCCATCACCATCCCTGTCTTTTACAACCGGCATTGGTGGTGGCGGCGGTGCCGAAATTTTATGTCCGCTGCCAACCTTAAAAGCTATACCTGCTCTTACTGTGGTCAAATTCCATGTTTCAATGGTACGTGGATTTTGTCCCATATAAGGAAGAAAAGCAACAAAAGGCGAAACAACAAATCGTGTCATGCTGTATTTTGAAGTAACGGCAATATCATAACCTGCCCCTACCTGTAATGAAACCTGGGTTTCGTTCATATTACTCAAATCTCCTTTCACATCCGGGCTGGGTGTTTGTGAAGGGTAAGCAGGGTTTATTCCCAGTTTGTAAGTGAATGTTTTTTTATTGTTGAAAGCTATACGTGGGCCTGCATACAAATAAAATCCTGATTTGAATGGAGCTAAGATCAAACTCGGCTCAACAGTTATGTAATTTATATTTGTTGACAGATCTGCCGGGCAGTTACAGGGAGTTGTTATTTGATCAAACTTTCCTTTGCGACTATCGTAACCCGCCTGCAGCATTACGCCTAATACAGATTTTGCAGGATGATATTCTATAAGACCTGTTGCAAAAATGCCAATACCTTTACCTTTATGAAAGGCGGTAGGAGATGTAAAATCTGCATTCAATCGCTGGGTAGAACCATCATAAAAGTTACCATTTGCTCCACCTGCCACACCAAAATACCATGATGGTTTTGAGTACTCGGTTTTCTGCGCCTGAACCTGTGTTTGAATTCCTGATAATATAAAAGCACTTACAATTATACTTTTAATGGCCAGGCTATAAGTGGACCACGCCTTGCGTGGTCCCTTTTTAAATTTATTTTTAAAATTCATAATTTTTTTTTTTTTTAAGGCTTACTGATGATGTTTGTATGTGTCATAACTACTGAACCGTTCCTGGCCAGCATACGACCAACGGCTGTAGCATGGGAGTTCATAGTTATAGATGTTAAGGCCAGAATATTTCCCTGGAATGAAGTATAATCTCCAATTACTGCTGAAGATCCGGTTTGCCAATAAATGTTTTTGGCCTGAGCTCCTCCGGTAAGAATAACACTACCACCAGCACCACCAACGGTTGTAAATCCTGATGCTATCTGGAAGATCCAAACTGCATTTACATCACCCTGTGCATCAAGTGTAAGATTACCTGATTGTATTAATAATGTAGATGTAGATTTATAAATACCCGGTGCAAGTGTTAAGCCGCCCTGGTCGCCTGATACGGTAACCGGTGCAGGAGATACTGCTCCTTCTGCAGCAAGATATGCATTGGTAAGATCGGTCTTAGCCTGTAACAACATTGCCGGTACACCCGGAGGTGCAATATCATCAGATGCATAGATTGCTCCATTTACAATAATGGCAGGAGGAAATCCGGTAACTGAAGAACGAACACCAGGATAAATACCTACATCCAGATCATTTATTACACTAAATCCTGCGTTGTTGCTGACACCTACTCCTGCTAAAATTCCGAAACGGGCTGCCGTTCCAAGAAAAACAGGACCTGGGCCAATAACTGTATTGGTACTAAAGCGCCATACGTAATTACTCGCCAGTGGTGTACCAGCAACATTTTTTGCTCCGGTAGTTATGGTGGCTGTGTAATCGGTATTGGTTGAAAGATTAACAGCAGGTGTGAAGGATGCTGTTGAACCACTGTAAGTAACTGATCCGGCAACAGGTGTTGTACCTATGCTTAATTTAAATGTTGTAAAATTAATGGTCAACGGATCCATTGGCATATTGAAAGTTGCAGTAACTACTTTGTTAAGTGGTACACTTACAGCATTATTGAGTGGGTCGGTTGAAATGACCATTGGTGCTAAAGAAGATCCGGTATTGAAAGTCCACGTATAATTATTTGCTAATGCAGTACCAGCCAGATTTTTTGCTCCGGTTGTAATGGTGGCAGTATATACCATATTGCTTACAAACGGCGTTGTACCTGTAAAATAAGCAGTTGAACCGCTGTAAGTTACCGTTCCCAAAAATGCAGTAGTTCCCTGCTTAATGGTAAACGTGGTAGCATTGATCGTTAACGGATCCATTGCCATATTGAAAGTGGCAGTAACTATTTTATTAAGTGCCACACCTATTGCATTGTTAACCGGGTCGGTTGAAATTACTACTGGAGTAACTGTTGTTCCGGTTGTAAATGTCCATACATAATTATTTGCCAATGCCGTACCTGCCGGGTTTTTAGCCCCCGTAGTAATGGTTGCTGTATAAACAGCACCAGGCAAAAGATTAGCAGTTGGTGTAAAGTACGCAGTTGTACCGCTATAGGTAACAACTCCTGTTACTACTGTTGTTCCCTGCATTAATGTAAAGGTTGTTGCGTTAATCGTTAATGGATTCATGATCTCACTAAAGGTTGCGCTGATAGTTTTATTTAGTATAACACCGGTTGCATTATTTACCGGATCGGTTGATATAACTGTTGGGGCTGTAATAGTTCCGGTTGTAAATGTCCATACATAATTATTAGCCAATGCTGTTCCGCCTGTATTTTTAGCACGGGTTGTAATAGTTGCTGTATAAACAGTATTAGATGTTAGTGCACTGGTTGGTGCAAAAAAAGCCGTTGTTCCGCTATAAGAAACTGAACCAGCTATTGCTGTTGTCCCCTGCTTTAATGTAAATGTTGTTCCGTTAATAGTTAACGGATCCATTTGCATATTAAAGGTTGCGGTAACCGTTTTATTAAGCGGCACACCTGTCGCATTATTGCCCGGATCAGTTGCAATTACAACAGGCGACAATGTTGCACCTGTACTGAAGGTCCACACATATTCGGTTTGCAATGCATTACCCGTTAAATCTTTTACTGCAGTTGAAACTCTACCTGTATAAGTAGTATTTGTTGCTAATGGACTGTTGGGTGTAAAGGTTGCAGTATTATTACTGTATGTAACAGTTCCTGCAACTGCTGTTGTTCCTTGTATGGTAATTGATGCCTGAGTGATTGTTGCAGGATTCATTGCTTCATTAAAGGTGATTGTGATCACCTTATTAAGTGCTACACTGGTAGCAGCATTTGCAGGGTCTGTTGATAATACAATCGGGCACACCCCATCAACCTGCACAAAGTCATCTTTTTTGCAACCACCTAAAAACGCTGCCAGTGATAAGGCTGCGAATGCGGTCATCAATAAAATTTTTCGATTTTTTTTCATAGAAATTATTTTTTTTATGATAGAATTATCATTTCGCAAAGTTGCACCACTACTGTTTCTGAATCATTACACAACATTGTGAATATGTTACAACATTCACACCTTTGCTAAAGTCCTGTGACTTTTATACTTATTTTTTAAAATGATAAGAAGCAAGGCTTTCTCATACTTTCCTTAATAAGGCAGCCGGTTTTTGTTATTATATGATGTGTTAAAAATTATTCCGTAATGTGTGAATCATATAAATAATTTATAGAGTTATGTAACACTGGGGAAAACAAAGAGACTCACCTTTGCTTTCATACAAAAAATATAAGCTATGTCTCTTCTTACTATTTTACTGGTGCTGATTGTTGTGGGTGTAATACTCTGGCTGGTGAACACTTACATACCAATGGACCGCAAGATCAAAAGCATACTTAATGCGGTGGTAGTAATTGTTGTTATTATCTGGCTGTTACAGGCATTTGGTCTATTAGGCTCGTTGAGAAATATGCATATGTAATAATATATTTCTTAGAAATAAACCGATAGCAGTTACCATTTTATTGGGCTGTTATTTTTTATTTAGAGAACGTTATCATAATTAAAATGAAAAAATGAAAAATCTAAAAAAACTAAGTTTAGCCGGCACTTTACAGGTAATTGCAGTGCTTATACTATTTCTTTTTGGCTATCCCGGTTGCTCATCAAATGATGGTACAAAAGAAACATTAAAAGATTCCACAACAATGGTTACCGAAATGCCAATGACAGAAAACAAAAGTCATGAACTTAAAATTGCCATGAACAAACTCTGGGAAGACCATGTAACCTGGACACGGAATGTAATACTTTGCCTGGTTGACGGGCTTCCAGGTGCCGACCAGGCCGTAAAACGCCTGATGCAAAATCAGGTGGATATTGGCAATGCCGTTAAACCCTATTATGGTGATGATGGTGGAAATAAATTAACTGCGTTATTAAAGCAACACATTGCTATATCTGCCGATGTGGTAAAATCAGCAAAAGCCGGCAATAAAACGGCACTTGATTCAGCCGGTAAAAAATGGCAGGCCAATGCAGATGAAATCTCAGCATTTCTAAGCAAAGCAAATCCTTTTTGGTCGATAGCCGACATGCAGACGATGATGAACGATCATCTTAAACTCACAACAGATGAGGCCGTACAGCGCATCAAAAAGGATTATGATGCTGATGTAATTGCCTATGATAAAGTACATGAAGAGATTTTAAAAATGTCGGCCATGCTTGCTGATGGCATTATAAAACAATTTCCGGAAAAATTTAAATAATGCAGCGTCATTTAAATTTCAAACTAAAAAAGCTAAGTGGAGAATAAATTTATTGAAGCTACTTCACAACGTCCACAAGGAGACCGGGCTTTAGATGCCTCGTTGGTTACCATTGACCTTGGCCTGTTTATTGAACTGATCAGGAAAGAGAAAACCTTTACAGACAGTGACCGGAATGCAATTACCGTTTTTAAAACAGATGGCATGCGTATTGTACTTATTGCATTACATAAAGATGCTGAATTAATTAAGCATACTGCAGAAGGCATCATAAGTATACAGGTTCTGGAAGGTCTCATTCAGTTTAGAACAGATGAACAGGTAGTAGAGTTATCAAAAGACCAGATGTTGGCCCTGCATAAAGGCATTCCGCATAGTATATTGGCAAAAGAAGAAAGTATTTTTTTATTAACGCTCACTACTGCATTAAACAAAAAATAATGTTGATCATAAATGTAACAGGAATATGGAACAACATATTGTAAAAGTTAAATCAATTGACAAAGTGACGATTGATGTATTGCAGATTGTAACGGAAAAGCCAGTGCAGTACCACTTTACACCAGGTCAGGCTACTGAAGTTTCTATAAATAAAAAAGGATGGGAGGAACAGAAAAAACCTTTCACGTTTACCTGCCTGCCGGATAATGATTACCTCGAGTTTACAATAAAAACATATCCTTCACATAAAGGTTTTACCAATGAACTGCTCTATTTAAAAAAAAATGAGGAGTTGATTTTACATGAGGTTTTTGGTGCCATTGCTTACAAAGGCGAAGGTGTATTTATTGCCGGAGGTGCAGGAGTTACACCGTTCATTTCCATATTCAGGCATCTTGAATCAACAAATGAGTTGGGTGATAACAAACTCATTTTTGCCAATAAAACAAAGGCCGACATCATACATGAAAAGGAATTTAAAAATTTATTAGGCGGTAATTTCATCAACATATTATCTGATGAAAAAGGTTATGGATATGCCAATGGTCAAATCACCGAAGAATTTATAAAAGCAAACAGCGGCGGGTTGAATAAATTTTTTTATGTGTGTGGCCCGCCACCAATGATGGAAGCGATAGATAAACAGTTAATGAATCTGCAGGTTGATGAAAAGTCGATCATCAAAGAATCATTTTAATTGTAAATAATTAATTGATCTAAATAAAATATAAATTTTGGTTGTTTATTTAAAGAATATTTTTAACGATGCCGGTAATGTAACATTATTCACGGCCAGGTTTTTTAAAGAAGTTTTTACGCTTCCTTTAGAGATCAGGGAATTCTTCAGGCAATGTTATATAATTGGATATAAATCCCTGCCGCTGGTGGGTATTACCGGTTTTATCATGGGCCTGGTGCTAACCTTACAGTCACGCCCTACCCTGGCCGAGTTTGGTGCCGAATCCTGGTTGCCCGGTATGGTTGCACTTTCATTGATAAGAGAGATCGCTCCGGTGATCACCGCATTGATATGTGCCGGAAAAATTGCATCGGGCATTGGTGCGGAGTTAGGTTCAATGAAAGTTACTGAGCAGATTGATGCCATGGAAGTATCAGCTATTAATCCTTATAAATACCTGGTTGTAACCCGGATATTAGCTACCACACTGATGGTTCCGGTATTAGTAGTTTTTGCTGATGCGATTGGTGTTTATGGTGGTTATGTAGGTGTTAATATACATAGTGATCTTAACCTGTTTCGTTACTTTCAGCAGGTCCTTGACTCTCTCGATTTCCTGGATATCATTCCGGCAACCATTAAAACTTTTTTCTTTGGATTTTTCATTGGCCTGATCGGATGCTATAAAGGATATACTGCCGCTAATGGAACAGAAAGTGTTGGTAAGGCAGCTAACTCAGCAGTAGTAGCCGCTTCGCTAACTATTTTTATTATTGACATGCTGGCTGTGCAGATAACAGATCTCTTTTTCTAAATAAAAAAAATGATAACCGAAGAAATAAATATAAAAGAAAAGATAATTGCCGAAACAACCGGCCCGGTAATTAATATTAAAGGATTGTACAAATCTTTTGGAAAAGATAATGATGTTTTAAAAGGTGTTTATCTTATAGTGAACAAGGGAGAGAACCTGGTGGTACTCGGTAAATCAGGTTCAGGTAAATCAATAACCATAAAATGCCTGGTTGGTTTGATTACCGCAGATAAAGGTGTAATTGAAGTTTTTGATACTGATATTAATACACTGGATAATAACCAGCTAAATGCAATTAGGGTAAGGATCGGTTTCCTTTTTCAAAATTCAGCTTTATATGATTCGATGACGGTAAGGCAGAATCTTGCATTTCCTTTAAAACGCCACTTAAAAAAACTGTCTGTGAAAGAAGTGGAAGGTGAAATAGTTGATGCTTTGGAAAGTGTGGGATTGGCAGAAGCAATTGATAAAATGCCATCTGAACTTTCGGGTGGCATGCGCAAAAGGATCGGGTTGGCACGAACACTGATCTTAAAACCTGAGATCATATTATATGATGAGCCTACAACCGGTTTGGATACCATCACATCAAGGGAGATCAGTGAATTGATATTGGCTATCCAGAAAAAAAATGAAACATCATCAATAATTATTACGCATGATATGGCATGTGCAAAACTTACCGGCGACAGGCTGGTGATCTTAAAGGATGGTGTTATTGTAGCAGAAGGCAGTTACGAAGAATTGGAAAAAAGTGAGGACGAATGGGTTCGCTCTTTTTTCATTTGATCATTTAATAAAAATTAAGTTATGAATAAGGAATCAGGGTTTACATGGAAATTGGGCATGTTTGTTATCATAGGATTAGTACTTTTTGTAGGTACAATCTATTTTGTTGGAAAACAGAAAAATTTATTCGGTTCTACCTTCCATTTAAAAGCGCAGTTTAAAACTGTGAGTGGTTTAAAAGAAGGAAATAATGTTCGTTTTTCAGGCATCAATGTAGGTACTGTTGACGGAATAGAATTGATTACTGACACCTCTGTTATGGTTGACCTGGTGATAAAAAAAGAAGTACAGCAGTTTATAAAAACCGATGCAGTTGCCGGTATTGGTTCCGACGGATTAATGGGAGATAAAGTACTGACCATCTCTCCCGGAACAGGGACCAACAGTCCTGTAAAAAATAATGCAATCATTTCTTCAAAAAGTGCAGTAGAAATGTCGGATGTGATGAACAGTTTAAAAACCAGTGTTGATAACGCAGGTATAATAACAGCACAGCTTGCACAGTTCAGTTATAAAATGAATAATGGGAATGGTGCTTTAAACAGGTTAATAAACGATGAAGGTTTTGGCAACAGCCTTAAAGGAACACTTACCAACCTGCAGGCGAGTACAAACCAATTTGCAAAATTCA
Source organism: Chitinophagaceae bacterium (assembly GCA_043748745.1). Taxonomy (GTDB): domain Bacteria; phylum Bacteroidota; class Bacteroidia; order Chitinophagales; family Chitinophagaceae; genus Ferruginibacter. The sequence goes on along the minus strand of JAYVEQ010000008.1, from coordinate 6,771 downwards.
CAACAAATCTGAATAACGGAGCATTATCTAATAAACTGGATTCAACCATGAGTAACCTGCAGGCCGGAACAAAAGGCTTAAGTGATAATATGGATGCGGTAAAACATAGTTTTCTTTTAAGAGGTTATTTTAAGAAACAAAAAAAAGCTGATGCAAAAAAGCAGGCAGCTTTAAATAAACAGGCAGTTTTAACTAAAGAAGTCGATCTTAAAAATCCAAAAGACAGTATAAAGTAAAAAGGCTGAATTAAATTATAATACTGTAAATCATGATTGATAAATTAACCTTTTGCAGGGCCATTTTGCTGATGCTCCTGCCCTCTTTGTTTTTCAGTTCATGTCTGGAAATAAAAGAGAAAAAACATCACAGGAAAGACAAAGAGATAGAAAAGGTTATTTCCGATATTACACAAAACGTAAAATATAAAAACACTCCTGATGCATCTGCCTGTGATCCAAATATCTGGAAATATGTTTATAACCCAATCAGGCTGGAAGTCGTTAATGCATGTATGACTGTAACTGGAATTATAAAAGAATCAAGTGCTGATGATGACGGCGATCAGCATATGTTATTAATGCTGGATGCAGGTCAGGAAAATTTATTGAAGAAAAAAAATATAAAAAAGAAGAACGGGTACCTGGTTATTGAGGCAGTATGTATAAACAATATTACACTACCAAAAGTTGCAGGAGCCTGCAAAGGATATGCAAATCATGTGCAAATACCAATATTGGGAGCACATGTAAAAGTTACCGGCAGTTATGTAATAGACTCACATAATGGTTGGGCAGAAATTCACCCTATTTCAAAAATTGAAGTGATCAATTGATATTTCCAAAATATCTACTCAAATATCAATTACTCCAATAAATGTTTTCATCGCTTTGCTGCATTGTTGCAACATAATATAAAAAGTTATGTGTAATAAAATTTGCACCTGCATAAAAGTGTGAATCATGTAATTCTTTTAAAAACTTGTGTAATACTAAACCGGGTAAATGAACTGAACTTAGTAATCTCTAATTTATCAATTCATATGAAAGAAAAAGAAGTAAATATAACCAACCCTGATAATGAGATTAAACTTCACCTTTTATCAATATATCCGGCCACCGAAGACATTTACAATAAAAATAAAAATAAGCAAAATATAGATCCGGAAGATATATTAAGTAATAAAAAAATCAACTGAAAAAGATCTGAATGGCGATCTGTCAAATGATGGATTGGACGTTCCGGGATCTGAGTTGGATGACAGGCTGGAAGATATTGGAAGTGAAGATGAGGAAAATAATTATTACAGTTTAGGAGGAGATGACCACAATAACCTGGATGAAAATAAAGGAGAATAAAAAGCATTAGATAGCAATTTTATTTAAAGAGTGAAAACAATTAAAATGAAGAAAGTATTGATTGCATTGGACTACGACCCTACTGCACAAATTATTGCAGAGAAAGGTTTTTTATTGGCTAAAAGCATGTGTGCAGAAGTGATTTTACTGCATGTAGTTTCAGACCCGGTTTACTATTCTTCAAGAGCATATTCACCGGTAATGGGTTTTAGTGGTTTTATGGATGTGGTTACTATGCAACCGGATATGGTTGATGGACTGAAAAAAGTATCCCAGGAGTTTTTGGATAAATCAAAAGAACATCTTGCCGATGAAACGATTAAAACAATGGTAAAAGAAGGTGAATTTGCTGAAACCATTTTAGAATCAGCAAAAGAACTGGGTGCAGATATTATTGTAATGGGTTCTCATAGCCGGAGCTGGCTTGATGGTATATTGATGGGCAGCGTTACAGAAAAAGTATTACATCAAACATTAATACCTCTTTTTATTATTCCAACAAAACAAATAAACTAAAAATAACACAATGTCAAATCAAACAAAATGGTCAGTAGACCCTGCTCACAGCGAAATTACTTTTAAAGTTAGACATTTAATGATAGCACATGTTAAAGGTGCATTTAAAACATTCGATGCAAACATCTATACAACTGATAAAGACTTTTCCACTGCCGAAATTGATTTATGGATTGATGCTGCTTCAATAACAACCGGAGATACAAAGCGTGATGAGCATTTAAAAGCTGCAGATTTTTTTGATGTAAAAAAACATAAACAAATAACATTCACATCAGGTACGATTGAGAAAGCAGCTGTGGATAGCAATCATGAATTTTGGGGAGAATTAACAATTAAAGGTATTGCCAGAAAGATAAAATTGAATGTTCATTTTGGTGGTATTATAAAAGACCCCTGGGGGAATGAAAAAGCCGGGTTCACTGTTTCAGGAAAATTCAACAGAAGTGATTGGGAACTGAACTGGAACACCACGCTTGAAACGGGGGGGGTAATGGTGAGTAATGAAGTAACTATTTCCTGTGAAGTAGAACTGACCAATGCAGGTGAAAAAGAATTGAGTATGGAACTGGAAAATGCAGCGGACAATAAAGGCATTCTGTAATTAATTATGATACAAGTTAAAAAAGAAGGTATCCTGCTGAATAAAAGCAATCTCGGCTTTGAAAACGAAGGCGTTTTAAATCCTGCTGTAATAATCGAAAGTGGTTTTGTTCATCTTTTTTTCAGGGCTGTTAGTAAAGGGAATTATTCCAGCATAGGTTATTGCAAATTAAAAGGTCCTCTTACCATTGTTGAACGCTATGATACACCGGTACTTTTTCCCCAGTTTGAATATGAATCACATGGTGTAGAAGACCCACGTATTGTAAAGATAGAGGACTTGTTTTACCTCACCTACACTGCTTATGACGGAATAAATGCCCTGGGCGCTCTGGCTATGTCAAAAGATCTGCTTAAATGGGATAAGTTAGGAATAATAGCGCCCCAGTTTACATATGAAGAATTCAGCAGGCTGGCAGGATCTAAAGCTGTAATTAACGAAAAATATCTACGCTATAATAAACATGAAGGTATTATAGAAAATCAGGGAAAGAAAGTTTTTATCTGGGATAAAAATATCATTTTCTTTCCAAGAAAAATAAATGGTAAATTACATTTCCTGCACCGGATACGGCCCGATATCCAGATCGTTGCAATCAATAATTTACAGGAACTCACCATCGAATTCTGGCAACATTATTTTCTTCATCTTGATAAAAGTATAGTGCTTTGTTCTAAACACGACCATGAGGTAAGTTATATAGGTGGCGGATGCCCACCTATAGAAACCGAATATGGCTGGCTACTGATTTATCATGGTGTGCATGACACTGTGAAAGGATATGTTTATACTGCCTGTGCGGCATTGCTGGACCTGGAAAATCCACAAAAAGAAATTGCCCGGCTGCCTTATGCTTTGTTTAAACCTGAACTGGAATGGGAATTAAAAGGAGAAGTAAACAATGTGTGCTTTCCTACAGGTACTGCTTTATTTGATGACACCCTATATATTTATTATGGTGCAGCCGATGAACAAATAGCCTGTGCTTCGGTAAGCCTGTCTGCACTTCTAAAAGAATTATTACTGAATAAAGACGAAGAAATCCCCTGCACATCCACTGAAAGTGTTTTAAATAAATAACGAGAATGCGTTTCGGAGAAGAAAAAGTCAAAGCTGTTTTTAATTGTTGCCTAATTTTAAAATAATGATGCAGGAAATACTTAATGATAATATCAATATCCGCTTACCGGGCGTTAAACAAAAGTTCTTTTCCCAACAGAGGAAGCATCTGCCGAAATCTAAAAATAAGCTGTCTGAAATTTTATTCATTACCTCTTATCCTCCCAGAGAATGTGGTATTGCCACTTATTCACAGGATTTGATTAAGGCATTAAATAATAAATTCAATAACTCTTTCAGCATACAAATTTGTCCAATTGAATCAACAAATGAAAATCATACATACACCGATGAAATAAAATATATCCTCAACACCGATCATCGGGGTTCATTCATGCAGCTGGCAAGCAACATCAATGACAATGCTGATATTCAGATGGTACTCATTCAGCATGAATTTGGGTTTTTTAAAAAAAATGAAAATGATTTAAAAGATTTTTTGAATAAACTGCACAAACCGGTTGTTATTGTATTTCATACCGTATTACCGAAGCCCGATATTTTATTAAAATTAAAAATTCAATATATTTCAGATATTGTAGAATCGGTGATAGTAATGACCAATGCCTCGGCTAAAATTTTGATAAATGATTATGGAATTAAAAGCAAAAAAATTAATGTCATTCCACATGGTACACATCTGGTTCCACATTCTGACAAAGAAATTCTCAAGCTTAAATATAACTTATCCGGGAAAAAAATACTTTCCACTTTTGGATTATTAAGTTCGGGTAAAAACATTGAAACTACCCTGGCAGCATTACCTGCCATTATCAAAACTAATCCTGATATTGTTTTTCTTATAATTGGTAAAACACATCCGGTTGTAATTAAACAGGAAGGATATAAGTACCGGAATATGCTAGATGCACTAGTGACCGAGTTAGGATTGCAGGAACATGTAAAGTATATTAACTATTATTTACCGTTGGATGAATTGTTAGAATATTTACAGTTAACAGATATTTATTTATTTACTTCCAAAGATCCTAACCAGGCAGTTAGCGGAACCTTTTCATATGCACTTAGCTGCGGTTGCCCGATAGTCTCAACCCCTATTCCGCATGCTCTTGAAGTATTAAAAAATGATGCCGGAATCATAATTGACTTTGAACATCCCAAACAATTAGCTGAAGCAGTAAATAATTTACTGGATGATGAAGTATTGAGAAAAAATATCAGTTCAAACGGTTTGCACAGGATGGCTCCCACAGCCTGGGAAAATACAGCTATTGCACATGCCATATTATTTAAAAATATCAGCAACTCAAAAATTTCTTTGCATTATAAGATTCCGGTTATAAATCTTAATCATATCAATAAATTAACAACCAACTTTGGCATGATACAGTTTTCCAAACTGAATCAGCCCGACATTGATTCCGGTTATACATTAGATGATAATGCGAGAGCAGTAATAGCCATGTGCCAGCATTACGAATTGACTGGGAATAAAGAAGATCTTAAATATATTAAAATCTATTTCAATTTTATAAAACATTGCCTGCAACCTGAGGGCTTTTTTCTGAATTACGTAAATGAACAAAAAGATTTTACAGAACAGAATAATTCATGCAATCTTGCTGATGCCAATGGAAGAGCTATATGGGCTTTGGGATATTTAGTATCAAAGGAAGATTTATTACCTAAAGATATTGCTGCGGATGCCGAATCGCTATTGCAAACTGTGTTACTGAATGTACATAAAATACATTCAACACGTGCTATGGCCTTTGTGATAAAAGGTTTGTACTACCGAAATAAAAAAATAAAGTCGGAGCTAAACAGCTTATTAATAAAACAGTTTGCTGACCGTTTAATACAAATGTACAGGCATGAATCTGATAATGAATGGTTGTGGTTCGAAAGTTATCTTACCTATGCAAACAGTATAATACCTGAAGCTATGTTATGTGCATGGCTTGTAACCGGTGAGATGATATATAAACAAATTGCAAAAAATACTTTTGATTTTCTGTTGTCAAAAACTTTTGTCCTTAACAATATAAAAGTAATATCCAATAAAAGCTGGTTACAAAAAGATACAAAATCAGGACAGGAAAAAACCTGGGGGGAACAACCTATTGATATAGCATATACCATCCTGGCATTAAGTAAATTTCTGGATGTATTTAAAGATGAAGAATACCTTCAAAAACTTAAAATATCTTTTAACTGGTTTTTGGGAAGCAATCATTTGAACCAGGTTATTTACAATCCCTGTACCGGCGGATGTTATGATGGTCTGGAAGAAAATTATATAAATCTAAACCAGGGAGCGGAATCAACTGCCAGTTACCTGATGGCGAGATTAAAAATTGAAAAATATCTAGGGGGTAAATATAAATGGAACATGCAAAATGAATATTCATTAAAAGTACAAAACTAAATTTTTAGTCAATGTGTGAATATTATAACTAATTACAAAAGTTTTGTAACATTTAAATTATAAAGTGGCCTCATCTTTGTTCTGTACTTACATATCAAATAATAAAATCAAAACTCATGAAAAATTTAACGGAATTAAAAGGCAACTGGAACGAAACTAAAGGAAAATTGAAACAAAAATTCGGTATGCTTACAGATAGTGATCTGTTATTTGCAGAAGGCAAACAGGATGAATTACTGGGTAGATTACAGACGAAACTAGGCAGGACAAAAGTAGAAATACATAAAATTATTTCTGAATTATAATACAGGTTGATCATTAGCAATGATACTACTCAACGATAAAGGGACATAATCAGATCAGATTGCTCAATAAACCCAAAATAAACTCAATGACAAAAGTAAAATGCTTAGGTATATGGATGGATCATGCAAGCGCTAATTTGATGGCAAATACAAATCCAATAGAAACAAAAACAGTAGTATCAACTTCTGTAAATCAGATAAAAGAAGAAACTGAGGGTAAAGGCGAAAAATTGTTACATAATAAAGTACAGCAAAATCTTTCAGTTTATTACAAAAAATTGGGAGAAGTTATTAAGAATTTTGAAGAAGTAATTCTTTTTGGACCGACGAATGCTAAAGTAGAGTTGTTTAATACCTTAAAAACAGACCTGCATTTTGAAAAAATTAAAATTGAAATTAAACAGGCTGATAAAATGACAGAAAATCAGCAACATGCTTTTGTAAGGGACTATTTTTCGACATCATGAACAAACACTTTAAATA
>JAYVEQ010000007.1:0-16807 GCA_043748745.1 Chitinophagaceae bacterium | reverse complement strand
ACCTGGAAGATATGGAACAACGGCCAACAAACAAGATCGAAGGATTCAGAGTAAGACTGGAAACAATGTTTCCAACTATGATAGAACACCGCTGCAGTGTGGGAACTCCGGGCGGATTTTTTGAACGGGTTGATGAAGGCACATGGATGGGCCATGTGATAGAACATATTGCCCTGGAAATGCAAACCCTTGCCGGTATGGATACAGGCTTTGGACGCACCAGGGGCACGGGTATTGAAGGTGAATATTATGTATGCATAAGTTATATGGAAGAAGATGCTGGTGTATTTGCTGCAAAAGCTGCCGTAAGGGTTGCGCAGGCTTTAGCAGATAATGTGGATTACGATCTGGCCGATGATATAATGAAGCTGAGAGAAATCAGAGAAGAGACAAGGCTTGGGCCCAGTACCGGTTGTATTGTTGATGAAGCCGCTAAAAGAGGCATCCCCTATATCCGTTTAAATAAACATTCATTAGTGCAGCTGGGTTATGGTATTCATCAAAAAAGAATACGGGCAACCATTGCCAGCACAACCAGCAATATAGCAGTAGACATTGCCTGCGATAAAGAAGAAACAAAAAATCTATTGGCAGCTGCAGAAATTCCTGTACCCAAGGGCGATGTGGTAAAAACTGAAGAAGGGTTGAAAGATGCCATAGACAACATTGGTTATCCCTGTGTGATAAAACCAATTGATGGCAATCATGGTAAAGGAAACACAACTAATATTACCGATTGGGAAATGGCATTAAAAGCATTTGAAGCAGCTAAAGTATATGGCCGAAGTGTTATAGTTGAAAAATATATTACAGGTTTTGATTTCAGGATACTTGTCATCAATTATAAATTTATTTGTGCAGCATTAAGAACACCAGCTTCGGTAGTTGGCAATGGAAAAAATACCATTCAATATTTAATTGATGAAGTTAATAAAGACCCACGACGGGGTTATGGTCATGAAAAAGTATTAACACAGATAAGCATTGACCAATTTACCTATAAAATGCTTAATGAAAAAGGGTACAGCCTGGAAACCGTTCCACCAAAAGGCGAATTGGTTTTACTGAAACCAACCGCCAATCTTTCAACCGGTGGTACCAGTGCCGATGTAACTGATGAAGTACATCCGGCCAACATTATGATGTGTGAGCGGATTGCAAAAATAATAGGACTGGATATTTGCGGTATTGATATCATGGCAACTGATCTGCGTACCCCGGTTAAAGAAAATGGCGGTGCTATTTTAGAAGTAAATGCAGCACCCGGTTTTAGGATGCATATTGATCCTTCATACGGTTTACCCCGCAATGTGGCCGAACCGGTTGTTGACATGCTTTTTCCAAAAGGCAGTGCAGGCAATATTCCCATCATTGCCATTACAGGTACAAATGGTAAAACAACAACAACAAGGCTTACGGCACATATTGCAAAAACTGCCGGTTATAAAGTTGGTTATACAACCAGTGACGGTGTTTACATTCAAAACCAGATGATGATGAAGGGCGATTGTACAGGCCCGGTCTCATCCACCTTTGTATTAAAAGATCCTACTGTAGATTTTGCAGTATTGGAATGTGCAAGGGGTGGTATTTTAAAAAGCGGACTGGCATTTCAAAATTGTGATGTGGCAGTAGTAACAAATATCAGTGCCGATCATATTGGATTAGGCGGTATAGATTCAATGGAGCAAATGGCCAAGGTAAAAGCTGTTGTACCCGAAACTGTTTTTAAACATGGGTATGCTATTTTAAATGCAGATGATGACCTGGTATATGCCATGAGAACCGGATTGGATTGCAATGTTGCACTTTTCAGCATGGATGAAAATAATAAAAGAATAATTGCACACTGTAAGAAAGGAGGATATGCTGCAGTTTTTGAGAATGGTTATATCAGCATCATGAAAGGTACCTGGAAAATAAGAGTGATAAAAGTTACCGATGTGCCGGTTACCTATGGCGGAAAAGCCATACACAATATTATGAATTGCTTACCAGCAGTTTTGAGTACTTATTTCTGGCGCAATATTGAAATTGAAGATATAAAACTGGCCCTGCAAACCTTTGTTCCATCCTCTACACAAACACCCGGAAGATTGAACATGTTTCAATTCAAACATTTTCAGTTTTTAGTTGATTTTGCCCATAACCCTGCCGGGTTAGAACTGCTTTGTGATTTTATAAGTAAACTGGATGGAGAACCAAAAGTTGGCATCATCAGCGGCACCGGCGACAGAAGGGATGAGGATATCAGGGAATTAGGAAGAATTTCAGGAAGACATTTTGATGAGATCATCATCAGGCAGGATAAACATTTACGTGGGCGCACTGCTGAGGAGATCGTAAATCTTTTAGTAGAAGGTATCAATGAAACAAAAACAAAAGATATACCTGTTACCATCATATATAATGAAAAGGAAGCTATTATGTTTGCTTATAAAACAGCAAAGCCCGGATCATTGATCACCATAATGTGTGATGTGGTGGCAGAGGCATTGGACCTGATAAAAGGATTGAAGGAGAAGGAAGATGCAGAGTAATTTTATGATTAACCTAAATGCTTTTGGGAAATATAGTGTGTTATCCTAAATTTGCACTCCCGGTTAAAAAAACCTTAACAAGGAACTGGGTTATGGTGTAAAGGTAGCACAACAGATTTTGATTCTGTTTGTCTAGGTTCGAATCCTAGTAACCCAACAAAAAAGAACTGATTTTATTAGTTCTTTTTTTTATTCAGGCAAAAAAATATTATTTAACCACTTCGGTAATTACTTTGCCAACGCTTCCACTCGGCATTTGTATTTGTAACATTGCTGCCAGAGTAGGGGCTATATCAGTCATATAAACTTCCCTGTTCAGTTTACCGGGCTTAATTTTCCAGCCATACCATACTAAAGGAATATGAGCATCATACGGGTTCCATAAACCATGTGTGGTTCCTTTTTTAGTTCCGGCAAAATCATCAAAATAACCGGGCTTAAAAGTAAATTGAATATCACCACTGCGTTTGGGATTATACCCGTTTATCATCATATCTTTCTGGGGTTGTGGCAATGCTGTAATTGCAATATCCTCCAGCGCAAAAGCTTCTAAAATAAAAGACCGTTGTTTTAATGTTTTAATTACCAGTTTTTGAACAACATCCAGATTCTTCCCTTCTTTTTCAATAGCTGGTAAATTCAGATAAACCTGGTAATTCTGTACACTTAAAACAACCTTCTTAATACCCAGAACAGTTTCAACTGTTTGATTTATTTCTTTTTCAATATCCCTGTTTTCAAATGTACCACCCGGAATATTGTGCTCCTGCAAAAATGCCGGAATATGTGCCACTCCATGATCGGCTGTTAAAAACAAAAGATAATTACCAACGCCTAATTTTTTATCGAGGTAGGTAAGAAAATCGGCAATGTCTTTATCAAGCCGCAGATAAGTATCTTCTGTTTCAATACTGTTCGGTCCAAAAGAATGACCGATATAATCTGTTGATGAAATACTAACCGTTAAAAAATCGGTGACTGATTTTTTTCCCAACGCTTCATTTTCAATGGCGGCTTTTGCAAAATCAAAAGTATAGGTATTGGCAAAAGGAGTATATTTAAAGGCTTCAAATTTTTGAGCTCCTATTGCAGAAAGTTTATGAGGAAATGTTACGCCTGTTTCTCCTGTAATTTTAGTTTCATATTCCTTATCATCTGCTGTACTTAAATCATATTTTGCAATGGGTAATAAAGTATTCCAGTCTTTACGCATATAAACTGATGCAAGGTCTTTGGCATTAAACTGATCAACCCAGTTTGGTAAACTTTTCATGTAGTACGAGCTGGTTATCCATTTACCTACAGCCCCATCAAACCAATAAGCAGCATTGGCACTATGGCCTGCGGGTAAAATAGCGCCCCTGTCTTTTAAGGCAATGCCAATTACTTTACTTTTAAAATTATTACTCAGGTGTAATTCATCGGTAATGGTTGTTGCCCATAAATTAGCCGGGCTCATTCTGCCTGAAACACTATTACTGCCTACTGTTGTTACGGTGGAATCATCTGTACAATAAACGGTTCTGTTAATTGATCTTTCAAACCAGTTATTACCAACAATACCAGCTATTGCCGGCACACTACCGGTATAAATACAGGTATGTCCAACGGCCGTATAAGTTGGCACATAAGGTATCATGGTATTATCACAACTAAATCCTTCTTTCAATAATCTTTTAAAGCCGGTTGCGCCATATAGATTTTGAAAATGGTATAAATAATCCCAGCGCATCTGGTCAATTACCAAACCAACCACCAGTTTAGGTTTATTCAGCTGTGCTGTTACCGAAAAGGAAATAAGCAGTAACATTGAAGAAATAAATAAGTATTTACGGCACATATAAGATGATTTGAACAAAGATAATTATTAAGCCCCTTAATTTGTTCTTTGCATCATGTTATGCCAATGTTATGTGTTTTGCCTTCAATGTCTTAATTTTGCCAACTCCACTCCCACTCCCGAATATAGAGTGTGCAAACAAAAAAGTTCAGTGGAATCGTTATTTTAAAATATAAAAAATCTTAAATCTTAAATAAGAATGGACGTATTTGAAAAATTAGTAAAAGACATTGGTCCTATCGGTCAGCACATGGACAGAATCCACGGCTATTTTACTTTTCCAAAATTAGAAGGAGAGTTGGGGCCAAGGATGAATTTTCGTGGTAAAGAAATGATCGTATGGAGCCTGAATAATTACCTGGGCCTGGTTAATCATCCCGATGTGCGAAAAGTAGATAGCGAAGCCGCTGCAAAATACGGTATGGGCAACCCCATGGGTGCAAGGATGATGAGTGGCAACACGTCGATGCATGAAGCGCTGGAAAAAGTGATAAGTGAATTTGTTAGCCGTGAAGATACCATGTTACTCAATTTCGGTTACCAGGGCATTATGAGTTGTATTGATGCATTGGTAAACCGCCGCGATGTAATTGTGTACGATGCAGAATCGCATGCATGTATTGTAGATGGTGTACGCCTGCACATGGGCAACCGTTTTGCATTTAAACACAACGATATTGCTGATTGCGAAAAACAATTGCTACGGGCAACTGAATTAGCTGCAAAAAATGGCGGCGGAATTTTATTGATTACCGAAGGTGTATTTGGCATGGATGGCGAGCAGGGAATTTTAAAAGAGATCTGCAAGCTGAAGAAAAAATATGAGTTCCGTATTTTAATAGATGATGCACATGGCTTTGGTTATATGGGGCCAACAGGTGCCGGCGCCGATGAAGCACAGGGCTGCCAGAAAGATATCGACATTTACTTCAGCACATTTGTAAAAAGTATGGGAAGCATTGGCGCATTCATCAGCGGACCAAAAGGCGTAATTAAATATTTGCGTTACAATACCCGTTCACAAATTTTTGCAAAGAGCCTGCCATTGATGATCGTTGAAGGCATGCTGAAGCGGATGGAAATGGTAAAGACCATGCCCGAACTGCGTGAAAAATTATGGCACAATGTAAACCGTTTGCAAAGCGGTTTAAAAGAAAGAGGTTTTGATATTGGCAACACCAGCAGCCCTGTTACACCTATTTACATGAAAGGCGATGTGCCCGAAGCCACGCAAATGGTAATGGACCTGCGGGAGAACTATCATATCTTCTGTTCCATCGTTGTCTATCCTGTTATACCCAAGGGCGATATCATTTACCGCATCATACCAACCGCCGCACATAGCGATGCCGATATTGATGAAACACTAAATGCATTTGAAGAAACAAAAAAGAAATTAGATGCAGGTACTTATAAAGCAATTGATATACCGGATATGGCAGAAGTGAGTTAAGGAATGAAAATTTATAAATAATTATCCCGGCTATTTAGGTCGGGATTTTTGTAGGAACACGCCTTGTGGCGTATTCTCCGCCTCGGTTCGTGTCTTCACGAACCGAAATTATAAAAAAAGTGGTTCGTGAAGATACGAACCATGGCAGCAGACTTAAGTAAAAACTTTAGGATAATTAACTGAGTGCTGGTGAAAACTTATCTGCAGGAGGCAGTTACCAGCAACAGAGTAGAGCACTTACATTACATTGAACAAAAAAAAACAATTGTCCAAAAGACTGTTATACCTATATATAGCATTCGGGTGGCATTGGTAGCAGATAAAAATCGAGATCGAGGAAATTCGGTTAATTGTTTATATCCTAATATTTTTTCCAATTCATCACCTCTTTTTTTAAAAGCCATCCATTTCTTTGTAGCACTCTCTTCTATGAGCCAAAACATAATCGTTGTAAAGACACCTGCAAACTCGAGGCAATTTTTAAGCGTTGCTTGTTCATTAGTGAGTTTTGTAAATATAACAGAAACTAAACCTCCAGTTAGTGCAAGAAAAATTGTTAATTGCGCAAATCGAAGATTGCTATAGTGGCGAATGTTAATATTCACTTCAGTGTATTCCTCATCTCGGCTCATGTTGTTATCAATTTAAAGCTGGAGTCATATTAAAAGTAATGGAGTATCGAAGTTGCATACATTAAGGCTTATTATTTAATCTTATGAGATTCTTGTTTAATTATAGCAATTAGAGATTTTGGTTCTAAATGGAGCTGGGATTCTATTTCTGTCTGAATTTTATTACCTACTTCCCTCTGTACTTCAAAGAATGTTTTGCCTCCGTGTACTTTACGGCCAGATTCATTTAACTCATTATATTTAATTTGGCTTTCATTATGATCTATTCTTTCATCGACTTCAACTATCATATCACCAAGACAAATATCGTCTATATAGTGCATGAGTTTTTTAAGAAAATCAGTTGAATCAATTATTTCTTTTAAGGAAAAAGCTCCTACCGAATGCGCCACTTCCGCAATTCTTTTACTATAACCTAATTCAATTAATTTATTATAAGAATCATGTTCCGATTCTTCATATTCCTTATGTCCCTCTTTTTTTGCTCTTTCTATCTCATTTTTTTTATACCAATCATGCAGTATTGCAGATTTAATAAGAATTTCTGAATTTTCTTTTGATAAATTTAATAATCGTGATAGAATAATTGCAACAATTCCTTCTGTTTTGCAATGATTATAAACATTCACCCAACCATCTACCAAGCCACCATGTTGCGTTAATATATTAAATTCTTTTTTGTATTGCTCTTCAATATTCATAAATAAAATTTTAAACTGTTGATTTTACTCACCGCACTTTATCTTCAAGTATCTTAATCAAGTTATGCTATTTCTTTTTGCTGTTGCTAATAAGAATAGTTTAGCAAAGCTAATAAGAATTCTCTCCGCCTTGGTTCGTCACTTATATTTCTGCCGCAGGTATCAGCCCGAAGTCAGCGCCCGCCGTTGTCTGGTATGCAGGGCGGCAAAGCAGCGTAAGCGTACCAACAACAAAGCATACTTTGCTTTCACTCCTGCCTATTTTCTTGTCAAATTGCACAAAATCAATCAATTAATCATTTTTATACCCCTGCAAAGCACATTTACAGGGCAACAAACCATATCTGCAGGGCTGCAAAGCACATCTGCAAGATAACAAAGCGCATTTACATGACAACAATGCACATTTACAGGCCTGCAAAGCTCATTTACATGACAGCAATGCACAATTACACCTCAACAAAGCCAAATTACAGGACAGCAAAGCACTTTTACAAGACAGCAAACCACAATTACAGGGCAGCAAAAAAAATCCCTTTTCAGGCGGGTCTCTGGCACAGGACTCGCCGTAACGGTGCAATTAAACAACGGCGAGTCCAACAGTCAAACATAAACCTGACGTGGAGACTCAGCTGAGAACTGAAGCATACCAACAACAAATTATACCGGTTTAAATAAATTTTCGTTTCTTTAATCATCATCATTCCAGATAGACATAACAACAAATCAAAGCATTAATGAAAACAATAACAACACTTTTTTTCTTTTTCTTTTTTATATCTACAACCATCTCTCAGACAACTAATACTAAACCATTTGTACTTGGTGTTATTGAAGAAATTCAATCAACACAACTGGCAGAAAAAAGGATCATCAATATTTATCTTCCGGAAGGATACGATAAAAACGATACTACAAAATATCCTGTTATTTATTTACTGGATGGTTCAGCAGATGAAGACTTTATACATGTGGTGGGGCTTGTGCAGTTTAATAATTTTGCGTGGATAAACCGTGTGCCCAAATCAATTGTGGTTGGCATAGCCACTGTGGACAGAAAAAGAGATTTTACATTTCCTTCTACAATTGAAGAAGAAAAGAAAAGATATCCCACTGCCGGCCATTCAGATAAATTCATAGCATTTATTGAAAAGGAATTACAACCATTCATTGAAAAGAAATATAAAACAAACAGTTCAAAAATGATCATCGGGCAATCGCTGGGTGGGTTATTGGCAACAGAAATTTTATTAAAGAAACCGGCCTTGTTTAACAAATACATTATTATCAGTCCCAGCCTGTGGTGGGATAATGGTTCATTGCTAAACCAATCATCTGATATTTTACAGGATGGTTTTTTACAAACAACCGGTATTTATATTGGCACAGGTAAAGAAGGTCTTGCACCCGGTGCCATACCACACGTGATGGAAGTAGATGCAAATGTGTTGACAGAAAAAATTAAGAAAACAAAAAGTAAAAGGGTAACAGTTTATTTCGACTATTTACCACAGGAAGACCATGCAACCATAATGCACCAGGCTGTTTTTAATGCACTGAGAATACTATACCCGGCAACAGCAGGTAATAACTAAATATGCTGTCTTTAAATATTTTTTTTTCGTACATGTACAAACCATGTATAAAAAATAACTAATGAACCAACACATGGCCCATCTTACATTAGCAGTAAATACTTCTTGGATGTAATACCAATTTTTTAATTAAAGCCTTTATTAACAGTACTTTCAGGCCTTCTGATTATACTTGGATAGTATATTATCAGTTACAAGTTAGTTTTTAACTTTAAACATCACGGCTTACTTTTACATTATCAAAGCAACAGCAACCTGCTTTTGCAAAGTACCCCGGACCTGATCCTTTAACTTTTACTTGCTACTTGTCAGCTATCACGATTGCTTCCAGTAAACTTTTTTAAAATTGATCTCTAACCTTTAAATTAAACATTATGAAACACAACAAAAGCATTATCGCAATCGCACTTTTTACTTTATTGTCATTGGCAAATGCAAGTGCTGCCGGTATAGATGACAGTATCACTAACTTACCGGTTGAATTGAAATTTATCGGCAACATTAAAACCCAGCCATTATTTCAGTTAAACTTCTCCGGCTCTAAAGAGGAGAATGAATTCCATATCTCCATTACAGATGAAGCCGGTTACACATTTTATTCGGCCATTGTTAAAGGTGAAAAATTTTCAAAACAATTTTTACTGAACACCGATGACTTTGGAGATATTGTTTTAAAATTTGAGATCACGGGGAAAAAATCGGGAAAAACAGCTGTGTATAAAGTAAAACAACAGACTTTAATTTCGGAACAAATGAATATAGTAAAATTATAATCCCCGAAAACTAAAATTTCATCCTAACCCTTCTTATATAAAAAATTCCATCCGCCGGCTGCGGATGGAATTTTTTATAATGGGTATACATTTCATTATGGAAAAATGCCCAACTCTGCATAACTGTTGGCCACTTTATTAATGGCACTTACATAAGCAGCCGTACGCATATCAGGTATTTCGGGGTTGCTTTTCCAGATATCCATTATCTCCCTTGTTGCAGCTATCATCGTTTCTTCCAAACCACTATGCACCAGGTCAACTTCATCCGGCCCGTGCATGATAAATTCTCTTTCTTTTTCACTTACTTTTTTATTGCTCATTTCTTCAATCTGGCTTAATATATGTGAGTTAAGATTTTCAGTAAATCTTTTTTCCATACGGCCGTAACGAACATGGCTTAAGTTTTTCAACCATTCAAAATAACTAACCGTAACACCACCGGCATTCAGGTACATATCAGGCACACACAAAATTCCTTTTTGTGCAAACACTTCATCAGCTTCCGGTGTACAAGGCCCGTTAGCCGCTTCACCAATGATCTTTGCTTTTATTCTTGGTGCATTCTCTGCATTAATAACATTTTCCAAAGCCGCCGGAATTAAAATATCACATTCCAGTTCTAATGCATCGGTATTATTAAGCAGGTTGGTTGCACCCGGAAAATTTAAAATAGAACCGGTTTTTTTACGGTGCTGAAAAACCTCTTCTTCATTTAATCCGTTGGCATTAAAAATAGCGCCTTCATATTCTGCAAGTCCAATAACTATTGAACCATGCTCCCTGAAAAATTTTGCACTGTGATAACCCACATTACCCAAACCCTGCACTACCACTGTCTTTCCTTCAACACCCATAGTTAATCCCAGTTTTTTCATTTCATCTTCCATCATACAGACTTCACGAATGCCATAAAAAACACCCAAACCGGTTGCCTCTGTACGGCCACGTACACCACCCTGGGTTACCGGTTTTCCGGTTACACAACCGGCTGCATCTATTTCGCCTGGTTTTAATGAAGCATAGGTATCAACAATCCATGCCATTTCCCTGGCACCTGTTCCGTAATCTGGCGCCGGAACATCAATGCCCGGACCTATAAAATTTTTCTTAACTAATTCGGAAGTGTAGCGTCGGGTAATTTTTTCCAGTTCATACTCACTGTATTTTCGGGGATTGATTTTTATACCGCCTTTAGCTCCACCAAATGGTACATTAACAATAGCACATTTATAAGTCATCAAACTAGCTAAAGCCATTACTTCATCCTGGTTTACCTCATCGCTGAAACGGATACCACCTTTACATGGTGATTTATGATGGCTATGTTGTACACGGTAAGCTTCAATAACTTTTATACTTCCATCATCACGCTTTACCGGAAAACGCATCTGGTAAACACTGTTGCAGGCCTTTATCTGTTCAAGTATTCCCAGATCCCATTTAGTGAATTTGGCTGCTTTGTCAAAACTTCTTTCCACATTCTGAAAGAAACTGTATTCATGTTGAGCGCTCATAAAATTGGTTTAATATTTAGCAATCGTTATTTGAAAAGGTTAATCGTTAATAGTTAAATAGTTTTTACTTTGGTCGTCATGCTCAGGTACTAAGCATCTCATTGTACAAATAAAAATTTTTTGTTACAAACTTTATCTCTTTGTTCAATATCGTTGTGAACTTGTTCTGTTCTTCTTTTCTTTTAGTAAAAGAAAAGAAGAATCTCACTTGTACTTTTTGTTCTCTATGCAGCAATGCTCCGTTTTAATCTTTCCCTTTTTCCAGCCTGCTTACTTTTCTATCTACTAAAAAAACATAAATGAATAAACCGATAAGGATGGTAAGGCAAACAGCTACTACCACATAAATTTTCCCGTTGCTACGCATTACATCTGCCATATCTGGTTTATTTTCCTGCGCAAATAAAACAGTACTGCACATTAAAAAACAAATAACAAACAGCAAACGGTTAAATACTTTACTCATTTATCAGTGTTTTATCTTTTAATAATTGTATACGGATCTTTAATGTAGTAATCCAAACGCCCAGCAATGTCCATCCTATTACTGCAGGATAAAAAACCATTCTTAACCTGCTGTCAATATCTTTAAAATTCAAAGCCGGGTTTCCACTATCACCGCCCGGAGCCCCGGGGTGTAAACTGCCAACCAGCCTTGGTATTATCCAGATACTGGGAAACAGCATGGCAAAAGCAAAAATATTATACACTGCACTTATCCGGGCTTTTTTATCTATATCAGTAAAAGAACCCCTTAAAACAAAATATGCTCCGTAAATCAATAAGGCAATGGCAGCCCCAATTAGTTTTGGCTCTTTTAAAATATTGCCTAATGACTGACTTTGATCGGTAACCCAGGTATAACTGGCCCAGATGGCACCAGTACTGTAGCCCAGAATACCAAAGAAAGATCCTACTGCTGCATAGTTATGTGCAAAAATGTCGTTACGTAAATTAAACCCACTGAGATATTTAATGCTGTACACAAAACTGGTTCCAAACAGGATCATCATGCCAAACCACATACAAACATGAAAATAAAGATTACGGATTGTTTCATTGAGTATAAACAAACGGGGTACATCCATCAGAAAACCACCTACAACCGTGTAGACCAATAAAAAAAGGGATAATATTTTCCACCAGTTTTTCTTCACTAATAAGAAAGAAATTTAATAGGGTGCAAAGTTAGGGTAAACTCAATCAAAGATTTAAGAAAAATCATTTTTTGTATAGTTAATCCTTCCATAAATAAGGAAATAAAATAACGGCCATTGCCATAACCAATACATCAAGTCCTGCAATCAAACCTGTAAGTTGTAATACCGCCCCTTCTTTAAAAACTTCAGCAAATGCTGATTTACTCAGCCGCATCAGTAATAAAAGTTGAGGAAGAATAACCGGGAAACCTAATATTGCAATTAATGCAGCATTTTGTTGTGCTTTTGCTGCAATGGCGCTCATTAATGTAAATACGATACTGATGCTTGCACCACCCAAAACCACAATACCGGTAAACCTCAGGGCATTATCAACAGGGTTATTTAAAAAGATAAAAAACAGTAATAGGCTCAGCAGGCTCATCAAAATCATCAGCAACACATTGTATAATATTTTTGCAATAATAAATTCTACCGGCGAAGCGATCGAATAAAAATAAAGCATGCGGCCGCGGCTTTCCTGCAAAAAACTTTTTGCAACCGCATTCACACAAATAAATAACTGAATTGTCCAAAACAATCCATTCCACACATTGGCATCGGGCCTATCAATTGACAGATACAGAACAAAAATAGTGGAAGCTATATAAAGTAATATTCCGTAAAATGTATGTTTTTGCCTGAACTCAAGCAGGATGTCTTTACTTAATAAAGCATAAATCCGTTTTATCATCAATGCAAATTACTAACATTCAAATAAAAAAGAGTTGTGTTTTTTAAGACTTATAACCTGGTTTTATATTCAATCCTTTAAAAGCAGAACTGCATAAGCTTATGCACAGCGGTTTTATTATAGTGGATTTACTGTAGGTGATGAAAGATATTACCGGCAATTTCCCCAAAGAATAAAAATACAAACAGGCATAAGATCAATTGCTAAACTTTTTCCTGGGCACAAATTCTGCAGCGTGGTTCGTAAACATCTTTTTCGCCCAGCAACACCTGACCTTCCTGTGCAATTTTACGGTAGCTGATATTGGCTATATTACCACATACCTGGCAAATAGCGTGCAGTTTGGTAATATAATCAGCTTTGGCTAAAAGATTGGGCATCTGGCCAAATGGATTACCCTGGTAATCCATATCCAGCCCGGCAACAATAACCCTGATTCCTTTCATGGCCAGCTGCTCACAAACTGTTGCAATCTCGGCATCAAAGAACTGGGCTTCATCAATACCCACTACATCTACATCCTGTGCCAGCAACAAAATCTTCAAAGAGCTATCAACTGGTGTAGACATTATCGTATTGGTATCATGACTAACAATTTTTACTTCATCATAGCGCACATCAATTGCAGGTTTAAATATTTCTACTTTCAGGTTTGCGATCTTCACTCTTTTTAAACGGCGTATCAGTTCTTCGGTTTTACCACTGAACATACTGCCGCAAATCACTTCGATCCAGCCTCGTTTTTCGCCTTTGAAATTTGGTTCTATGAACATTTAAGTCTTTTTTTAAAAATCAGTTTGTAACTTAGGGGCCGTAGTTTAATTTTTAACGTCGCCTTCCTTTGTTTGGGCATCAAAAGTATACTAATATCATGGAAAGAGTGGAGACACTCCTAAAAAAATTACAGGAACAGTTTGCACAGCATGCTTCGCCGGAGCAATTACTGCTTACGGTTCAGATGTTACAGGCAGAATTACTGCACTTGCAGGTAAGCAATGCCCCTGCATTTGATAATGATAATGTGTCAGTAACTGTGTCCCACTTTAACCACCTGATCAAAGAATCCAAAGAAAATAATATCCCTGAAGCCAAAGCAGAAGAAGAAAAGATCGTTGAGCTTTTACAGGTGGATGAGGCTGAAATTGAAGCCGAACTGGAAGAAATAAAAAGGAATGCAGAAATTATGCAGCAGATCAGTGTGCAGAATAAACCACATATCATTTTTGAAAGAGAAGAAGATATACCAACTCTTACACAATTATATAAACCCAAACCGGAAATTGCACAGAAAGAGATCAATGAAACGGCTATTGCCGGCAATGCTTCGATAAATGAAAAACTCAAACAATCAAAAATTGACCTGGGCGATACATTGACAGAAATGCCCATCAGAGATCTGAGAAAAGCCATTGGCGTAAATGACAGGTTTTTATTTATTAATGAATTATTCCGTGGCGATGAAGCCATGTATGAAAGAAGCATAAAGACCATCAACAGTTTTTCTATTTATCCTGAAGCCGAGTACTGGATACAAAGAGAGTTAAAAGTAAAGAATGGATGGAATGACAGTGATGTACTGGTAAGGCAGTTTAATCAATTGGTTAAAAGGCGATTTTCCTGAATGAACTGAATTATTTTTTTTGATGCACCTGTATTTGATTCAACATATTTCAAAGCCGCATCTCCCCTCCTTTTTCTTTCCGCTTCATCATTAATTAAACTGTCCAATACCTCTTCCAGGCTGATGGGCCCGTTAATACTGATTGCCCCACCTGCATCAACCAATCCTATCGCTTCATCAAATTTTTCATATACCGGCCCAAAAATAACCGGCTTGCCATAAACCGCAGCTTCTAAAACATTATGCACTCCATCAGCACCAAAACCACCACCAACATAAGCGATAGTTGCATAATTATATAAACGGGAAAGCATGCCGATGTTATCTATGATCAGAACATTTGTTGTTTGTTTGTTGTTGTTTGTTGTTTGCTCAAGCTCAGAATATAATATTGAACCAGGAAACTCCTTCTTTACATCAGTTAAATTTTCTTCATCAATTTCATGTGGAGCAATAATGAATTTTATTCCGGAATGTGTTTTTACAAAATGAATTAATTCAATTTCATCTTCCTCCCAGGTACTGCCTGCAACAATTATTATACTGTCGCCACAAAAATCAGCAATACAGGGAACAGGCGTAAAATTATCAGCGATCTCCAGCACCCGGTCAAATCTTGTATCACCATTGATACTTACATTACTTTTAAAATTGAGCCTGGCTAATAATTCTTTTGACTCTTCATTCTGAACAAAAAAATGTGTAAAGGATCCCAGCATTTTTCTCCAGATGGCCCCATACCATTTAAAGAACGGATGACTCTCCCTGAAGATTCCTGAAACCAGGATAGTTGGAATCCGGCGTTGCTTTAATTCATCAAGGTAATAAAACCAATATTCATACTTTACCCAAAGCACTAAGGAAGGTTGAACAGCATCTAAAAAAAAATTTGCATTTACCGGAGAATCCATTGGCAGATAAAAAACAAAATCTGCACCCTTATAGTCTTTCATCACTTCGTAACCCGATGGAGAAAAAAAAGTGAGTACAATTGTTATTTTTTCATTTTTATTTTTCAATTCCTCCAGTAAAGGCCTGCCCTGTTCAAATTCGCCCAGGCTGGCACAGTGCATCCAAATCGGTTTGGTGTTTTGAGTTTTGAGTTTTGAGTTGATTAAAGCGAATATATCTTTACGTCCATTCACCCATTTTTTTGCCTTGGGGTTCCAGGTAGAAGCAACCCTGATACCGATTGAGTATAAAACAAGAAATAGATTGTATAAAATTTTGCTCAGCATATAATTTGTAACAAATCTAATGGCAATTTTTTAATCTTAACGGGTACATATTGCAAATTCTGTATTCCTGATGCAATCCTTATCTTTGCGGCGCATAAAATCAAACTTATGAGACCCCTACAAATGGTAGATACAAAAACGCAATATCTCAGGATAAAACCTGAAGTAGATGCGGCAGTTTTAACTGTAATGGAGAGTTCCATGTTCATTGGTGGAAAAGTGGTTAATGAGTTTGCCGATAATCTTGCAAAATACCACGGTAATAAGCATTGTATTCCCTGCGCAAACGGTACCGATGCTTTACAGATTGCCATGATGGCGCTTGGTTTGCAACCCGGTGATGAGGTGATCACCCCATCATTTACTTACATAGCTACAGTTGAAGTAGCCGCTTTGCTGAACATTAAACCAATCTTTGTTGAAGCAGATCCAAAAACATTTTGCATTGATCCGGAGGTTATAGAAAAAGCCATCACACCAAAAACCAAAGCGATCATACCTGTGCATTTATATGGCCATGCCGCCAACATGGAAAAGATAATGGTCATTGCTGCAAAGCATAATTTATTTGTAATTGAAGATAATGCACAGGCCATTGGTTGTGATTATACATTCAGTAACGGAACCGTTAAAAAAACAGGAACCATCGGCCATATTGGTTGCACGTCTTTTTACCCCTCAAAAAACCTCGGTGCTTTTGGAGATGGAGGTGCTATGTTTACCGATGATGATGAACTGGCCGGTAAATTAAGAATGATCGCATCACACGGGCAAAGTAAAAGATATTACCACGATGTGGTAGGATGCAATTCCAGGCTGGATGCCATGCAGGCTGCAATTTTGAATATCAAACTAAAACATTTGGATGAGTATATAGCGGCCCGTAGAAAAGCCGCCGGTTTTTATGATCAGGCATTTGCAAATAATAAAAAGATAAGTACCCCGTTTAGAGATGCAAATAATAAACACGTTTTTCATCAATACACGTTAATTTTAAACGGGGT
>JAYVEQ010000006.1:0-44653 GCA_043748745.1 Chitinophagaceae bacterium | reverse complement strand
AAAGCGACTGCTAAATCAGCGAAATAAAAAACAGATTAAATAAATAATCAGCAAAAACATCCGGCGGTGATGGGTCGTTGCACCAATTTTGCATAACATTTGTATTGCCGCAACCCCTTGTACAAATACTCTTTGAAAATCAATTGAAAATTGTACAAACCTGTTGCGTTAATGCAATGTAATAAAATTTGAATTACTTATATAACAAAGTAAATATTCAAATTTCTTAAACCTTCTACACTTCAATAAAAGCCCAATAAAGCTTTAAAAGTAACAAGTACACCGCCGCATAAAGCTATGGCGTACAAGAGAGCGACGCCACCGAAGCACCACAAAGATTTACTGCCCGGTACATAAAAAATTATCTACCTTCAATTTAAATTTTACAACTATGGACTTATTAAGAGATTATTGGTGGCTCATAATACTGATACTGGCCTTACTCGGTTGTTTTGTAACCATCAACCAGGGCTTTATCGGCGTGGTTACCATGTTTGGTAAATACCGCCGTATCATGCGGCCGGGGCTGAATTTTAAGATCCCTTTCCTGGAGCAGATATTTAAAAAAGTAAGTATACAAAACCGCTCCGTAGAACTGGAGTTTCAGGCCGTAACGGTTGATCAGGCGAATGTTTATTTTAAATCGATGCTGCTGTACTCGGTACAAAATGAGCAGGAGGAAACCATACAGAAAGTTGCCTTTAAATTCATCAGCGATAAAGACCTGATGCAGGCATTGATAAGAACCGTGGAAGGAAGTATCCGTGCATTTGTTTCTACAAAAAAACAGGCCGAAGTTTTAAATGTGCGCCGCGATATTGTTGAAAATGTAAAAGAACAGGTGGATGTGGCACTGGAAGGCTGGGGTTATCATTTACAGGATCTGCAGATCAACGACATTACTTTTGATGAAGCGATCATTATGAGTATGAGTAAGGTTGTGGCAAGTAATAACTTAAAAGCTGCTGCCGAAAATGAGGGTCAGGCATTATTAATTACTAAAACAAAAGCTGCAGAAGCAGAAGGTAATGCCATTAAGATTGCAGCAGAAGCAGAAAGGCTGGCAGCGCAGTTACGTGGACAGGGTGTGGCATTGTTCCGGGAGGAAGTGGCCAAGGGTATGAGCCAGGCAGCATCTGAAATGAAACAGGCCAACCTGGATACCAATGTTATTTTATTCAGCATGTGGGTGGAAGCGATCAAAAATTTTGCAGAGTATGGCAAAGGCAATGTGATATTTTTGGATGGTGGCAGCGATGGTATGGAAAAAACTTTGAAGCAGATAATGGCCATGCAGCAAATGGAGAGTAAAAAATGATTTACTTATAATAATTTAAAAAGTGCCGTTTATGCGGCACTTTTGCATTTATAATATTTTTATTATGCCATATTTTAAACAAGACAAACCATTTGTTGTACCTACCACCGATGGTAAATTAATTGAAGAACATTTTGGTGCATCAACAAATGAGCCGGGCCTCAGCATTGCACATATGCTGGCACCTGCAGGCTGGAGTGAACCTTTTCAGAACCCCGAGTTTGATGAATATACTTTGATAAGCCGCGGCAAAAAAATATTTGAAGTGGATGACGAAAAAATTATTGTAAGTGCGGGGCAAAGTATTTTGATAAAAAAAGGAAGCCGGGTTCGATATAGTAATCCCTTTGAAGAAGCCTGCGAATACTGGAGTGTTTGTCTTCCTGCTTTTTCGTTGACATTGGTTCATCGGGAAGATTAACAATTCTTTGTGCAGCATTTGTAAAATTGTTTCGTTTCATTGTAGAATAATAAAGGTTTGGCATAATTATAGAAAGAGTAATATCATAAACTAAAACCGGCATTCATGTTTAATATTTTGTTACAGATTGACAGTGCGGCCATCAGTACTTCATCCGCAGGAAAAGAATCTTTGTTTTCTTTATTGGTTAAAGGCGGTGTGTTGATGATACCACTGGCATTATTTATGGCCATGGCCATTTTCTTTTTTATTGAGCGCCTGATCGCCATACGCAAAGCCAGCAAAATAGAAGATAATTTCATGAGCATCATCAGGGATCATATCATCACCGGGAATGTAACGGCAGCAAGAAGCCTGTCAAAAAATAACAGTCACCCGGTTGCCAAAATGATTGATAAAGGTATTCAGCGAATTGGTAAACCCATTGATGCCATTGAAAAAAGTATGGATAATGTAGGTAAACTGGAGATCTATAAAATGGAGAAGAACCTGGTTGTGCTTTCTGTTATTGCCCGTATTGCTCCCTTGTTTGGTTTTGTGGGTACTATTATTGGTTTGGTGATGTTGCTTAGAGAATTTGCTGCAGCTACAAACCCTTCCATTACCGACATTGCTGATGCGATGTATGTAAAAATGATCACATCTGCAACAGGACTCATCATTGGGATCATCTCTTTTTTAGGGTACAGTTATTTAAATACACAGATCGATAAAACAGTAAATAAGATGGAATCGGCCAGTGCTGATTTTATTGATATTTTACAGGAGCCAACAAGATAATTATGAATTATGAATGATGAATTGTGAGTTGAAATCAATACAGCTTGCACATCATTCATAACTTATAATTCATAATTTATAATTTAAAAAGATGAGTTTAAAAAAACGATTAAGGGATAATCATAATGAAGTGGATGCAGGTCCGCTGAATGATGTGCTGTTTATATTGCTGATGTTCTTTTTACTGGTTTCTACTTTGGCTAATCCAAACGTAGTGAAGGTTACCAATCCAAAAGGAAAAAGTGATACAAGGGTTAACCAGAATATTGTAGTTACGGTTACCAAAGATCAGAAAGTTTATATTGGTACCCAGCTGATTGATATAATGTATATTGATTCTCTGCTTAAAAAGGAAGTGGACCACAACAGGAAATTTATTGATACCCCAACCGTAGTATTAAATGTGGATACGGCTGCTTTTTATGGCCGGGCATTCCGCATCATGGAAGCCGCCAAAAGGGCGAAAGCCAAGCTGGCAGCTAATATCAAATAGTAATAAAGATCATCCGCTCTTTGCCATTCATATCTTTTTTTACCACAACCGTTTCATAGTTTTTTCTGAATAAGGCTGCAACTTCGTTGGCGTAATCTTCATAGGTTTCAAGGTATATTTTTCCTGCAGGCCGCAGGTTTGTTAATCCAAATGCAGCAATTTTTTCATAAAATATCAATGGCGATTTATTGGGTACAAACAGCGCAATATGCGGCTCATAAAGTGTAACATGCTTACTTAATTTCTCTTTTTCATTAGCCGGTATATAGGGGGGATTGCTGATGATGATATCAAACATCGGGAGCGGCTCCCAATTTTTTTCATTTAAAAAATCCAAATGCCTGAATGTAATAAGTGTATTGTGCAGTGCTGCATTTTCTTTTGCCAGTGATAAAGCACTTTCACTTATATCAATGGTGGTAACAATGGAAGCCGGTAAATTTTTTTTGATGGCGATTGGAATACAACCGCTGCCGGTTCCTATATCCAGAATGGCAGGATCGGTAAGTTTTGATTTTCTGTCATTGATCAGTTGTGCAACCAACTCTTCCGTTTCGGGCCTGGGTATCAATACCTGTTCATTTACTTTCAATTTCAGGTTATAAAACCAGGCCTCACCCAAAACATATTGTATGGGTTTGTGTTGCAGTAATTGCTGTAAAACTGTTTGAATGGATGTTTCTGCATCAGATGTAATTACTTTATCAGGATTTTTTAAGATATCGGAACGTTTAAGTGATATCATTTTCTCAAATGCCCAATTGGTAATGGATGTAGCCTCCCCCAAACTGTAAATTTGTTGCAGCTGCACTAAAAAATTCCGGTATAGTTCTTTAATTGTCATCAAAGCAAACTTAGTTTATTTTTGGTTGCCTATTTTTGTCACTTGTCAATTCACGAAACATATATGCAACGCTGCCTTCAACTGGCCCAACTGGGTACCGGTAATGTAGCGCCAAATCCAATGGTGGGTGCTGTATTGGTATATGGTCAGCGAATTATAGGTGAAGGTTATCACCAAAAATTTGGAGAACTTCATGCCGAAGTGAATTGTATAAACAATGTGCGTATTGAAGAAAAAAAAAATATTGCTGAAAGTACCTTATATGTTTCGCTTGAACCCTGCGTTCATTTTGGTAAAACACCACCTTGCACGAACCTGATCATTGAAAATAAAATTCCCAATGTGGTGATCGGTTGCAGGGACAGCTTTGAAGCAGTTAATGGTAAGGGAATTGAAAAGTTAAAAACTGCAGGTGTAAATGTGGTTGTTGGCGTTTTGGAAAAAGAGTGTCTTGAGTTGAATAAAAGGTTTTTTACTTTTCATCATCAACACCGGCCCTTTATCATTTTAAAATGGGCACAAAGCAGTGATGGGAAAGTTGCCGGGCCGGGGGCCGAACGTTTTTTGATCAGTAATGAATTTACAAACCGCCTGGTACATAAATGGCGTAGTGAAGAAGCTGCCATTTTAGTAGGTACCAATACAGCCTTGCTTGATGACCCGTCTTTAACAACAAGACTGTGGCCCGGTAATAACCCCGTTAGATTGGTAATTGATAAAGAATTAAAATTACCGGGTACATTAAAACTTTTTGACGGAAGTTTTAAAACAATTGTATTTAACTATCATAAACAGGAAGAAGGGAAATTGATTTACTATAAACTGAATAAAGAAGAAAATATTATCACCCAAATATTGGCTGCACTTTATTCTTTACAGATGCAGAGTATCATCGTAGAAGGCGGAGCAAAGCTATTACGATCTTTTATAGATGCCGGATTATGGGATGAAGCAAGGATAATCAACAATGAACAATTAACCTTTGGTAACGGATTAAATGCCCCTATTCTAAAAAATAATAAATTGATTCAAGCGGAAAAGATAGATGATGATGTGATTTCCTTTTTCATAAAAGAGACAGATAAACTATAAAATCATTTAATGAGTGATAAGGAATTTTATTTTACCATTGATAAACCGTCCACTGCCGAATTTAAAGACCGGGGCAGTAAATTCATAGCCTTTGCTTTCCCGATTGAGACAACTGATGATTTTAAAAAGCAATTACAGGTTTTAAAAAAAGAGCATCCCAAAGCTGTGCATCATTGTTTTGCTTACCGTATTGGTACCGATGGAAATAATTTCCGTTCAGCTGATGATGGTGAACCATCAGGTACTGCCGGTAAACCCATACTGGGACAGATCGACAGTAAAAATATCACCAATGTTGCGGTGATCGTAGTGCGTTACTGGGGTGGTACTTTACTGGGCGTGCCGGGTTTGATCAATGCCTATAAAACCGCTGTAGCATTGGCTTTACAGGTTACACCCATTATTGAAAAACAAATTGAAGTAAACTATTCTGTTGAGTTTGATTATACACAAATGAATGAAGTGATGATGGTGATGAAACAATTTAATTGTACCATTTACGCTAAAGAGATGCAGTTGTTCTGTATCATTAAAGCAGGGGTTCCTAAAAACCGTTTGGAAGAAGTTTTAAACCGGTTGAAGGATATTCAGCAGGTAACAATAAAAAAATGCGAAGATTAAAACAGGAATTTGTAATTTTCTGAAAATATTTTTATGGCAATTGAAAAAAAGTATAAAAGTTTCCGGAGTTTTTATCCATACTATCTTACCGAACATGGGGATCTGGCAAACCGTACTTTACATTTCATTGGTACAGCCGGGTTGCTGGTTATATTAGTTGCTGCTGTTGTTTTACAAAAATGGTGGATGCTGGTGCTGATTCCTGTTTGTGGATATGGATTTGCCTGGTTTGGACATTTTTTTATTGAAAAAAATAAACCGGCAACATTTACTTATCCGTTGTACAGCCTGGGAAGTGATTTTGTGATGTTCTGGCATATACTCACCGGGCAGATCAATAAAAAACTGGAAGAAGCAAAAAAGCAATTGATTAAATGATAAATATTGAATCCATTCGTGAATACATTTTACAAAAGCCTTCTGTAACAGAAGGTTTTCCGTTTGGGGAAGATACCCTGGTGTTTAAAGCGAATGATAAAATTTTCTTTTTGGCAGGGCTGAATAGTTCTCCAATGCAGTTTAATGTGAAGTGTGACCCTGAAAAAGCAATTGAGTTAAGGGAAGAATATCCCGAATCTGTTTTACCCGGTTATCACATGAATAAAAAACACTGGAATACAATCATTGTTGACGGCAGATTATCTGCAAAACAGTTAAAGGAGATGATTGATGATTCGTACAAATTGGTGGCAAAAAGAAAATAAGCCTGAAATTATTTCCTTTCATATTTCCAGTTCCTGCTTTGTCCTTCTGTCAGCCATGCTAAAGCTGTAGCCACTCTTTTATCCCGGGTTTCTTCAGTCTTTGCTTCAGTGATCCATTGCAGGTATTCTTTTTTGTGGGAGTATGCAAAATTATTAAATACTGTTTTTGCTTTTTTGTTTTTACTTAATGCTTTTTTAAAATAATCCGGCACGGTTAATTCTTTTGTTGCTGCAAGTTTTACTTTGGCAGGAAGTTTAATGCCTTTATCAGTAAGCTGCATGGCCTCTTTTATCCAGGCCATTATTTTTTTATCGTAGGGCAGATCTTTTAAAGAACTAAGTTT
Organism: Chitinophagaceae bacterium; assembly: GCA_043748745.1. Lineage (GTDB taxonomy): Bacteria > Bacteroidota > Bacteroidia > Chitinophagales > Chitinophagaceae > Ferruginibacter. Next base: position 38,036 of record JAYVEQ010000006.1, on the reverse strand, counting down.
GCCCAAATGCCCCATGGCTGTTTCTGATTTTGCATTTTCAACAAGCACTGTGTCTTTCATCAGTGCTGCTTTCCAAAAACCCATTACCGCATGTTGTTTAAATGATGCCATATGACAGAGCATCTCGCCTTTGTAATCAAAGAAAGGCATTCCCCATTTTATTTTTTCTTCTACATCCGGGCAGGCTTTGTGCACCAGCTCCCGAATATGGTTTAAAATGGGTTTTGCAAAATCGACTGATTTGCCAATGTATGCATCTATTGCTTTTTCTTTCTTAGCCATATTTTTAAAATTTATGTTAAGACTTTTTTCTTAGCAGTACACATCCAGTCCCAGGGAAACGGTTCTGCCAGCCATTTGGGAGGTTTATGAAATTCTGTTGTCCAGTCGTAATTTATTTTTTTGATAAGGCTTACCTCAAAGCCTTCTAGTGTAAGCAGCAATTCCAGTTCTTCTTTTAAATAATGTTTGGTTGGCACATTATCAATATCAGTAACGCCCTGTTTTATATTTTTAACCTGGTCAATTGCTTTTTTTGCTTCCGGATTTTTGTCATTCTCTGCATCATCTACATTCCAGCGGTCGGCAATGATATTGGTATATAATTTTGATTCCAGCGACGGTACCACCAAAACTAATTCTCCGCCGGCATTTAAACATAGTGAAAGCGATTGAAAAAAATTGATTCTTTTTTCCAATGAATGGGTAAGTATGGCATTAATGCAGATGGCCGTATCGCAGGGTGTAACGGTAAGGTCATCGGCCGACATATCAAGCCGGTGATATTCTACATTATCAAAGTCGGTATATTTTTCTTTGGCTATCTGCAGGTTTTTGGCAGAGATGTCTGCAGCAATTACCAGTTTGAATTTGGGTGCCAGTATGGGTATCCATTTGCCAACCGCACAACCAATATCTATGATGCTTTTTTCGGGAGAAGATATTTCTTCAATGGCCCCAACAATACTGCCCGATTTATCATTTTGCAGCACATCAAATATTTCTGTTTCATATTTGGGTGCAATCGTTTCCCAGTATTTTCTATCCATCTGAATTTTATTTTCAGTATAAATGAATCTGAAACAAAAGTTACGAAGATTTTTTGTTCATCAGGGCTAATATATAATAAAAAAGCTTTTCTAAATCTGAAAAGCTTTTTTAAAGATTTTAATTCTATTATTTAAATCGTTCACTAACGACCGCTTCTTTACTGTCAGCGACATAAGTATAAAATCCTTCTCCACTCTTTGTTCCTAGTTTACCGGCCATAACCATGTTCACCAATAATGGGCATGGTGCATATTTAGGATTTCCAAAACCATCCTGCAAAACTTTTAAAATGTTCAGGCAAACATCTAATCCTATAAAATCAGCTAACTGCAAAGGCCCCATGGGATGGGCCATACCCAGTTTCATCACCGTATCTATTTCTTCCACACCGGCAATACCTTCATATAAACTGTAAATAGCTTCATTGATCATTGGCATTAAAATACGGTTGGCAATAAAGCCGGGATAGTCATTTACGGCGCATGGTATTTTGCCAAGCTGTTTGCTTAATTCAATAATGGTTTCGGTAACTTCTTTTTTTGTTGCATATCCATTGATGATCTCAACCAGTTTCATAACCGGAACCGGGTTCATAAAATGCATTCCGATTACCATATCGGCCCGCTTTGTTACCGCTGCAATCTTTGTAATGGAGATAGAAGAGGTATTGGTTGCCAGAATACAACCTGCAGGTGCATAAGTATCCATTTGTTCGAAGATGGATAATTTGAGATCAACATTTTCTGTTGCTGCTTCCACAACAAGCTGTGCTTCTTTTACCCCTTCGGCGATGATTGAAAAAACGGCAATATTTGCCAGCGTTGATTTTTTTTGTTCTTCAGTGATCGTTCCTTTGGTAAGTTGCCTGTCTAAATTTTTATTGATGGTATCCATTGCTCTTTGCAATTGCGAAGGATTCACATCAACCAGACTTACTTTAAAACCAGACTGTGCAAATACATGAGCAATGCCGTTTCCCATGGTGCCGGCGCCGATGACGCTTATGTTTTTTATACTCATTAGTCTCTTTTTAGTTATGAATTATAAGTTATGAATTATGAGTTTTTACTTCTTAGCTTTTGTCGTAATGATAGCACTTCTTATCATTTTTAAAAGGTCGGCCGCTTCTTTTTGAATACTTACGAATTCCTTTTCTTTCAAATATCCTGATTCATGTGAAAGTTCAAGCCAGTATAAAGATTCATCACATTCTTTTTGTGCTATACCAAGCTTATGAATAAAATCTAATCTGCTTTCTGCATTTTGTGCTTCCCTTACCAAGGCCCCAACCGCAGTACCACTACGCAATAATTGTTTACTGATTATAAATTTTTTTTTTTGCTATCGGCTAAATATTGGTATAGCTTAATTATTCTTTTGGCAAAAAGAAAACTTTTCTCTTTTATTATACTCTTCTTCTCACTCATAACTCATCATTCATAACTTATAACTAAGCATGCTAACCAACTTATTTAAACGCATTAATCCCCGTCACATCCATCCCTGTAATCAGCAAATGAATATCATGCGTGCCTTCATACGTGATCACACTTTCCAGGTTCATCATGTGGCGCATTACAGGGTATTCGCCTGTAATGCCCATGCCGCCAAGCATCTGACGGGCATCCCGGCAAATATTGGTAGCCACTTCGCAGGCATTTCTTTTAGCCATGCTCACCTGCTGCGGTGTAACTTTTCCTTCATTCATCAAAACTCCAAGTCGCCAGTTCAGTAATTGTGCTTTGGTTATTTCTGTAACCATCTCAGCCAGTTTTTTTTGTTGCAACTGAAAACTGCCGATTGGTTTTCCAAACTGAATTCTTTCTTTACTGTAATTTAATGCAGTATCATAACAATCCATGGCAGCACCAATGGCACCCCATGCAATTCCATAACGGGCTTTTGTTAAACAACCCAACGGGCCCTTCAATCCTTTTACATTGGGCAATATATTTTCTTTCGGAACTTTTACATTATCAAAAACCAACTCGCCGGTTGCACTGGCACGCAGGCTCCATTTGCCATGTGTTGTTGGTGTGCTGAATCCTTCCATCCCTTTTTCCACGATGATGCCTTTTATTTCACCTGCATCATCTTTTGCCCAAACCACTGCAACCTGTGCAAAGGGTGCATTGCTGATCCACATTTTTGCACCATTCAATAAAACATGATCACCTGCATCCTTAATGGTTGTAAGCATGCCACTGGGGTCGCTGCCATGATTAGGTTCAGTTAATCCAAAACAACCCAGCCATTCGCCGTTTGCCAGCTTAGGTAAATATTTATTACGTTGCTCTTCGCTACCATATTGATAAATGGGAAACATTACCAGGCTGCCCTGTACACTTGCTGTTGAGCGAACGCCACTGTCGCCACGTTCCAATTCCTGCATCATCAGGCCATAGCTGATATAATCCAGTCCTCCTCCGCCATATTTTTCCGGCACAGTTGGACCAAAGCAACCCATTTCTCCGAGTTGTTTTACAATTTGTTGCGGAAACTCAGCCCGTTGAGCATAATCTTCAATAATAGGAGAGATCTCTTTTTTTACATAATTGCGAACACTTTCCCTGATGAGTTTATGTTCTTCAGTCAGTAATTCATCCACATTAAAATAATCGGGAGATTGAAAGTTATCTGTTTTAGCAGCCATCGTTAAAGTTTATTTTTTTCTATGGGGTAAAGATAAAGCATCTGCTTTTGATAGGTAAATAACGGTACTGATAATTTATATGAAAGAAAAATCATTCAGCATTGAAGAAATGCTATTAAATCATCCTAACATTTTGATTAATCCGAATTTTCCAATAAAAATATTTCTTCAACCGGTTTGCCGAATTCCCTGGCAATTTTTAATGCTAATATTGTAGAAGGAACATATTTATTAGCCTCCATAGCATTAATAGTTTGCCGGCTTACCGATACTTTTTTGGCCAGGTCTTCCTGTGTCAATCCTTTTATTGCCCGTTCTACTTTAATATTATTTTTCATCGGTTATGGTTTTAGCATTTTTATACATCAGGTAATTAAATCTGATAATGAAGATGATCAGTACGGTAAACATATTATAGACCATTACATCCATAAATGGAGTACCGTATACAAGGACAAAGGCAATTAATAATAGTAAATAACTTACACAAACTGCCCAAAGCAGAGATGATAATCGTAACTCGGCAATAAACTCATCCTCGTATTTTTCTTTTGAAAAACTCACCAGCAGGGCACCAATAATAAACAATGAACCAATAACGGTATTGGTAATATTGGTATTAGTGAAGGTGAAATACTTATAGTGTAATTCGGTTCCTTCATTGGCAATTGCAAATACTTTGCCCCAAAGCCAGTCGCATCCAAATTCATTATAAGCTAATACCAGCCCCAAAATTGTAGCGGGAATAAGGATGATCCAACCAAGCTTTTTATACCTGTTAGGTAATAATAGTTTAGATTTCATAATTTTATCGTTTTCACAAATGTAAAGTATATTTTACAATAAGACAAAATAATCTTACATTTTGTAAGAATATTTTAACAAATTACAAATGTCTTAATGTCTATACATTTGTAATCAATTATTGAAAATGACCAACTATTCTTTTTTAGCACTCGGCGACAGTTACACTATTGGTGAACAGGTTTTACAGGAAGAAAATTTCCCCAGTCAAACAGTTACGCTATTAAATAAAACCGGAGCCGGTACTCAGCATTTTGAAGCACCACAAATTATTGCCCAAACAGGCTGGACAACAGATGAATTGGATGCTGCCGTTGATGCAGCCAATATTTCAAAGCAATATGATATTGTCTCTTTACTCATTGGTGTAAACAATCAGTACCGGGGTAGAACCGTTAAAGATTTTAAAATTGAATTTGAACATTTACTGCAGCGTGCCATTCAGTTTGCAGGCAATAAAGCAAATCATGTTTTTGTTTTAAGCATCCCCGATTGGGGAATTACACCATTTGCTGAAGGAAGGGACAGAAAAAAAATTGCAGAAGAAATTGATGCATATAATCATGTTTGTAAATTGGCTGCCGAAAAATTTAAAACAAATTTTACCGACATAACTGCATTGCAAAGAATTGATGGTGACAAAGCTGAATTTTTAGCAGCAGATGGTTTACATCCTTCAGGTAAAGAGTACAGCAAGTGGACTGTTAAACTTGTTGAGGCAATAGTAAAAATACTTTAAGATAAATATGCGGCCATTTCAGATTGGTACTGTTGTGCAATGGCCCTTGCCTCTGTTGCAAAATCTTCATTTTCGCTGGCGTAGATGATTGCCCTGCTTGCATTTACTAAAAGCCCACAATCCTTGTTCATGCCATATTTGCTCACTTCTTTCAAACTTCCTCCCTGGAAACCCACACCCGGCACCAATAAAAAATGATCTGGAATTATTTTACGGATATCTTCCAGGTCGCTGGCCTTGGTGGCGCCGATAACAAACATCAGGTTGTTTATATTTCCCCAGCTGCTTACTTTTTTTAAAACGGTTTCATAAAGAAATTCATCACCAATTTTTCGTTGCTCAAAATCTTTACTGCCTGCATTGCTGGTTAAACCCAAAACGATGGCCCATTTATTCTTAAATTCTAAAAATGGTTTTACACTGTCTTCACCCATGTAAGGTGCAACGGTTATCGCATCAAAGTTCATCGTTTCAAAAAATGCTTTGGCATATTGCGATGAGGTATTGCCAATATCACCACGCTTGGCATCTGCAATTATAAACTGGTCATTGGGAATATAGTTCACTGTCTTTTCCATCGCTTCCCAACCCTTCAGTCCCATGGCTTCGTAAAAAGCGGTGTTTATTTTATAAGCTACACAAAGGTCCTGTGTTGCATCAATGATCTGTTTGTTAAATTTAAAAACAGCATCTGGATTAGATTGCAGATGATTAGGGATTTTGGTAATGTCGGTATCAAGCCCAACACAGAGGTAAGATCTTTTTAATTGTATCTGTTCAATCAGTTGTTTTCTTGTCATAAGTCAAAATTATAATCTCTTTTCCATTTCATTGGCAATTGCTGCAGAATTTGCATCTTCTCTTTTTCTTAGCTGCTCAATAATATTTTTTTGAGAAGCTTCATCCCTGTTCTGGCTTAACTTAAAAACATTGTCGAAAGCTTCTACTTCAATAGAAAAACCTACAATGGCTTTTACCATATGGTCGATATATGCTGCCGGTAAGTTGTCAAATGCACTTTGAGATGAAGTTCCTGCATATTTATCGCTAAGGGCCTTTACAGTATTGCGTGTACCTTCTTCATCCATAAAACTAATTTTCCCTTTTGCGTGCACTGTCATATAATTCCATGTAGAACCCATATGCGGATCGGTGTACCAGTTTGCATTTACAAAGCAATGGGGCCCCGTAAAAAGTACAAGTACATTATTGTTCTTTTCAAAAGCCAGGTGATGATCAGTCTTTCTCATCATGTGTCCTTCCAGGAATATTTTGTCTTCCTTTAGTTTTATTGCTAAAGGAATTTGTGTTGCTACAGGATGATCTTCTCCCATGCCTGTGATTAACGCAAAGGCATTTTCTTTCATAAAGTCAATAACCTTTTGCTGGTCCTGTTCTGTATAGTAAGAAAATTTGTACATATTAAGCGTTGATTTTTTCTAAAATCACTTTTTCTATTTCTTCATCCTGCCATTTATTTTCAATATCCGGTATTGTCATGATCTGTTGCATGATGGCTTCCTGCTTTTGTCCGCTTATTAATGCTTCGCTATATCTTATATGCGGACTGAATGTTACCTGTGCATAAGCCGGTATCCATTTGTCGGGGTATTTTTTACTGAAAGCCGCTTCAATTTTTTTCTGTAATAAAAATTTCGGGTCGGCAACTTTATCTCTCATCTCCACAAAATTATTCAGTGCCAGGTCACAAATGGCATCGCCATCCGGTTTTCTCAAGTTTTGATATTCTGTAAGAATTGCTGACCAGTTTTCATCATGCTTATCAATTAAACTGTTTAATACACGGCAGTCTTCAAAACCACAGTTCATACCCTGGCCAAAGAAGGGAACCATGGCATGTGCAGCATCGCCGATCAAAGCAAATTTATCTTCCCGTATCCAGGGAAAACATTTTACTGTAACCAATGATGATGTGGGGTTATTGAAAAAATCATCTTCCAGTGTTGGCATTAATTGTTCAGCATCGGTGAAGGTTTTTGCAAAGAATGATCTTACTTTTTCTTTAGTATCCAGCGATGCGAAGGAAATTTCGCCATCAAAAGGAAAGAAAAGTGTGCAGGTAAAACTGCCGTCAATATTGGGAAGGGCAATCATCATGTAATTGCCTCTGGGCCAAATGTGAAGTGCATTTTTTTCTAATTGAAAACCTCCGTTTTCTCCGGCAGGAATAGTTAATTCTTTATAACCAAAGTCAATAAAATATTGATTGTATTGAAAACGATCTTGCTGCAACTGGTGGGTTAGCCTGGCGGCGGAATAAGCACCATCGCTGCCGAAAGCAAGTTGATAGTTAACAGTTAATGGTTGATGGTTAACCACATTTTCAAAACTAATCTCACTTTTATTCCAATCAATGTTTTCGCATTTTTGGTTGAAATTGATCTCAACATTATTTTCTTCTGCCAGGTCCATCAACCTGCAGTTCAATTCGCCTCTTGATACAGAATTAATATATTGCCCTTCTTTTCCGTAAGGTTGATATGCGGTGCTGCCATCTGCATTATGCATTAAGCGGCCATGCATGGGAATGCATATTTTTCTGATCTCGTCCATCAAACCAACTTCTTCCAAAGCTTTAATGCCACGGTCGCTTAGAGCAAGATTTATAGAACGGCCTGCAACCATATCCTGCTTGCGCATATCAGCCCGGCGTTCAAATATTTTTACATTGTACCCACGCTTGGATAAATAAATGGAAAGTAACGAACCAACCAGGCCTGCTCCGATTATAACCGTATTTTTCTTTCCCATCAATTTTTATTTAAAATCAGTTTTACAATTTCCCCAAACTTCCACACATTTTCAAAACTATTGTACAAAGCCACTGGCGCCACTCTTATCACATTGGGTTCACGCCAATCAGCTAACACCCCATTTTGTTTAAGTGCATCAAAAACTTCTTTTCCTTTTTCCAGCATCAGCATAGAAACCTGACAGCCTTTATTTTCTTTAGGGGTGATTATTTCTATCTTTTTTTCAGAAGCAGCAGCATTCAGTTCCTCAATGATAAAAAATAAATAATCGCTAAGCTGTTGTCCTTTGGCAATTAAATTTTCTATGCCGGCTTCTTCAAAAATATCCAGCGAAGCTTTGTGTGCGGCCATGCTTAATACAGGTGCATTACTTAATTGCCAACCTTCGGCTGTTGCAATGGGTTTAAAACCTTTCTCCATTTGAAAGCGGGTTGCCTTATCATGTCCCCACCATCCGGCTAATCTTGGTAATGCAGTATTGCCCGTATGTTTTTTATTGATAAATGCACCGGCAACGCCACCGGGGCCGCTGTTTAAATATTTATAGCTGCACCAACAGGCAAAATCAACATCCCAATCGTGCATGTGCAATTCAATATTGCCTGCAGCATGGGCCAAATCAAAACCACAATAAGCACCGGCTTCATGCGCAGCTTTGGTGATAGCTTTCATGTCGAACACCTGTCCGCTGTAATAATTTACACCGCCAAAAATTACCAGCGCAGTTTGGCTGCCATGTTGTTTTATGGTGGAGAGAATATCTTCTGTTCTGATGGTATGTTCACCATCTCTCGGCGCAACTTCAATAATTATTTCATCAGGATTCAGTCTGTGAAACTTTGCCTGCGTTTCCAGTGCATATTGATCAGAAGGAAATGCTTTTGCTTCGCAGATAATTTTAAATCTTTCTTTTGTGGGCTGATAAAAACTCGCCATCAGCAAATGCAGGTTCACTGTGAGTTGATTCATCACCACAATTTCTTCCGGCAATGCACCCACAATTTTTGTAAGTAATTGCGGAAACATTTCATGATAGCTGAACCAGGGTTGCCTTGCATGAAAATGTCCTTCCACACCAAAGCTTGCCCAGTCTTCCAGTTCGTTCAGCACATAATCCTGCGTGGTTTTGGCTTGCAGGCCGAGTGAATTGCCGGTTAAATAAATGCATTCATTTCCATTGATAATAGGAATGTAAAATTTATCCCTGAAATGTTTTAGTGAATCCTTCTCATCTAGTTGTTTGGCAAAATCTAAACTATTCTCAAATATCATCCTTGTTGTTTTAATCAATGGTAGCAATCACTTTCAATTCAATTGCAATTGGTGTTGGTAAACTTTTTACTTCAACAGTTGTGCGGCAAGCCTGCACATTGGTAAAGTGTTCGCCGTAAATTTTATTGTATATCGGAAAATCCTTTTTCATATTGGTTAAGAAAACCGTAACATCCACAATTTTATCCCAGCTACTGCCGCTGGCTTCCAGTACAGCTTTTACATTTGCAAAGGCCTGCAAGGTTTCAGCTTCAATATCATACTTAATAATATTGCCATCAGCATCCAGTTCCAAACCGGGAATAACATTGTCTTTTGCACTCCTGCTGCCAATGCCGGATAGGAATAATAAATTCCCTACACGCCTTGCATGAGGATAAGCACCCAAAGGTTTTGCTGCTGAATCTGTATTGATTATTTCAGACATTTAAATATCATTGTTTTGAATTTTTACTTTTGATTTTAAAACTGAATACAAACATTTTTTGCTTCAGTAAAAAATCGCAATGCTTCCCAACCGCCTTCTCTTCCTACACCACTGTTTTTCATTCCGCCGAAAGGCGTACGCAGATCCCTTACTAACCAGCAGTTAATCCAAATAATGCCGCTCTCCACTTTTGCTGCTACCCGGTTTGCTTTGCTTATATCCTGTGTCCAGATGGTTGCCGCCAGCCCATAATCTGTTGCATTGGCTAATTCAATGGCTTCTTCTTCGGTGTCAAAAGGCTGAATGGTAACTATCGGGCCAAAAATTTCTTCCTGGTTGGTTTTACAGTTCTGATCAAGTCCTTCAACAATGGTAGGTTCAATAAAATATCCATCTGCACATCTGCCGGTTAATTTAACGGCATTGCCGCCACATAAAACGGTGCCACCTTCTTCTTTGGCAATGGCTATACAATTCATTATTTTTTCAAAGTGCGCTTTGCTTACAACAGCACCTTGTTTACTTTTTTCATCCAACGGATCACCAACGGTTAAGCTTTTTACGATTGGAATAAAATGTTTTTTAAAATTTTCGTAAGCAGTTCTTTCAAGCAAAATCCTGCTGCCACATAAACATATTTGTCCCTGGTTGCCAAAAGATGAGCGGATTGTTTCGGTCACCATTTTTTCCCAGTTGCAATCGTTGAAAATAATATTGGGATTTTTTCCGCCAAGTTCTAGCGATAGTTTTTTAAACATCGGAGCAGCAATGGATGCAATGCGTTCGCCTGCTTTTGTGCTTCCTGTAAAGGAAATGGCTTTTATATCCTGATGCTTTACAATGGCTTCGCCGCAATGCTGGCCCACACCATGTACAATATTTAAAACGCCGTCGGGTAATCCGGCTTCTTTGCAAATTTTTCCTAAAAGAAAAGCCGTAACGGGTGTTACTTCCGAGGGCTTTGCAATTACACAATTACCTGCGGCTAATGCTGGTGTAATTTTCCAGGTAAATAAATACAAAGGCAAATTCCAGGGAGAAATGCAACCAACAATACCGATAGGTTGACGCAATGTGTAATTCACTGCTTTGTCTTCCATCTGGTGACTTTCATTTGCAAAATGCATAATGCCTGTTGCAAAAAAACGGAAGTTGGAAGAAGCCCGGGGAATATCAACTTCTTTACTTAACCAAAGAGGTTTTCCGTTGTCATTGGTTTCGGCCAGGGCTAGTTCTTCCAGGTTTTCTTCAATGAGTTCTGCAATTTTATTGAGGATGATAAATCTTTTTTCAACTGGTAAAACACTCCATGCCGGAAATGCTTTTTTAGCCGCCTTTACTGCTACTTCAATATCTTTTGCATTGCTGTCGGGTATTTGTCCGTAAACGGTTCCGGTAGCAGGATTCACATTATCAATAAAATTTCCGCTGAGCGGACCAATAAAATTGCCACCGATAAAATTTTCAAGGTGATATGGAACAGTCAGATTCATGCTTAAAGGTAAAGAATTAGTTATGAATTATGAGCGATGAGTTATGTATGTGAAGTGCTTAGAATAGAATGTAGAATGGCTATATAATGTACAAGAGTGGTTATTATTTCTTTTTACTAAAAAGAAATAATAACTAAGTACCCTTGCCAATGAAGCCGGGTAAAGAGTAGATGGTTGGTACAATATTATCCTCCTTCGCTAAAGCTTCGGAGGGCAAGAAAAAATAATTAACTTACAACTCTAAAATTAAGATTATGTCTATAGCAGCTCCTTTTAATTTAAAGAAATGGATTGATGATAACCGGGATAAACTGAAACCACCAGTGGGCAATCAATGTGTTTATAAAGATGCAGAGAATTTTATTGTGATGGTGGTTGGTGGGCCCAATAGCCGCAAAGATTATCATTTTAATGAGAGTGAAGAATTGTATTACCAGGTGGAAGGCAACATCGTTTTAAAAATTATAGATGGCGGTGTACCAAGAGATATACCCATCAATGAAGGCGATATGTTTTTGCTGCCATCAAAAACTCCACATTCACCACAACGTGGACCTAATACAGTTGGGCTGGTTATTGAAAAAGTAAGAGAAACTGAGGAAGATGGGTTTTTATGGTACTGCGAAAACTGTGGCAATAAATTATATGAAGAATATAAAGTGATTACGGATATTGTAACGCAATTACCACCCGTTATGGAAGGGTTTTATGCAGATGAGCATAAAAGAACCTGTAGTAAATGTGGAAGTGTAATGGCCCCACCAGTAAGGAAAGGATAATACTCCGTTTCTCGTTTCTTGTTGCTAGTTGGATTGTTTCTTGTTTTTTTAATTCTTAACAAAGCCGATCAGCAGGAGTTGGAAAACTAAAAGGGCCAAAAACGAGAAACAAGAAACACAAAACGAGAAACAAGAAACGATTCTTCAATGAAAATAGACATACACACTCACATCATGCCCGACAAAATGCCTAACTGGGTACAAAAATTTGGCTATGGTGAATTTATACATCTGGAACACCGCAATTGCAAGGCCTGCATGATGAAGGGAGATAAACTTTTTCGTGAAGTGGATGATAATTGTTTTGATGCAGGAGTTCGCTTAAAAGAAATGGATGAAACAGATGTAACAATCCAGGTGCTTTCTACCATTCCGGTTTTATTTAATTATTGGGCAAAGGCAAATGATGGGTATGAAACCTCCCGTTTTTTTAATGATCATATTGCAGATACGGTTGCAAAGAATGCGAAACGTTTTATTGGTATTGGAACAGTTCCCTTGCAGGATATTGATTTGGCAATAAAAGAAATGGAGCGTTGCGTGACTGAATTAAAAATGCCTGGATTGGAAATTGGCAGTAACATCAATGGTATTAATTTAAGTGATCCAATATTCTTTCCTTTTTACGAAGCGGCAGAAAAGCTGGGCTGTGCCTTGTTTGTACATCCCTGGGAGATGATAGGAGAGCAGCAGATGAAAAAATACTGGCTGCCCTGGCTGGTGGGTATGCCTGCAGAAACCAGCCGTGCCATTTGTTCAATGATATTTGGAGGTGTGTTTGAAAAATTTCCAAAACTACGGGTGGCTTTTGCACATGGTGGCGGAAGTTTTCCGTTAACTATTGGGAGAATTGAACATGGTTTTAATGTGCGGCCAGATCTTGTTGCAATAGATAATCCAGTTAGCCCAAGAGATTATATCGGTAAATTCTGGATTGATTCTTTAGTGCATGATTCTGCAGCGATGACGTACATTATTAAAGTAATGGGTGCAGATAATATTTGCCTTGGCAGTGATTATCCATTCCCATTGGGAGAACATCACCCGGGCATGTTGATAGAGCAAATGAATTTTGCAGACGAGCTTAAAGAGAAATTATTATTTAAAAATGCGAATGACTGGTTGAATATGAATGCTACTCATTAAATAAATTCGGAAAATCTGTAATGATCCCGTCAACCCCCATCTTTTTTAGTTCAGTTATTTTCTTCTTATCATTAACTGTCCATGGAATAATTTTCATGTTTAAGTCATGACAGTTTTTTATCAATACATCTGTTACTAATATTTCTTCGGGACTATAAATAGTGGGTGTAAAACCGAGGTCTTTGATCTGTTTACGGAAACTGTTTCTGTTAATTGCTTCAATCAACAAAGCTGTTTTAATATTAGGATAATGTTGATGCAGGTATTGCAAAGTTCTGGGATCAAAAGACTGGATAATTACAAAGTCTTCCATTTGATTGTCTTTGATCTCTTTCATCAGTAATTCAACAAACTCAGCCGGAGCAGGGTGATAAAGATTGTCAGTTGCCGGTAAACATTTGGTTTCAATATTATAAAAAGGAAATGGCCGCTTTACGGTCATCATATATTCCTTTACTGCTTTAAATACATTAGACAAAAGAGGTTTTACCGCTTTAACTTTTTGCTGATCCGGAAAACGTGGATGCAGCTTCATGCCTACATCATACTTAATAATATCAGCATAATTCATCTGGTACATATTATAGGTACGCTCATCTTTTTCGGTTATAAAACTGCCATCGGGCTTTGTTGTAATTTCATGATTAAAAAATGGTTCATGCGATAGCAATACTTTTTTGTCTTTCGAGATCACCACATCCATCTCCAGTGTAGTAACACCTAAACCAATGGCATTGAGCATTGCCGGTATCGTATTTTCGGGCATTAAACCACGGCAGCCACGATGCCCCTGTTTATCAAAAGCATCCCAACCACCTAATGGTACATTATGCAATTCTTTATTCACTGTTGTATTATTTTTTGTTGAAGAACATGAAATGATAAGACAGACTAAAAAAAATAAAAATGTTTTACCTGGAATCGGGAAATGAATTTGTTTGATCATATACTAAAGTTAAATTCTTTTTAAATGGAATGATTGTATTTATAGTACTATTAAAAAAGAGGCACTAAATTCGTGCCTCTTTTTTTAAAATATAATATGTTAAACTTATTTTTCTTCTTCTGTATTGGTTTCATCAGTTATTTCAAATACAATTTCACCGGTTTCAGTAACCGATAAAATCTCTTCGGGTTCATCCAAAGAAGCAGTTTCTGCAACCATGTTTTCTTCTGCTTCCTTTACATTGGTTGACTGTACCAGTTCTTCCATTAATACTTCTGATATTTTAGGCAGATCCTCGGCACTGTTGATTCCAAAGTAATCCATAAATGATTTGGATGTTGCATAGATGAGCGGCTTACCAACAGCATCTTCATTTCTTCCGGAAATAATTACAAGGTCCTTTTCCAAAAGTTTCTGAACAGCATAATCACAGTTCACACCACGAATAGATTCTATCTCACTTTTGGTAATGGGTTGTTTATAGGCAATAATGGCAAGTGTTTCCAGTGCAGCTGTTGACAGGCGTTTTAAAAATTTATCTCCGTTGAGTTGGGCAACCGTTTTATGGTATTCTTTTTTGGTGAGGAATTGCCAGCCGCCACCGATTTGTCTTAATTCAAAAGCATAAAACTCAGAACTGTATTTTTCGCTGATCCCTTCAATAGCAGCATCAACCTGCTCGGGATTGGCCCGGTCTTCAATAAATGCCAAAGCACTGTTTACCAGTTCAAGCAGATCAGCATTGCTCAACGGTTTATCGCTGGCAAAAATTAAAGCCTCAATATGTGGAATGATTTCTGAAAGTTCCATGTTGTTTTACGTTGAACGTTTTTCGTTGTTCGTTGTTCGTAAGGGCGATCAACGAACAACGGGCAACGGTTTTTATCCCCGCAATGCAGCAGCACCACTAACAATCTCCGTTAATTCGGTTGTAATAGCAGCCTGTCTTGCACGGTTGTAACTGATCTTTAATGATTTTAATAATTCGTTGGCATTATCACTTGCCTTATCCATGGCTGTCATACGGGCACCATGCTCACTGGCATTGGCATCTAAGGTAGCTTTAAATAACTGGGTATTTAAAATTTTAGGCATCAGTTCGGCAATCAAAACATCTTTGCCCGGTTCAAAAATAAAGTCAGCATTTTTCTGGCCTGCCGCTTTACCAATTTTCTGTACTGGTAAAAATTGTTCTGCAACAAAACGCTGTGTTGCTGCATTTTTAAATTCGCTGTATATCAGTTCCACTGCATCAATTTCTTTGTTGGCAAAAGCATCCATGGCATACTTGGCGGCAGCCTGTACTTTATCAAAACTTAATCCGTGTAAAATATCCCAGTATTGGTTAACTACTTTAAAACCGGTTTTTGTAAAACTTTCATATCCTTTTTTACCAATAGGTAATATCTGCACTTTGCCTTTTGCATATTGTGATGAATATTTTTCCTGTATCACCTGTTTGGCTAATTTAATAAGATTACTGTTATAACCGCCGCACAAACCACGATCGCTGGTTACCACAATGATCATTACATTTTCAACCGGGCGTTGTACAGCTAAATCCATACTTACATCACCCTCGCTGTTGCTGACAATATTGCCCAGCATTTCCTGTAATTTTTTTGCATAAGGACGCATTTGTGTTATAGCATCCTGGGCACGACGAAGCTTTGCCGCACTCACCATTTTCATGGCTTTTGTGATCTGCTGTGTACTTTGCACACTCTTAATCCGGTTACGAACCTCTTTTAATGCACCACTCATAGTAATCTACTGGTTAATTTAACGATGTCTGTTCCTGCTTAAATCGGGACAGCTTTTCGGGGGGCGAAGGTAATAAAAAAAGGGGTTTAAATACCCCCTGCTTAATTAAATTTATTCCCGTTTTATATGCTAAAACTTGATATTTGGTGGACCTATTCTTCTGAAATCGCCGCCGGGGCCCTGTATTGTTTGTCCCGCAAATCTTTGCAGGCGGTAAGTAAAAGTGGCTATAAAATACCGGGTAAGCCGGTTTGTTCTGGAATCAATTATCGAATTGGCTGTTACACTCCTGCTGATATTACTGTTTTGTTTGAACAGGTCGAATGCCGATATTTTGATTATTCCATTTTTCTTTTTGAAGAGTTGCTTTTCCAGTGAGGCATTCATAATAGCAGTATTACGGCTGACACTGCTGGCCAAGCCCGAATTGATGGTATAATCAAAATCATATTTCAATACCAGGGTTTTGCTGATATTCAAATTGATATTGCTGCTGAAGGTCCAGGCATTGCTGGATGAATTTTGTAATGTTGTTAACGGTTTACCCGTTGTATTTTTATAATGCACATCGTTTAAACTCCAGCTCACACCTGTACCTAATTCCAGTATCTCTTTATAATTATATTCAAATGTAAAACCCTGGCTTAATACCCAGTTTTGTCCAATATTACGAATGCTGTCGATCAGGTTAATATTGTGATTGTAGTTAGCAGTTCCGTTAAGCGTTAAAACATACTTACGGTTTTTATAAGGTTTGGAGTAAGCATAAAAGCCGAGTAAATTATAATAGCCATTTACATTTTCGGGGATACTTAACTGCCTGCCTGCACCTTTATCAATTGTATTATTTACGATCTGGTTTTTAATGGTGCTGAAAGTAAAATTGGTAAATATTACTTTACCACTGATGAAATTAAAATTGTTGTAAGATAAATTTACATTGTGGTTAATGGAGGGTTTTAAATTGGGATTACCTGTAGTTACACTTTGCTGGTTGCTGAAATCCTGCACCGGCTGCAACTGACTAAAGCTTGGCTGGGTGGCATTTCCATTATAACTCACATTCAATGCCTTGGTACGGCTGAAGTTACATACTAACCTGGCTATGGGAAAAATATTTACCCTTTTAATGGTTTTGTATGCACTGTCTTTGGTAATTGATTTGCCCTGTAAGTTAACCGGTTGTACACTGATGCCTAAAGTATAATTGTATTTCTTTTTAGTAGTACGCAAAGAAACACCGATACGGTTATTGTAAAAATCATTTTCATAATTATTACTCAAAAAACTATTCAGTGTTTTAGCCTGTGTGGCAGAATCTACATTAAAAGTTTTACGGTCATTGCCTGAATAATTCAGGTTATGGGAGTAACTGAAATCCAAACTGCGATATTTATTGATCGGCTCAGAATAAGTAAAACGTATGCCGTAATTATAGTTATTATTTTTTTGGTCGATAAACTGGAAAATGTTACGGGGCCCGGCACCCGGCGATATATATTGATAACTTAAGTTGCTGACATCCTGATCCGAATTACTTTGGGATGTGCCCATTGTAATACTGCTTGAAAAATTCCGTCCCCGTTTTCTGAATTTATGATTGTATAAAATGGTGGCTGCAATATTGGGCGCTTTGGAGTTGGTTAAACTTTTATTGCTGCCATCACTGGTTTTGCTGCCATCAGTTTTTGTATAATCAAAAATGGTTTTACTGTTTGCATCACTGCCGCTGTAATTAATGCTGGGACTGATCTTCAGGTAATTGAAAGAATCGACCTGGTATTCAAAATTAAAAGTAAACCGGTGTGAGTTGCCTTTGGTGAGATTATTTACATCCTGGTTATTGATAAAACTGCTGGTATCATAAAAATTTTGTGATGATGAGTTTTGAACCTGGCTGGTGTTTTTATGATTATAAGAATAACTGCCATACACACTTATTCTTTTGCTCCACTGGTCTCTGTAATTAAAACCAAAGGCATTGGTTGATGAAATACCACTGTTGCTGCCGCCACTAAAAGCTGAAGTATTGCCATTCTGCATCATGTTGTTCATGCCGCCCATGCCACCCATATCACTCATGGCACTCATTCCCGAACGCATCATACTGGTAGCGCCACGGTTACCACCACCGCCAAAATTGAAGAGTGAAGTGTTTGTATTATTGCTGTTGGCTAAAACAGATATCTGTCGGTTATTATTAAAGTAGTTTCCGTTAAATGAAGCCTGGTATCGGTCCTGTGTTCCGTAGCCTGCAGTAGCCCTTCCAAAAAAACCTTTGTTCTTATCTTTCTTTATCTGGATGTTCATGACTTTATCGGGGTCGCCATCTTTTATTCCCGAAACTGTTGCCTGGTCGCCATAATCATCAATGATCTGTATCTTATCTACAATATTGGCCGGTAATTCCTTGGTGGCCGTTTTCACATCGCCTCCAAAAAAATCCTTACCGTTAACTTTAACCCGGGTTACAGCTTTGCCCTGTGCGGTTACATTACCATCTTTATCAACCTGTATGCCAGGCATTTTTTTGATGAGGTCTTCTACCACAGCGCCTTCTTTTACTTTAAAGGAAGAAGCATTATACTCGATGGTATCTTCTTTTACTGTAATAGCCGCTGTTTCTACCGTTACTTCACTTAATAATTTAGCCTGGTTTACCAAAATGATAGTGCCTATATCAATTGTTTTTTCAATTTTATTTACAGGAACAAATTTGGCAACAGGCCGGTAACCCATATTGCGTATTACGATGGAAAAATTGGAAGAGGGGACGATATCAAATCTAAAATGCCCTTTTTCATCTGTGAAAGCATAAATGGTATCAGTTGAATTTGATTTTACAACCAATCCAATCACAGCTTTATCAATTGGTTTAACTGAAGCTGAATCAATGATCGTTCCTTTAACCTGTGCTTTTGAAAATAAACCTAAAAAAATCACAAGGATTGTGATTGATATTTTTCTCATAAAATTGACTTGATATACGAATATGTTCGTGTAAAAATAGCCTTAGAATTAATAAGTTAGATTTTAATTTGATGAGTGGTAACTGATTTGGGGATTTCTTAACATTCCCGTAAAATATAAATCTAAAAGTTATAGGTTAGTGAAACTGCACCCGGTCCTGCATTAAGAGTCAGTTTATCTCCAACACTCATCCCCTTTAACTGCTTACCGTGTTTATGATGAATAGAATAAATTATAGCATCATATAAAAGCAAAAATCCACCCTGCAGCATGATGGAATTGCCATAGCCTTCAAATTTTTCGGGATTTTTTTGGTTGTCACTTGTTTTGTTCATTAACAAACCACTGCCAATATAAACAATATCAAGACCGGCATTAATTAAATATGTTTTTTCAATTTTGTTTTGATGTTTTAGTACCGAGGCCAGCGTTGGATTATCAATTTTTTCTTTTCCTGCACCCCAGTAGCCAAGGCCTGCAAAAGCCAGGTTAATGCCGCCCCACATTACATTCATCTGGTGAAAATACCGCATCTCTTTGTTACGGGTATTTGTGGCGATGCCACTCACAACAATATTAGCTACCGACCATCCACCTAAAACCAACATTGATCTTTTAGTGTAACTCACACGTTCTTTCTCAAATTTTAGCAACGGGCTTTTTTGAGAATAAGATTTAAAGGAAACAGTGATAAGGCATATCAGCAGAAATGACTTTTGCATAGATAGTTTTTTACAAAATACGTAACAAAGAAAACACCAGATTGTTTTTAAATCGTTTTTTTATTGAAACAGACTTTAAAACTTAAACTATAAACTTCTAAACTCCTAACCCCAAACTCCTAACCATTTCCTACCTTTGCCCCTCCCGAAAGGGTCGGAACAGGCTGTCATTTTGGCTCTGAATTGTTTTCAGCATCATATTTGACATCAGTATAATCTTTATCATAATTAATTAACAGCATACTTAACAATACAGAATTTTATGATTGGCACTATTTCAAAACTTTTTGGCGGTAATAAAAGTGAAAAGGACGTAAAAAAGATAAAACCACTGGTTGAAAAAATTAACCAGTTTTTTGACTCATACCAATCCCTCAGCAACGATGAATTGCGGAATAAAACAGCAGAGTTTAAACAACGTATTGCTGTACATCTTAACAGCATAAATACAGAAATTACAAATAAGCAGAAAGCTGCTGAAGAGTTGCCGATTGGTGATATCAATGGAAGAGATATTTTTTATAAGGAAATAGATGAATTAAAAAAAGAAAAAGATCAACAACTGGAAGTGGTGTTACTGGAAATTTTACCTGAAGCCTTTGCTGTAGTAAAAGAAACCAGCCGTCGTTTTAAAGAGAATGCAACTTTAGAAAGTAAAGCAACTGAATTAGACAGAACTCTTGCTGTTAAAAAAGATAACATCATAATTGAAGGCGACAAAGCCATTTATAAAAATACCTGGACAGCAGGTGGCGGATCCGTTACCTGGAACATGGTGCATTACGATGTGCAGTTGATTGGTGGTGCTGTTTTGCACTCCGGTAAAATTGCGGAGATGGCAACAGGTGAAGGTAAAACACTGGTGAGTACATTACCGGCTTACTTAAATGCATTATCCGGCGAAGGTGTACATATTGTTACGGTCAATGATTACCTGGCCCGAAGGGATGGTGAGTGGAATGGACCCATCTTTGAATTTTTGGGATTGCGTGTGGATTGTATTGATAAACATGAACCCAACAGTGATGCCCGCCGTAATGCCTACATGGCCGATATTATTTATGGTACCAACAACGAATTCGGTTTCGATTACCTGCGGGATAATATGGTGCATACGCCACAGGAAATGGTACAACGCAAACATCATTTTGCCATGGTGGATGAGGTAGATAGTGTATTGATTGATGATGCCCGTACACCTTTGATCATCAGTGGCCCGGTAGGACACAGCGATAACACCCAACAGTTCTTCGATCTTAAACCACGTATTGAAAAATTAGTAGAAGCACAAAAAAAAGCAGTAAACCATTTTTTAATTGAGGCCAGGAAAAAAATTGCAGAAGGTAATGATGACCCCAAAGATGGTGGACTGGCATTGATGAGAGCACATCGGGGTTTACCAAAGAACGGGGCATTAATAAAATTTTTAAGTGAGCCGGGCATAAGAGTGAAGTTGCAGAAAAGTGAAAATTATTACCTGGCCGATCAGCAAAAAGAAATGCCCAAGGTTGATGCTGAATTATTTTTTAACATTGATGAAAAAAATAACCAGGTTGATCTGACAGACCAGGGTATTCAACTGATAACAAAAAGCGGTGAAGATCCTGACTTTTTTATCATACCAGATATTGCAACCAAGCTGGCCGATATTGAAAAAAGTAATTTAAGCGATAACGAAAAATTACACAAAAAAGAATCGCTGTTGAATGATTATGCTTTAAAGGCAGATCGTATTCATACCGTTCAGCAATTATTAAAAGCCTATACTTTATTTGATAAAGACATAGAGTACGTGGTGATGGATGAAGCCGTAAAAATTGTGGATGAACAAACAGGACGTATTCTGGATGGCAGGAGATATTCAGATGGATTACACCAGGCCATTGAAGCAAAAGAAAATGTAAAGATCGAAGCATCCACACAAACTTATGCAACAGTAACGCTGCAGAATTATTTCAGGATGTATCACAAACTTGCCGGGATGACCGGTACTGCCGAAACCGAAGCAGCTGAGTTCTGGAGTATTTATAAACTGGATGTGGTAACTATCCCAACAAATGTTCCTGCAATACGTAAAGATGAACAGGATTATGTGTACAAAACAAAACGGGAAAAATATAAAGCAGTAATTGATGAAGTGGAAAGGTTACGAAGCATAGGAAGGCCTTCACTGGTTGGTACTACCTCTGTTGAAGTGAGTGAATTGTTGGCCAGGATGCTGAAGCAAAAAAATATTCCGCATAATGTACTTAATGCAAAACAGCATAGCAAGGAAGCACAGGTTGTAGCTGAAGCCGGACTGGCAGGTGCTGTTACCATTGCCACCAACATGGCCGGCCGTGGTACCGATATTAAACTTGGTATAGGTGTTAAGGAAGCAGGCGGTTTGGCTATTATTGGTACTGAGCGGCATGAGAGCCGCCGTGTGGACAGACAGTTACGTGGACGTGCCGGAAGGCAGGGAGATCCCGGTAGCTCCAGCTTTTTTGTTTCGCTCGAAGATGATCTGATGCGGATGTTTGGCAGCGAACGTATTGCCGGACTGATGGACAGGATGGGTTATAAAGAAGGTGAAGTGATTCAGCACAGCATGATCACAAAGTCAATTGAACGGGCACAAAAGAAAGTAGAGGAAAATAACTTTGGTATCCGTAAACGTTTACTGGAGTATGATGACGTGATGAATAAACAACGTAATGTGGTTTATAAAAAACGTAACCATGCGTTGTTTGGCGAAAGGCTTGCGCTTGATCTGGATAATGCATTTTATTCCGTTGCCAACGGGTTAATAAATTCCTTCAAAGAATTAAATGATCATGAAGGATTTAAGCTGGCTGCCATTGTTAATTTTGGAATTGATACAACCATAACTGCATCAGAACTGGATAAAGATGATGTGAATTTTTTATCTGAGCGTTTGTATGACGCAGCAGTAATGCAATACCGGAAAAAAACGGATGCCATGGTTCAGCAAACATTGCCCATCATAAAAAATATCCGCAAAGAACAAGGTAACCAGATAGAGAATGTGGCTGTACCATTTACCGATGGTAAAAAACAAATACAGGCATTGGCCAATCTTGATAAATATTTAGCAACGGAAGGAAGAGAATTGAATGATGCACTGGAACGCAACATCACTTTAGCCTTGATTGATGATGCATGGAAAGAACATTTAAGGGCCATGGATGATCTGCGCCACAGTGTACAAACTGCCGGCTACGAACAAAAAGATCCGCTGGTGATTTATAAGATAGAAGCTTTTGCAGCCTTTAAACAAATGGATGACCAAGTGAATAAAGATATTGTAAGCTTTTTGTGCCATGCACAAATACCGATGGAGCAAACCAATGCCGGGCAGATACGTGAAGGCCGTGAACGCAAAACCGACATGAGTAAAATGCGCCAGCGCAAAGAAGAGTTTGCAGGTGCCGGTGGCCCCGAACATATGAGTGCAGAGAATGAATATATTGATCCTTCTGGCCCGATAAAGCAGGAGCCCATACGTGTTGAAAAAGCGCCGGGAAGAAATGATCTGTGCCCTTGTGGTAGTGGCAAGAAGTACAAGCATTGCCATGGTAAGGAAGTATAAAAAATATTTTTAGTAAGATTGAAAACCGTTTCTCAAAAAGAAACGGTTTTTTAATTCGAAGAACTTTTCAAAGGGTTAATTTTTAAAAAGTTATTTTGCATCTATGATTTCTGCACTGCTGATAATAGTTTTTGTTTTGGGCTATGTTGCCATAGCTTTTGAGCATCCCCTAAAACTAAATAAAGCGGCTTCTGCTTTAATTACCGGCGTTGTTTGCTGGACGATTTATATTCTGCAAAGTGAATCAACACAGATAGTAGGAGATGAGCTGCTGCATCATCTCGGCGAAATAGCTTCAATTCTTTTCTTTTTATTGGGTGCCATGACAATTGTTGAATTGATAGATTCGCACAATGGCTTCGACATCATTACAGAAAAAATAAAAACTACCAATAAGTCAAAACTCTTGCTGATAATAATTACAATCACTTTTTTTCTTTCTGCATTGCTGGATAATTTAACCACAGCTATTGTAATGACATCGCTTTGCTCAAAATTATTAAGCGAAAAAGAAGACAGGCTTTGGTTTGTAGGTTTAATCGTAATTGCTGCTAATGCAGGCGGTGTCTGGTCGCCATTGGGAGATGTAACTACAACCATGCTATGGATTGGCGGACAAATAACAGCACTAAACATTATGAAAGAACTGATACTGCCTAGTCTTGCAGCCTGTGTCATTCCTGTATTAATTGTTGCTTACCGTTTCAGGGGAAAACAAATTATTGCCATGGCCCAATCTGTTACAACCCAAAAAGAAAAGCGTGACGGTAAAATCATTTTAATTTCAGGCATTGGGTTTTTAATTTTTGTGCCGGTGTTTAAAACGGTTACTCATTTACCGCCGTTCATGGGTATATTGCTTGCATTGGGGTTGATGTGGGTGATCACCACCATCATTCATAAAAGCAAGGATTCAGAAATTGCAGAACGGTTTACTGTGGCACGTGCATTGCAAAAAATAGATACACCGAGTATTTTATTTTTCCTGGGGATATTACTGGCTGTATCGGCATTGCAGTCTTTTGGTTTACTTAAAGACCTGGCAACATTTCTAAGCAATACTTTTAAAAATGATTATTTAATTGGAATTGCATTGGGATTGCTGTCTGCCATTGTTGATAACGTGCCGCTGGTAGCGGCTTCGCAGGGTATGTTCGATCTGTCAACTTATCCAACCGATCACACGTTCTGGGAATTTTTAGCCTTAACAACCGGTACCGGTGGCAGTGCAGTAATAATAGGTACAGCAGCCGGTGTGGCGGTAATGGGTATTGAGCAGATTGATTTTATGTGGTATTTAAAAAAAATTGGGTGGCTGGCGTTAATTGGGTTTGTGGCAGGGATTGGGGTGTTTTTGTTGGAGATTTTGGTTGTGGGATAATTTTACAAAAATATTCTTTTTAATTTTCGATGAATACCGGATAAACATCATCACCAATATATTTTGTCAATGGTGTTTGTAATAGTCCATCTGTTCTCATAATATATATTTCATGCCCACCAGCATTAATGTCTCTATTTGATGAAAAAAGAATATAATTTCCATCTTTTGTCCAACAAGGGCTCTCATCTCTTAATTGACTATCAGTAAGTCTTTTATTTCCAGAACCGTTTGAATTTATAATAAAAATATCCGGAGTTGTATTTTCTAATGAAACATAAGCAATTCTAGAACTGTTAGGCGACCATACTGGATTGCAATTACCTCCCCTTGGGAAACCTATATCATAATAATTTTTTTCTACTGTAAAAGTCAGTTGCTTCAGTTTGCTGCCATCAACATTCATTACAAAGATCTGCGTGCCATTCCAATCTTCTGAGTTAATTGCAATCATCTTTCCATCCGGTGAAATGCTGGACACGCCAAAGGATTTGCCAAGAGGACTTAGTAATTGCTTATTAGTTCCATCAGTATTCATCTTGTAAACCCCGCTTAATGTTCCATTTAAAGAAGTATAAATGATTGCACTGTTGTCAGGTAGATAGTTTGGTGAATAATTGTCATTTTGATTGGTTAACTGAATTCTATTTGTGCCATCAACATTAATTGTAAAAATGTTGAAATTGCCTGCAGCGCCTATATCATTTCTTATATAAGTTATTTTGCTGTCATCAGGCGACCATACCGGGTTACCACAAGCTTGTTTAGCTTTGTCGAGTAATTTCAGATTTTGCCCATCAATATCAATTACATAAAAATTACGGTTTGAATTTTCATAGTTAGAGAAAGCAATTTTTTTTCTGTTATGGGATACTACCGGAGGAGAACAATCAACTGTCGTGGCTGAAAGAAGTCTTTGATTTGAACCGTCTGCATTCATCAAAAATAATTGCCATTCAGCATTGTTTGCAACTCTCCTGGAAATAAAAAGAACTTCTCCTTTTACATAAATTGGTTGTATTTGGTCTGTTACATCTTTTTGACAGGATGATAAAATCACGAATGCGGCGATGAATAATTTTTTCATAAAAAATTATTTTATACAGTGACACTTTTAAAGCAGAAATGGCTTCACTGCTTATAAAGTTACATTCTTTTCTTGAAAAATTATAATGGATTCTAATACCCCGCCTTCGCTCCACCAATATTCTCAATCGGGTGCCAGGTAGTTTTTATTTCCTGCAGGTCCATAATAAAATAAGGAGATTGGCCGCTTGCAGTTGCCCATTTTACTTTATCGTATAGCACAACTCTTTTTACATTTAGTGAAGATTTTTCTTTGATCATCTTTTGCGTTGCAGCATCTGCTTCACAATAAACAGTTGCATTCACATCCATGTGATCGGCAAAGAAGGGGACAAGCTCTGCCACTTTTCCAGTAAGAATATTTACCACACCACCCGGTAAGTCGGAACTGTTAAGCACTTCGGCAAATGTTACGGCGCAAAGTGGTTTTGTTGCAGATGCTAAAACAATACCCGTATTTCCTCCTGCGATAATCGGGGCAATTACTGAAACCAATCCTAATAAAGAATCATTCTGCGGAGCAATGGCAGCAACAACACCGGTAGGCTCCGGTACCGAAAAATTAAAATGCGATGAAGCCACAGGGTTTACAGAACTGAATAATTGCTGAAATTTATCGCACCATCCGCTGTAATAAATTAGACGGTCAATGCAAAGGTTCACTTCGTTTTCTGCCTGTGCTCTGGTTGAATCCTGTTTAATCAACTCATCAATGAACTGTGCTTTTCTGCCTTCCAGCATTTCGGCAACACGATACAAAATTTGTCCACGGTTAAAAGCAGCCCTGCCGCTCCAGCCACCAAAGGCATTCCTTGCTGCAACAACTGCATCTCTAAAATCTTTTCTCGATCCCAAACAAATATTTGCCAGGTTTTCCTTTTTGCTATTCGTTGCAACGTAATAACGTCCAGATTCAGTTCTGGGAAACTGTCCGCCTATATATATTTTGTATGTTTTTAAAACTTCTAATCTGTTTTCTAATGTCTTTGCCATACCAATTGTTTAAAAAATTTGAAATGTTTAAGAAGTTTAAGAGGTTGGTTTAACTTTTGAACCCTTTTAACCCTTTTAAACCTGTTAAACTATGTTCACGTAAGCCGATAAACCATGTAATCCACCTTCTCTTCCATATCCACTTTCCTTGTATCCTCCAAACGGAGAAGTGGGATCAAATTTATTAAATGTATTTGCCCAGATAACACCGGCTCTTAATTTTGTTGTAAGATTAAATATCTTGGAACCCTTGTCAGTCCAAACTCCTGCGCTAAGGCCATACGGTGTATTGTTTGCTTTTTCAATTACTTCATCATCTGTTCTAAAACTTTGTATGGCCAACACCGGTCCAAAAATTTCCTCTTGCGCTATGCGGTTGCTTTGTGCCACATTTGTGAATATGGTTGGCCTGCAATAAAATCCTTTCTTAGGCAAAGAACATGAACTCTGGTACATTTCTGCGCCTTCCTGCTGACCGATCTTTATGTATTTATTAATGATGTCTAATTGTGCTTTTGAATTGATGGCGCCAATGTCGGTGTTCTTATCCATGGGGTCTCCAACAATCAAAGTTTCCAGCCTGTCTTTTAATTTGCGAACCACTTCTTTAAAAACTGACTCCTGTACATACAATCTTGAGCCTGCACAACAAACATGACCCTGGTTAAAAAATATCCCGTTGATAACACCTTCCACCGCCTGGTCAATGGGTGCATCATCAAAAATTATATTCGCAGCTTTGCCACCTAATTCCAATGTTGCTTTTTTATTGGTTCCTGCAATGGCCCGCTGAATAATTTTTCCAACTTCGGTACTACCGGTAAAAGCAATTTTATTAATATCAGCATGGTTAACAATAGCAGCACCGGTTGCGCCAGCACCCGTAATAATATTTACAACGCCTGGCGGCAGGTCAGCTTCCTGTATAATTTCTGCCAATTTTAATGCAGTGAGAGAAGTATTTTCTGCAGGTTTTAAAACCACAGTATTACCACAAGCCAAAGCGGGTGAAATTTTCCAGGCAGCCATTAATAAAGGAAAATTCCAGGGAATTATTTGCCCGGCCACACCCAATGGTTCTGTTCTGCGGTTTGGAAAAGCATATTCCAATTTATCGGCCCAGCCTGCATAATAAAAGAAATGATTGGCCGCGGTTGGTATATCAAAATCCCGACTTTCACGAATGGGTTTGCCGCCATCGAGTGTTTCAATGATAGCAAATTCTCTTGCACGTTCCTGTATCATACGGGCAATACGGTAAATGTATTTTGCTCTTTCGGCAGGAGGCATTTTTTTCCAGGTCTTGTCGTAAGCAGTTCTTGCAGCCACAACAGCTTTGTTTACATCAGCCGCATTGGCTTCGGCAATCATCGATAATTTTTCTTCAGTAGCCGGGTTGATGGTTGCAAAATGTTTTTTACTCAGCGGCTTTTCAAACTTACCGTTGATGAAAAGATCATACTGCGGATCTATTTTGGCAGCGCTTTTACTTTCCGGCGCTGGTGCCAAATTTCTGGCTGAATCAAACTTAAGTTTTATTGTATTGTTTTTTTTTGTTGCCATAATATTTTTTTTCACCGCTAAGACGCCAAGTCGCTAAGTTCTAAAAAACTTAGCGTCTTTGTGCCTTTGCGGTTATTAATCAATTGAAAAATAATTCGCCGACTGATAAACCCCTGTCTTCTGTTTCATCAACTGCATCAGTATATCATTGGCCAGGCTGCTTGCACCAAACCTGAACCATTCATTATTCATCCAGCCTTCACCTAAAGTTTCGTTAAGCATTACCAAATAATGCAAAGCAAGTTTCGATTTTGAAATACCACCAGCAGGTTTCATAGCAATCTTCTTTCCTGTCTTGTAATAAAAATCACGGATGGCTTCCAGCATCACTAAGGTAACCGGCATGGTGGCAGCGGGAGAAATCTTTCCGGTTGATGTTTTAATAAAATCGGCACCGGCATACATGGCAATATCACTTGCCTTGCGCACTTTATCATAAGTAACCAGTTCACCGGTTTCTAAAATAACTTTTAAACGGGCGTCTCCGCAGGCTTCTTTAACAGCGGCTATTTCATCAAATACAAAATTGTATTCGCCTTCTAAAAATTTTCCTCTTGAGATCACCATATCCACTTCATCGGCGCCATTGGCAACAGCATATTTTGTATCTCTTATTTTTACGTCACGTGGAGCCTGGCCACTTGGAAATGCAGTGGCAACCGACGCTACTTTTACACCCGAACCTTCCAATGCTTTCTTAGCCGTTTTCACCATGCTGGGATATACACAAATGGCGGCCACTGTTGGTAAATCCGGATAGGAGTCGTGCAAATGGATGGCTTTATAACAAAGTTGTTTTACTTTTCCTTCTGTGTCTTTTCCTTCCAGCGTAGTAAGGTCAATCATGTTCAGCGCAAGCATCAAACCATTTAATTTGGTTTCGTTTTTTATACTCCGCTTTGTAAATCTGGATGATCTTTCTTCAATACCCACCTGGTCAACATGCGGTGATAAAGAGAAGTCAGGTATTGTTTTAGTTGCGATCATTCGAATATCGTTTAAGACGTTTAAGAGGTTAAAGCCTCTAAAGATTTTACAATTAATTTTTCTACAGCAGCATTGCTGTCTTTCGAAAACTCTTTTGCTACACGGTTTGCGATGATGGCATTTATGCTCAGGCATTCGTGCCCCATCAGTTTTCCCAAGCCATAAATGGCCGATGTTTCCATTTCAAAGTTAGTGATTCGATGATTATTAAAATTGAAATGGGTAAGCTTATCAACCAGTCCCGGACTGCTTAATCCCAAACGCAATACTCTTCCCTGCGGACCAAAAAATCCTGGGCAGGTTACAGTAATACCTTTGTGAAATCCTTCTCCGAATTTTTGCAAGAGCATATCGCTACCGCTGAATGCGTATGGATTGGTGATGGCGGTATCTAAATTTGATTGTGCAATGAATGCATCAACCATTGCTTTATCAGCCACGGTTTTTTCATAGCTGTAAAAATTGAGTAAATTATCTAAACCCAATCCATGTGTTGATGCAACAAAAGCATCAACCGGTATATCGGCCTGTAAAGAGCCAGATGTACCAAAGCGGATGATGTTAAGTTTGGTCAGTTCTTTTTTTATTGTCCTTGTTTCAAAATCAATATTGGCCAATGCATCCAGTTCGTTAAAAACAATATCAATATTATCAGGGCCAATCCCGGTAGAAATTACAGAAATATGTTTATTGCCGATATAGCCAGTATGGGTGATGAATTCACGGTGTTGCAGCCGGTGTTCGATCCTGTCGAAATGAGCGCTAACTTTTTTAACCCTTTCCGGGTCACCAACTACAATGATGGTATTGGCCAGTTCTTCAGGTCTTACATCCAGGTGATAAATTCCACCACGGCTGTTAATGATCAATTCCGATTCGGGAATTTTTTGCATATGTAAAAGTTAAAGGAACAAAGATACAATAAATGAATAGGGCAGATGCCTTTGTAGTTGAACAAATAGTTCCTCAGCACTATAAAAAAAACTTCCTGTTTTTTTGCAGGAAGTTTTTATTTGGTAATTATTTTTTCTTTTTCATTGGCTGCACAATAACTGCCGGTTCTTTAAAAGGCATTTCCAAATGGTACATCACAAAACTCCAGACATCTGCTGCTTCATCAATTTGTTTTGTGGTGGGTTTGCCTGCGCCATGCCCGGCATTTGTTTCAATGCGTATCAGTACCGGGTTACTGCCCGCATTATATTCCTGCAGGCGGGCGGCAAACTTAAACGAATGTGCAGGAACCACACGGTCATCATGATCGGCAGTGGTTACTAAAGTGGCTGGGTATCTGGTGCCCTGCTGTAAATTATGATAAGGTGAATACCTGTAGAGATTTTGAAAGTCTTTTGCTGAATCGGCACATCCATATTCTGTTACCCAGCCATGACCAACGGTAAACCGGTGAAACCTCAACATATCCATTACACCCACTGCAGGCAGTGCAACCCTGCAGATATCCGGGCGCTGTGTCATAGCCGCACCAACCAATAGGCCACCATTGCTTCCTCCCTTCATGGCGATCTTTAATTTATTGGTATAGTTTTTTTCAATCAGGTATTCAGCAGCAAAAACAAAATCATCAAATACATTTTGTTTTTTATCGAGCATACCGGCCTTATGCCATTTTTCGCCATACTCACTGCCGCCACGTAAATTAACAACAGCATATATTCCACCCTGCTCAATAAAAAAAGCATTGCTGATGCTGAAGCTTGGCGTAACAGGAATATTAAAACCACCATAACCATAGATCAATGTTGGATTATCGGCATTCATTTTCAATCCCTTTTTGTAAGTAAGAAACATGGGGATTTTTGTTCCGTCCTTACTCGGAAAGAAAACCTGTTCGGTTATAAAGTCGCTGGTATTGATTTGTATTTCTGTTTTGCGGAACAGGGTTGATTTACCTGTTGCAATATCATATTTATAAATTTGTGGTGGGGTATTAAAGGAAGAGAAAGTGTAAAATAATTCTTTATCTTTTTTCTCTCCGTTAAAACCACTGGCGGTTCCAATACCCGGGAGTTTAATTTCACGGATCAGTTTACCATCATAATTATACTGGTATAGCCTGGTAGATACATCTTTCAGGTAATTGGCAAATAAATAGCCACCACATGTTCCTACACTCTGTAAAGCCATGTCCTTTTCAGGTATGATGGTTTCCCATGCTGTTTTTTTAGTTTCTGTTGGTTTGTCTTCTTCTTCACTGTTATATTCAGGCTCTGTCAAAACTACTTTATAATTGGGCGCTCCATCATTAGTAAGGATCAGGAGTCTGTCTCCTTTATTGTCAATCACACTGGCTTCGGTTTTAAAACCTTCAACAAGTAATTCAAAACTTCGCATGTCTTTTTTTCTCGTATCCAGAAAGTACAATTCGGAACCACTGGTGCCTTCAGAAGTTTGTGCAATAAGAAAACGGCCATCTTCAGTTAAACCGGCGGAGCAATAGCGGAGGGGATGGCCCAGGTCCTGGTAGATCAATTCATCATCTGCCTGGTTGGTTCCCAGTTTATGATAAAACACTTTATTGTACTGGTTCTGTTTACTCATCTTTGATGTTTCATCCGGTTTATCATAGCCGCTGTAATAAAAGCCTTCATCAGCTTTCCAGCTGAAGTCCCCGAATTTTGTCCACAGAATTTTATCTTTCAATATTTTTTTTGTTGCTGTTTCCATAACATAACCAATCTTCCAGTCGCTGCCGGCAGATGAAATAGTGTAGGCAAAATATTTTCCGGATCTGCTGAAACTGGTGCTGCTCAATGCTGCTATACCATCCTTATTTAATTTGTTGGGATCAAAAAAAACTTCAGCCTTGCCGTTGAGGCCTGCCTGCCTGTATAAAACAGATTGGTTTTGTAATCCATCATTTTTATAGAAGTAATAGTAACCCGCTTTTTTTGACGGAGAAGTATATTTGGGGTAATTCCAGAGTTGCTTCAGGCGGTTGTTGATTTTTGCCCTGTCCGGTAGTGTGGCCAAATAATCGAAGGTTACTTTATTTTCTTCTTTTACCCAGGCTTTGGTTTCTTCACTGTTATCATCTTCCAGCCAGCGGTATGGGTCGGGTACTTTAAAAGTTCCAAAATAGCCATCAACCACATCACCCTTTTTAGCAACCGGGTATTTTAATTGTGCCAATCCAAACAATGGCAACAAAAGCAAAAGCGATACAAAACGTTTTTTCATTTTTTAATATTGAAGAGCATGATAAAATCTGTTGTTGAAGTCGGATAAAAACCAAGTATGATCATTATCCGGCTGTTAAAAATACTTTCAACCGGCAAGTTAAAAAAATGAATTTGTAAAATGTGAAGAAGAAAGTACTGATAAATCAATTAAATTTTAATAGCTAACTCCTGATTCTTTTATTCAGGTAACTAAAAACAGGGGCAGTTTAATTGACCCTGTTTTTTTATTTAAAAAATATTTATCCTGTTTATTTTATGCCATACTTTGTTTCATATTTTTCGGCCAGTTGTTTTTGTTTATTGTTCAGATCTACCTGGCGGCCCTGAATAAAAGCCTGCGTAATAATATTTGTACGCATATCCAAAATATCGCCTTCACTCACCACAATATTTGCATCTTTGCCCGTTTCAATGCTGCCGGTCTTATCGGCAATGCCGAGAATGGTTGCAGCATTTAATGTGATGGCACTTAACGCTTCTTCTTTACTCAAACCATAAGCAGATGCAGTGCCTGCATTAAAAGCCAGGTTGCGGTAGCGGCTGTTGGCATCATCATCATTAATGGTAAACAACACACCTGCTTTTTGTAACAGGTACGGTGTTTTATAAGGCTGGTCAATATCATCATCGATCATAGTTGGCAGATCATGCAACTGGTTTAATATAACAGCAATATTATTTTGCTTTAAAATATCGGCGATCCGCCAGGAATCAACCGCACCAACGAGCACCACATCAAAACCAAATTCCTTTGCAAAATCTACCGCCAGCAACATTTCTTTTACAATATTGCAATGAATGAAAAGCTTTTCTTTTTTATCAAACAGGTTTCTAACGGCTTCAAATTTCAGGTTGGTGTTTTCATGGGTGGTTTCTGCCAGGTATGCTTTCGCTTCCCTGAAAAATACTTTTACATTTTCAATCTGCTCCAATCCTCTTTTTACCGGATCAACAGCAGGTATTTGTGTACCAACACCACCAAATCCACCTCTTCTTCCGCCGGTACGGTTTAATAAGGAAGGCATGCGGAAATGAATGGCCACATCTGTTTTGTATGCGGCATCTTCCCAGTTCCAGGCATCTAACTGTACAACAGATGATGAGCCCGAAATGATACCGCCATCAGGAATTACATTCGCCAATAAAATACCGTTGGTACGTAATGTATTGATGACTTTAGAATCGGTATTATATGCAACAATAGAACGAATACTTGGATTCATTTCGCCGATCTCAGTACCATCAACAGTTGCCCTGTTACTGTTTACTTCAATTAAGCCCAATTGAGATGCCGTTAAGATCAGCCCGGGATAAATATGTTTTCCTTTACAATCAATAATCTTTGCATTGGCGGTAGAAGCATTGGCACTTACTTCAGTTATTTTTCCATTGGTAAAAACGACTGTTCCGTTATTGATGACCTGCCCGTTGCCAATATGGATGATAGCATTGGTTAACGCAATGGTTTCTTTTTGTGCCATAGCAGGCAAAATAGTTTCCTGTGCAGAAGTATTTGCGACAACAAAAACGCAAAGGATATAAAAAATTATTTTTTTCATTTGAATTATTTTTTTCAGATTAATTATTGTTTTCTATATCATCCGCTTCAATACCCAATAAACCATGGTTATGATGATCATGATCACTACAGGTATTTATAATTTCAAACCTTGGCTTTGCCCCCCTAAAATTCCCGGCTCCGCCTGCACCCGGCGTTGCAGCTTTTTTGGCAATGGTCAATTTTTGTATAAGTCTTGCTTTTTCGGCCTGGTTTAATTTACGCATGGCGGCGTCCCTGTCCCTGTCGAAATAAATAATACCATCAACAATTGTTTTTTCTGCTTTGGCATAAATAGATAAAGGGTTATCACTCCAAACAACAAGGTCTGCATCTTTACCAACTTTTATACTGCCCACTTTGCTGTCAACATGTAGCATTTTTGCCGGGTTGATGGTTACCATATCCAATGCATCTGTCTCATTCATACCACCATACTTCACACTCTTGGCAGCTTCCTGGTTTAATCGCCGTGCCATTTCGGCATCATCTGAATTGATGGCCACATTCAATCCTACTTTTTGCATGATGTAAGCATTGTACGGAATGGCATCTACAACTTCCATTTTATAATTCCACCAGTCGCTGAAGGTTGAAACATTTGAGCCATGTGCTTTCATTTTATCAGCAACTTTATAACCTTCTAAAATATGGGTGAACGTATTGAAAGTAAATCCGAATTTATCGCCCACTTTCATAGCGGCATTAATTTCGCTTTGTACATAAGAGTGACAGGTAATAAATCTTTTTCTGTTCATGATCTCCACCAATGCGTCAAGCTCAAGGTCTCTGCGAACTACAATGGGTGTTACGCCTTTTTTCTTATTGTTTTCTTCGGCTGTCTTCCAGCTTTTTTGATAATCCGACGCTCTTGTAAATGCATCCATCATTACCTGGTCAACACCCATCCTGGTATCGGGGAAACGGGTATTACCCTGGGTGGCCCCACTTCTTTTTACATTTTCGCCAAGGGCAAATTTTATAAACGGATCGGCACCGGCAAATTTCATTTCCTGGTCATCCAATCCCCAGCGTAATTTTATTAATTGTGTTTGTCCGCCAATGGTATTTGCCGAGCCATGCAGAATATGTGAAGTAGTAACACCACCACTAAGCTGGCGGTAAATATTCATGTCATCCGGGTTCAGGTTATCACCAATTCTTACTTCGGATGTAACACTTTGTCCGCCTTCATTGGTTGATGAGGAAGCAATGTGAGAATGTTCATCAATAATGCCGGCAGTAAGATGTTTACCGGTTGCGTCAATTATTTTTGCTGTTGCATCAGAGAGATTTTTTCCGATGGCAGCTATTTTACCATTCTTAACCAATACATCTGTTGCAAGCAGGTTACCTTCTTTTTCACTGGTCCAAACCGTTGCGTTTTTAATTAAGATGTTTTCTGCCTTAGGTAATTCTTCCCAACCATAACTTAAAAAAGGATAAGTAACTTTTCCAAGAACTAATGGCGGTTTAGGTCTTGCACTATCCGCTTTGGGTTCTGATTTTTTATCAAATATAGCTTTCCAGGTAAAAGGATTTCCAATTGCATCTGTTCCGGTACCGTTCCAGGTGTTTGCTGTTACTGCACCGCTAAAAATGGTTTCTTTGGCATTGGGTCCACGCCCTTCAGTATAACTCAGTTTTACCAGTTTGCCATCATAACTGTATTTACCGGTAAGGGTATCTTTACTGATGAAACTGGCTACACCGGCATCTTTCAGGTCTAATGTATAAGCTTTGGTTCCGGTATTTGCATTCATAATTAAATTATAAATCCCTTTTGCATCAAACCAGTTTTCGTCTTTAACTGAATTTTTAATACCCTGTGTCCAATTTTGCAACAGCATTGTTTTTTCAGCAAATACCGGCCCGGTTGTAATTAAAAAATTAGCGATCTTACCGGCATCCAAACTTCCTATCTTTTCATATATGCCTAACATATTTGCAGGAGCTTTTGTTAATGCATCCAAAGCTTTTGTTTCTGTTAAGCCATATTCAATTGCTTTACGCAGGTTAGCCATAAACTCTGTTACATTGGTCAGATCGGCTGTTGTTAAACAAAAATTTATTCCGGCTTTTTCAAATGCTGCAGGATTGCCGGGAGCAAGTTCCCAATGTTTAAGATCATCAAGACCTACAAAACGCAGATCGTTTGGATCATCTACATCCATCGCAGCAGGATAGTTCAATGATAAAATAAAGGAAGCTTTAGTTTCCGACATTTCTCTCATGCGCTGGTATTCGTTACCACCGCCTTTAATAATATACTGTACGCCAAATTCATCACCTATCCTGTCAGCCCTCAGATCATTCCATTTGTCACCGGCATCAAATATCTGCGGCAGGTTTTGATTTTCGTTCCAGCTTTTTAAAGATAAGTTTACGCCTTCGGAAGCAGGATTACTTTTATACCATTGTGCATCTAAATAAGTTTGACGCAATAAGGCGATCATACCCATCATAGAACTCGGGTAACTTTGACTTGAGGTTCCCCTGTTAAAAGAATAATTTGCCGATGCTTTGTCTTTTATCAAAACAAAATTATCGGGTTGGTTGGCTAATGTTACAAAAGCACCGGTGCCCCTGGCTATTCCATCTTTTTGGTGTGTAAGCACAGAACCGAAACCAATATCTCTTAATGTTTTTGCTTTGGCATCATCGGCTGTGAAAATTTTGTACGCTTCTGTTTCAGGCTTAATAGACTGGTTCCAACCATAAGCACCTTTGGTGTTTGAGGTTATCTGCTGTGTTCTGAAAAAAGCGGCAGCACCACCTGCTGTTTGTTGCCGTTCAGCAGATGGAATTCCATAATCACTGTAAATATCGATGAAAGCAGGATAAATATATTTTCCATTACAATCAATTACCACAGCTTCTTTAGGAATTGTGATATTGTTACCAACAGCTTCAATTTTTCCTTTTCTAATAATCAATGTGGCATTTTGTAATGTGGTCTGGGCATCTTTTACAATGGTTGCATTGGTAAATGCATAACACCCGTTTTTCGGGTCCGCCACATCATTTACCGGGAAAGTGACCTGTGCGTTGAGGAGTTGAATAGTGCCTATTACTGAAGCAAACACCAGTAACAGAATTTTAATTTTTTGCATGCAGTTTAATTTTGGATTATTTAGGGGCTAAATATAACAAATGATTGATTGTAATAACAACCACTGGTGTAAATTAGTATCGGCTAATCCGTATTTTTACAATTATTGACAAAACAGATGAAGACAGCAGAGATAATAGATCATACAGCATTAGAACCTGATACAACTATTGATGATATCGAAAACTTGTGTAATGAGGCTGTTGCGCATGGATTTACTACAATATGTGTTCCCCCGTTATTTGTAAAAAAGGCAAAGGCATTAACCACCGGAAGCAAAATAAAAGTATCAACTGTTATTGGTTTTCCATTTGGTTACAATGCTATTGAAGCCAAAGCAGCCGAAATTGTGTTAGCCATTATTGATGGCGCCGATGAACTTGAGATAGTGATAAATATCAGTGCGGTAAAAAATAACGACTGGCGGTTTCTGGCCAATGAATTAAATACAGTGATGCCGATAATAAGAGCAAAGGGAAGAGAAATCTGTATCATTATAGAAACCGGTTTACTCACCAATGAAGAAATTATTATCTGCTGTGATATTTATGGTGCTGCCGGTGTAGATTTCATTAAAGCCGGTACCGGTTATGGTAAAATTGATATTACACCTGAAATTATACAATTGATGCGGAAACACCTGGCAAATTTGGTGCAGATTAAAGTGTACAGCGGTATAAAAAATTATAGCTTTGTAAATCAGTTAACAGAAGCAGGAGCCTGCAGGGTATGCAGCAAAAACAGTATTGAACTGGTACAGGCAGCATTGCAGCAAAATTGATGGAACGGTTTTTGCAAAAAAGATTGATAATGAAAAAAATAATAAACATAATTCTTTTTTTAACGCTTACTTCCGGGGCATTTGCACAATCCGATGCACCAGATACATTAAACCAGCTGAAGGTTACGGTTAATAAAGATCCCCGTTTGGATATACTGGCAAAAGTTGAGGCAGATATTAATTCCATGTCAACCCATTTTGCAAAAGGTTACCGTTTATTTGTTTTAAAAAGTAATGACCGGGA
>JAYVEQ010000005.1:0-44844 GCA_043748745.1 Chitinophagaceae bacterium | reverse complement strand
TACCAATAAGCATTACCCTGTTTACTCCTCTCATAAATTTTGCTTTTTATTCTTTGAGTTGCTGGTTCGTATTGCGTTACAACAAATTTAAAGATACATTTTTATCTTTCAAACGCCTTTGCCTCATTTTCTGCCATATAAGTTGTAATAAACCTCGGAAAAGGCAGTTTAGATAATTCCTTAGGGGTAACTGATCTGTAAGTCTTTAATTCCAATGCATTTTTTGCTTTTATGTGAATAAACCGTCCTTGTATTATCTGATGGGTTAATTGCTGCCTGTATAATTTAGAAATACTTATTACCTCCAGTTTATTTTTAAAGCCTATTTTTTTGAATAGTGTTGACTCTTTTATTTTTTCAATAGTCATTAATTTTTCTGATTCCAATAAAATAAATTCATACAGGTTTTCCCAGATGTCATTTGCAACCCTTTTTCGAACATAAATTTTATTATTATGCTCGAGCAATATATAATAAAACCATCTCGATTTAATATTAATTTTCCCTTCTTTTACCGGAAGTTTATCAACAAGGTTTGTTTGATTTGCTATGCATTTATTTTTAAAATAACAAACATTACACAGTGGTTTTTTAGGCTTACAGATACTTGCTCCAAAGTCCATGATAGCCTGGTTATAAATACCAGGTTTATTTTTATCTAATAATTGATTGGCAAGCGTTGTAAATAATTTTTTTCCTTCGGTATTGTTAACAGCTTTATCTATTCCAAAAAAACGGGATAATACCCTGAATACATTACCATCAACAACGGCATAGTTTAAATTAAATGCAAATGAAGCAATAGCCGCTGCGGTATATGGACCAACTCCTTTTAAAGCAAGTATCTCTTCATAAATTTGTGGAAACTTACCTTTTCTTTCTGAAGCAATGAATCTTGCAGTCACTATAAGGTTTTTACAACGTGTATAATATCCAAGGCCTTCCCACATTTTAAAAACCTTTTCATCTTTTGCTTTGGCTAACTTTTCAATATTTGGATAAGCCGCAATAAACCTGTTATAATAATCCCATCCCTGATCTACCCTGGTTTGCTGTAAAATAATTTCACTCAACCATATTTTATAGGGATCCTTTTCTCCTTTCCAGGGCATTAATCTTTCGTTGTCTTTCTTATTCCAAAGCAAAAGTGTTTTTGTAAAATATTTTTTATTTGTATCCATAAATGTTTTACTAAATATTGAAATAATAAATAGCCCTTTTTATACTATTTAAATAACCTCGTATTTAATTAATTTTCAGATAGTTAAAAGAGTGAAAAAAAACAAAACTATATGATGCTTTTATACAAAGTACCTGATAATCACCAACTTATTTGGAAAATTCAAATTTTTTGTTGTATTTTTCTAAGAGTTAAATAAATCAACATGAGAAAAGCCGACCTCATCAATCAAATTTCTGATAAAACTGGCATCCCAAAAGTAGATGTTTTGGTCACATTGGAAACTATGTTTAAATCTGTTAAAAATTCTTTAGCAGCTGGCGAAAATATTTATATACGTGGTTTTGGCAGTTTTATTACCAAAAAAAGAGCCGCAAAGATTGGCCGAAATATTAAAAAAAATATTGCTGTAGAGATTCCAGAACATTTTATTCCGGCATTTAAGCCTGCGAAAGAATTTATGCAGGAAATTAAATCCTCAAAAAATGTCAAAGAAAGCAATGAAAAAGAGGATGACAGCAAAGACTAACGTACCTTTGCCACCCTGCTGATAAAAAGCAGTTACAATTTTATCAGGTGAAAAAACAATTGATATTTACCTTTAGTGGGCTTCTTGTAGTAATATTATTTTTTATTTTTGGAAAAACTATTGCTCCCAAAAGTAATACAGCAACTTCGGTCACTTCTGCAGTTAAAATTTTTAATATCTCACAATTTATCGGGGAAGCAAAGCAACATTTAACTCAAGCTCAAGCTATTACTCTGGGCAAATTAGAAAACAGTTTAATACGTGGCGATGTCAAAAACCAACAAATTATTGCAAATACCAGGCTTGCCAATTTTTGGAAAGACAGTATTCATTCTTTTGAAACCTATGCTTATTATTTATCTGAAGCTGCTAAATTGGATAAGTCAGAAAAAACCCTCACCTTTGCTGCCCAATTAATTTTAGATAATCTCCGTGGTGAACAGGATGATGCGAAATTAAACTGGAAAGTTGAACAGGCAATAGCCTTATTTGAAAAAGCAATAGAGCTTTATCCTGAAAATGATGATCTGAAAGTTGGTTTAGGGAGTTGTTATATATTCGGAAAAGGAAGAACCGGCGGACCACAGGAGACAATGAAAGGTATTCAACAGTTACTGAGTGTCGTTCGAAAAGACTCAAACAATATGAAAGCTCAAATGATGCTTGGTGTGGGTGGGTATGTTTCCGGGCAATATGATAAAGCTATTGAACGTTTGAAAAAAGTAGTTACTGCAGAACCTGAAAATCTGGAAGCCGTTGCATTTTTAGCAGATGCTTATGCGGCTAAAGGTGATAAGGCTGATGCGATAAAGTGGTATCTGGTTAGTAAAAGGCTGGTAAATAATCCGCAGTACAGCCAGGAAGTAGATGAACGGATTAAATTATTACGGTAACATATCGAAGTAGCATTCGATTTACATATTTAAAAAATTATTTTAAACAAAAAAAGACTAGTTATGCCTTGTGGTAAAAAGAGAAAACGTCATAAAATTGCAACTCACAAGCGTAAAAAACGTTTAAGAAAGAACCGTCATAAGAAGAAATAATTTTTTCTTACCGGTGCCGGAAATCCTCTTTCCGGCACACATTTATCTGCATTCATTACAACTTATACTTAGTTGCTGATGTGTGCTGTTTGTGTTTTCCTTTCATGATGTAATGGTCTTATCAAAATTTTACATTTGACCAAGGAACTGATAATTAACGCTGCGCCACAGGGGGTTGAAATTGCCCTGTTGGAGGATAAAAAACTTGTAGAACTGCACAGTGAAAAAGCTGATGCCAGTTTTGGCGTGGGAGACCTGTACCTTGGAAAAGTAAAAAAACTGATACCCGGCCTTAATGCTGCCTTTATTGATGTTGGTTTTGAAAAAGATGCCTTTCTGCATTATACCGATCTTAGCCCTTATGTTCGTTCTATATTAAAATTTACAAATGAAGCTATACATGATAAATCAGAAAATGGCTTTGATTTTGCAAAGTTTAAAGTTGAACCAGAGATAGTAAAAACAGGTAAAATTGCAGAAGTATTAAACGGTAAGCCAAATGTATTGGTACAAATTTTAAAAGAACCAATAGCTGCCAAAGGCCCAAGGCTGAGTTGTGAGTTATCTCTTCCCGGTAGATTTGTTGTTGTTACGCCATTTAATGATATTATTGCCATCTCACGTAAAATTCATTCATCAGACGAAAGAAAGAGATTACATAAGATCATCGAATCTATAAAACCAAAAAATTTAGGTGTAATTGTAAGAACGGCTGCAGAAGGAAAACATACGGCTGAATTACATGAAGACCTATTAAGCCTTGTTGCTACCTGGAAAACCATTCAATCTAATTTAAAAAGTGCGGTTCCTCCCGCAAAAATTTTAAGTGAGCAGGGCAAAACCACCAGTATTTTAAGAGATTTGTTAAATGAAGATTTTAATAAAATAGTTGTTAACGATAAAAATATATTCAGCGATACCAAAACATATATACAACGTATTGCACCGGATAAAGCCGATATAGTTTCTTACTATAACAATGGCTCTCCTATTTTTGACAGTTTTGGCATAACAAAACAGGTTAAAGCGGCATTTGGTAAAACCGTAAACTTACCAAGCGGAGCTTACTTAATTGTTGAACATACCGAAGCTTTGCATGTAATTGATGTAAACAGCGGTTATAAAAGTGTAAGCAATAACCAGGAACAAAATGCACTGGAAACAAACCTGGAAGCAGCGGAAGAGATAGCAAGGCAAATGCGCCTTAGAGATTTGGGAGGTATTATTGTAGTAGACTTCATTGATATGAAGCTGATGGAGAATAAAAAGAAACTGACTGATGCTATGGATACTTACATGCGCCCTGACAGGGCCAAGCATGCGGTATTGGCTATTAGCAAATTTGGTTTAATGCAAATTACCCGGCAGCGAATGAAGCCGGAGATGAACATCAATACCAGTGAAGTTTGCCCAAGCTGTGCCGGTACCGGAAAAATATCATCAACCCTTATTTTAGAAGACGAAATAGAAAAAAATCTCAGTTATCTTATCATGCAAAAGCATACCGGGTTAACTGTAGAGATACATCCTATTTTACATTCATATCTTACCAAGGGTTTTTTATTCTCTAAGCTCAGCAAATGGCGTCGCAAATACAAACAGCGCATTAAATTAAAAGCCAACTCCAATTATCACTTAACTGAATTCCATTTTTTTGATGATAGTGATGAAGAGATAAAACTATAATACCAATACCCTGAAAATTCAGGGTATTGGTATTATTAAAATATTTAAATTCAACTTATAAAGCTCTCCTTGCACGCCTTCTGGCCCTCTGCCTTGCAACTCTCCCGCTTTTTTTATCTCTTGATCTGCCAATTGCATAACCGGCCCCGGCCCCAATGACCCCACCTATTACAGCTCCTTTAGCATTATCCTTGCTAATTAATACTCCTAAAATAGCACCAGAACCAGCTCCTATTGCAGCTCCTTTTGCTGCATCACTCACCGGTTTATCGGCAGGGGTTACAGTTCCGGAATTTGAAGTATTTGCATTTCCTGTATTCGCTGTACCAGCCGTGCTACTATTATTATTGTTTGATGTACTTGCAGCCGGCGTATTTGCTGTTGATCTGTTGGATCTGCTCCTTTCAACATTATTATTTTGACTTGTTGTTATTGCCTTCTCAGACTTACCAACATCGGTTTGATAACTGTTTTTAGATAACCCGGTTGTATCAACCAATACCATATTTTTATTGGTTTCCAAATTTGAATTGTCTTTGCTTTTACATGCTGTAAATGCATATACTACCGTTATGATTAAAAAAATCTTTTTCATAAATTTTAATTTGTTTTTAACTTCAATATCTTTTGTATATAGAAAAATCATGCCAAAATTAATTTTCACATATAAAACACATGGCATATGTATGTTGAATTAGTTTTATGAAATAAGGAGATAATACCTGAAAATTCAGGAGGCTGGATATGTAAATATCATTTTTATTAATGTTGATGATGATGCTGCATCGCTGTCAATTCTTCTGCCGCCACTTCTTTCTCTTTTGCTTTTGCCTGCCCTTCTATCCAGTTAAATAATTTGTTGGTAATTAAACGACGGTAACTACTGTCAACCTGCTTTTCATCTTTCATCATACGGTCAATGTAGCTTTCGATCCAGCTGGTATCTTCACCAAGGTTCATGGTTCCAAAATAACGCATGATCTCTACTTTCATATATTCTCTCAGCTCTTCGTTGCCAACTTCCAGTTTATTTTCCTTTATTAATTTATCGCTGATCAAGGTCCATTTTAACTGGTTATTAAAAGCAGGAAATTCTTCTTCTACCTGCCCGGGTGTTTTAGCCTGCTCACCACCGGTTTGTAACCAACGCTTTAAAAACTCAACCGGAAAATCCATTTTAGTTTCATCAATCAGGTAATGATATAATTGATCCTGCAATTGGTTACGGCTCTGTGCCTGCCAGTAATTTTCAATTTCTTCCTTTATAGCAGCCCTTAATTCTTGTTCAGTTTTAATTTCTTTTGCAGGATATATCTCTTTAAAGAAATCTTCGTTCAATTCACGTTTTTCAACCAATCCTATTTTAATAATCTCCAGGTTAAAGTATTTTTTTGCAGCCTCCTTATCTTCTTTGTCAAAACCGAGGTCCTGTAATATCATCACCAGCTTATCTTCATCAAATGCCTTAGTTATTTGTATGGTTACAGATTCACCAATTTTTTTACCCATGAATTTTTTCTGCGTAGCAGCAGTAAAATATTTCAGTATAACAGAATTTTCCTTGCTTGCACCAGCTTCAACAACATTACCATCCTTATCAGCTCCTGTAAAAAGGATATTTAAAACATTTTCTTCGCTATCGATTGTTTCCGGTTCAGTCATATTGCCTCCTTTGATCTGCATGCGACTGATTTCTTCATCAACCATCGCATCAGTAGCATTTACTTTGTGCAATGTCACTTTTGCTTTTGATATATCTGGTAAAGCGTACTCAGGCTTAAGTCCAATTTCAAAATCAAACTCATAATCTGAAGGATTATTAATATCCATATCACGCAGGTCATTGGTTAATGGCAAAGGCTGTCCAAATATTTCAGGCTTTTCATTGTTTAACCAGGTGTATAATTCTTTTTCTACCGATTTTAATATCTCATCTGTGAAAATGGAACTGCCATACATTTTCCTGATCATTCCTGCAGGTACCATGCCTTTTCTAAAACCGGGGATATTGGCAGTTTTACTGTATTCTTTAAGTTTTTTATCAAAGGAGGCCAAATAGTCATCCTTACTAACTTTCACGGTTAATTTATCATGTAACTGACCAATGTTTTCTCTAGTAACTGTTGCCATTATTTTTATTTTAACTTTTAAATATTGAACAAGGAACAGGGAATC
This sequence comes from Chitinophagaceae bacterium, assembly GCA_043748745.1. GTDB lineage: Bacteria > Bacteroidota > Bacteroidia > Chitinophagales > Chitinophagaceae > Ferruginibacter. The sequence continues at coordinate 38,228 of JAYVEQ010000005.1, read as the reverse complement.
ATGAATGATGAACTTCAAAATTCGATATTCCTTGTTCCTTGTTCTTTATTCCGTTGTGCGGATAATAGGGGTCGAACCTACATGGATTGCTCCGCCAGATCCTAAGTCTGGTGCGTCTGCCAATTTCGCCATATCCGCATTTGCGTATCTGCTCCCGCCTCAAGCGGTACCACATCTGCTAAAGGGCTGCAAAAGTAAGGCATTTCATCAAAACAGAAAACAGATTTGTTTACGTAAATTCGTTTTTAGCATATGGAAACAACCGTAGACATACCCAAATACAATCTCAACGAAGATGAAGAGAAAAAAGAGATACTCCGGAATTACCGTGGCCTTTTGCGTGTATTAAAATTAAAACTCAAACCCGGCGATAAGGAATTATTACGCACAGCCTTTGAAATGGCTGCCAAAGCACATGAAACCATGCGCCGTAAAAGTGGCGAACCCTATATCCTTCACCCCATTGCCGTTGCTAAAATTTGTGTTGAAGAAATTGGTTTAGGGATAAGAAGCACTATTTGTGCTTTATTACATGATACCGTTGAAGATACAGATATCACATTAGATGATATTCAAAGGGAATTTGGTGTAGAGGTTTCAAAAATTGTTGACGGCCTTACCAAGATAAGTAATGTAATGGACACCAACAGTACACAACAGGCCGAAAATTTTAAAAAAATATTATTAACCCTTACCGATGATCCCAGAGTAATATTGATAAAACTTGCTGACAGGCTCCATAACATGCGAACACTGGAAAGCATGAAAAGAGAGAAGCAACTGAAAATTTCTAGTGAAACTATTTATGTGTATGCCCCGCTTGCACATCGGATGGGTTTATACACAATTAAAACGGAGTTGGAAGATCTGGCCATGAAATACATGGAGCCGGATACTTACAGATATATTGCCCAAAAATTAACCGACACCAAGAGAGAACGAACAAAATATATTAATGATTTTGTGAGGCCTTTAAAAGAAAAACTGGAAAAAGCCAATCTCGATTTTGAAATTTTTGGGCGGCCAAAAAGTATTCATTCTATCTGGAATAAGATGAAAAAAAAGGGAGTAAGCTTTGAAGAAGTATACGACCTCTTTGCCATCCGTATCCTGGTAAATTCTCCGCTGGAAAAAGAAAAAGAAGATTGCTGGAAAGTATACAGCATTATTACTGATGAATATAACCCTTCGCCGGAACGTCTGAGAGACTGGTTAAGTAACCCAAAAAGTAATGGCTACGAAGCACTGCATACCACTGTTATGGGGTCGCATGGCAGATGGGTGGAAGTACAGATCAGGACCCAGCGCATGAATGAAATTGCCGAAAAAGGCCTTGCTGCCCACTGGAAATACAAAGAAGGCAAGGATGATGAAAGTCGCTTTGATAAATGGTTTCACCAGATAAGGGAAGCATTGAGTAACCAGGATTCAAACTCCATAGAATTTTTACAGGATTTTAAAACATCTTTTCTTGCCGAAGAAATATATGTATACACCCCAAAGGGAGAAGTAAAAATGCTACCCATTGGTGCCTCTGCACTGGACTTTGCTTTTGGTGTTCATACAGCAGTTGGCAGCAGATGTATTGGAGCCAAAGTGAATCACAAACTGGTACCTATCAGCCATAAATTACGCAGTGGCGACCAGATTGAAATTATTACCAGTGCTAAACAAAAGCCCAATATTGAGTGGCTGAATTTTGTTGTAACCAGTAAGGCAAAATCAAAAATTAAAGACACTTTAAAAGAAGAAAAAAGAAAAACTGCTGAAGAAGGTAGATATACCCTGCAAAGAAAACTGGAGGGAATGGGTGCCGCTATGAGCCATAATAACCTGGATGAATTGACTTCTTTTTATAAAGTAAACTCAAGCCTTGATTTGTTATATGATATAGCCATTAAAAAAATTGATCTTAAGGAATTAAAAGAATTTACGCTGCATGGAGATAAGTTATTGCCACCAAAACCGGTTAAGCATGTTGTTGAAGAGAAATCAGGAAAAGAGATTGCTACAAGACATTTTGATAAAAAAGATGCCGAGCTTATAATTTTTGGCGAAAGTAGTGACAGAATACAATACACTTTAGCCAATTGTTGTAAACCCATACCCGGTGATGATGTTTTCGGTTTTGTTACTACCGGCGAAGGTTTGAAAATACATCGTACCAATTGTCCCAATGCAGCAAGATTGCTGGCAAACTACGGACACCGGGTTGTAAAAACAAAATGGGCAAAAAATAAAGAGATCTCTTTCCTCACCGGTTTAAAAATAATCGGGCTTGATGATGTGGGTGTAATTCATAAAATCACTAACCTCATCAGTGGCGAATTGAAATTTAATATCTCGGCCATGACCATTGAAGCGAAAGAGGGTATTTTTGAAGGCAATGTAAAAATATTTGTACACGATAAAGAAGAACTGGATGAACTGGTAAACAGGTTGATCTCCATGTCGGGGATTGAACGGGTGGATAGATATGATACAGAATAGTTTTTTACTCCCCTTTCCCACAAATTCCTTTTTTAACCGGTAATAATTTTTAAAATAATGTTCTTTTGAATATTATTAACCTTATGTACAGTAAATTTGTCATCCATTAATATTCAAACAAGTCATATTTACAATCATAATTTAAATTTCAAAATCATGCAAGAGTTAATTAACCGGCTGATAGAAAAAGCAGGTATCAGCGCAGAGCAGGCAACAAAAACCATTGACACAATTAAAGAGTTTGTAAAAGAAAAGTTTCCGATGCTGGGTGGAGCTGTTGACAATATGTTTGCAGGACAAACCGAAAAAACTGCTGATCAATCAGCAACTTCTCCAAAACCCGAAGGACATAATTTGATGGATAAAATAAGTGATGTTATTCCGGGACAGACTGGTGAAAAAGTAGAAGTGTTTGCAAAAAATGCAGCTCACAAAGCTGAAGAAGTTTTTGACAACTTAAAAGATAAATTTAACGGGGTTTTTGGTGGAGATAAAAAATAGATAGCCGCAAAATTTAATAAATAAAGCCATCTCAAAAAAGGATGGCTCTATTTTTTATTAAATGAATATTTTTATTTCAATACTTCCCTACTGATAACTAGCTTCTGTATCTCACTGGTTCCTTCACCAATTGTACAGAGTTTACTGTCTCTGTAAAATTTTTCAACCGGAAAATCCTTGGTATAACCATATCCACCAAATATCTGTACGGCATCTGTACTCACTCTCACCGCAACTTCACTCGAATAATATTTAGCCATTGCCGATTCTTTGGTCATAGGTAATCCTCTCATCTTTAAGTCACAGGCTTGTTTTATCAACAGATCAGCTGCTTCAATTTCGGTAGCCATATCGGCCAGTTTAAAACTAATACCCTGAAAACCGGCAATTGGCTGATCAAACTGGTGGCGCTCTTTTGAATATTGTAAAGATGCTTCATAAGCACCCTTTGCAATACCTAAACCTAATGCAGCAATTGAAATTCTTCCTCCGTCCAGTACTTTCATACTTTGTTTAAATCCCTGTCCCACTTCGCCAATCCGGTTTGCATCCGGTATACGGCAATTATCAAAGATCATTTCGGCAGTCTCACTTGCCCGCATGCCCAGTTTATTTTCTTTTTTACCGGCGCTAAAACCAGGGGTTCCTCTTTCAACAATAAATGCAGTAGAATTATCTTTTGCCCTTGGCTCTCCGGTTCTGCAAATAACAACAGCCAAATCGCCACTTTTACCATGGGTTATCCAGCATTTTGTTCCATTCAATATCCAGTCATCACCATCTTTAACAGCAGTGGTTTTCATATTACCGGCGTCGCTGCCGGTGTTGGCTTCTGTTAATCCCCATGCACCAATATGTTCAGCAGTTGCTAATTTGGGTAAATACTTTTTCTTTTGCGTTTCACTTCCAAAAGTTAATATGTGCCCGGTGCAAAGTGAATTATGAGCAGCCAATGATAAACCAATAGAACCACAGACTTTGGCTATTTCCTGTATGATCGAACTATATTCATAATAACCCATACCGCTGCCACCATATTCCTGAGGTACTAAAACACCCATCAAACCTAACTTCCCCATCTCTTTAAAAATATGTATTGGAAATTCCTGGCTTTCATCCCATTCCATTAAATGTGGCTTGATATGTTGATTGGCAAAATCCTTTGCAGTTTGTGCAGCCTGTTGCGTAAGTTCGGTTGTAATAAAATTCATAAAGGAGAAAATCGTTAAGAGCGCAATTTACAGAATTTTAAAATACTAACAGGTGTTAGTTAATCACTGAATTGTAAGATAAGGTGCAGATTTATTGTAAATCTCTTCTGTTATCAGCATAATTTTTTTCAAGTCACTCAAAGCAGAAAACTGCCCATGTTGTGTGCGGTATTGAATTATGGCATTTGCAATATTGTACCTGATATAAGGATGCGCTTTTAATTCATCAATGCCGGCATTATTGATATTCAGTTTTTTAACCGTTGTATTGCCAATGATCAGCCTGTCTTTTATTTTCCGGAAAGTAGAATCCGGGAGGGCAAATGTTTCAGCCACCTGATCTATTTTATAAAAACCACCCAGTTTATCCCGAAATGCAATGATGCGGTTTGCCAGTTTACCGCCAATACCAGGTAATGCAATAAATGCTGAAGTATCAGCGGTATTTATATCAACATACGTTATGGTGTTTTTTGGCTTTTCATAGTTTTTATAAGGCTTTGCATTTATATCAGCTGTATAATTAGTTTTTTGATTCTGCGCTATCCTTACAAATGGTATCAGCCTTTTAATTTCATCCTCACGCAGTCCCCATATTTTACCAATATCTTCCGCCTTGTAAAATTTACCTCCCTTACTTAAATAATTTTGAATAGTCTTTGCTGTCTTTTCCCTGATACCAAGTTTTATCCATCCTTCTTCACTCAATGTGTTCGGATCAAAATAAAATAATTCTACTTTGGGCTGTTTGGTAAAATAATTTTTCTCTGATGGCTGATAATAATTCTGATAATTGTTTTCATCAAAATCTCTTACAAATGATTTGTTGTTACTATCCGGTTGTTTTTTGTTGAGCGCTGTAATTTCCTTTTCAAATTGACTGTGATCATATTTTGGGGCAGAAATAAAATTTTGAAAAAAGAAAGGAAGGAAAAGAAAAAATATGATCAAAGAAAGCAGAAAAATAATGCCGAGCCTTTCTTTACGGGTAAAATTAAAATAGTCTTTTACAAATTGCTTCAGCATCTTACCAATTTAAGACCAACAAAATATTACTTTAGTATTTTTTTTGCAATACTCTAAAGTGGTAATATTAAATGTGCAATTCCTGCCCATCAAATGCCAGTGCTATACCTTCAGGAAGGTTTTTATTTACCTTATTATGTTTACCTAACTGGTGGCTGATATGCGTAAAATAGCCTTTTGGTACACCTAATTCCCGTACCATGGCCACTGCTTCATTCAATGTAAAATGAGAGATATGTTTTTCATTCCGCAATGCATTCAATACTATTGCTTCGCTGCCTTTTATTTTTTCTTTTTCTTTTTCATCAATTTTATTGGCATCGGTTATATAAGTAAATTTACCAAACCTGAAACCCAATACCGGCATTTTTAAATGCCATACCAATACAGGAATTATAGGAATATCTCCGATATAAAATGGCGCCTCGGCAATTGTATTTAAATTAATGCTGGGAATACCGGGGTATTTTTTATCTGAAAAGGCATAGGCAAATTCCCGCTTAATCGCTTCTTCGGTTAATGAATTGGCATAAACTTCCATGGGCTTTTTTTGAAAATAATTATAAGCCCTTACATCATCCAGCCCCGCCACATGATCTTTATGCGGATGGGTAAATAAAACGGCATCCAATCTATTTACATTGGCTCTCAGCATCTGGTATCTGAAATCTGGAGTAGTGTCAACAACGATTGAAGTGGTATCACTTTCAACCAAAATACTGGAGCGAAGGCGTTTGTCTTTTTTGTCAGATGAAATGCAAACTTCGCAACTGCAGGCAATCATTGGAACGCCGCTGCTGGTACCTGTACCAAGAAATGTTATTTTTAAAGGAGGGCATTGCATCAGGCAAAAATAAGTAATTGCTGATAAGCAATGAGCAATAGTAAATCCGCAATAGGCTGGATATTATTTCATACTTCCGATACTCATCACCTCTTCATACAACTTCTGGCTTTCATGTGTAAGGGCATCAATGTTTATATTTAACTGGGGCATCAGGTCTATCAGGGTATTTATTCTACCTTCTGTTTGAAAGAATTTATTGAGAACTACCACTTTTTTATCCTGCAAAATGCAATAGCCACTTTGAAAAGTACCCCTTTCATAGCGGATAACATAACCACTTTCTTCGGCGATCTTTTCTATCTTATCTAAATTATGTTGTGTGTATTTCATAACCCGAATTTCGCCCTAAACCCCTGAAGGGGCTTTTGGCTCTTTTAATTTTAATGCAATTTCACTTAAATAAAGAGTAATAAAAAAAACGTTTTCAACAATCGTTGATAAATAAACTTACTGTCTGATACTCAGTAAACTCTTCAATACAAATACTCTTTACAGTTCCCCCTTTAGGGGGCGGAGGGGGTCTCAGGCCTTACTTATTCGTCATCCTTATCACCGGCACAATCATTTCCTCCAGGCTTATACCCCCATGCTGAAAAGTATTGCGGTAATAATTGGCAAAATGATTATAATTATTGGGATAACACAAATACAGATCTCCTTTAGCAAAAATGAAAGAAGAATTTACATTGGGTACCGGCAACCCTGCTTCTCTCGGATCTCTGAAAGCCAATACCTCTTTGGCTTCATAATTCAAATTACGGCCATGTTTGTAACGCAGGTTGGCCGTAGTTTGTTTATCACCGATAACCCTTGCAGGTGTTTTAACCCTCACACTGCCATGATCCGTTGCTACGATCATCGTTATTTTTTTTTCAGCGATTTTTTTAAGCGCCTGGTGCAGTGGCGAGTGTTCAAACCAGCTTTCAGTAATACTGCGGTAACTGGTTTCATCACCGGCCAGTTCTTTCAGTACTTCCATTTCGGTACGGGCATGGCTCAGCATATCTACAAAATTGTAAACAATAACATTGATATCATTATCAAGCATGTTATGAATATTATCAACCAGTTTCTGTCCATCGTTATTATTGGTGATCTTGGTGTACGAATATTTTAAATCAGCTTTGCCCATTGCTTTTAACTGTGCCTTAAAAAAATCTTCTTCAAACATATTTTTACCACCATCCTCATCATCATTTTTCCATTGCACCGGAAATTTCCTTTCAATATCAACAGGCATCATGCCTGCAAAAATGGCATTACGGGCATATTGTGTAGCTGTAGGCAGTATGGCATAAAAAGTTTCTTCTTCCTGAATACGGAAACTTTCGGCAAAAATGGGTTGGATGGTTTTCCATTGATCAAAACGTAAATTATCAATCAATACAAAAAATAAAGGGGTGCCTTTTTCCAGGTGCGGAAAAACTTTAAACTTCATCAGGTTATAGCTCATTATGGGAGCATCAGCATTTTTAGGATTTACCCACGATGCATAATTTTTACTGACGAACTTAAAAAACTCGGTATTGGCTTCGCTCTTCTGTGTTTGAAAAACTTCCTGCATTTCCGGACTGTCACTCTTCTTCATTTCCAGCTCCCAATAAACCAGTTTACGGTAAATTTCCATCCATTCATTATAATTGGGGTTGCTGTTAAGCGACATAAACAAACTCCGGAATTCCTGCTGATATGCGGAAGTTGTTTTTTCGGCAACCAGTCTTTTATTATCTATGATCTTTTTCAAACTCAACCATACCTGGTTAGGATTAACAGGCTTAATCAGGTAATCACTGATCTGCGACCCGATGGCTTCATCCATTAAATTCTCTGCTTCATTTTTGGTTATTAAAACCACCGGCAAATTGCTGTTCACCTCTTTCATCTGCTGTAGGGTTTGCAATCCGGTAATACCGGGCATAGTTTCGTCAAGCAATACCACATCTACAATATTATCTTTTATATATTCTATTGCATCAAATCCGTTTGTTTTGGTAAATACTTCATATCCTTTATTCTCCAAAAACATAATTTGCGAAGTCAGGCTGTCTATCTCATCATCAACCCAAAGTATTTTGGCTACGTTCATATTAACTATTTGTTGTTTGAAGTTTATTATTTTTTACGGGCGGCAGTAATGTAATATTACATCGTTGCGTCACTCTCTTGTACAGCATACATTTTTTCATCTTTTTTTGAAGCGAAGAAAACAGTTGTTATAAAAGGACAGCTATTCAATAGCTACAAATTTAATTTTTTATATCATTGCTGGTAAGCTTTATTTAGCTTTGTATATCTTTTAACAAATACTGGTTTGTGTAAATGAAAAAGGCACAAACTACAAACTACAAACCATAAATGCCTTTCAGAAAAATAATTAACGACCCGGTTTATGGCTTTATTACCATTGATGATGAACTGATTTACCAGGTTATTGCCCATCCGTATTTTCAGCGCCTGCGCCGCATTAATCAAATGGCCATGGCAAACCTGGTTTACCCGGGGGCTGTACACAGCAGGTTGCACCATGCTTTGGGTGCTTACCATTTAATGAGTAATGCACTTAATGAATTAAAAAATAAAGGTATTGCAATCACTGCAGCAGAAGAACAGGCAGCAAAAATAGCTATCCTGCTGCATGATATCGGGCACGGACCTTTCAGTCATGCGCTGGAACATGTGCTTATTGAAGGCATGCATCATGAAGAAATTTCTTTATTGATCATTAAAGACCTGAACAAACAGTTTAACGGGCAACTGGAACTGACCATAGCTATTTTTACAGATGAGCATTCTAAAAAATTCCTTTACCAGCTTATCAGTGGCCAGCTTGATGTAGACCGTATGGATTATTTAACCCGGGATAGTTTTTTTACCGGCGTAAATGAAGGTGTTATTGGTTACGACCGCATAATAAAAATGCTTACAGTACATAATGGCGAATTGATGGTAGAAGAAAAAAGTATTTACTCCATTGAAAAATTTTTGGTGGCCCGCCGACTCATGTACTGGCAGGTTTACCTGCATAAAACGGTTTTATGTGCCGAACAAATGTTGAAGCGGATCATTAAACGGGCAAAATATTTAAAAGCAGCCACTCAGTATCCCTTACATAACTTTATTAATAACCCCATTCAAACAGTTACACTGGAGGAGTTTTGTAACCTGGATGACTATGATGTTTTAGCCGCAATAAAAGGCTGGTGCCATCATGAAGACAAAATATTATCGGGGTTATGCAAAGGAATTATTAACCGCCAATTGCTGAAAGTTCAGTATTTTGGAACTGCTGTAGCTGAAAACCTGGTACAGGAAAAAATTGCAGAAGCCTGCGCTAAATTAAACCTGAACACCGAAGAAGCAGGTTGGCTGGTGTTTACGGGCGAAGTTGCCAGCAGCACATATAACCTGGAAGAAGAACATATTCATATACTTTTTAAAGATGGTACAGTAAAAGACATTTCGGAAGTTGATAATGCGCTGATAAATCAAAACCTGATGGGCAAGGTTAAAAAATATTACATTTGTTACTTAAGATAGCCGATAGCTGTTAGCCTTTGTAAGTGCCCGGCTAAAAGCTAATGACTAAAAGCTAATTATGCAATTTACCGCAGCACAAATCGCAATGATGATAAACGGCAAAGTAGAAGGCAATGCCGATGTTGCTGTAACCTCATTTGGTAAAATTGAAGAAGCGCAGAAAGGTCAATTGGCTTTTTTGGCAAATCCTAAATACGAAGAATTCTTATACACTACCACTGCCAGTATCATCATCATTAATGAAACACAGGAATTAAAGCAACCTGTTGAAGCGACATTGATAAAAGTACCCGATGCCTATTTGGCATTTGCAACGCTTTTAGATAAATACCAGCAAATACAAAGACAACAACTAACCGGCATACAGCAACCTGTGTATATTTCTGCAACGGCGAAAGTGGGCAATAATGTTTACTTAGGTGCTTTTGCTTACTTGGGCGATAATGTAGTGGTTGCTGATGGCGCAAAAATTTACCCCAATGCTTATTTAGGAAACAATGTAACCATTGGGGTAAATTCAATAATAAACCCCGGCGCAACTATTTATCATGATTGTATAATTGGCAACCATGTTATTATTCATGCCGGTGCTGTAATAGGCAGCGATGGTTTTGGGTTTGCGCCCCAAAAAGATGGCAGTTTTAAAAAGATTCCCCAGATAGGAAATGTGATAATAGAAGATCATGTAGAAATTGGTGCCAATACCACTATTGACAGGGCAACTATTGGAAGTACATTAATAAAAGCAGGTGCTAAGCTGGATAACCTGCTTCAAATTGCCCATAATGTAGAGGTTGGGAACAGCACTGCTATTGCTGCATTAACAGGTGTAAGCGGCAGTACAAAAATTGGTAACAATGTAATAATTGGTGGCCAGGCCGGATTAGCAGGTCACATTCAAATTGCCGACGGCACAAAAATTAATGGTAAAAGTGGCGTTAGTAAATCTATAAAAACGCCAAATACATCTGTAACCGGCACCCCTGCTATTGATTATACAACTTCTATGCGTTCGCAGGCAATTGCCAGAAATTTACCTGCTCTTGAAAAAAGAGTTTTGGATATGGAAAAGAAACTGAAAGAATTAACGGAAAAAAAATAATTTTTTTATCTCCTGTGTATATTTTTACATCCTTACCTGGCTTACAACTTAAATAAAACCACTACTTAACATTTTCTTTAGATGATTGCCTGAAAAATAAAATATCTTTACCTGCTTTAAACTGAGCGCCATGTTGCATAAGCTGCATGGCAGAACTGAATATAAAACATAAATAATAATTTTTTGAACAACATCAAATACACCATAGCCTTTTTACTTTTTGTTTCAATTTCATCTGCAGCCTTGGGCCAGACCCTCTCCATTTCCGGAAAAATAATTGATGGCCATACCAAAGAGCCGGTTAGTTATGCTTCGGTATATTTTGCAAGATCAGGAGTGGGAAAAACATCTGACAGCGCCGGAAACTTTTCCTTCTTCTTTAACAATTTTACTAAGGATACGCTGATTGTAAGTTATATCGGTTTTGAATTATACAAGATGCCGGTTTCACAGCTCATGAATGATAAACCATTTACTATTCAGCTGGAGAGAGGTGGTACTAAAAATGAGGTTATAGTTAAAGCCAAATGGAACAGGGGCCTTTATTTATGGAAAAAAATAATGAGCAAGAAGAAGCAGTATAACCGGTACGACCTCGACAATTTTAGTTATGAAGCTTATAACAAACTGGAAATTGACATTAAGAACTTTAATGCCGACAAAGTCCGGAAAAATTTTTTATTAAAAAACTTTTCTTTCATTTTTGATAATATGGACAGCACATCTGAAGCTGTCCCTTTTTTACCGTTATACCTGACAGAAACCCTCAGTGATTATGCTTACCAGGACAAACCCAAAAAATATAATGAAAATTTTAAAGCCAGTAAGATTGTAGGGGTAAATAATTTAGGACTTAATATTGAAAGTTTCAGTAAAGTATTAGGTGTAATGAATCAGAATGTGAACATCTACAGTAATTTTATAAATGTAATGGATAAGGATTTTGTCAGTCCTTTTAATGATAATGGAGATGCTTTTTACATTTTTACTGTGCCCGATACACAGGTCGTTAACAATAACAAATTATATCATTTTGTTTTCAGGCCAAAACGCCCCGGGCAGAATACATTTGAGGGTGATGCCTGGGTAACTGAAAAAACATACCAGATCCGCAAGATATCTTTATACCTTAGCAAGGATGCCAACATCAATTTTATTGACAGAATAAGCGTCTTCCAGGAGTTCATTCCTATTAATGATTCTGTAATCTTTTTAAACCGGGATAAATTCTTTGCCGATTTCAGGCTGCTTGGCAAAAAATCATTAACCTTTATTGGGCGAAAAACAACATCCTATAAGGACATTATGATCAACAGTGATTCTTTAAAAGCAGCTTTTAAAGGTCAGCATATTGAAGAAGTTGTAACAACCCAGAAAGGCATAACCCAAAAATCTGATTCTGCTTGGAACGAACTCCGTCATGATACCCTGTCAAAAAACGAAAAAGGTATTTATGTGACAATTGACAAGCTGTCGAATATGCCAAAATTTCAGCGCTTTGAACAAAATATAAAATTTTTGGTTGGCGGTTACAAAAATGTTGGAAAATTTGAAATAGGTCCATGGTTCAACTGGATAAGTGCCAATCAGTGGGAAGGCACCCGTTTTAGATTTGATTTGGGTAACAATAAAAAATTAATGAAAAATATTTATCTGCATGGCTACCTGGCTTATGGAACAAAGGATAAAAAATTTAAGGGCCAGGCAGAAGCATACTGGATTGTTAAAAGACAGCCTAAATGGATCCGCCTGCACCTTTCTTATGCAAATGATGTTGATAACGGTATAAGCCAGGTAGGTGAAGTAAGCCAGGACAATATATTTTCTTTAGCCATCAGAAAACCTAATACTACCCGGAAATTTATAAATGTTAAAGATATCAGGTTTGAAGTTTTTAATGAACTAGGAAAAGGATTTTCTACTGAATGGTTTGTAGTACACCGTCAATATTCACCATTACTGAATTTACCGCCAACATCAACCTTCCCGGTTAACAGTGGTACTGTACTCACAAATTTTGAAATTGCATTGAAATTGCGCTTTGCCTATTTAGAACGTTTTATTGAAACAGATTATTTCAGAACATCATTGGGTACAAAATACCCGGTTGCAGAAGTGATGCTTGCCAAAGGTATCTCCGGAGTTTTTAACAGTGCATACAACTATACCAAATATGCTATAACCATAAAAGATTACATGAAAATATCTCCGTATGGAGCACTCTCTTATAAAGTTTTTGCCGGCAAAATAAACGGTGCATTACCATTCACTAATTTAGAAAACCACCCGGGAAATGATCTTTATTATTACAATGCCGGTTCTTATAACCTGATGAACCGGTTTGAATACCTTAGTGATAAATATGCCGGCGTAAATGTGGAACATAATATTGGTTCGGGCCTTTTTAGATTTATACCAATTACCCGTAAACTAAAATGGCGGCAATTCTGGAATGTAAAAACACTTTGGGGATCGTTAAGCGATGAAAACAATGCGATAAACAACAAAACGGGCACATTTAAAACATTAAACGGCAAAACTTATATGGAAGTAGGTACAGGTATAGATAATATCTTAAAAGTACTACGCCTTGATTTTGTCTGGAGAGTCTCCCCTTCTACATTACCCGGCACCGGTAAAACTTCAAAATTTGGGATTTTTGGCAGCTTCCAATTCCAGTTTTAATGACATATTTGGGTTATTCTGCTATAAATACAATCGGCATTTTATTTTAAATATCTTTGCCAACAAAATTTAGCAGAACACATGGATAAAAATTTTAATCCAGATAAGCAACATACATTAGCTAATGCAGTAAGTATTTCCGGAACAGGGCTTCATTCAGGTATTAATGTTGATATGACATTAATGCCCGCCAATCCGGGTTTTGGTTACCAGTTTCAGCGTATCGATCTGCCGGATTCTCCCATTATAAAAGCAGATTGCGATCTGGTTACCGATACTTCAAGAGGTACTACTTTAGAAAAAGGCGATTGTAAAGTAAGTACTGTTGAGCATATACTTGCCGCATTGGTTGGTATGGGTATAGATAATTGCCTGATTGAATTAAACGGACCTGAAATACCTATTATTGACGGAAGCAGCGAACCCTTTGTAGAGATCATAGAAAAAACCGGCGTACTGGAACAGGATGCTACTAAAATATGGTACAGCATCGATACCAATATCTCTTATTTTGATGATGTGAAGAAAGTAGAAATAACTGCGCTTCCGGCAATAAATTATCAAATTACCACACTCATAGATTTTAACAGCCCGGTTTTAGGTACGCAGCATGCCAGTTTAAAATCAATGAAAGATTTTCAAACGGAAATTGCCCCCTGCCGTACTTTTTGTTTTTTACACGAACTTGAAATGCTGCTGGATAATAACCTGGTAAAAGGCGGCGACATTAATAATGCGATTGTTGTGGTTGACAAACCGGTAACTGATGAAGAAATGAGCCGGCTTGCAAAAGCATTTGGCAGAACCAAAGTGGAAGTAAAAAGTGAAGGCTATTTAAATAACCTGGAACTGCGCTTTGCAAACGAACCTGCCAGGCATAAATTACTGGATGTAGTAGGAGACCTGGCATTAATTGGCTATCCTATTAAAGCACATATTATTGCAAACCGGCCCGGTCACAGCAGTAATGTGGAATTTGCAAAAAAAATAAAACAGTACATAAAAAAAAATAAGCACACAAGGGATATACCAAATTATGATCCTAACCAGGAACCGGTTTATACACAGCAACAGATAGAAAAAACATTGCCTCACCGTTTTCCATTTATCATGGTTGACAAAATTATTGAACTGACAGATACATTTATTGTAGGTATTAAAAATGTTACGGTTAATGAATATTTTTTTCAGGGACATTTTCCCGGAAATCCAATTATGCCGGGTGTTTTACAAATAGAGGCATTAGCACAAACAGGTGGACTTCTTTGTATAAATGCCATGCCTGCCGGACAATATGATACCTATTTTTTGAAAATCGATAATTGTAAATTCAAACAAAAAGTGGTCCCCGGCGATACATTAATATTAAAAATGGAACTAACCGAACCAATCCGCAGAGGAATATGTGTAATGAAAGGAAGTGTATATGTTGGCAATAAATTATGTACCGAGGCAGATCTTACCGCTCAAATTGTAAAAAGAAATTAATAATATATATTCGCTTAAAAGCATAAAAAACTATTAATCTGGTAATTTAATAATAAAACTAAATGATTCATCCCCACACGTACATTCACCCGAATGCTGAACTTGCTACCAACGTAAAGGTTGATCCGTTTAGTGTTATTCATCAAAATGTAGAAATCGGCGAAGGCACCTGGATAGGCAGTAATGTAACTATTATGGAGGGAGCAAGAATTGGAAAAAACTGTCGGATCTTTCCCGGTTCTGTTATTGCAGCAATACCACAGGATCTGAAGTATGAAGGAGAACACACCACAGTAGAAATTGGCGATAATACAACCATTCGAGAGTTTGTAACAATAAACAGGGGGAGTAAAGACAGGTGGACCACCAAAGTTGGCAGCAATTGCCTGCTAATGGCCTATAGCCATATTGCACACGATTGTATCATTGGCAACAACTGTATCATGAGCAATAATACTCAGGTAGCTGGCCATGTTGTTTTGGGCGATTACGCTATTGTTGGTGGCATGTGTGCTATACATCAGTTTGTACAGATAGGACAACATACCTTTGTCAGTGGCGGCTCGCTGGTTGGCAAAGATGTACCACCATATATTAAAGCAGGTCGTACCCCATTAAGTTATGCCGGTGTTAACTCCGTGGGCTTAAAACGACGTGGTTTTTCTTTAGACAGGATAAATAAGATTCTTGACATCTACCGTATCATTTACAATAAAGGCCTGAACACTTCGCAGGCACTTAATTATATAGAGGAAGAACTGCCGGCTACTGATGAAAGAGATGAAATTGTAACTTTTATCAGGGAGAGTGGCCGTGGTATTATCAAGCGCTTTACTAAGGGAAGCGCAGAAGATGAATAATTTTTCACCGAAAAGACGCTGAGGCGCAAATATAACTCCGTGTCTTAGCGACTTTGCGGTAAAATTAACATGCAAATTATCTTAAACAATACAGGCAAACGTTTTAACCGTGAATGGATATTCCGTCACTGCAGTTATGAATTTGTATCGGGTAAAAATTATGCCATCACAGGGCCCAACGGTTCCGGAAAATCAACCTTACTGCAGGTTATAGCTGGGGCTACATTACATAATGAAGGCACGATTGAATACCACAATGGTGATCGAACAACCAACAACGAACAACATTATACTTACATTTCCATTGCTGCACCTTATTTTGAACTGATTGAAGAAATGACAACAATTGAAATGCTGGCGTTTCATTCAAAATTCAAGCCTTTAATAGAGTCTGCAAGTTTTGAAGAAATATTAAAAACTGTCGGACTTGAAAATGCAGTTAATAAACAGATCCGTTATTTCAGCAGTGGTATGAAACAACGTCTGAAGCTTGCGCAGGCTTTCTTCAGCAATACACCTGTTCTTTTATTAGATGAACCAACTACCAACTTAGATGCTGATGGTATTGCTTTATATCATACACTCATCAGCAATTACACAAAAGATAAACTGGTAATTGTTAGCAGCAATGTAAAACAGGAATATGATTTTTGTGAGGAAGTAATTGAGATTGGGGATTACAAATAAAATTATCTTTTACTCGCAATCAGTAAATTCAGATCAGTAAATTTCAGATCAAATCTTTCGCTCAGATAAAAATTAGTGAGGCTTCCCTTAAATAAATAAATACCGCTTCGGATATTTATTTTATGCCAAACAATATTATCTATACCCCCATCCTCTCCTGTTTCCAGCATCAGCGGCATCAACACATTACTTATAGCCTGCGAAGCCGTACGGGCAAATCCGCTGGGTATATTGGGTACACAATAATGTATCACATCATACTTGATAAACACCGGTTTTTCATGCGATGTAACCTCGCTGGTTTCAAAACAACCACCATGATCAATACTCACATCTACAATAACACTGCCGGGCCGCATACTACTCACTGTTTCTTCAGTTACAACAACCGGCGTTCTGCCAGCAGCACCACTTAAGGCACCCACTGCCACATCGCATGTTTTTAATTGTTTAGCTAAAATTTTAGGTTCAAGAACTGAGGTCCATAACCTTACGCCAATATTATTCTGTAACCGTTTTAACCGGTAAATACTGTTATCAAATATTTTTACACTAGCTCCCATGGCCAGTGCTGTACGTGCAGCATATTCTCCAACAATGCCTGCTCCAATAATAATAACTTTTGTTGGTGGTATTCCGCTGATACCTCCTACCAAAACGCCCTTACCATTATTTGTTTTACTTAAATACTGTCCGGCAATCAGCATCACTGCACTGCCTGCAATCTCACTCATACTTCTTACAATGGGATTATGCCCGGTATCATCTTTTAAATTTTCAAAGCTTAAAGCAGTAATTTTTTTATCCATCATTTTCTGCAAGATCTCCCGCTTCATAGCGGCTAAATGTATTGGCGATATGATGTATTGATGTGGTTTCAACAATTCACATTCGCTTTCGCTTACCGGGGCACTCTTTACCAGTATATCACATTCAAAAACTTCTTTTTTATTGTAGGCAATTTTTGCTCCAGCATCGCTGTAATCCTTATCTGTGTAACTGGCACCGTCACCCGCCCTGGTTTCCACTACAACCTGGTGTCCGTTGGCAATCATTACACTAACCGCTTCGGGTGTAAGGGCAATCCGGTTTTCATTAAAAGAGTTTTCTTTGGGGATACCAATCAGTAATTCGGCACCCTTGGATTTAATATCTAAGGTCTCTTCCAGCGTTTCATACGTAAAAGAAGAAGATACAAACGGTTTTGATGAAGCCATAAATTGTAAAATTGAAAGGTTACAAATTACAAATTAATTTTCAGCTTTCTGGTATTATCATCAACAGAAGTAATTGTGATATGCAATGTATCATCTGGCAAAATTCCAGGGGCCTTCTCCGGCCATTCAACCAAACAAATATTGCCGGAGTACAGGCAATCCTCAACCCCGGCATTAATGGCTTCATTTTCATCCTTAATACGGTACAGATCCATATGGTAAATTGTTTCGCCCTTTGCCGTTTTATATTGATTGATGATTGAAAAAGTAGGACTGCTAATCGTATCCTTTACACCCAAAGCCTTACAAATAGCATGTATAAAAGTAGTTTTGCCTGAACCCATTTCTCCATGCAAAACATATACTTTATAATTTGTTGAAACTGATAACAGCTTTACCGCAGCATCCTGTATTTGTTCCAGTGTAAAATTTACCTCCATGTTGCAAAGATATTTTCCTTCATTAGTAATTAAGTCACAATCTCAAAGAATAATTTTGCATTATGGAAAAAATTGAATGGAAAGTAGATGGCATGACCTGCACCAACTGTGCTTTAACCATAAACCGTTACTTGGATAAACAAGGCTTAAAAGATGTAAAAGTAAATTTTATTGGAGGGGAAGTGAGTTTTGAAATGAGCGGAAACAAAACAAAAGAAGAACTTACAAAAGGAATAGAAGACCTGGGTTATAAGATAGTAACCGAACAACAAACAACAAACAATAAACCACAAACATTCTTCTCCAACCATTTACAACGCTTCCTCTTCTGTCTGCCTTTTACTCTGATTTTAATGCTACACATGTTCCCCTGGCATATTCATTTTTTAATGAACCCCTGGATCCAGCTTGCAATTTGCATTCCGGTCTTCATAGTAGGTATGGGTTATTTTGGAGTTAGTGCTGTTAAAAGTTTGCGTCGAGGTATCCCTAATATGAATGTATTGATTGCGATGGGTGCCACTGCAGCATTTGTTTATAGTTTGATCGGCACTATCGGTAACTATGGAATGGATTATGTTTTTTACGAAACAACAGCAACCATCATCACCCTGGTGTTTTTAGGCGAATGGGTTGAGCATAAATCGGTAGCATCAACACAAAAGGAATTGAACAAACTGGCCGGGCAGCAAAAAGTAATGGCCAATATGATCGCTTTTGATGAAGCACATAAAGAATTAATTTTTGCGGTAGAGAATACAAAACTGCATGTTGGCGATCTCATCTTAATAAAAACCGGCGAGCAGGTTCCTATTGATTGTAGGATTTTGTGGGGTAACGTTTATGTAAATGAAGCTTTATTAACGGGGGAAAGTAAACCCATTCACAAAGAAAAAAAAGATACACTTATTGGTGGAAGTCTGGTAACAGATGGAACAGTAAAAGCACAGGTAATTGCTATTGGCAAAGACACTGTACTCAGCAATATTTTAACGTTGGTGAAACAGGCACAGGGCGAAAAACCTCCCATTCAGCAATTGGCCGATAAGATCAGTGCGGTGTTTGTTCCGGTTGTGATCGGCATATCAGCCATTACTTTTTTACTTAATTATTTTGCATTTAATATCAGTGCAACCAGCTCTTTAATGCGGAGTATTGCAGTATTGGTCATCAGTTGTCCCTGTGCCATGGGACTGGCAACACCTGCTGCCATTGCGGTTGGGCTGGGTAGGGCCGCAAAAAACGGCATCCTTTTCCGCAATGCAAAAAGCCTGGAATTATTTAAAAATATTAAAATAGTAGTGTTTGATAAAACGGGCACTGTAACCAAAGGAAATTTTCAGGTTACTGATTTTAAATCACTGTTATTGTCAGAAGAGAAATTTAAACAGGTTATTTTTTCCCTGGAAAAATATTCAAATCATCCTATTGCAAAAGCAGTTAATGCCGAATGGAAAATTACCCACCCAATTCACTGGAAAAAAATTGAAGAGATAAAAGGACTTGGTATGAAAGCCCAAGATGCTGAAGATAATATTTATCAACTGGGATCTTATAAGATGGCTGCAACACAAACAGATGATGAAACACACACTGCTTATCTATTGCAAAATGATAAACTAATCGGCTGGTTTGATATGGAAGATGAAATAAGGACAGAAGCAAAACAGGTGATCAGTTACCTGCATACAAAAAATATACAAACCATTTTATTAAGCGGCGATAGTTTTGAAAGGACCAACAAAATTGCCGGCATTTTAGGTATTGATAAAGTGTATGCTGAAAAAACTCCCGAAGAAAAATTGCTCATCATTGAACAACTGAATAATGAAGATCCAGTTGCCATGGTTGGTGATGGTATAAATGATGCCCCTGCATTGGCAAAAGCCACCATCGGCATTTCCATGAGCGATGCCACACAGTTAGCCGTACAAAGTGCGCAGGTGGTGCTAATGAACAAAGGCATTCAGCATTTGCCTTTGGCATTGGGCCTGGGTAAACATACTTTCATCACTATTAAAGAAAATCTTTTCTGGGCCTTTATTTACAATATTGTTGCCATACCTGTTGCAGCCGTTGGTTTACTGCATCCCGGCATTGCTGCACTGGCCATGGGCTTTAGTGATGTGGTGCTGGCAATAAATTCTGTAAGGTTGAATTACAAGAAAGTGATTTAATTTCAAGCCACAATTTATCCGGTTGAGCATTCATGAAATCTTAAAAGAATATTGGGGCTTTGATGCCTTTCGTCCGCTACAGGAAGATATTATCAATTCGGTGATGGAAGGAAAGGAGACATTAGCCTTATTGCCAACCGGTGGTGGAAAATCATTGTGTTTTCAGGTACCTGCTTTAACAAAAGAGGGGCTATGTTTAGTTGTAAGTCCGCTTATTGCTTTAATGAAAGACCAGGTGGAGAATTTAAAACAAAAAGGAATTCCATCTTTAGCTATTTATTCCGGTATGAGTTTTTTGGAGATAAAAAAAACATTGCAAAATGCTGCTTATGGTAATTATAAATTCCTATATGTTTCACCAGAACGCTTAGAAACTAATTTGTTTTTAGAATACCTGCCGGCTATGAACATTAATTTACTTGCGGTGGATGAAGCACATTGTATTTCGCAATGGGGATATGATTTCAGGCCGCCTTACATGCGTATTGCCAGCCTGAGAGAATTGTTACCCAATGTGCCCGTGTTGGCACTTACTGCCTCTGCAACCAGAGTTGTTCAGGATGATATCTGTGATAAACTCCTGTTCACCAAAACTCATCAAAGGTTTCAGCAATCTTTTGAAAGAAGTAATCTTTCTTATTCTGTTTTTAATGTCCCATCCAAACAAAATAAATTACTGGATATACTTAAAAATGTACGGGGCACTGCTATCATTTATTGCAAAAGCAGAAAGCACACAAAAGAGATTTCTGATTTGCTCCGGCTCAATAATATAAATGCAGATTATTATCATGCCGGTCTAAACAATGAAGAAAGAAACAAAAAACAGGAAAGCTGGATCAGTAATCAAACCCGGGTTATAGTTTGTACCAGTGCTTTTGGAATGGGTATTGATAAACCGGATGTAAGGGTTGTTATACATTATGATGTGCCTGACTCTCTGGAAAATTATTACCAGGAAGCAGGAAGAGCAGGAAGGGATGGGAAGAGGGCATATGCTGTATTGCTTTACAATAACAAGGAACTGGAAAGTTTACAGCAACAATCCAATATCCGTTTTCCGAAAGAAGAAGATATAAAGCAGGTTTATATAGCCATAATGAATCATTTACAGATACCTGCGGGAACCGGTGATGGGATCAGTTACGATTTTGACATCGCCACTTTTTCAACTGCCTTTAAATTAAATATTCTTACTGCCACCTATGCCATTAAAGTTTTGGAACAGGAAGACATCATCAGTTTTAATGAAGTCTTTTTTAAACCTTCTTCTGTTGTATTTACTGCGGGCAAAGAAGAACTTGCAGATTTTGAAAAACAATATCCTGATCTGGAACCACTAATAAAAGGACTGTTACGTTCTTATGAAGGCATCTTTGATTTTCCGGCAACTATTTATGAACCTCAGTTGACAAAATTTTTACAGGTAGATATCATCAATTTGAAAAGGGATTTAAAAAAATTAAATGATTTTGGAATAATCAGTTACGCTGCTCAAAAAGATAAACCACAGGTCACCCTTTTGCAAAACAGGATGTATACAGATAACTACACAATGAATACCGTAGATTATCTGAAACGAAAACATCAATTTGAACAAAGGGTAAATGCCCTGATCGGCTATATTAAAAAATCAACAGGTTGCCGGAGTAAACATATTGCCAACTATTTTACTGATACTGAAATAAATGCTTGTGGAATTTGTGATAACTGTATCAACGAAAAAGTGACCTATATCTCAACAGAAGAATTTAACAGCATTAGCAATCAAATTTTCGGGCTAACAAAACAAACCCCTGTCTCCGTTGAGACTATTCTTATTATCTTAAAGGGAATAAAAAAAGAAAAAATCTGGAAAGTAATTAATTACCTGCAGGCTGAGAAAAAAATACAGACAGATAAGGAAGGGAATATTACAATCGTATGACAAAACCTGTGTTTAAAAAATAAAAAAGGGACCAAGATAGAAATCTAGTCCCGCTTTAAAATCCAATATCCTATGAAAAACCGAGACGAAGATAATGGGGTTTTCACTATAATGCAACATTTTTATTAATTATTTTAAAAATAGGTGCAAAAAAATAATGTGTAAAAAATACAAATTGTTGATAATTATTAACTATTTATCTGACTGATAATCAATATTTTGATATATTTATTTTTCTTTTCTTAGCCGTTTATATAGCCCTTCCTTATACAAATAACTAGCCTCCTGGTACCAGGCAATGGCCTCGTTGATCAAGCTGTCGGAATTAGCTATTGCTGTATTACTACCCGATAAAAAGTCAGGCTTATAACTTTTGGTAAGTTGTTGTGGAGAAAGAATCATCAATTTGCCGTCTTTTATATAACCCATATCCTGGTATGTACTTATAAAAGCCCTTTCATTCCCCGCTGTCATATGGTAAATATCATAGCCTAAAAAACGACTGGTATAATTAATATTCATAAGCCCTAAAATTGTCGGTGCCAGGTCAATCTGGCTTACCAAACGTTTTTCAATGGCAGGTTTAACCAGTTGGGGAGCATAAATGATACAGGGAATATGATATCGGTTTACAGGCAGATCTGTTTTGCCGGCGCTTTTTGCACAGTGATCGGCCACAATTACAAAAATGGTATTATTGAACCAGGGTTTTTGCTGTGCATCTTTTAAAAATTTGTTGATAGCATAATCCGTATATTTTACAGCTCCCTGAATTGATTGAGTTGATGGTGGTATATCTATTCTTCCTTCAGGATAAACATATGGGCGATGATTACTGATTGTCATTATGTGGTTAAAAAAAGGTTTGTCCGCTTTATAACTTCTTTCACATTGTTGTAAAGTGTAATTAAAAGCCGCTTCATCATCAATCCCCCAGGCTGTGATAAGATGCACCAGGCTATCCGGGATATCTCTTTTATCTAAAACATTATAGCTGCTGTTACTGTAAAACTTCCCCATATTATCAAAAAAGGAATTTCCCCCATAGATAAAGTTTACATCGTAACCTTTTGTTTTTAAAACACTGCCCATTGTAAACATATCATTATTATCGGGGCGACGTACAATAGATTGGCCGGGTGTTGGCGGAATAGCCATCGATAAGGCTTCCAGGCCTCGTACAGTTCTGGTTCCGGATGCATAAAACGCATCAAACCATAAACCAAAAGGAATCAGAGAATCTAAATAAGGCGTGATGTTTTCTTTGTTGCCAAATCTTTTTAAATAATCACCACTTAAACTTTCAACACTGATGAGTACTATATTCCGTTTATGTTCGGGGCTGTCATTTTTTATTTCTCTTTCAATACTTAGGGGATCGTTAGTAAGAGTTGCATTGGGTGCCTGCAACATTTTTCGCAATATTTTAAAATTTGCTGAATCATTCCGGGTTACATAAAATTTATTGTAATCAATTTCATTGTTCCAGAAAGCTGTACCAAACTCATATATACCATTTCCTCCCAATTCGTTTATATAATTATTGTTGCTGATATTCTTGACCCGGTTGTTCACCAAAAAATATCCTGCAAGCGGCACCAGCATAAACACTAAAAAGAAAATACTGCGTTTTCCAAAACGCATGCTGCTTTCCTGCGAAGCCGTGATTCTTTTTCTAACCAGGAACAAAATAAATAGAGTGGCCATTACAACAGCTCCGGCAATTACAGGAATATTATATGATTCCCAGATATTGCCTAAAACTTCGGTTGTATAAATCAGGTAATCAACCGCAATAAAATTATACCGTACATTAAATTCATCCCAAAAGATGATCTCACCGCCAACATTAACAACCAGAATTAATGTGATCAGAAAGAAAAGAATAAACAAAGGAATGCGCTGCCATTTTTTCTGATACCATGAATCCTTCATTACCCAGCAATACAAAGCAACAGGAACAGCAAAGAAACTCCAGACCACCAGGTCGTAAAAAAATCCCGTAAGAAATAATCCAATAAAGCGAAATACCGTTGACTCCAGGTTTGCCCAGCTCTTAATCAATAAAATAATTCTTGTTATAAAACTCAGCACAAACAGTATCAGTGCCAAAACAGCCAGCGGCCCAAAACGATGTTTAAAAATGGATTGTAATTTTCTCATACTGTAAAAATACGAAGTGCCGGTTGACAAGCCGGCACTCCTGAATAATCTTTAACAATGTCATTAAAACCAGCCTTTACTTTTTGAACTTCTGCTCCTGCCACCCAATCCCAAAGCACCTAATAAAGAACGTACAATAATGTTACCTCCCGTACGCACCATACTTTTTACTATGGTATTATTGGCAACTTTTTCTAAAGTTGATGGCTGTTCCTTTTCAGATTTTGTGGTTGTTGTTGTTTCTTCCTGAGCAGTTTTTTCGGCAGCTTCCTGCAATTTGGCAGTTAATATTTCATAAGCACTTTCACTGTCAATTGCCTTATTGTATTTAGCAACCAGTTTCGACCGGGTGTTTATGGCATCAATTTCTGCATCGGTTAAAATATCCATGCGGCTGCGTGGTGCACAAAGCATGGTATGTGCCAGCGGGGTTGGAATACCTTTTTCATTCAGCATCGTTATCAAGGCTTCGCCAATCCCTAACTGGGTTATCAGATCTTCCGTTTTATAAAACTCTGTTTCGGGATAATTCTCTGCCGTTTGTTTGATCACTTTCCTGTCGGCGGCAGTAAAGGCCCGTAAAGCATGCTGCACTTTTAAACCCAATTGCGCCAGCACACTGGCTGGTATATCCATCGGATTTTGTGTACAAAAGTAAATGCCGATTCCTTTAGAACGGATAAGCTTTACAATTGTTTCTATCTGTTGTAAAAGGGCCGGGCTTGCTTCATTAAAAATAAGATGGGCTTCATCTATAAACATGACCAGCTTAGGTTTATCCAGGTCACCTTCTTCGGGGCAGCTGGCATATAATTCAGCCAGCATTTGCAACATGAACGTAGAAAATAATTTAGGCTTATCCTGCAGATCGGTAACCCTTAGCACACTTATAATTCCCCTGCCGTCATCAGCAATACGCATCAGGTCATCTACTTCAAAACTTTTTTCGCCAAAGAAAATATCGGCGCCCTGTTGCTGCAGTTCTATCACTTTGCGTAAGATGGTTCCGGTAGATGAGGTTGAAATTTTACCATAGATCTTTTCAATTTCAGCTTTGCCTTCATCGCCGATAAATTGCAACACTTTAATAAAATCTTTCAGATCAAGCAATGGTAACTGGTTATCATCACAATATTTAAAGATCATGGCTACAACCCCGCCCTGTGTATCATTCAGTTCTAAGATCTTACTCAATAACACCGGTCCAAATTCACTTACTGTAGCTCTCAAATGAACACCCTTTTGCCCGGTTAATGTCATCAACTCCACAGGAAACAATGCCGGTTTATATTCAACATTCAATTTCTGGTAGCGGTCTTTTATTTTATCATTCTCTGCACCAATGGCCGCAATACCACTTAGGTCGCCTTTTATATCCATCATTAAAACCGGTATACTGTTATCACTTAAAAATTCGCTGATAACCTGCAATGTTTTTGTTTTACCGGTTCCGGTTGCGCCGGCAATAAGTCCATGGCGGTTTAATGTTTTCAGCGGCAGGTAAATTCCTGCTTCGGGCACTAATTCTCCATCTAATACCGCTGCTCCTATTTTTACCGATTCTCCTTTAAAAGTGTAGCCATTTTTTATGGCTTGTATAAAAGCTTCTTTGTTGGCCATTGTAAATTAATTTTAATGAAAGGTACAACCTGTTCCGGAAATTTATATGATGATTTTTACAAGCACGAATATTAAATTTGAAGAATGAAAAATTGGTTATTTTGTATTCTGCCAGCTTTTATTGTAATAATTTATCTCAGTTCTTTCTTTGAAAAAGAAAATGTCGAAATAAAAACCAAAGCCGCCCTGGGCAAAAAATTATTTTCAGAAAAAATATTATCTGGTGATTCTTCGGTAAGCTGTGCAAGTTGCCATAAACCACAATTCGCCTTTGCAGATACAACTGCTTTTAGTACTGGAATAGAAGGAAAACTTACCAAACGTAATACACCATCGGTGTTGAACATGAAGAACCGGCCTTACTTTTTTTGGGACGGCAGGGCAGTTACATTGGAAGAACAATCTCTTATGCCTATACAAAACCCGGATGAAATGGGATTACCTGTTGAGGAAGCAGTAAAACGTTTAAATAGATCAGCTGAATATAAAATGCTGTTTCAAAAAATATTTAATCAAAAGCCAACTGCAAAAATCTGGCGGCAGCCTTTTCTGCTTTTGAACAAACACTGGAAACAGTTGACAGTAAATTTGATGACTGGAGTAATAACCTGAAAAAACTGACCCCATCGGAAGAAAGGGGCAGGCAATTATTTATTGGCGATAAAGCAAAATGTTTTGATTGCCACCGCATGGGAGATTTTACTACCGATGAATTTAAAAATATAGGCTTATACAACGGCACCGATTTAAATGATGCCGGCCTTTTTAATATTACTAAAAAAGAAAGCGACCTCGGTAAATTTAAAACTCCCGGCCTGCGCAATATAGCAGTAACTCCAACTTATATGCACAATGGTATGTTTAAAACACTGGAAGAGGTTTTAGACTATTATAATAGTCCTGACAAATTTGTGAACAATCCTGTTAATATAGATGTTGCACTTAAAAGGCCAATGGGCTTAACAGATAAAGAGAAAAAAGACATTTTAGATTTCTTAAAAACCTTAACAGACAAGGCTTTTATAAAAAAATAGATTTCTGTACTCCTGTGTTTCTGTGGCAATTATTTACCTTTAACAAAAAATTAGGCACTATATTCGCTGTATAAAAATTGAATTAATTTTATTTGCTAATAAACCAACAAAATAATGGAACCAGTAAAACCCCAGATATTGCTTTGCGAAGATGATACCAACCTTGGCATGGTACTTAAAAACTATTTAGAATTAAATGATTACAATGTAACGCTTGAAAGAGATGGCAAACTTGGCCTGGCTGCTTTTCAACGTGAAAAATTTGACCTGTGCCTGCTTGATGTAATGATGCCCAATATGGATGGCTTTACACTGGCTGAAGAAATAAGAGATGTAAACCCCGATGTGCCGCTGTTTTTCCTGAGTGCAAAAACCATGAAGGATGATATTATTCAGGGCTATAAATTAGGCGCTGATGATTATATCACCAAACCTTTCGACAGTGAAGTATTGCTACATAAAATTAAGGCCATACTGAAACGTAATGAGGAATTACACCGTGAAGAAGTGAATGCCGAATTTGACCTGGGTAAGTATCATTTTAATCCACGCCTGAGAGAACTAACGATAGATGGAAAAACACAAACGCTTTCTCCTAAAGAAAATGAATTGCTGAAAATGTTGAGTGAATACAAAAATGATTTACTGAGCCGTGAAATTGCATTGAAAAAAATATGGGGAAGTGACACTTACTTCAACGGCCGCAGCATGGATGTGTACATAGCCAAACTGCGTAAATACCTGAGAGAAGACCCGGCTCTTGAAATTGTAAATATCCATGGTAATGGATTCAGGCTGGTTGTTACAGAATAATCTTATTGTTAATAAAATGATTGAAGTGCTACAGTGATGTGGCACTTTTTTTATCCAGCCGTTATTAAATTTCTGCAAATAATAAATTATCAGTTCCGTCCTTAAACCCCTTCTTACCTAAATGTTCATAAGCTTTTGCAGTTGCTTCTCTTCCTCTTGCCGTACGCTGTAAAAATCCTTCCTGAATTAAAAAAGGTTCATACACTTCTTCCAGTGTACCCACTTCCTCACCTACTGCTGTTGCAATGGTGGTGATACCAACCGGGCCACCTTTAAATTTTTCAATGATAGTATAAAGTATCCGGTTATCCATTTCATCCAACCCATGTTTGTCTACATTCAAAGCTTTTAATGCATGCTCGGTAATGCCCATATCAATTACACCATTGCCTATCACCTGTGCAAAATCCCTTACTCTGCGCAAAAGGCCATTGGCAATCCGGGGTGTGCCACGGCTCCGGCGTGATATTTCATCGGCAGCATCGCTGGTGATTTTTGTGCCAAGTATTTTTGCTGAACGAAGAATTATATTTTTTAAAGTAACCGCATCATAATATTCCAACCTGGATTTTATACCAAAACGGGAAAGCAACGGAGCTGTTAATAAACCACTTCTTGTTGTGGCACCAATTAATGTAAATGGATTCAGGTTGATTTGTACACTTCTGGCATTGGGGCCGCTGTCAATCATAATATCAATGCGGTAATCTTCCATGGCTGCATATAAATATTCTTCCACCACCGTGCTCAGGCGGTGAATCTCATCAATAAATAAAACATCATTGGTTTCTAAATTAGTAAGTAACCCGGCCAGGTCTCCCGCCTTTTCAATTACGGGACCGCTTGTTTCTTTTATGTTTACCCCCAATTCATTTGCAACAATTCTTGATAAGGTTGTTTTTCCTAATCCTGGCGGGCCGTGAAAAAGAATATGATCCAATGCCTCACCCCTTATTTTGGCAGCCTTGATAAATATGGTGATATTTTCGATGATCTGGGCCTGGCCTGAAAAATCATTAATGACCGATGGCCTGATGGTATTCTCAAATTCCCTGTCAGCCGGAATTAAGTTATCTGTCTCGTTATTTAAGTTGGGGTTGGCCATGCACTGTTTTTAATCAATTTGTAAAAATAACCATAAATCGTTATAAAGTAATTTAAACAGTTATTACGTAAACCTCCCACACTTCCATATCGCCATTAATCAAATCAGCAGCTAAATTCACTATATTGAGTGGTAATTTTGGGTTATGAGTAAAACAAATGTGAGATATTGGTTATGCCAGGTTACAGGTTGGGGAGTCTGGGGGCTGATCATCCTGTATTTTAATTTTGTAGTATTTGGAGACAGGTTAAAAGAACAGGGTGGCGAAAAAGAAAATTTAATAAGCCTTGCCATTTTTTTGGTGGTGGGTATATTAATTACACATCTGCTGAGGTTCATTTTAAAAAAGACCAACTGGCTAAAATATTCAATTAATAAAATTGTTTTCCTGTTCATCCTGTCGGTTGGTGCAACAGGCACAGTTTTATTTTATGGAGGAAATTTTATTGAATACCATTCAGGATATTCTTACGACAAATACGTAATTAATAAAAGATGGGAAAAGGCCCGCAAGATGGAAGAGCAATATGGGCTTAATACAATGCCTTATTATAAAAATCAATCGCTGATTAAAGACAGCAGTATAAAAAAAGGCATCTCAGAAATAAAAAAAACAACCGGCTGGTACCGTAATAAAAAAGGCGAATGGATACATGAAGACAAATCGGACCTGCTGGGTATTTACTACAACCTGTTGTTAATCGCAATCTGGATGCTCATCTATATTGTTTATCACTATGTAGAAAAAAACAGGAATGATCAGCTTGACCGCCTGAGGCTGGAATCAACGGTTAAAGAACTGGAATTAAAAACCATCAAGTCACACATTAATCCACATTTTATTTTTAATTCTTTAAACAGCATACGTGCATTGGTAGATGAAAATCCAACAAGGGCAAGAAGAGCCATCACCGAGCTGAGCAATATTCTCCGCAGCAGTATGCAGGCCGAAAAATCG
The DNA here is from genome assembly GCA_043748745.1 of Chitinophagaceae bacterium. Lineage (GTDB taxonomy): Bacteria > Bacteroidota > Bacteroidia > Chitinophagales > Chitinophagaceae > Ferruginibacter. The sequence goes on along the minus strand of JAYVEQ010000005.1, from coordinate 8,340 downwards.
GAAACGGTAACACTGGAAAGAGAACTGGATATTGTAAAAGATTACCTGGCCCTGGAGCAGATGCGGTTTGAAGAAAGATTGAAAATAGAATTTGAAATTGATGAAAACACATTACAACAACCGGTACCGCCAATGATGTTGCAAACACTTGTTGAAAATGCCATTAAACACGGCATCAGTAAGCAGGTAAAGGGAGGAGTGGTTCGTATTGTTGCATCATTTAATGATAACCATATGGAGTTGCTGGTACAAAATACCGGGCAGATATCAAGTTTTGGTAACGGAGATGGTTTTGGTATTAAAAGCACACAGGACAGGTTAAACCTGATGTACCAGGGCAAAGCAGTTTTTGATATCAGGAATATGGGAACTACCATGGTTGAATCAAAAGTTTCGATACCGGTAGATGTATAAAGTAAATTTTTAACTTAAAATTTTTAACTATGCAGAAGGCTGTAATAATTGACGATGAACGGTTAGCCCGAAATGAATTAAAAAAATTACTGCTGGAGTTTCCGGAAATAGAAGTAGTAGGCGAAGCGGCCAATGCTGCTGAAGGATTGGAGAAAATTGAAAATCTCTCGCCCGATCTTATTTTTTTAGATATACAGATGCCCGGTAAAACAGGGTTTGATATGCTGACCGAGCTTGACAGCGCACCCCATGTAATTTTTACAACTGCTTACGATGAATATGCTTTAAAAGCCTTTGAAGTAAATGCGCTTGATTACCTGATGAAACCCGTTGAACCCAAACGACTGGCTGATGCCATACAAAAACTGCAACTGGCCGATGAAAAAGAAATGGCGGTAACCATGGCCGGCATTAACCGTGGTGTGTTAACAGAGATGGACCAGGTTTTTGTAAAAGATGGAGAACGTTGCTGGTTTGTTAAGCTTGGTGAAGTAAGATTGTTTGAAAGCGTAGGTAATTATGCCAAAGTATTTTTTGGCAGTTACAAACCGCTCATTTTAAAATCGCTTAATGCACTGGAAGAAAGGCTGGATGAAAAAGTTTTCTTCAGGGCCAACCGTAAACATATTGTTAACCTGCGCATGATTGAAAAAATTGAACCCTATTTTAATGGCGGGCTTTTACTGGAATTGCATGGCGGCGAAAAAGTTGAAGTGAGCCGCAGGCAGGCGGTGAAGTTTAAAGAGATGATGAGCCTGTAAAACCGTTGTTCGTTTTCAGGATTTTTACTTTCTATATTATTTTACACTTTTCAAAATTTATTTGTATGTCGTTTTATAAATTGTTGTTTTCAGCAACATTGCTGTTCTGTACTTTTTTTGCTGCAGCGCAGAACATTGATAAGATCATCAATGCTGCCGAAGTGGAACGTATTGAAAAAATATTGTCGGCCGATGATATGCAGGGCCGCAAAACCTTTACCCCCGGTATTGATAAAGCCGCCGACTTTATTTCATCGGAATTTGCAAAAAGCAAACTGAAATTTTTTGGTAATTCAAAAAGCTACTTCCAGGAATTTACCATGACGAGGAGCAAGCCTGTAGAAATAAATGGCATGATTGATAATGAAGCATTAACTGCAGATAATGTGGCAGTAAATACAACTGCGGCTGAACTAAATATTAACTCACTGAAAGATTATAAAGTGGTGATCATAAAAGCTACTGACACTTTCAATAAAGTGATATTTCCCTTGTTTGACCTGGAAAAGAATTTACTGATACTGGTTGATACAGCCCATGCCCGGCGTTTTAAAAGTATGCAGCGCTTTGCCGGTAATGCTAAATTTCCTTCGGCTGTTTCGCAGGTACTTGTATTAACAGCTGATCTTAACCCCGGTTCTTTCTTCCTGCACATTAAAAATGAACAGATCGTACAAAATTTAAAAAATGTGATTGGGGTTATACCCGGTAAATCAAAAAAAGATGAGTATGTTGTATTTGCCGGTCATTACGATCATTTAGGCATTGGCAAACCCGATAAAAACATGGATAGTATTTATAACGGTGCCAATGATGATGCTGCCGGCACAACAGCCGTGATGATGCTGGCAAAATATTTCAGTGCTTTAAAAAATAATGAACGCACAATTATTTTTGTTGCCTTTACCGCCGAAGAAATTGGCGGCTTTGGCAGCCGTTACTTCGGCAAACAAATGAATGCCGATAAAGTGATGGCCATGTTCAATATTGAAATGATTGGCACCGAAAGTAAATGGGGAACCAACAGTGCCTATATTACCGGCTACGAAAAAAGTGACATGGGAAAAATACTAAAGGCCAACCTGGCCGGTTCTAAATTTCATTTTGAACCCGATCCTTATCCAAAACAAAATTTATTTTACCGCAGCGATAATGCAACGCTTGCAGCATTGGGTGTACCGGCACATACCATCTCCACATCAAAAATGGAAGAAGCGCCAAACAACGAACCCAATTATCATAAACAAAGCGATGATATAACAACGCTTGATATGAATAATATGGCAGAGATTATTAAAGCCATTGCATTAAGCAGTAAAACGATTGTGAGCGGAAAGGAGACACCGACGAGGGTAGAGAGGGAGAAGTAATAAATTTCAGTTTAATTCATGATAACATTCCGGTCGGTGGGGCACCGTCCAGGAAAAAAAAGGAAATGATGAGAAAACACATAGGATTTCTATTTGTGCTTTTAACTTATATTCTTACATGGTCTGTAGAAATACCAGTCGCTTTAACCAAACATGGTTATACAGCTATAAATATTTCAAAAGGACTTCAAACAATTTGCACCCTTTCCCCGGGCATAGTAGCTCTTATACTTACGGCAATTTTCTTTAAAAAAAATGGTTTGAAGACTTTACTAAAAGCGGTTGTAAAATGGAGAGTAAAATTCAAATGGTATATCATAATAATTATTTTGAGTATAGCCTTATGCGGACTATCATTATTATTATTTAATTGGACTTATGGACAAATCAATAACCCCGACCCTGCATACAATTTTATATTTTGTTTTATATTGATTCTTCCTTTAAGTGCTCTATGGGAAGAAATAGGTTGGCGGGGTTTCTTGCTGCCAATCTTACAAGAAAAATATACTCCTTTAAAAGCCAGCATCATAATTGGATTTGTTTGGGGCTTATGGCATTTACCTATTTACCTTGCTATAGATCCTTATGGCAATAAAACTATTAATTACTTTCTTTTTATGTTTATTGGTTGTTTTGCACTTTCCATCATTGCGACATGGCTTTATAATTCAACAAAGGGTAGCCTCTTGATTTGCATACTGTTTCATAATGCTATTAATACAAGTGCGGCTTATTTTTATGGTAACTTAAAAGGTAACGAATTTAGACCGCTTATAATTTTGATTGTTTTATTGGTAGTGGCAACAATATGTATATGCTTTAAAACAAAAGGGAGCTTAAATGAAGATGGGCAACTCATATTGACAAATACTACCGCTAACAAAAGTATTGCTGCAAGTGGGGCTGGACGTTGAAACTTCGGCTGTTTGCATTGCTGTACTTTTGTTCCGGCAGACGAATATCTATTTGGCTTTTTGTTATTAACTTCAACTTTATATTTTCAATTGGGCAGCGGTTCCGGGCAGGACAAGCAATGAATTCCACACCTGCAGCAATACCTGTTCGTTGGCTGTTATTTTTTTGCGACCAAACTCAAACAAAGTGTTTATGAAATCAAGAGTAGCAAAGCTCACAAGCTACATCTATCTTCTACTTGTTCCTTTCATTGTGACTGGACTTGGATTTGGTGTAGGACACGTCAGCTATAAAATTTATCTGCCAATATGGTTATTGAATATAGCCTTAATGACACTGGCTTCGTGGACACTCGGTCTGCACATAGTTCAGGTAAAAAATGAAGAAGAAAACAAACTTGCTAAAATAGCATTTTTTCTGATTATACCAGGGATTTTGATTTCAATGTTTGCTGGATTGGGGCCGCCACCAGAAACAGCTGCAGAATGGACAGCCAGTGCATCGGAACAACAGGTGAGGTACTTCATGCTTGTTATTAGCGGTGTATTTATTGCCTTTGGCTTTGTAGGTTTAAGCGACAGACTTAAAACAAAAGGAGAAAATTTTTATTCTTTACTTAGTTTAACGGCAATGCTGATAGCTGTACCTCTTTTTATTATTAACATACTTTATTGGGGTTTTTATCTTACTGAATTATTTAAATTTCAAACAACTGCTGATTCAACAAATTTTCCTGACTGGTTTGCACCCATAAAGCAACTATTTGGCTTAATATCAGTAGTAGAGGTAGCATTGACATACTTTGCAACGTTTTGCATAGTTATAGCAATGAGAAAAGTGGGCTGGTTAAATAAAACATCCAGTTTTTTTTACACGCTATTCAGTTTATTGGCTTTTACAATCATTATTCTATCTGCATTTTTCAGGGAGACATTAAAGATACCCGGTTTTGCTGTTTCTATTCCTGCATTTCCTTTTTTAATGCCATACATCATCGGGATTAACTTGCTACGGAGAGTGGGAAACATAAATAAGACAGTTAACAATGACTAAAAAAATAGCCAACATAAGTATTGCTGCAAGTGGGGCAGGACGTTGAAACTTCGGCTGTTTGCATCGCTGTACTTTGGTTCGGACTGGACGGAATTCTGTTGGGCTTTTAGTTGTTATCTTGTACTTTTATTTCTTTATTGGGCTTCAGTTCCGGGCTGGACAAACAACAATGCCCTGCCTGCACAAAGCCCTGTACGTTGGCAGTAATTATTCCTGTAGTCCTCTAATCAAAAATTACCTTATAAAAATTTGAAAGAGATGCTTCCAGTTCAAACTTTTTATCCAGAAAATGACCTGCTAAAAAAGTTTATTGCTTATTATTATTTTCTTAAAACAAATTCATCTGATTTTAATAGTACTTATTATGCCTTTCCGAATACTCTCCATTCTCTTAACATCCATAAGAATGCAAGATTTGAAATAAATGGACATTCCGTGCTTACAGAGAGTGACCCTAATTATAAGCATCTCATGATTGTTCAAGGCAGAATTGAAAAACCTTTATTTGTTCAATTAAAAGGTGTATTAGATAAAATAACTATTGTTTTTAAACCCCTGGGCTTAAATCAGTTTATCAAGGTTTCTTTTTGCGAAGTTGCGAATGAACCATTACAGTTATTTAACGAATGGAATACTGATGAAAACTATCATTTTTTTTTAGACGCATTCTTCGATACTTCAGATAATAGCAAACGAATTAAAATTCTTGAATCCTACTTATTATCTATGTATTGCCCCTTTAAAGAGCAGGAAATTTTACAAAAATCAATTGATTTACTTTCTGGTTTCCAAGAAGAACTTCCCATTGAGAGGATTGCGGATTCAGTAGGTTTAAAAATTAGAACCTTTAACAGGCTTTTTCTTAAGCATATGGGAATTTCACCTGTTGCTTATAGGAAAATTGCCCGATTCAGGCATTCTTTAAAAAATAAATTATTAAATGAAAAGTTTAAGAAGTTGACTGACATTGGATATGAAAGTAATTTTTACGATCAATCTTACTTTATCAAAATTTATAACCAACTCGCAGGCATCAACCCAAAAGCGTTTTTTAAATCTATCGATAAGTTAGCAGACGATAATCTTATTTTTCAGTTTATTAAGAAATAAACGGGTTGTCTTAAAAATACAATTTTTTATCAGCTGACTATTGTTTATTGCAGAAATTCTTAAATGGAAAACGATGAAAAAAGTAACCTTATCTATATTTTTTATCGCAATTTTTTGCGAGGCATTCACGCAAACTCTTAAAAATGAAAAGTTTTTTTCGAAAGAATTAAATGAATCAATTCTATACCATGTTTGGTTACCTGAAGGGTGGAAGATTACAAAAAAGTATCCTGTAATATACCAGTATGAAATTTTAAGTATTTCAGATTTAAACTCAAAACTACTTGTCAATAATGTCTCGATTTATAGTGTGTATTATAATAAAATACCCAAAACTATTATCGTTTCCATCGATATAAAGAATGGTGATGAAGTGGGCTATACATATGGCACAGGAAATATTAATACTAAAGGGCAAAATTTTTTAAAAGCTGTAAAGGAAGGGATAATACCAGCAGTAGAAAATAAATTCAATGGTTCCTCAAAATTTCGATGCTTTTTTGGTCATTCACAAACTGCCAGTTATGCAAATTATTTATTTCTGCATAAACCGGATATTTTTAATGCCTACATATTACTGTCCCCTGAAAAGCTGGAAGCACAACAACCACCTTTTGAAATAGACGAACAACTTGTTCAGTATTATAAGAACAACCATGTAACCTATTATTTAGCCGATGGCGGTTTAGACATGCCAAGAAGGCAAGCCTATGCTAAAGAAATTTCAGAAAAAGTAAAAAAGCTTGATACAAGTTCATTTATGTTTCAATTCGATTCTTTTGCAAACGCCAGCCATATGACGATTTTAACCCATGCTATATCTCAGGCTTTAGAATTTATTTTTAAGCCCTATACATCCTATTTAGATATTGACACTGCACAAAATGCTTTGAATTATTTTAAGAAAGTTGAGACTGAACTTTATAAACTCTATGGCTTATCAATTGAAAAGGACAATAGTAAAAACAATTCTATTTCTCAATTTTTTATAAGCCTGGCTGTTAAGAATAAAGATGGAATGGCATTGAGTTATTTTGCTGATTATTTTATGTCAGGGAAAAGTTCCGGGGTTGATTTAAACAATGTTGCGTATTCTTTTAATAGCATTGGATGGACAGAAAAAGCTGAGGAGTATTACAAGAAAGCAATTGAGAAATCCAGAAGGGATGAAAAACAAAAACATTCTGTCCAAAACAAATTGAATATTTTCACGGCATATCGTTCATTGGCACTTAATGTGTACAAAGATGATAAAATTAAGGCTTGGGAAATACTGCAAAAGGGCTTACTGGAAACAGGAGAAGCAGACTTAAATTATTGGATAGGCAGACATGCAGTAGAAAATAAGATGTACCTAAATGAAGGTATAAAGCAATTATTAGTATTTATAAACAGTGATCATAAAGAGAGCTGGACTTATTTTAAGGATCAGGCATATTATTATCTTGGTGAAGGTTATTTGTTACTTAATGATAAAATAAACGCTAAAATGTATTTGCAAAAAGCATTAGAGATTAATTCTAATAATGAAAAGGCAAAAGAGGCGATTAAGAAATTGTAACATCCGTTGATAGATATTCTAAACATGTCTGCGCCCAACAAAAGTATTGTTGCAAGTGGGGCTGGGCATTGAAGCAATTGGCTACAAATCGCTATCAGCAAGAGTTTGGGCTTGACGAATAAAGCCACGCAAAAAATGTTAACTTCAACTTTTAAACAAAACCGGACAGCAGTTCCGGGCTATACATCATAAATTCTAGCACAGCAGCAAGCCCTGCTCGGTTAGTAGCCATTCCCCGGGCACTCAACATCACAAATTTTTATGGAGACATTTTATATAGACAAAAGCCAAGGTTGGAAAAACATACTTAAAATAATTATCCCATATTTTCTTGTAGTTGGCGTTTGTCAGTTAATTGGTTTTTATTTTGTTGGACTTGAAATTTCAAACTACAGAATTATTCAAGAAACAACTAAACAATTATTCACCATAATGTTTTTTAGTTTGCTGGGTAAACAGATTGATCGATATTGGGTAATGCTGGATGAAAAAAAGGAATCTTTTAATAGATGGTTCAACAGTGACATATATTTAAGCTCTAAAAGCAGTTTTGATGAAATTTATCAATGCTATTTTATAAATGAATTCCCTTCAGTTCGGGAAGGCAAAGATAATTTTCGATCCCTTTTGGAAAATGCAGGTATTACTCAGGAAATAATCGATGAGGTTGTTTAAATTTTCGGTATTAACATAATTTATGTAATAGAATAAATTAGTTTAGGCAAAAAACTAAAAAGTATTAGGAAATGATTGCAGGATATAAAAACAAAAACCCGGTTTCATCATCCCATGCGGGAGAGAGGATTTACCGGGTATCGCATTGCAAATATACGCCTTTAAACTACATTTGCAACAACTCTTTTAAAGGCAAATTGATGAACATTAATGACTTAGAAAAGCTGCTTTCAGCAAAAAGGCTCAGCACTTATTATAGCCTGTTCCCGACAGACAAAGAAAAAGCTATTGAGTATTACAGGCTTAACACACAAATTTCAGAATCGCTTTATCCATTGCTTTCTAATCTGGAAATAGCTTTGAGAAACTCTATACACAATTCATTTGCCATACACTATAAATCGGCAGAGTGGTTTTCACAGTTTAAGCAGCCTGAATTATTTGACCAGGTTAATGTTGCCAAAAGAAAAATACTTAC
>JAYVEQ010000004.1:0-17151 GCA_043748745.1 Chitinophagaceae bacterium | reverse complement strand
TAATACCTGTTTGTGGTATAAGCGTGGCAGCTTTTAAAATGAGACAGCAGCCTCAATAATTTTCTTCTTACATAAAGAAAAGCAAACCCAATACCTTTGCAAAAAAACAGGGGCATTGGAACTTACAAACCGCAAAGCACATTACGAATATTTTTTTGAAGCAACCTACATAGCCGGGCTGGTACTCAGCGGTACCGAAATAAAATCTTTACGGGCAGGTAAAGCCAGTTTTAACGACAGTTACTGTGTGTTTTTTAAAGGCGAACTGTTTGTAAAAAGCCTGCACATTTCTGAATACGCATTTGGCACCCACAGCAATCACGAACCCCTGCAGGAAAGAAAACTTTTACTTAATAAAAGAGAGTTGAGAAAACTGGAAGGTAAGATAAAAGAGAAAGGCTACTCCATCATACCCTTAAGAATGTTTTTGGCCGAATCGGGTTATTTTAAAATGGAAATAGGTTTGGGCAAAGGCAAAAAAAATTACGATAAAAGAGACAGTATTAAGGAACGGGAAACGGACAGGGATATTAAGCGGAAATACGGGGTGTAGGACACCCCCTCCGCCCCCTAAAGGGGGAACTTTAGAGTATGATTATTTTAAGTGGTTTTCGATTGAATGTAAAACTGATTCCAATTCGTTTGTAATTTCTTTTGTTGTAAACCTGATGACTTTTAATCCCAGTGCCTCTAATTCCTTTTGTCTTAATTCATCTTTAATTTTAATTTCTTTCATATCATGTATACTACCATCAATTTCAATAACTAGTTTTTTAGAATGACAATACATGTCAACAATATAAAATGAGATTGGATGTTGCCTTCTGAATTTTATGTCAGGAAAATATTCTTTCAATAAGCCCCATAAAATCATTTCAGTTGGCGTTACATTATTTCTTAACTTTTTCGCCTTTTCAAAAATCAATTGCCCAGCTCCATAAAACATGTTTGCTTTCATATTCATTTCGACTTTCAAAATTAAATAAAAACTCTTTGCAACATTATACTCCAAAGTTCCCCCTTCAGGGGGCGGAGGGGGTTGCTTTAACATTCACTCAAACTCAGTGGCACATTCACCGCCAATCCTCCATCTGCAGTTTCTTTATATTTACTGTTCATATCCAAAGCCGTATCCCACATGGTTTTTATAACACCATCCAAACTAACTTTAGCATAATCGGGTGAGCTTTGTAAAGCCAGTTGGCTGGCTGTTATTGCTTTTATAGCGCCCATGGTATTTCTTTCTATGCAGGGGATTTGTACCAGGCCGCCAATGGGGTCGCAGGTCATACCCAGGTGATGCTCCATGGCAATCTCGGCAGCCATTAAAGCCTGGCGTTGTGTGCCTCCCATACATTCGGTAAGTGCTGCTGCAGCCATTGCGCTGCTTACACCAATCTCTGCCTGGCAACCACCCATGGCAGCCGAAATTGTAGCGCCTTTTTTAAAAATACTCCCCACCTCCGAAGCAGTTAATAAGAAATGAATTATTTTATCATCATAATCACCATCACAAAAAGCAATATAATATTGCAGCACCGCCGGAATTACTCCTGCAGCACCATTTGTTGGTGCTGTAACAACTCTTCCAAAACTTGCATTCTCTTCATTAACAGCAAGTGCAAAACAACTAACCCAATCCAGGATATAGGTAAAATTATTACCTCCCTGTTTTACAAGAGCCAACCAGCTCTTATAATCCGTATACGTTCTCCCGTTGATGAGTTTTTTATTTAATCCTGCGCCACGGCGCTTTACCTGTAAGCCCCCCGGTAAAATACCTTCGGCATTACAACCCCGGTAAATACATTCTTTCATCACCCGCCAGATATTCAATATCCCGTCTTTGGTTTCTTTTTCGCTGCGCCATGCAGTTTCATTTTCCAAAACCACATCACTGATGTTCATCCCGGTTTTCATACACCAGTGCAGTAATTCACTGGCTGTATTTACCGGAAAAGGAAGGCTTACTTCTGATCTTGCATTACCCTCCTCTCCTTCTTTAACAACAAAACCTCCACCAATTGAATAATACGTTTCGGCAAAGTCATCACCATTATTCAGCGTAACTAAAAAACTTAATGCATTGGGATGAAAGGGTAAAGATTCGCCCATTAAAAATTCAATATCCTCTGCAGGGTCAAAATCTATTTCATGTTTACCGGTAAGCAGTAATTTTTTCATCTGCTTTATATCAGCAATTTTAGCAACAATATTATTCACATCAAAACTTACCGGGTCATCGCCACTTAAACCCAGTTGAACGGCTATATCTGTTCCATGACCGATGCCCGTTTTTGCCAGCGAACCATAAAGTATCACACGTATTTCTTTTACCCCGTTCAGCAGATCTTTTTCAACCAGGGAATTGGTAAACCGTTGTGCTGCACGCCAGGGCCCAAGCGTATGGCTGCTTGAAGGCCCTACCCCAATTTTAAACATATCAAATACAGATATTGCTTCGTGACTCAAGGAATGATGATTTTATTATTGAACATTAACTAAATCAACAGTAAAAATTAGGTTTGATCCCGGCGGAATTGATCCTGCCTGTGTACATCCATATCCTAACGAAGGCGGCAAAAATAATTTTATTGAACCTCCTTTCCTGATCAACGGTATACCTTTTTGAAAGCCCAGGATCAGTTGCGATAAAACATAGGTAACCCCGGTCTGGCTCTGATCAAAAACATTACCGTTCTGCAAAGAACCGGTATATTTAAAAGTAACCGTAGAAGTTAAAGTTGGTGTGGCACCCGACCCCGGAGCGGTAATGATATAAAAAAATCCACCCGGATCCTGCGTTGCTGTAATTGCATTTGCAGAAAGATATGCCTGCAGTGATGCGACCTCTTCAGCTGTTGGTACACCTGTATTATTAGACACACAGGTTGAATTGTTTGAACCTGATTTTGAGCAACCGCCAATCATAAAAGATAAAACTGCAAACGTAAGTATGAAAATGTGTTTCCTGGTCATTGTTTTTTTAGTGTTTTGTTTTTTATTTTGTTTCTGTAAAGTTTTCAGTTTTTTTTTCTTGGTTTTTTAATTCCTGGTACAACTGTTCATTCATTTCTCTTTTATAATTCATTCTGAAATAAGAAAAAAATATCATGCTGATAAAAACAGCGATGACTGTTGTTACAAAAGTTCCGGAAGAAGTATTGGAAACTTTGGTGTACCATGCCGGTAAAAAAAGATACACTGCAACCACAAATAACAGGATGGGCAGACTGAATAAAGCCGCCATTGGTAAACCACTTAATATTATTCCGGCAACCGTATTTTGCTTTTCTCTTTCACTTTCCCAATACACAATAAATTGTTTCTCTTTTTCCGACAGCATGCTGCAAATCTAAGCAAATTGGCAGTACTTTGTTATGTACCGAATATCTTGTAGGTTTGTTACACCTAACATTTCGGTATGAAGATAGAACAACTGCTCGTTCAGCATTTTTACAACAGCAAGGAAGTTACACTACAGGGCATGGGTACATTCACCCTCTTGCCAGGTTTTGTTATGCCATCAGAAAAAGATAAAGATACAGAAATGCCCGATAATGCCATCAGCTTTAAATACGATCCAAAGGCTGCTGAGGATGAAGCGTTGATAAATTTTATAGTAGAGCAAACGCGTAAAATGAAATCACTGGCCTCTGCCGACCTTGACTCTTACCTGATGCTGGGTAAACAGTTTTTAAATATCGGCAAGCCATTTAAAATTGAAGGCTTAGGCATGCTGGTCAAAAATCAACAGGGCGAATACCAGTTTACCCAGGGCCATTCCTTTAATGCCAAATTAGAAACAGCTGCTGTAGTTTTAAAAGAAAAACGGGAGGATGTTGATATCTCTTTTGCATCTGAAGTTAAAAAAGAACCCCGCAGCAATAAAGGCTTATTAATTGCAGCAGTCATTTTTGCCCTTGGCCTGACCGGGACTGCAACCTGGTATTTTTTACAGCGAAATAAAAACACAGCTGAACAATCTGCAGCAGAACACAAAAATGTACCTGACACTGTTAAAACAGTTTCGGTGATCCGGGATTCTTTACTATTGGTAAAACCCGATAGTGTTTCAATAAAAGATGGCTATACATTTAAAGTGGTTTTTTTGGTAACCCCCGATACCGCCGCAGCCAATTACCAGATGAATGTACTTAAAGCCCGTGGACATAAAATTATCATGTACAACAACAATAATAATTTGTATAAACTGGCCGAACCATTTTCACTACCGCTTGCTGATACCAGCCGGATCAAAGATTCACTGAATAAATATTATTATTCAGGCAAAGCCTTTATTGAATTAAAATAATTTACACATCTTTAAATATGCAGAAGCCGGTACAAAAAAAAATAACGCTCATTTTTTGGATACTGGCCTCATTGGATATTTTGGGTATTGTTACTGAATTAAAACCCCTCTATTATATTGTAAAACCGCTGCTGATACCGGCTCTAATTTTGTTGTTATTTTATGCTGACACAGAAGTACCCGGTAAAAAATTATTACTTACAGGTTTATTCTTTTCCTGGGTGGGAGATGTTTTTTTACTTTTTGAATCAAATTATTCACTGTTCTTTATATTCGGACTGGCCAGCTTTTTAACCACCCATATTTTTTATATCCTGTATTTTTTGCGTATTCAATCTGCAAACATTTCTCTACTGAAAAAACAACCCATATTAATTGCATTGGTATTTGCCTATGGCATAACACTGGTATGGCAACTTTATCCCTGGTTAGGCGATTTGAAATTACCGGTTATCATTTATGCAGCAGTTATCTGCAGCATGTTGTTATGCAGCATACACGTTTTTTTAAAAGTAAACGGAAGATCTGCAATTTTTTATTTGTTGGGTGCAGCAGCATTTGTGTTATCAGATTCTTTGCTGGCCATCAATAAATTTTATCAACCCTTTGCCTATGCAGGAATATTCATCATGCTTACATACTGTGCAGCACAATATTTTATTGTGAGTGGATATATTGAACAGGAAAAAAAATGAACAAAGAAGAATTATTAAAAGAACTGGCGGGTAATACCTGGGTGATGATAAAGCCCTCTCCCATTGAAGGTATTGGTGTATTTGCACTGCAGGATATTCCGAAAGGATGCCGTTCTATGTTTTCAAAAGCATCAGCAGATGAACAATGGATTCCCATATCCAAAGCAGAAGTAGAAAAATTACCGGAACATGCTGAGGCATTGATAGAAAACTATTGCCTGTATGATGAGGAGAATTATTTTGTACCTGATTATGGTTTTAAAAAAATGGACCTGATTAATTTTTTAAACCATTCAGATGAGCCAAATATCATCTCCATTAATGATGGAGAATTTTTTGAAGCCATACGTGATATAAAAAAAGGAGAAGAACTGGCTATCAATTATGGGGAGATTGTGGATGATGAATAAACTGCTAAAGTTAACAATGAAAAGATTCCTTAAAAACATATTGCTTATATTGTTGTCCCTTGCATTAGCTGCAATAGTTTGCCAATACAAAGGCGATGCCTGGGAGGAAAAAGTGAGAACTGCTTTTTATGCTATCAGGAAAGATTCTATACCTAATTACGCAAAAATTATTGTTGATGAAAAAGGGATTCCCTATGTACATTATGTTGCCTATAATGAAATAAAAGCCGGCAACCAATACAATGCAACCATCGTTGCTAATTATGCCATTGATTATTATGACCTGGTCACAGCAAAAAATGATTCCACAGCTAAAACAAAATTTCTGCATTGTGTTAACTGGCTTGTAGATAACATCACATACAAAGACAATTATGCCTTATTTGAATTCAACTGGAGACAACCTTTTTATGATTCCGTTGGAGCACCCTGGACATCGGGCATGACATCGGGCCGTGCTATTGAAGCATTTACCGATGCTTACAAACTTTATCATTCACAACAATGGCTCGATCATGCAATGGCACTGCTCCGGGGTTTTTATCAACCCATTCAATCAGGAGGTTTTACTTATAAAGAAACGGCAGGCAGTTGGTATGAAGAATATGCTGATACCAATATGCACACGCCCAGGGTATTGGATGGTCATGTATATGCTTTCCTGGGTGTGCATAAATTCTGGCTGGCCACAAAAAATGATTCTGCGGCATTTGTAGTGCAACAAGGCATCTTATCCCTCAAAAATCATTTGCCCGGTTATGATATTGGTAATGGATGGAGCTATTATGATGCTTACCATACTATTTCCGACAAAAAATATCATATGCTGCTCACTACAATGATGAAAGAACTTGGGGATACAACACATGATCCCATATTTTATACCTATTACCAAAAATGGAATGCTCCGTTAATAAAGCCTTATGTCTGCCGCATCATTAAAGAAAAAAACCGGTCAGGTTTGGTATTATACCTTTTGCTGAGTGGTTTATTTGTTGCGATCCTGTTTTTTTGGAAGGGTTTTTTTCGCAAAAAATACAGGGAATAAAAATAAATAACCCTCATAAACGGCACGATAAAATAATATGCCTTTTTTACTTGCATTAATCCTTTACAAAACTTATTTTTAACCTACATATCCCAATTCACTTTTCAGATTTTATTTAAAACTTTAAAACTTTTTAAAAATGAATCAATTCAGATTTTTAGCCCCGATCGCTATTGGGGTAAGTATGACTGCACTTCTATTTTCCTGTAATAACGGAGGAGAAAAAAAAGCAGCGGATAACCCTGTGGATACAACTGCAGTAAAGGCTGCTGAACCCATGGCACCGGTAAAGCCGGCCAATATAATGATCGTTATTCACAAGGTGGCCAATTTTGCCAAATGGCTGCCCGGTTATGAAGCACATGATTCTATGCGCCTGGCATACGGACTGCACAACTCTTTGATAGCAAGGGGAACAAAAGATTCGAACATGGTAATGGTGGTTTGCAGGATGGATGATGCAGCCAAAGCAAAAGAATTTGCTGCTTTACCAAGCCTGAAAGATGCGATGAAAAAAGGTGGAGTTATTGGCGCCCCTGTAATCAGTTATGTGGATATGCAGATGCTGGATACAGCAGCAAATGGATCATCACGTGTGCTGATTTCGCATAAAGTAAAAGACTGGGATGCTTGGAAAAAAGTATTTGATGCCGACAAGACTAATCGCATGGCTGCCGGTCTTACCGACAGGGCGCTTGGATACAGCGTGGGCGACAATCACTCCGTAACCATCGCCTTAGTTATCAGCGATATGAAAAAGGCAGAGGATTTCTCAAAATCACCTGAGTTGAAAAAGAAAATGGAAGAAGGCGGTGTTGAAGGGCCTCCAACATTTTTCTATTATACCATAGTAAAAAAATATTAATAAATAGAGGTTTAAAAAAAGCTGTTGGCTCATCACCAACAGCTTTTTAATATATAACAACCGCTGCGCCGAAGATCGTACCAGGAAGAGATTATATTTTCACAATTTCTACTCTCCTGTTTTTTGCCTTCCCATCCTCTGTTTTATTGTCGGTAATTGGTTTTGTTTGTCCCCAGCCTTTTGATAATAGCCGTGTTTTATCAATTCCAGCGGCATTAATTGCATGCAAAACTGCCTTAGCCCTGTTTTCTGAGAGTGTTTGATTGGATTGTGCAGTACCAACATTATCGGTATGTCCCTCAATACTGATTTTAAGTAAAGGATTTGATTTCAGCATTTCCACAACCTGGTCAATTGTTTTTTGCGATTCGGGTTTAATATCGGCCTTACCGGTTTCAAAGTTTATGTATAAAGCAATATGCCCGTCTGTATTAAGCGCTGAAAATATTTCAGTAGAAGTAATTTCCTGTTTCATAGCCTCTACCTGAAGAATGGTAAGTGTATAAAAATCGCTGTTATCATTGCCCCCGGTTTCAATCTTTACCCATACTTCTGAGCCGGGTTTTACCATTTTAAAAACTGCAATACCTTCTCCTGCATTCAGGAATTGAGTTTCGCCGCCGGCTTTTTTTGCCGCTGTTTCATAATTTCTGAGTATTTGTAAACAGCTTGGTTTCGATTGTCCCGATTCAGCATTAAAGTCGTAGCGTACAAATGATTTTGTTCCTTCTTTGGTAATCATTTTAGAACCGCCTGCGGCAAGGTTAAAATCAACCGCATCAAAATTAGTAGTGGCTTCCGATATAAAATAATTTGCAATTCTATTCGGAAACATAGCATGATCTTTGGTTCCTTCTGCATCCTGTTGTGCAATCGCCGAAGCTGAGATCAAAATGGTCATAGTTATGATGGCATAAATAATCTTGTTCATGGTCTTTGTTATTATTGATGTGCTGTAAAGTAAGTAAAAAATGCTGCCGAACAAATAACAAGGCAGAACTAAGGAATTATTCTTTGTAGCAGTTAACTTCAGGATAAATAATGAATGCCGGCAAAGTCAGGGAAGTAAAAAAATCCTGCAACTTTTTAGTTTACAGGATCAGGATTGAGTTCATTTAAATTTTATTGACCATTTCCAATAGCATTAATTTCATCCTGTAAAGGATCACCTTTAGGATCTGGGCCATATCCGTTTGTTCCGGTATCTCCATTTGTACAGGCAAGTACTAAATTGTAAATCGGAATCAATAGGTACCAACCGCTTTTTCCAACATCATGCATACGCCTTACCCCTACTGCTATAGAAGGCACGATAGTTCCCAGGGCAAGGGCTGTACCTAAATATCCAACGCCATTGCCGATAGCACCATCAATTAAAGACAGTACAATGGCCAATACATAATAGAATAAAGTGAAATACCAGTATTCACTCCGCCTTGCCCTTCCTTCAAAATTTGCGTAATTTTTGTAAACCTTAACAAAGTAGTCGAATCCGTTCATAGTGGTTGGTTTTAGTTAGCCCACAATATAAAAGATTTATCATAAAGTTCATCATTGGTCATCTTAATAATAAAAAATCCCTCCCGCATTTCTGCAGGAGGGATTTAATATTGTAAAGACGTACATCGTACTTCTAACATCATACTTCTTAATATCCGCCCATTCCGCCCATATCCGGTGCCCCATGGTTATGTGCTTCTTCTTTTTTTGGTTTGTCTGCAATTACACATTCAGTGGTTAACATCATACCTGCAATTGAAGCGGCATTTTCCAATGCTACACGGCTAACTTTGGTTGGGTCAATAACTCCGGCCTTGAAAAGATTTTCATACTTTTCTGTACGGGCATTAAAACCATAATCGCCTTTGCCTTCTTTAATTTTATTTACTACCACACTGCCTTCGTATCCTGCATTTTCTACAATGGTACGCAATGGCTCTTCTACTGCACGGCGAACAATGGCAATACCTGTTGTTTCATCTTCATTAAGCCCGGTCATTTTTGCCAGCACATCGCTTGCACGTATATAAGCAACACCACCACCCGGTACAATACCTTCTTCAACCGCAGCTCTTGTTGCATGTAACGCATCATCCACACGGTCTTTCTTTTCTTTCATTTCAATTTCTGTAGCAGCACCAATATACAATACCGCAACACCACCGGCCAGTTTAGCCAGGCGTTCCTGTAATTTTTCTTTATCGTAATCAGAGGTTGTAGTTTCAACCTGTGCTTTAATTTGATTTACTCTTGCTGCAATATCTTTTTTAACTCCTTTACCACCAACAATTGTTGTGTTGTCTTTATCAATGGTAATACTTTCGGCACTACCTAAATAAGTAAGATCAGCATTTTCTAATTTGAAACCCTGTTCTTCACTAACAACAATACCTGCAGTTAAAATGGCGATATCCTGTAACATTTCTTTTCTTCTGTCGCCAAAGCCCGGTGCTTTTACTGCAGCCACTTTAATAGTGCCACGCAATTTATTTACAACAAGTGTTGCCAATGCTTCACCATCCAGGTCTTCAGCAATGATCACCAACGGACGTCCGGTTTGAGCTACTTTTTCCAGGATGTGCAGGATATCTTTCATGGTAGATATCTTCTTATCATAAATTAAAATGTAAGGGTTACTTAATTCAGCCTGCATTTTTTCGCTGTTGGTAACAAAGTACGGCGAAATATAACCACGGTCGAACTGCATTCCTTCTACCACATCAACTGTAGTATCGGTTCCTTTTGCTTCTTCAACGGTGATCACACCTTCCTTACCAACCTTGGCCATAGCCTGTGCAATTAAAGCACCGATTGCAGCATCATTATTTGCAGAGATGGAAGCTACCTGTTCAATTTTCTTGCTGTCGCTTCCTATTTTTTCAGATTGTTTTTTCAGGTTTTCAACAATAGCAATAACGGCTTTGTCAATACCACGTTTCAGGTCCATCGGGTTTGCACCTGCGGCCACATTCTTTAAACCTTCGCCAATAATGGCCTGAGCTAAAACAGTTGCGGTAGTTGTACCATCGCCTGCAATATCTGCAGTTTTAGACGCTACTTCTTTCACCATTTGAGCACCCATATTTTCAATAGCATCTTCCAGTTCAATTTCTTTGGCAACAGTTACACCATCTTTGGTAACCATTGGCGCACCAAACTTACGTTCGATAACCACGTTACGGCCTTTGGGGCCAAGGGTAACTTTTACAGCGTCAGATAAAGTATCAACGCCCTTTTTCATTTTATTTCTTGCTTCAATATCGAAGAATATCATTTTAGACATAATAAATTTGATTTTTTTTGTTAATTATGATTTTTTGTTTGATGCTGGATGGTCTATTCAAATTTAAAGTTGCTTTATCCGGTATCTTGTATCTGGTATTGGTTTTGTATTACCCCACCTTTATCAAAATATCCGAAGAACGCATCATCAACAGGTCTTCGCCTTCCAAAGTAATTTCAGTACCGGCATATTTGCCATACAAAACAACATCACCAACTTTTTGCTTAACCGGAATGATATTCCCGGTTTGCTCAGCATATTTTCCGGGCCCAACGGCTACAACAGTTCCTTTTTGTGGTTTCTCTTTAGCAGTGTCGGGGATAATAATACCACCGGCTGTCTTTGTTTCAGCAGCAGCAGGCTTTACGAGCACTCTATCATCGTATAACTCGTAATTAGCAACTTTTTTTGCCATAATGTATAATTTGATTTAGTTTAAAAAATAAAAACTCCGTTTTTTACGGTTGGCAAAGGTACAGCCATTTTTGTACCAATTGAACTTATTAGCAGTTATGTCAGTAATCTGATGAATCGTGGCAGACCGGCCGCAATTAAAACAGACAATTTTTCACAAACTGAGGTTAATCTTTTAACCACAAACTTTAAACCCTTAAATTTGCAAATTCAAATGAAAAAGTTCTTTACGCCATGATCAGCAGAAGAAATATCCGGGTAAAAGTGATGCAGACCTTATACAGTATCGACAGTATGAGTGGAGAAGTAAAACCGGGCGAAGCGGTTGGCATCCTTACCAAAAAAATTGAACAGAGCCGCCAGATCTTAACCTACCTCGTATATTTCATCACTGAGGTAGCCAGGTATTCCGAAACCGATGCCAGGCAAAAAGCTTCAAAACATTTACCTACAACAGCCGACCTTAATATCAATACCAAGATTGCCGGTAATGAATTGTTATGGAAGATCGTTGAAGAACCCACATTTAAAGCTGCTGTTGCAGAATTAAAACCGCAGCAGATTATGGATACTGAACTGCTGAAGAAAATTTACCTGCAATTGGCTGCTTCTCCCGAATATACCGAATACATTGAAATGCAAAGCCGGGAGAAAAAGCTGGAGAAAGAAATGCTTGAATTTATTTTCACCAACCTGATGTTACCCAACGAAGATTTTATTTCGCATGTGGAAGAGCAGTTTATTCATTGGGATGATGATGCAGAGATGATGGACCAACTGGTACTTAATTTTCTGCATAAGCCATCACACTTTAATTTTACCGATATACTCAGCAAAGAAAAATGGGAGTTTGCCAAAAGCCTGCTGGAAACGGTATTAACCAGGAATGAGATCTGCATGGAACTGATAAAACCCAAATTAAAAAACTGGGATGCCGACCGGATCGCTGCACTGGACCTGATCATCTTGCAAATGGGAGTTTGCGAATTTTTATTTTTTGAAACCATCCCTACCAAGGTTACCATTAATGAATATATTGATCTGGCCAAGGATTACAGTACCATACAAAGCGGACAATTCGTTAATGGCCTGCTGGATAATATTCATAAAGAATTAACTGCCGAAAATAAAATCAGCAAGAAGAGTTTTAAAAACAGTACGATATAAATAACTTTGCAAAAAAAATTAACAGTGAAAAAATATATTTTATTTTTATTGGTAACCCTCGTTTTCATATCCTGTGATATCCGTCGTAAGGATAAAATTTCGGATGATGCTGCAGTACAAAAAGCACTTGCATTAAAAGATTCTACAACTGTGGAGATCATTGACTCTGCCTATAATTTTGGCAAAGTAACCGATGGTGAAAAAGTAGAATACAGTTATCGCTTTAAAAACTCCGGTAAAAAACCGCTTGTGGTCGTTAATGCTACGGCCAGTTGTGGTTGTACGGTTCCTCAAAAACCCGAAAAACCCATCTTACCGGGTGAATTAGGATTTATTAAAATTGTTTTTGACAGTAAAGGAAGAGTTGGTGAGGCTCATAAAACAATAACGATAACATCAAATGCAAACCCTGAATTTCCGCCGTTAATATTAACCGGTGAAGTGGTTGTCAATAAATAAAAAATAAGATCAACTTTTTAAACAAATAAACAAACAACATGCAACTATTAAGTATTTTTTTAATGATGGATCCACAGGGTAAAGGTGGAAGCAGCGGCACATTAATCATGATGGGACTGATGATCCTGGTTTTCTGGTTATTTATGATCAGGCCACAGGCAAAAAAAGCAAAAAAACAAAAAGAATTCATCAACAACCTGCAAAAAGGCGATAAGATTGTTACCATTGCAGGCATACATGGCACCGTAAATAAAGTAAATGATGATGCAACCCTGATGCTGGAAACCAGCCCGGGCAGTTACATTAAAATTGAACGTAGCGCCATCAGTATGGAATGGACAGCCAATATCAATAAGCCGGTTGAGGAAGTGAAGAAATAAATCGCAGACCTGCCTACCGTCAGGCCGATTTTACTGATTAATTGATTTCGCAGATTTATACATCATATTCCGGGATTGAAGTTTAACTTCGATTCCGGATTTTTATTCCCAATTAACCAATTAACCAATGCTCAGAGTCGGTCTTACAGGCGGAATAGGTAGTGGCAAAAGCACTGTAGCCAAAGTATTTGAAGTACTGGGTATACCTGTTTATTATGCTGATGATGCGGCAAAAAGATTAATGAATGAAGATGAGAAATTAAAAGAAAAAATTAAACAGCAATTTGGTGATGAAGTTTATACGGATGGAGAATTGGACAGGAAATATCTTGCAGACATAGTTTTTGCCTCTCCTGAAAAATTAGCATCACTGAATGCCCTTGTTCACCCGGCAACACTTAAAGATGCGGAAAGATGGATGAAAGAACAGACATCAACTTATTGTATAAAAGAGGCTGCACTTATTTTTGAAAGCGGCGCACATGAATATTTAGATTATGTGATTGGCATAACAGCCCCTGCCCCATTACGCATGCTGCGTACCATGCAACGTGATGGGGTTAACCGTGAAGAAGTCATGTCAAGGATGGACAAGCAAATGGATGAACTGATCAAAATGAAGCTCTGCGATTTTGTGATCAATAATGATGAACAGGAAATGCTGCTGCCGCAGGTACTTGAGCTGCATAAAAAATTATTGAACCTTACAGCAAAAAAGTAATTTATCCTGAATTAACCCGCCTTCGACAGGCTCAGGCTGACAGCTTTTTGTCATGTTGAGCTTGTCGAAACATTGACAAAAAGCGGATTAACAAAAGAGTAAAAAATAGTTTATGGAAAAAGTAAATCTTGCTGAAAAATTTTCTTTATTCACCGATCATTATAATCCCAGGATCATCGGTGAATTAAACAACCAACATGTAAAAGCCGTAAAACTGAAAGGCGAATTTGTATGGCACAAGCACGATCATGAAGATGAATTATTCCTGGTTGTTAAGGGTATGCTCACCATGCAATTAAGGGATAAGATCATTGAAATTAACGAAGGTGAATTTTTAATTGTCCCAAGAGCTGTTGAACACAAACCGGTAGCTGATGAAGAAGTGCATATCATTTTATTTGAGCCCGCAACTACTTTAAATACCGGTGATGTTAAAAATGAAATGACGAGGGTAACGCTGGAAAAAATATAAGTTTCTTGTCATTCCGGGGCACGAGGAATCTCTCTTGCATTTTTTTAGGTCATTATTGCTTTACAAACTGCAGCACCTGTTTTTCTACCCCACCCTGCAACTTCAGCCAGTATTGCCCGGCTGGTAAATTGTTTACAGGTATTGTTATTGTTTGATTTACTGTGGAAAGATTATTGAATTGTTTTACAATTTGGCCGGCACTATTTACGATCTCCACATTCATCTTATCATACACTTTATTCAGTTGCAATTGTAAAACGTCAGTTGTTGGATTTGGAAAAATCAGGATTTCCATTGCGCCATTGTTCTGCAACTGCTGGATATTACTGTAATCAACCGGCCCGTTGCTTCCTTTAATTTTTAAGCGATAGAATTGTTTTTTATTATTGGCATTGTTATCAATAAAACTATAAGACTGTATACCGGCTATATTTTTTGCCGGCAATGTTCCAATTGTATAAAAATTAAAACCATCGTTACTCTTCTCAATATCAAAACAACAGATGCCGCTTTCTTTATCGGTGCTAAAATTAATTTTAGCCGATCTGCCTTTTTGTAACCAGGCAGCCTTAAAAGAAATTAATTCTATTGGCAATGCACCCAAACTATTACCATCAATAACTGCCGACACATTGCGCCACGGCCCATACACCTGGCCGGTAACAGCGGTAACAGGATCGTATTTTACTCTTGCCCTTAGTTTGGTGTACCTGCCGCTTCCTAATAATTTACCAATAAGATTTTTTAATTCAATACCTGCCAAACCAAGATCGGAATAAGATGCCTGTTGTGCTGTAAAAAAAGTGCTGTTGGTAATAGGTGTACCGCTGTAAGCATTGTAATTAAGCCTTGTTTCCCAAACCATTTTGCCCTTTGCTCTGCCTAAAAAAGATTTGGCATAAAGACCTGCGCCAAAATTGCCGAATATAAAATTGCTGCTGTTGATGGGTGTGGTTAAATTGGTATTGTACAGGCGCAGGTTGTTGCGTTTGTTTGTGCCGGGGCTGTTGCCATAATATACAAAGGCCGCACCTTCATCAATTTGGCCATTATCGTACTTACGAGCGCCCACAATCACATCGCTGTATCCATCGCCATTTACATCGCCTGCACTGGCTACGGAACAACCCATAGGTGCACCAACTTGGTTACTTTCTACCGTTGCTGCAGCTATGGTATTAATACCCGTTGCCGAGCCATGGTACACAAAGGCTGCACCTTCATCGGCTTGGCCATTAGCGTAAAAATAAGCCCCCACAATCACATCGCTGTATCCATCACCATTTACATCTCCTGCCGATGCTACAGAAATACCCATTTGGGCATTTATCTGGTTGCTTTCAACAGTAGCTGCTGCTGTGGTATTAATACCGGTTGCAGAGCCATGATACACAAAAGCTGCGCCCTCATCATTTTGGCCATTATCGTACAAATAAGCCCCCACAATCACATCGCTGTATCCATCGCCATTTACATCGCCTGCCGAAGCGACTGAACTACCCATTCTTGCCCCAACCTGGTTGCTTTCTACAGTAGCTGCTGCGATGGTATTAATACCCGTTGCCGAGCCATGATACACAAAGGCTGCGCCTTCCTCACCTTGCCCATTAGTGTAAGTAAAAGCCCCCACAATCACATCGCTGTATCCATCTCCGTTTACATCTCCTGCCGAAGCGACTGACCAACCCATATTTGCATTTATCTGGTTGCTTTCAACAGTAGCTGCTGCTGTGGTATTAATACCGGTTGCAGAGCCATGATACACAAAAGCTGCGCCTTCATTAGTTTGGCCATTTGTATACCCATGAGCGCCTACAATCACATCACTATATCCATCGCCGTTAACATCGCCTGCAGATGCTACCGAAATTCCCATATGGGCACCTTCCTGGTTACTTTCAACAGTAGCTGCTGCGGTAGTATTAATACCCGTTGCCGAACCATGGTACACAAAGAATGCGCCTTCACTTGCTTGCCCATTAGTGTAATTATACCCCCCCACAATCACATCGCTGTATCCATCTCCATTAACATCGCCTGCCGAAGCGACTGACCAACCCATATATGCACCTAACAGGTTGCTTTCTACCATAGCTGCTGCGGTAGTATTAATACCCGTTGCCGAACCATGGTACACAAAGAATGCACCTTCACTTGCTTGCCCATTAGTGTAAAAAGGAGCCCCCACAATCACATCGCTGTATCCATCGCCATTAACATCTCCTGCCGATGCTACAGAAATACCCATTTGGGCATTTATCTGGTTGCTTTCAACAGTAGCTGCTGCTGTGGTATTAATACCCGTTGCAGAGCCATGGTAAACAAAAGCTGCGCCTTCATCTGTTTGGCCATTATCGTACAAATAAGCCCCCACAATCACGTCGCTGTATCCATCACCATTTACATCTCCTGCCGATGCTACAGAAATACCCATTTGGGCATTGGCCTGGTTGCTTTCAACTATAGCTGCTGCGGTGGTATTAATACCCGTTGCAGAGCCATGATATACAAAGGCTGCGCCTTCATCAATTTGGCCATTATCGTAATTATAAGCCCCCACAATCACATCGCTGTATCCATCGCCATTTACATCTCCTGCCGATGCTACGGAATTTCCCATTTGGGCATTTATCTGGTTGCTTTCTACCATGGCTGCTGCTGTGGTATTAATACCCGTTGCAGAGCCATGATATACAAAGGCTGCGCCCTCAGTGGCTTGGCCATTAGCGTACCCATTAGCGCCCACAATCACATCGCTGTATCCATCGCCATTTACATCTCCTGCCGATGCTACAGAAATACCCATTTGGGCATTGGCCTGGTTGCTTTCAACAGTAGCTGCTGCTGTGGTATTAATACCCGTTGCCGAACCATGATATACAAAGGCTACGCCTTCATCAATTTGGCCATTATCGTACTTAC
>JAYVEQ010000003.1:0-17386 GCA_043748745.1 Chitinophagaceae bacterium | reverse complement strand
ACAGGAATATTTCCGGAATAAAGAATGAAGTTATAAACAGCACAATACAAAGACCGGTAACAAGATAAAATCTTGTTGTTAAATATAAATGACCAATATATTTTTGCAGCAGCTCCATGTTGTGATCTTTGCCCGGCTTATCTTGGTACTTCAATTGATTTTAAAATAAGATCGATCAGGTCATCAGGTGTTATGCCTTCCATTTCTTTTTCAGGGGTTAAAATTATCCGGTGCCTTAATACATGCGGAGCCATTTCAATAATATCCTCCGGTGTAACAAAATCCCTTCCTTTAATTGCCGCATTTGCTTTAGCCGACCGAAGAATTGCCAGCGAAGCCCTTGGAGATGCACCCAGGTATAATGCAGGGTTGTTACGGGTTTCGTGAACGATCTTTGCAATAAACTCGATCAGTTTGGATTCAATAATTATAGATTGTATCTGGCTGCGGTAGTGTTGAATATCATGCGGCGATAATAATATTTTTACTCCTTCCAACATTTGTGTTTGTGTTTTTCCCTGTTGCCTCATCAGGATCATAATCTCTTCCTGCAGTGAAGGATAGTTCACTTCTATTTTAAAAAGAAAACGATCAAGCTGGGCTTCAGGCAGGCGGTAAGTTCCCTCCTGCTCTATGGGGTTTTGCGTTGCCAGCACAATAAACGGTATACTCATCTGGTGAGTAAAGCCATCAATGGTTACCTGGCGTTCTTCCATCACTTCAAAAAGGGCGGCCTGTGTTTTTGCCGGGGCCCGGTTTATTTCATCAATTAAAACAATATTACTGAAAACAGGGCCTGATTTAAATTTAAAATCGCCTTCTCTCGGGTTAAAAACAGAAGTGCCTACCACATCGCTGGGCATCAGGTCAGGTGTAAACTGTAAGCGTGAAAAATCAACATCAATGATCTTAGCCATCAGTTTTGCAGTTAATGTTTTAGCTACGCCGGGTACACCTTCAATTAAAATATGTCCGTCACATAATAAACCGATCAGCAGCAGGTCAACCATTTTATGCTGCCCTATGATCACTTTTGCGATCTCGGTTTTAATTTCAAAAACGGCCCTGTTCAAACCACTCAAATCAATGCGTTGTTCAAAAAGATTTTCTTCCATTAGTTTCTGTTTTTGCCCCAACCCCTAAAGGGGCTTTAGACCTCATCGGTTTGGGTTGTTTATTATTAAATATTCTATCCTGCATTTTTATAGAAAGTTTGTATTTGCTCCTGTAAGGAAAGTAATTGATAATCGGTAACATGCTCACTGCGGTGTGCCGCAACGATAGTGCGGTAAAGGATATCTACCTTATCCCGCTGCACACCACTTTTGCGGCTCAAGGTTGTAATAAAGTCTTCATTAATAATATTGGTATTTAAAAAATATTTATTACGAATGTACTCATTAAAATAGGTAACCAGTTTATCGGTAATATTTTTATTGTCTTTTTTCTGCAGGTACAAACGGCCAATGGTTTCCGTAAAGGTTACGGTAGTATTTTCATTGGGTTTAAGCTGCTCAACAATACGCTGCACCCGTTTACCACCAAATAGAATATATAATCCCAGTAAAATAAGTGATAACCAAAAAGCATAAACCAGTGGCGGGTGTTTCATTATTTCGCTGAAGGTAGAAAAATCCTTATCCTGTTTATTTTTACGGTGCCTGAGTTTGCTGTAATAATCATCCCAGTAAATGTGTTCAGGGTTTTTATGTGTAAATGCCAGCGCATTTTGCAGGTATTGATAATTATTTTCTTTCAGCAGGAAATAATTACTGAATGCCCTTGGCTCACAATGCAGAAATAATTTTCCTTTGCCATGAAAATAAACAATTGAATTAGGTTTTTTATACTCATTAAAACCAAGTATTTTGATATGGCTGCTGTCGGTATTAAAAAAATAATTCTGCATGGGTTGGTAAAAATAGGAATATGCAGGGCCAGGGTTTGCTATAGAATTTGTTGATGTGTTCTTCATCAGATCAAATATATTTTCGGGAGATGTTTCTGTAAACATTTCATTACAGCCAATCCGTTTTAACAACAGCTCGTCAATATCACCTGCAGAAATAAAGAGATCGTTACCTGCATAAATATATTCCATCATGGCATTCACTTCATCCTCATTTACGTACAGGTTTGCAGTAATACAAACATACAGCGCTGTTTCATCAGCGATATTTTCCCAGGTTTTTGTGAATGTTTGCTTTTTATCCTGTATAGTTTTTCCCGTAAACATTGCATCCAGTTGACGGTAAGCAATATTGGCGCCAAAAGGATTTTTATCTTTTTTATAAAAGGTTTCAACTAATGAAGGAATTTTATGAGTATCATTCTTGCAGGCTGTAAACAACACTGCAAATAAAAATATTACTAAAAGATATGTGTGTTTATTTTTCAATTACTGCTTTATAGTTTTTGATTCAGGTTGTTAAAATTCATCTCTATCTTTTGATAAATATTTTTTTCAATAACAAATTCACCATACCATACATACTCATAATTTAATGTCAATGCAGCAAACTCATTTTGATATTCCCGGTTACTGATCTCATGCACATATTGAAAATTAGTTTTATCAGGTGCCAGTTCAACATATTTTTTATCAGCAAGTGTATGCAGGGTTTTTAAATACTGGTAACGAACTGCCTGCCGGAAATTATTGTTTTGCAACGCCTGTTTTATTAAAGTATTAAAATCGCTTTCATTGGTGATCAATTCTTCTGCTACATCAGCAGTATCTGCTCCCACATTTTTTGATTCCCGTTTAAACACACCATCAACAATAAACAGGCGGTAAATGATGAACATAATAAAACAAACAGCAAGTGTCCATAATAAAAACTGTAAAAAAGAAGAAGATAAAAAGCTGTTGAATAATCCCGGTCCTGCCGGTTCAGACCGGGCCATGTTGGTATGTTTAAGCTTACTGTCTTTAAGCAAACTGTCCAGGTATTTTGCGTAAGCAAAATCCTTTAAGTTTTTCCAATGCTGAATGGAATCAACAGGAAGTGTTAAATAATTTTCAAAAAGGCTGGTGTCAGATTTTTCTTCAACAGTATCCTTAATTAATTCATTAATTTTCTCAATTGGTATTGTTTCTGTTTGCTGTACCTCAGCAGGTGCTTTGTATTCTTCTTCTTTTTGCAAAAGAGAGGTATCCTGGTAAATATATTTTTTCTGAGCCTGTGCAGGCGCTAAAAAAAACATGAATAAAAACGATATGTAAATAAACTTAACCATTGTCGGGTTTCAACCGGTTAATGATTCCATCGGGTTGAATATAATAGCCTTTCCTGTGTAAACGAATGGGGAGAATAACAAAATACCAAATGATAAATGAAAGTGAAACCACCAGAATGACAATGCTTGCCCAAACCGGCAGGCCGCTTTTGGTTGTTTTATCAAATGTCTGGCTCATTAAATGGGTTACATAACTTTCAAAAAAAGCTGCCACAATAAAAACCGGTATCAGGCTGATCAAAACCTTAGCCGCATCTTTTGCACCTCTTCTGAAAGAAGTTTTACGGGAATAAGTACCGGGGAATAAAATACCGCTTGCCAGGATAAACCCTGCCGTAGCGGCTATTACAATGGCCGAAATTTCCAATGTGCCATGGATCCATATCACCATTATGGATTTCATGCCCAGGCCTTTTGCAAAAAACATGTACTGAAAAGCACCTAACATTAAACCATTGCCCCACATGATCATTAAAGTAAACAAGCCTAAAGTAAAACCTCCGATGAATGCTTTAAAAGCAACACTGATATTATTAAATCCTATCCAAACAAACATAGAAAACGGGTTCCCATCTTTATAAACACCAAAAGGATCTCCTTTGGCAATATTATCTTCCGTCATATCAACATAACCATCTCCCAAAACACCCCTGATAAATCCTTCGTTGTACATTGATGAAAAAACACCAATGGCCACAAAAAGTAAAAAGATAACAGTAGTAAATAAAAAAATACGGTGATACCGTTTAAATAAAAGTGGTAATTCAAATTTCCAGAACTGAAATATGCGGCTGTATTTTTCTTTTTTATTCTGGTAAATACTTTGATAAATGCCGGCTGCAATGCCGTTAACCCAGTGTGTAACTTTACTTCTGGGATAAAATGTTTTGGCGTAACTCAGGTCATCTATCAAATTAACAAAACGTTCAGCAGTTTCATCGGGATTATTAGTTGGAGAATGCTGGTACTCATTCCATTTGTCAGCATTCTTTTTAATAAACATCGCTTCCCTCATTTCAAAAAATTACAGGTTATGAATTAATCCTGTAAATTCCGATTTTTTTACTAATAAAAAAATTCGTGTTTAAGGCTATCTGTTAGCTGCAAATTGTAATTTGCAGTTAACATGGCCATCATTCAAATTTCAACCGTATTTAATATAGAACTTGAATTTGAAATTGCAGAATTTCATAAGCGGTTGCTTGCCTATATGATCGATTTTGCCCTGCTGCTTATTTACCTGTTTAGCATGAAATTCATGCTTTATGGCGGACTGGTTCTGAATATGGAAGAGAGTGCAGGACTGGATATTCTCATCATATCATTACCCATGTTGCTTTACTCATTGTTAACCGAACTATGGATGAACGGGCAAACAGTTGGTAAAAAGATCATGGCCATAAGAGTCATCAGCCTGGAAGGTGGTGAACCTACATTGGGGCAATATATACTGCGCTGGGTGACCAAATTTTTTGAATGGCCGTTCTTTTTCGGCTACATCGCTTTTACAAATACCAATGTGCTGGCCTATTGTTTTATAACCGGGTTATTTGGTATTGCAGTAGTAATTATTATTTCGGTAACCGGCAAAAACCAACGGCTTGGTGATTTGGCAGCCGCAACAGTTGTAGTAAATACAAAATCGGCATTAACTGTTGCTGATACGGTTTTTATGCAGATCGATAAAACTGATTATAAAGTTATGTTTCCGGAAGTGATGCGCCTGAGTGACCGGGATATCAATACGATCAAGTCTGTTTTAATTCAGGCCGGAAAAAGAAACAACTACGATATGTGCCACAGGGTGGCCATGAAAATTAAAGAAGTGCTGAACATTAATTCAACCATGCATGTAGACCAGTTTTTAGAAAAACTGATGGAAGATTATAATTACCTGGCAACAAAAGAATAAAGATCTTTATTTCAACTTAATAATAAAGGCACTGAAAATTCGGTGCCTTTATTATTTTAAATCAGAAGCTTTCAAATCTTTTTCAGCTACTTGAATTTTTCCATATTTGAAAAAATAAATGCAATAAATGCGATATAAACTATCAAGCCTATTATTTGCAGGCAAAGGCCGATAATGGCACAAATACGCCCAGCCTTGATGTTATTGTAGGATGCCTCAGAGTATATCTCCGGGTTGGCTTTATACATACCAACATCTTTGTTTGAGATAACCAATGCAATGATGCCGCAGATAAAGCAAACAACAATGGATAATATCCCTAAAACCAAAGTTGCAGTTGCATTTGGCAGTATAGCAGTTCCGGTGTTGCTGCTGCTTAAATAATCCCGGTTTTGTTCAGTCATGATTTTATACATTTTTGGTGAAGATCAATTTGTAAAAATAACTTATCATAATTGTGCATGCACAAATAATGTAAGCATATTTAAGTATTAGTGAGCCGTTTTTAAACCGCTTTATTAAATGTAAAATTAAAAAGCCAAAAAGTAAAATGATTGGCAATAATGCCGGGTAAGTTTTTATGCTTTCGCCAATATTTCCGTTTAATAACAACAGTAACCCTGTTTGCATACCGCAGCCGGGGCAATCAAAATGCGTTACCAGTTTAAACAAGCAAGGCTGCTGATGGGCTTCGAGCCAACTAATGATATTTAAAAAATAGAATAACATCTATTGCTGTTAATTGGTTAATTAGTTGATCCGTATTTATGAACTAACCTTCCTAGTAAGCTCTTGCAAATAAAACCCTTTGTGTACTTGGATTACCGGTTAAGATGCATTTGCCATCTTCCATTTTATTATTCATCGGTATACAACGGATGGTAGCTTTAGTCTGCTCTTTAATTTTTTCTTCAGTCTCTGCTGTACCATCCCAATGTGCCGAAATAAATCCTCCCTTTTCATCAAGCAGTTTTACAAAATCATCCCAGTTATCTGCTGTGCTGATATGTTCGGTTCTGTAGGCAAGTGCCTTATTATACATATTCTGTTGAATCTCTTCCAGGAGTTTTACAATACTATCTGCAAGGCCATCCATCGGCATACTGATTTTTTCTTTGGTATCACGGCGGGCAACTTCCACCACTTTGTTCTCCATATCACGAAGGCCCATAGCAATTCTTACCGGCACACCCTTTAGTTCATATTCAGCAAATTTCCAGCCCGGGCGGCTGTTATCGCTGTTATCATATTTCACTCTTACACCCAATGCTTTTAGCTGGCTGATCATTTCATTGGCTTTTGCATCTATCGGGGCCTTGCTTTCTTCACCTTTATAAATAGGTACAATCACAACCTGGAAAGGTGCAATCTTTGGCGGCATGATCAATCCCTGATCATCGCTATGTGCCATGATCAATGCACCGATCAATCTGGTAGATACTCCCCATGAGGTAGCCCAAACATAATCGAGCGTATTATTCTTATCGCTGAATTTTACATCAAATGCTTTGGCAAAATTCTGTCCCAGGAAATGTGAAGTACCTGCCTGCAATGCCTTACCGTCCTGCATTAATGCTTCAATGCAATACGTATCCACCGCTCCGGCAAAACGTTCGCTGGATGTTTTAACACCTTTTATTACCGGCACTGCCATAAATTCTTCCACAAAATCGGCATACACATTCAACATGCGTTCAGTTTCTTCAATGGCTTCTTCTTTTGTTGCATGTGCAGTATGCCCTTCCTGCCAGAGAAATTCGGCAGTACGTAAAAATAAACGGGTACGCATTTCCCATCGCACCACATTTGCCCACTGGTTAATTAATAAGGGCAGATCACGGTAAGACTGTATCCAGTCTTTGTAAGTGTTCCATATGATCGTTTCGGAAGTTGGGCGAATGATCAGCTCTTCTTCAAGTTTTGCATCGGGGTCAACCACAATGCCGTTTCCGTTCGGATCATTCATTAAACGGTAATGTGTTACCACTGCACATTCTTTTGCAAAGCCTTCCACATGCGCTGCTTCTTTACTTAAAAAATTTTTTGGAATAAGCAATGGAAAGTAGGCATTCACATGGCCGGTTTCTTTAAACATCTTATCCAACTGGTCCCTCATGTTTTCCCATAAAGCAAAACCATAGGGCTTAATCACCATACAGCCCCTTACAGCAGAATAGTCTGCCAGTCCACCTTTAATAACGAGGTCGTTATACCATTGGGAATAATCTTCGGCTCTTGATGTCAGTTCTTTACTCATTTAATTTTTTATTTTTTTTAGGTACCCTGTAATTTCTTTTAGCACTGCTTTAACAACATACAATTTAACTTTAATGTCTGTTAACAAAGGATTGTACAATTACACAAAGTGCTCAGCAACTGTACAAAAGTAGTAACTTCAATATTAAATCGATTAAATCAATCGTTATGCAAACAAAAATTTTACTCCTTGCTTTATCTGCAACAGCTTTCAGCAGTTGCAGCACTGCTTACAAAAGCGGACAAACTCCTGATGATGTGTATTATTCCCCGGTAAGGGTTGTTGATGAAAGACAAAATGATGATCGGGATAACCGGGACCAGGTAAGATACGAACCCGCAAAGGATTATGAGATAACCATGGGAATCCGTGACCACCGCTGGAGAGATTTCAGGGATGATTATAGTTACAGTTACAGCCCGTATTATTTTACAGTTTGCAATTGTATGAACCATGATTATTACTATAACCCATATTATTATCCCTGGGCAATTTATACCGGTAAAATCTCTTATTCAAAACCGGTGAATACAACGCCCCGGATGTTTAACCTGAATGCATACAATGGATATAACAGCAAAGTGGCAGCCGGGAAAACAAGCGGCACTGTTAACTGGGCAAATCCTTCAACCCGTTATAACAACAGTAACAGAAGTGGTTCGAGGTCTGAGCTAAGAGAAATTTTATTTCCAAGAAGTAATTCTTCTTCCTCTTCTTCTTCTTCATCAAACAATACCAGGACCTATTCACCATCATCGGGCAGCAGCAATAGCAGTGGAAGTTCTTCATCGGGCAGCAGCAGTTCAGGATCTGTCAGCAGGCCAAAAAGAGGTGGATAAGAAGCCTCGGGGCCCTTCCCGGAGAAGAAAAATATTTACGCTTATGTATTTATTAAATTCCCAATCCATTTTTGGAAAGTAAAATTATAACATGAAAAAATATTTACTCCTGTTAAGTTTATTCATAAGTACAATTGTCTTTGCCCAGGTTCCTGAAGATGCTTTACGTTATTCTTTTTATCCGCAAAACGGAACAGCCCGTAACCTGGCCATTGGTGGTGCCATGGGATCGTTGGGCGGAGATTTAAATGCAACTTTTGTAAACCCTGCCGGGCTTGGTTTTTATAAGACCAACGAATTTTTATTTACACCGTTACTTATTTCAAATAACAATAAAGCAAGGTTCAGGGAAACCGATGCTAAAAGTAAAAAAACTACCCTCGCTTTTGGCACTACCGGTTTTATTTTTGGAGCCATTGGCGGCGAAAATACCGGCAACCACAATACACTTAGCTTGGCCATAACACAGACCGCTAATTTTGATAATTTAATTCAATATAAAGGTTTAAATAATTACAGTTCATTCAGCGAACAGTTTGCCGAAGAGTTTGCAAAGAGTGGTTATACCATCGATGAAGTTTTAAGCTCAAACTCACCATTACCCTACACTTCGGCACCTGCCTTATATACTTACCTTATTGATACGGTAAAAGTAAATGGGGTTTACCAGGTAAAAGGGGCCCCGGAATATATACTGGATGCAGGGCAGGCATTGCAACAGGAAATGACTAAAAAAACAAATGGTGGCATAGAAGAAGTTGCCCTTGCTTTTGCACACAACCATAATGATAAATGGTATTGGGGTTTAACGATTGGTTTACCAATTATAGATTATACAAGCAATACCGTTTTTAAAGAGGCCGATACTTCTGCCAATACAGCCAATCATTTTAAACAGTTTGAATACACCGATGAATTTAAAACTAATGGATTTGGATTAAACGGCAGGATCGGTATCATTTACAGGCCGCAGGAATATATCCGCCTGGGCTTAGCCGTTCACACGCCAACTTATATGTATTTAAAAGATACACGTACCACTTCATTAACAACCGAAGTAGAAAACCCGGTTGAAAAATACAATGTATCATCAAACACTTTTACAAACGACCAACCCGGGCAATCAAAGTACCGGCAAACCTCACCTTTTAAAGCCATCATCAGTGCATCGTATGTTTTCAGGGAAATGGAGAATGTAAAAAAACAACGGGCTTTTATCAGTCTTGATATTGAGTATGTGCATCACAAAGGATCAAAATTCAGCAGCGATAATGAAAACGTAACTGCCGGAGAAAAAAATTATTATAAAGCCTTAAACAATGTTATTAAAACAGATTATAAAGGTAGTTTTAATTTTCGGTTGGGTGGAGAGTTGAAGTTTAATATCATTATGGCCAGGTTAGGTTTTGCATATTATGGCAATCCTTATAAAGATGCAGGTTACAAGGCCAACCGCATGTTATTGAGTGGTGGCCTGGGTTACCGCAATAAAGGAGTGTTTGTTGATCTTACCTATGTGCATGCCATCAGTAAAGATGTTAGCTTCCCTTACCGGCTGGAGGACCGGGCAAATACCTATGCCACACTAAAACAACAAAGAGGAAATATTGTAGCCACCGTTGGCTTTAAATTTTAACAGGACTAATTGCTTAGTGGATGCCCCGGAGTTTTTTCGGGGCATTTTTTTATTTGTTGAGTATTAGTATTGATGGGGGTAAGTTTCCATTTTAAATATGTCCTATATTTTGAGCAAATACTTCTCTTGAACACTTTTTGGAGCCTTTAACAAAAACAGCATTCTAAAAAAAGAGGCTGACTCAGAATTTGAGTCAGCCTCTTTTTAAGTTTTTGGGAAATTTAATTAATCCTTCATCACTTTAATTTTACCCATAACATTATTCTGTGCATCACTAACCTGTAAAAAATAAGCGCCGTTCTTCAGGTATGCTATTGATAATTGCCTGGCATTAATCCCTTTTGTAAGCTGCATATTTCGAGTCAACATTTTATTACCACTTAGATCAAAAAATTCAACAACTACTTTTTGAGCAACTTTTGATTCAATTTCAAAATTCACCATATCTGAAGTAGGATTTGGATAAACTTTAAGAATAGAATTTTTTACTGCTCCATTTTCATAAACTGATGTAACCATCGGTTCAGCTATTGAAGCAGGACATGCAGCAATAAGATCAAATGTTGTAGAACTGCTTTGACCATCAGGGTTTATTACAGTAACCGTATAAGTTCCGGTACTTGCTGCGGTTGTATTGAAGGTTGCGGTTACCTGTGTTGGGTTCACAAAAGTTATATTAGACACAGCTATTGCAGATGGACCAGTAACTGTAACATTTAAATGGTTTGTATAACCGGCACCCGGATCAAAGAATTCTGAATTGTTTGTACTCGTTCCATTAATAGTAACAGTAGAAATACCACATGCAGGAACAGCAGATAAAGATGGAGTTGCTGGCGGTGGTGCTTTAAATTGGCCTGCCCTTACACCCCATGCACTTGTTGTTGGTGCATACTGGCTAAAAGTCCACATGGTCATATCATCAGCTGGGTCTACAACTGTTTGGGTATAATCGCCCCAGCGGTTTGCACCTGCATTGTAAGCAGAGCCGGTAGTAGTAAAATCTGCCGGTGCATTAAAAGTTGCAATAGCATCTGTACGATACCTGCCGGCAACAGCAGCCTGGCAATATTTAGCCGGACCAGCAGCGGTAAAGCCCATCAGGCTATGCCCCTGGCCACTGGTAGCTATGCTTGGATAAGTATAGTAAACAGCAGAACTGCCTGCATTAACAGCATCATATAAATTAGCCGATTGTAAAATCGAAGGTGTGGTTGATAAGTTTCCAATTTCTAACCAAAGCGCACCATCCCTGTCACCACCAGAGCCTCCAACACCAGACTGGTTAAGAAGTGTGCCCTGCGCCACCCATAAAGAAGGAGCAGCAGCTGGATTAATTTTATTTTTCTTGATCATAGCTGCATAAAGCCTGCGGTCTCCACCATCAATTGCAATACCACCAAGTGTAGGAACTGTTTTAGGTGTATAAATTGCAGATGTAGTAATGTTAAGATCTCCGGTAAGTGTTGGCGTAGTACCATAGTTTACTCTTCTTATTACAAGCTTGGAATAAACGGATTGAGAAGCCCCAACAAAAAAACCGTTAACAGCTCCTGCATCATCATTATGTACACCTTGTGGCGTGTACATATCAGTACCTGTAAGTGTTTGTGGAAAGCCGGTTACCGTTAATGTACCTGCAAGCAGGTTTGCTTTATTTACAACCCACATATTGCAGCCGGAAAAAGAGCGTCCGGATTTGAACATATTACCTCCTATGTATAAATAATTTTTATCTACACCCAGTGTTGGGTAGTCAAAAAAGTCTCGAGATGAACCACCGGTTTGTGAGATATTAAAATAATAGATGGTGAAATTAGCAGCACTGGTTACAACCGGGCCATCACTGACAGCTACACAGCAATAATTATTGGTAGTGTGGTTAACATCTATAGCTACCACAAACCAGCGGCCGGATAAACAGTCGAAACGTACATGTGGGTCACTGATGCCTGATATTCCTCTTGCTGAATTAGCAAAAAAAGCATTTAGTTCAATATTAGCTACTGCTGTTAAAGTGGTGGTGGATGTACCGGTTGGGGTGGTAGCAGCAGTACCGGTTACCGAAGGTTTATTAAAGACTTTCAGACGGGTATTTGCTGTGGCTATTACCTGTGTAAAACCTACATCGCCGCAATTGTCCGGAGGAGTGTAAGGCGATTCCCTGCCAGGGATAGCTGTACCATAATTACCCCAGATAGCAAGAAAATTACTCCAGGATGATTGTGTAGGTACCAGTAACTGTGTAGCACCTGTTTTTCCGGTAACCAGTAAACCGAATTTTGATACTGCCGGCGAATTCGGGTTTTGGCCACGGGGTTCCGGCCCTTCATTTTCTGCTCTTAGAGGCGGAATAAAATCTGCTGCAACAGGATGTGCAATAAGGAAAGCCTTTAGGTCGGCATCCGTTTTTCTTATGCCAGGGCCTCCATTAAAACTTACCCCTTCAATATTGCCAATCTGGGCAAAACCAATCGACATGATAAAAGTCAGTAAAATAGTTAGTGTAAGATTTTTTTTCATAAAAAATATTTGAATGTTAAATATAATAATAATTCTGAAATAATAATTTTTTATAGACTGCTTTGTTTAAGCCGGTTTATTTTATCATTAAAAATAAATAAACACTTGTGAAAATTTTTTTGCCTCGGTTCATGTCCCCACGTACCGAAAATTTAAACAAAAAAAAGTGGCTCGTAAAGACATGGACCATGGCAGAGCATAACAAAATTCATTTTAATCAGTATCTATCCGTGTCATCTGTGTTTCTATCACATCTATCAGCTTCCCAAAAGCCGGTTCACACCAGATCACTTCTTCATCTTTTTTAAACCACGTCATTTGCCGCTTGGCGTATTGGCGGGTATTTATTTTTATTATTTCAATGGCATCTTCCAGTTTAAGATCTCCAGCTAAATGCCCGAACAGTTCTCTGTAACCAACGGTTTGCAATGCATTTAGTTTTTTATAAGGCCCCAGTTTTTTTACTTCTTCCAAAAAACCGGCCTTCATCATGGCATCTACCCTGCCGTTAATGTTTTTATGCAGTTGGTCTTTGGGCAGTTCCAATCCTACTTTTATGATATTAAAATCACGGTGTTTTTTTTGCTGTGTCTGAAATTCAATGATCGATCTGCCGGTGGAGAGTTTTACTTCCAGGGCCCTCATCAACCTATGCGGATTTTTTATTTCGCCAGTGGCATAATACAGCGGATCTTTTTTTTCCACTTCTTTTTGTAACCATTCCAGTCCCTCCCATTCAAAATCGTCATTTATTTTTTTCCTGATTTGCTCATCTACAACCGGCACCTCATCAATACCATGGCAAAATGTTTTTACATACAGGCCTGTGCCGCCAACCATTACAGCAATATCATGGGCCTTAAAAATTTCATTTATTTTTTGTAAAGCATACTGCTCAAAAACAGCAGCATTCATTTCATCTTTTATGGAATGTGAATTGATGAAATAATGTTCAACCTGTTTTAATTGTTCAGCCGTAGGTTTGGCTACACCAATATTCAGTTCCTCAAAACACTGGCGGCTGTCGGCCGAAATAATTTTTGTTTGAAAATGTTGGGCTAATTGAACAGCGAGAGATGTTTTACCAACGGCTGTTGGGCCAACTATAACGATACAGGTTTTACCCTTAACTCCGCCAGCTGGCGGAGAATTTTTAAGCGAATTATTATTATCCATAAAACCTGAGTTTGTAAAGAACTCTTTTAAAATTATGAAGTAAGAAGTATGAGGTATAAAAAAGAAATCTTACAATATTAAAAACTTATAACTTCCGATTTCTTAATTCCGACTTCTGATTTTTAAAACCCATCATTGGCTTCATCAGTTGTTGCTTCTTCTTCTCCCTCGGCTTCTGCTGCTTCTCCATCTTCACCTTCTTCACTAAACCCATCGGCCATTGCATCGGGCCGAAGGTCATATTTTTCTTCCATCTCGGCCAGGCGGCTGTCAACTATTCCTTTTGTACCATATTGCGAAGGTGCAATGCCTTCGGTACGAACACAACAAGGGTACGTTAATTTTTTATTCTCTTCTTTATCTACTGTGATCAGTTCTACCATAAAATGCCAGAACTTATTAAAGTCGTATTCGTAAATGAATTTCTGGTTGGGGTTACTGATCTCCGATCCGATAATGGTCTCTGACATGATCAACGGTTCTGCCTTGTAGTCTTTATCATATTTCTCTAAGGAAATTTCCCGGCCCCGTAACCAGTTATCATTACTGCGGTAAAATGTTGCCTTATGCATCGAATCAAATTCGAAACTTTTTAAAATACAACTGTGCAGATCGAAAAAACTTTGTTTGTGCTGAATAGCAATATCCCTGTAAACACTGTCGTCATCTTCCCAATATATTCTGAATCTTAATATAGCCATGCTGTAAAATTATGAATTATGAATTATGAATTATGAATTAGTTTTAAAAACTCCCAACTCCCTGGCTTTTTCAAGCATAAAATTTTGGGCCGCTTCATATTCATTGGGAATTATACCATCCAGAATGGCTTCACGTATGGCATTTTTTATATCGCCAACGGCACGGCAGGGTTGTAAATTAAAAGTCTGCATGATAAATTCC
This sequence comes from Chitinophagaceae bacterium, assembly GCA_043748745.1. GTDB lineage: Bacteria > Bacteroidota > Bacteroidia > Chitinophagales > Chitinophagaceae > Ferruginibacter. Next base: position 2,900 of record JAYVEQ010000003.1, on the reverse strand, counting down.
CCGGTTATAGGTGGTTGCCAGTTACGCAGGTGGTCTTTTTCTTCAACCTCGGCACAGCGTCTGCGAACCATTTCAAAATTTTCTAAAAACCGTTTTACTTTGGTTTTATTTTTAGACGTTATATCCGCTGCACATAAAGTCATCAATGCATCAAAATCTTCGCCGGCATCAAATAACAAACGGCGGATTGCGCTATCCGTAATATTTTCTTTGGTAAGACTGATCGGGCGCAAATGCAATTCCACCAGCTTACGCACAAATTTCATTTTTTCGTTTTGTGGTAATTTAAGTTGTGTGAATATTTTGGGTACCATTCTTCCACCTGTCACTTCATGCCCGTGAAAGGTCCAGCCATGTCCTTCTTCAAATTTTTTTGTTGCCGGTTTGGCAATATCATGCAGCACTGCAGCCCAGCGCAGCCAGATATCATCTGTATTTCCAGCAATATTATCAATCACCTGCAGCGTATGGTAAAAATTATCTTTATGTCCCATGCCATCAATATATTCAGCTCCGGCCAGTTCAACCATTTGCGGAAAAATAATTTTCAATAACCCACTTTTGTACAACAGATCAAAACCAATGGATGGTTTTTTGCACATTAGTATTTTATTGAGTTCATCAGCAATCCGTTCTCCACTTACAATTTTAATCCGGTCAGCATTTTCACCAATGGCTGAAAAAGTTTTTGTTTCGATTGTAAAGTTCAGTTGTGCTGCAAAACGAATAGCCCTCATCATACGCAAAGGGTCGTCACTGAAAGTTTGAGCCGGTGCTAAAGGTGTTTGTAAAATTTTTGATCCAAGGTCGTTGATACCATTAAAGGGATCAACCAGTTCGCCAAAGTTTTTTTTATTTAAACTTATTGCCAAAGCATTTATGGTAAAATCCCGGCGGTTCTGGTCATCTTCCAATGTACCTGTTTCTACTGCAGGTTTGCGGCTGTCGTAACTGTAACTTTCTTTCCGGGCTCCAATAAATTCAATATCCAAAGCCTCATCAACCCTATCCCCTAAAGGGGGAAATGTAGAAGATTGAGTTTGATTGGGATCTATTGCGAATTGCCTGTTGCCTATTTTTATCTGTGCAGTACCAAAGTTTTTAAAAAAATTTACCGTTGGTATTGGATTAAATTGTTCAGCTACTTTAGCTGCCAAAACAATTCCATCGCCTGCACAAACAATGTCCATATCTTTTGTATCCCTGCCGAGTATTTTATCTCTTACAAATCCGCCTATCAAATAACAGGGCATGCCCAATTCATCTGCTGAAAGGGATATTTTTTGTAATACATCAAGTTCCTTATCGTTACATTTTATATACATAAAGTGCAAAGATACCCCTGTCCCCCTAAAGGGTGAACTTAGGGCATTAGTTTATTTTATTATGCTGTTCAAAACATTTTTTTTAAACTTTTAAAAAAAATAAAAAAAACTTTTATGCATTATAATCTTTAAAAGCCCTTCAGGGGTTTGGGGTTGGCATTAATATTGACCTTATACAAGCTCACACAAAAAACTATAAATTAATAGTGAGGTTTGACATTTTGACTATATATTGAGATAATTATGGATAACAAGTTTTATTTGCAGGGTGGTGAAGACGAAATGGAATTTATGCCAATCATTCCTTTGAACGAAGATGATGATGGAAGTACTGATGACCAACTGATTCCTGAGGTTATTCCCATATTAGCTTTAAGGAATACTGTTCTGTTTCCGGGAGTAGTTATTCCTATAACTGTTGGCCGTGATAAGAGCATTAAAGCAGTGAATGATGCTTATAAGGCTGACAAATTGATAGGTGTGGTTGCACAAAAAGACAGTACGGTTGAAGAACCCACAGTCAGCGATCTTGAAGATATCGGAACAGTAGCAAAGATTGCCAAGCTGATAAAAATGCCTGATGGCGGTACAACCATAATCATACAGGGACGTAAGCGGTGTAAGATTGAAGAGATAACTTCGGATGATCCTTATTTTAAAGCCAAAATAACTGTTTTAAATGATGAGGTTTTAAAAGATGATGCTGATTTTGATGCGATGGTTGGCAGCATTAAAGACCTGGCAGGACAAATTGTAAATCTTTCGCCCAACCTGCCCAGTGAAGCAGCCATTATTTTAAAAAATATTGAGAACCCGTCTTTTCTGATACATTTTGTAAGCAGCAATTTAAACAGTGACATAAAAGATAAACAGCGCCTGTTGGAGATCAGTAACATAAAAGCAAGGGCTGAGTTGCTGATGAATTTAATGCAGACTGAACTGCAATACACTGAACTGAAAAATAAAGTAACCAATAAAACAAGGGCCGAACTGGATAAACAACAGCGTGAATATTTTTTACAACAGCAGATGAAAGCCATTAAAGATGAACTTGGTAGTGAGAACGTGGCTGAAGTAAAAGATATGCTGAAAAAAGCTGAGAACAAAAAATGGACAGCAGCTGCCAAAGAAATGTTTACCAAAGGTGTTGAGAAATTAGAACGGATGCATCCGTCAACACCGGATTATTCTGTTGTATACAATCATCTGGACCTGATGCTGGACCTGCCCTGGGAAGAATATACAGAAGATTCATACGACCTGAAAAAAGCAAAAAAAGTTTTAGACAATGACCATTATGGTATGCAGAAGATAAAAGAAAGGATACTGGAATACCTGGCTGTTTTAAAACTAAAAGGCGATATGAAGTCACCAATACTTTGTTTTTTGGGCCCCCCGGGTATTGGTAAAACCAGTTTGGGAAAAAGTATAGCATCGGCCATTCAACGAAAATATGTACGGGTAAGTTTGGGCGGTTTACACGATGAGAGTGAAATACGTGGTCATCGCAAAACCTATATTGGTGCTATGCCTGGCAGGATCTTACAATCTATCCGCAAAGTAAAATCCAGTAAC
>JAYVEQ010000002.1:0-46788 GCA_043748745.1 Chitinophagaceae bacterium | reverse complement strand
ACTGCTGACTCCCAACTCCCGACTCATAACTAAAGCGAGGCCCATGTGGCGGAATTGGTAGACGCAGCAGACTCAAAATCTGCCGTTCGCAAGGGCGTGAAGGTTCGATTCCTTTCGTGGGCACAAGGTAATTTAATAGCCTCTTAAACAAAAAGTTTGAGAGGCTATTTTTATACCTGTAAATCATTATTTTTTTACAAACCGGGCTACATTTGTCTTCCCACTTTTTCCAATACCGGATAAATAATAAATACCTACTGCTGATGAAGGTAAATTTATAGATGTATAATTAATACCGGATTGCACATTTATAAACCGGGTGAGAATAATTCGTCCTGTAACATCTGTAATAAATAATTTTATCTGTTCAGCATCTTCAGCAATGATCTGCATATTTAATATAGAACTGCTGATCAGCTCAGGAATAATTTTTATCTCTATGTCTATGCCTTTGTCTCCCGGCAATAAAATAATAGAAGAAAAATTTTCTGTTACTCCCGGTTCATTTATCAAGAGCCGGTAATAATAATTTTCGTTAAGAGATAGTTTATCATCTGTAAAACTGAAAGGTTTATTACAATCTGCAACATCGGCTATAACATTGCCGATGGTTTCAAAATGTATTCCATCGGTACTGCGTTCGATATTAAAATTAACAGTTGCATTACAGCTGGCTTCCCATTTCAGAACAGCAGTTTGACCGGATCTTTTACCCATAAAATTTTTTATTTTGACTGGGAGTATCACACTTAATAATTTGTTGGCAAAGTAAAAGCTGGAAAAACTGCTGATACTAACCTGAAGGTAATAATCTGAATTATATGTACCCGTAGCAGCAGTAAGTTTAAAAGCAGAATCTATGCCAACTGTAACACAAACATCTTCATTTTTAAATACATCAACTTCATTGATGGAAGCAACTCCTGAAGGCTGTCCCATTGAATTCAATGCAGTCTTTAAAGAATCCAGTTCTGCTTTAAGTATGTATAATCGTACACTAACATTAGTTATTGGCTGAGTTTGCGGTGTAATGGTAATGTTCCTGTTTAGGTATAGTCTGCGCCGGGTATCCTCACGGCAGGTGCCGGTTTTAGTAAATAATGATGTATTAATAATGCCAAGATTATTTGTATTTGCATTTATCTCTGCAGCAATATTTCCAACATTATCAAAAACAGGAACCCATGTATTATTATTAGTAACATCAATTGTTACAGTGGGTAAAGTTTGACAAGATACAAGATTACCTTTAGCAACAGGTTGTGGTATTAACAATTTCCAAAGGTCATTTTTATGTACCCCTGATGGATACCATTCAATTCCTCCCATCTGCCACAGGTTACCATAGCCATCTATCCAATGATTACCGCCCGATCTGTTCCCTGGTTTATTCGTTGCAGCGGCTATACCCTGTGTACCATAAACAGATGCACTATTGGGAGTATTATCCCCTTTCATCCAGGTCCAGTTATTGGTAAGCGGGTCATATTTCCAAAGATCATTTAAACCCTGGTTACCCGTGGACCCAGTCCCCGTTGCAGCCCAACCATAGCCCCCAAACGTCCAGAAGTTGCCATAATTATCAAGCCAGCATGAATTCATTAATCTTCCTCCCGGTTTGCTGCTTGTATTGGCTACCCCCATGCTGTTATATATCCCGTACTGGTCAAAGATATTGTCACCCTTCATCCATGTCCACTGGTCAATGGCTGCATCATACTTCCACAGGTCGCTGAGTTTGTTCGTCCAGCCACCACTTGCATCATAACCACCACCAAAGAGCCAGAATTTTCCAGCAGTATCTACCCAGCAAACACCGCCATCTCTGGCTCCGGGTTTGTTACCGCCTGAAGGAGTACCCATTGTTCCATACACACCCATGTTATTGATCGTGTTATCACCACTTACCCAGGTCCATTCATTTATGGCTATATTATATTTCCACAGGTCGTTTAATGCTCCATATGTACTGGTAATGGCATATCCTGCACCACCAAACATCCATAAATAACCTGCGGCATCAACCTTACCAATCATCTCGTTAAGCCTGTTTCTGCCCCCCGGTTTGTTTGTTGGAGAAGATACTCCTTTTGTACCAAATACCCCCGTGTTGTTACTAGTATTATCACCACTAACCCATGTCCATAAGTTTGTGGCAATATTGTATTTCCAGAGATCATTCAATGAGCCAAAGGCGGTATTCTTATCATAGCCATAACCCCCAAACAACCAAAGATTACCCGAATTATCAGACCATGCAGCACCCAGGTACCTGGCTCCGGGCTTATTGGAGCCAGCTGCTATTCCTTTGGTTCCATAAATACCTCCAGTATTGATTGTATTGTCGCCATTCACCCAGGTCCAGTTATTTGTAAGGAGATCATATTTCCAAAGGTCGTTCATCATACCATTACCGCCACTGGCCGGATAACCATATCCGCCAAACAGCCACAGGTTACCAACAGCATCTGTCCATTCAACTCCCCCAGGTTCCCTTGCACCGGGTTTGTTTGTGGATGCAGCAACTCCCATGGTACCATAAACCCCATTGTTGTTTGAACCATTGTCACCCTTCATCCAGGTCCATGGAAGCGTATTACTTACCTGTGCATGGGAAATTGCATTACCAAGGAGCATGGAAATGAGTAATAAACTATTTTTCAAAATGATTGATACCCTTTGCATGAACACAATAAATAAAAGTTATAAAAAACAGTTAAGGGCATTTTTGGGGGTTTGTTAAATCAACAGGATTGGAAAACAAATTGTAAGAAATATGAATAGTCTGGAAAACTTACCAAAGCTGCATTAAAGTTAAAAAAATAAAACGAGTTTATACTTTTATTCTCACTTCCCTGGTTTAAACTGTTTTACTGATTAAAGCCAATACACGTTTGGTAAACACCAGCAAAACAAAATTAACCTACCTTATATTTACAAAAATTATTATGAGCCAGATTCAAAATAAAAAAGCATTAATTACAGGAACTGCATCGGGTATAGGAAAGATCATGGGGAAATTATTACTGCAAAAGGGTTTACATACACTTGTGATGTGGGATGTGAATGAAAATTTATTACAGGCAACTGCCAACGAATTTAAACAACAGGGTTTTAATGTAAAGCCCTATGTTGTTGATGTAGCTGATACTGCGGCTGTGATTGCAGCAGCGCAACAGGTAAAAAATGATATTGGCCAGGTTGATATTTTGATAAACAATGCTGGTATTGTGGTTGGAAAATCTTTTGCTGATCATTCACACAGTGATATTGACAGGACAATGAACATAAACAGCAGTGCGCTCATGCACATTACCCGGGAGTTCTTACCGGCCATGCTTGAAAATAAAAACGGGCATATCGTAAACATTGCCTCTGCTGCCGGGTTGGTAAGTAATCCTAAAATGAGTGTGTATGCAGCCAGTAAATGGGCGGTAATTGGCTGGAGTGATTCGTTAAGACTTGAAATGGAAAACGGGAACAGTAATGTAAAAGTTACAACTGTTACACCTTACTTCATTAATACCGGGATGTTTGATGGTGTAAAAAGCCCCATTATCCCAATTGTAAATGCGGATGTGGCAGCCCGAAAAATTATTAAGGGTATTGAAAACAATAAACTCTTTGTAAGGATGCCTGGCATTGTTTACACATTGCTTTTTGTAAAAGGTATTTTACCGGTCCGGTGGTTTGATGTTATGGTTGGTAAATGGATGGGTATTTATAAAACAATGAATGATTTTAAAGGAAGGAGATAATATTATCATATAGTTATTAAATCCATTTCGCAAATTGCTATCACCTAATAAAAATCACAGGTATCAAAATAAGTTTCTGTTTAACCATCAGGTAAATTTAAAATACAAACATGGAAGGATAAGTTGACAGAATATCAGGGTTAAAATATTTCTTCAACACATTCTTAAAGTCTTCCAGCTTTCTTACATTATTCAGGTTCTTATCTTTTTCCCAGTAAGGCAATTCCACCATCCGCTTGTCTAAAGCAATATCAAGATTTTTAATGGCTTCGGCCGTTTGATTATCTACACTATAGGCTGCTCCTAAATTATAATAACCCCATGGATCGTTGGGAAGGTAAGCAATCTGATTTTTGAACATGGCAATGGCTTCGGGTATTTTTTTCTGGTTCAGCAAACTGTAGCCGTATCTTTCTAAAATTTCTTTTTCATTTTTATTTATTTGCCAGGCCTTATTATAAAAATATTCGCTGCTGTCGTATTTAGCCAGTTGGGTATAATAAACATCAGCCGTACCTTTATAACCGTTCCATTCATTTGGCAACATGGAATTATATTTTTTATAAGCCACAATCGCTTCGTTGCTTTTATTTTGACCGGCATAAATATAACCCAGGTTAAAATAAACATTGGCATTACCAGGTTGCAATATGCTTACTTTTTTAAAATCTGATATGGCCCCCTCAATATCATTAATTATATATCTTGCATTACCACGGTAAAGAAATGCCATAGGCAAAGACGGATCCAACTCAATGGACTTACTAAAATCTTTAATGGCTGCAGGATAATCTTTCAGCATATTTTTTGCAGAACCCCGGCCCATATAGCCATCTGCAATATCAGGCTTCAGTTCAATACATTTTTCATAGTCTTTAATAGCTGCATCATAATTTTTAGCCTCATATTGTAATACAGCCCGGTTTTTAAGCGCCATAAAATAATCAGGCTCAATTTCAATGGCTTTATTGTAATCCTGCAGGGCTGCTTTTAAATTATTAAGCCGGTAATAAACAATAGCCCGGTCGTTATATGCATTGGAATATGCCGGATTTAACTCAATTGCTTTCGTCTGATCAATTAATGCACCATTATAATCTTTAAGCGCAAATTTTGCCAGACCACGGTTATGCCAGGCTCTTTCGTTTTTGGCATCCAGTTCAACTGCCTTGTTAAAATCCTGGAGGGCACCTGTAAAATCCTTTGCCTTATATTTTGCCAGCGCCTGGTTATTATACTCAATAGCTGTTTGTGCCTGAATAGAATTGAAACAAACAACAGTAACAAACAATAACAGTAAAACAATTCTTTTTTTCATTTGGATTTAATTATGTTCTATTTAAAATGCAAGTTAAGTTACAATAATCTTTCTTTCAAAATACTCTAATTTCATCGTTGGTAAAGTATTTAAGATACTTATACCAATAAAACTGAAAACTCTTTATTACACTGCCAGCATTGTATCTGTATTCTAATTGATCTTTTTAAAAGCATCATCTGTAAACATAGATTTATTGAACAGGTAATATTTCCCGTCTTTATTATTACGCCAGTACCGGTGGCCCTGCAGGTCGTAATAATACCTGCCATCCACACTTTTATGGGCTGCATTATCATTTACGATAATTACTTTGGGTATCGCTGTTCTTGTTCTTACTTTAACCGGTTCTTTTTTTACCAACACGGTAATACTGTCTGTTTCAACCGTTTTTTCAGTTGTTTCAGTTGGATGAATTTTTTTGCTGCAACTATATAGTGCTAAAGCGGTTAATAAGACAATTAATAGAGGTTTTATTCTGAACATTATTTACTGTTTAGGTAAACTATTCAATTACTCTACCAAAAATTGTTAAAAAGAAGAACTTTTTGATTATTAATGTAATAAAACAATCATTTAAATTAGCCTGAACTATTATTTGTAATTTTCATTCAGCTAAGTAAAAAACATAATACACGTAAAATGAATTCTGATTACATCATTCCCCCGCTAACCCGGATTGGCCATGTTCATTTAAAAGTGGCGGATATTAACCGCTCCCTGGAATTTTATTGTGGCCTGTTAGGTTTTGAATTAACAACCATGTATGGTAACAATGCTGCTTTTATTTCGGCAGGTGGATACCATCATCATATTGGCTTAAATACCTGGTACAGTAAAGATCAGCCAGCGGCCCCGGTTAATGCAGTTGGGCTTTTTCATACAGCTATCCTTTATCCAGCAAGAAAAGACCTGGCCTTTATTTACGACCGCCTAAGGAGGGCTTATTATCCACTTACCGGTGCCTCGGACCATGGCGTTTCTGAAGCGATTTATTTAAACGACCCCGATGAAAACGGTGTTGAATTGTGTTGGGACAAACCGAAAGAACTTTGGCCAAAGAAAAAAGATGGTTCTTTAGAAATGTTTACCATAGCTCTTGACCTGGATGGATTAATAAAAGAACTGGAGTGATTTTTCATCAGCCGTAAATTGTAAATTTGACTTTCGCCCAACTAAATCCCAAAATGCAAATACTAAAAGCAATCACAGAAGAAGATTTTGAAGCCTGTTTTGAAGTAATGAAAGAATTAAGGCCGCATCACAGCCTTGATAGTTTTCTTGCAGCAATGGAGCAAATGAAAAAGGAAGGATACCAGCTTTGGTATATTGAAGATAATGGCAAAGCGGTTTGTGCCGCAGGCTTTAGATTTACTACAACCCTTTACGATGGACTTATCATTGACTTTGATGACTTTGTTACCATTGGCAATGCAAGAGGCAAAGGTTATGCCGGGCAATTATTTGATCACCTGGTATTCATTGCAAAAGAAAAAAATATTAAAACCATTCACTTAAACTCCAATCACCAGCGCTTTGATGCTCACCGTTTTTACCTGAATAAAAAAATGAAAATAATTGCTCATCATTTCAGAATTGAATTGTAAAATAACTTAACTGCTAAACCAGTTTCATGCAGATTGCAATAGTTACCAATACACTTGCCGGCAGCGGAAAAGCTGTAAAATTATCCACTAAAATACTGGACACACTATTACTTAAAAATATTAAAGCAAAGATTTTTACTGAAACGCATTGGGATAAAAGCATCTGTGATTTTGACCAGGTCTGGATCACAGGTGGTGATGGCACTGTAAATTATTTTGTAAACCAGTTTAATAAAATTAAAAAACCGCTTGCTATCTTTAATGGAGGTACCGGAAATGATTTTCATGCGCTTCTATATGGGAAAATTACACTGGAAGATCAGATTGAACTTGTACTTAAATCTTCTGCCAAACCAATTGATGCCGGAAAATGCAATGACAGGCATTTTTTAAATGGTGTCGGGATCGGGTTCGAGGGTGCAGTAGCAAAAAGTTTAAGAGGAGTAAATAAATTTGGCGGCAAAACCTTTTTCATGCTGTCTATCTTAAAACATATTTTTTTTTATAAAGAACAATGGTACTCTCTTAAAACCTCAGAAAGAACAATTGAAAATAATTTTTTGATGATCAGTATTGCCAACGGCACAAGATATGGTGGAGGTTTTTATGTGGCGCCACTTGCAAAACCGGATGATGGTTTATTTGATGCCAACCTGGTAAAAAAACTTTCACCTTTAAAAAGGCTACGGTATTTACCGGTTATAGAAAAAGGCAAACACCTCTCCCTCCCATTTATAGAATATTTCAATACAAAAAAAATAACGATTACAAGTAAACAAATGATACAGGCACACCTGGATGGAGAATATTTAGAAAGTAATGAATTAAAGATTGAAATTCTACCGGCACATTTTAATTTTATTTATTAAATGCTTTACCAAACAGGCAGGTAAAAGAGTTAAATTTGATCAAGTAAATAATCATAATTAAATACATGCTTTCTACCAGGCACGAAATTTTTATAGAAGTAGCATCAAACCTTAGTTTTTCCAGGGCGAGTGAAGTGCTGTTCATCAGCCAGCCTGCCATCAGTAAGCATATGAAAGCTTTAGAAGCGTTTTACAAAACCACGCTGTTTGAAAGAAAAGGCAATACTATTCAACTAAGCCGGGGTGGCATTTTATTGCTCAAACGGTTGAAGGAAGCAAAAAAAATTCAAAACCAGCTGGAATTTGAATTGAGTGTACTTAAAGATCAGTTAAAAGCAAAAGGCCAGTTGAATTTAGGGGCCAGTACAACCGTTGCCCTGTACATTATTCCAAAAATATTATCTGCCTTTCATCAAAAATATCCTGATGTAAAGATCAGTTTGCTTAACAGGAATACCGATACCATTATAAAGGCATTGGCAGACCATGATATTGATATCGGAATTATTGAGGGAAAGAAAAAAAACTCTGCTATCTCCTATCAGCCATTTGTAACTGATGAAGTAGTAGCCGTTTGCAGTGCAAAAAGCCCAATTGCAAAAAAAAGGATTTTAAAAATTCAGGAAATAAAAAATTACCCCATTGTTTTAAGAGAACAGGGCTCGGGAACATTAGCTGCATTGAAATATAACTTGGAAAAAAACGGGGTTAAATTATCTGAATTAAATGTAAGTGTAAGGCTTGCAGGCACCGAAGCGTTGAAAAATTTTTTACGGGAAGACAGTTGCCTGGGCTTTCTGCCAAAAGGTTCTGTATTAAAAGAATTGCGGGATGGTGACCTGGTGGCTATAAAAATTGATAACTTTCAGATCATCCGTAATTTCTTCTTTATACAGCGACACGGTACTGATAATACCGAACTGAATAAGGCTTTTATCCGTTTTTGTAAAAACGAGGTATAACAAATAGTTATGGGCTATAATTATTTAGCTGTTTTTGGTTATACCATGAGTTGTACTTTTACTTTATGCTTACAGTAACCAAATCACTTTCTCTTGTCACAGGCCTCAAGTGTCCTAATTGCCTGAAGCTTTATTCAATAGGTGAAACCAACACTTATGCAACATGTTGTAACCAGCCATTGCTTGTAGAATATAACATGTCACAGGCATTTTCAAAAAAGAAAATTCAGTCAAGCAAATATAATATGTGGCGTTATACTGCAATCTTGCCTGTGTTGCATGAAAAAAATATTATAACACTTGGTGAAGGAATGACTCCCCTGTTCTCTTTAAATAAATTAGCAACCAAATTTGGATTTGCTGATCTGCTGATGAAAGATGAATCATTCAATCCTACAGGTTCTTTCAAAGCACGAGGTATAAGTGTGGCCGTATCTAAGGCAAAAGAAGCCGGCATAAAACGTTGTATAATACCTACTGCCGGAAATGCAGGAGGTGCACTGGCAGCTTATTGTGCCAAAGCTGATATTGCATGTACTGTTGTAATGCCAACCCACACACCGGAAATCTTCAAACAGGAATGTAAATTATATGGAGCGGAGCTTATTTTGGTAAATGGTTTAATTAATGACTGTGCAAAAAAAGTTGCAGAATTGAATAAAGACGATCGATACTTTGATATGTCGACTTTAAAAGAGCCTTACCGGTTAGAAGGAAAAAAAACAATGGGCTATGAAATTGCTGAACAACTGAACTGGCAATTGCCCGATGTAATCATTTACCCGGCAGGCGGAGGTACCGGTTTAATCGGCATTTGGAAAGCATTTAAAGAAATGAAAACATTGGGATGGATAACAGGCGCTTTGCCAAGAATGATTGCTGTGCAGTCAAAAAACTGTTCTCCGGTATTACATGCTTTGGCAGATCCTGTTAACTGGAAAAATAATTTTTTCGCAAAAGCCACCAAAGCAAATGGTTTGGCAGTACCCTATCCCTTCGGAATGGATCTGATGCTGAAAGTTTTGAAAGAATCTGCCGGAACTGCCATTGCTGTTGAGGAAGAAGAAATAATTGCAGCAGTAAGGGAGATTGCAAAAACAGAAGGTTTGCTCATTTCGCCGGAAGGCGCTGCAACCTGGAAAGCATTAGTAGCGTTAAACCGTAATAAAATAATTGGTTCCTCAGAAAAAGTATTACTACTTAATACCGGAACCGGCTATAAATATATGGAGAATTTTTAATCAGGTACCATTTCAAATAATTACCGATTCTATTGAATTAACAGGAAATCAATTTTTTCTTTTATTTGCTTCATCAACAATATTTGTTGTGTATTTACGAACTGCATTAGCCTGTTCAAGGTATTTTCTGTTTAAGGAACTTTGTTTATAAGCCGTAAACAATTCTCTGTTCAATATTTCTTTTACCTGCTGATTTGATAAGAAAATTGTCCGGCTAAAATCATACCTAGATACAATGTCACTTGGTGCAAAAAAATGATCTTTCACGACCTTTGTTCCATTTAGTGCCGCCATATAAGAAATTGTTTTTTGTTTTTCCAACGGGATATCATAACCATTCACCAACCAAAAATCTTCTTTTGCTTCTTTTGCAGATTGCACCAGTGATGTTACTATGTTGGGTTCTTTTTTTATACGATCGGCATGTAACACCGTAATATTCCGGTTAAAGCTGCAATTAGGATTTTGTATGTAGGGAAAATAATCATCCATTTTTGGTTTTGGCAACATAATAAGCATGTTATCGGTGATATTCACCGGCCTTGAAAAATCGGAACTTATTATAGCCCTTGTACCCGAATAAATTAAATTTTTATTGATCTCCTGTACAATTGGTCCTTTATATCCCTGGTCGGCAATATCAACCTGGATAGCACCAAAAATGATAGAATTAGACAGGGTTGAATTTAAACTATACATTCCTACGCCATGCAACCCATCAGAATAACCGGCTGTGGGATCTGATATAAAACAGGAATCAATGATCACTTTTTCAGAAGGTAATGTAGTAACAATCTGAAAACCGTTATTACCTCTCAGGTTACAGTTCCTGATGAGTACATTAGTTAATTTACCCTGTCCGAATTCATTTTCTACATCAATGCCTGCCCCAGGTACATGCCAGCCATATGCACCGGTTATTCCCGTAGAATCAAAAGAAGAATTAAGTACCCTTATATTTTTGCCTTTTACAATGCTCAACCCCTGCCGGGCATTGTGATGAGAATTGCATTTGTTTATTAAAATATCTTCTCCACTGCTCCTGATCAAAATACCATCAGCCGCAAAATGGTGAGTAGAGATGTTTTGTAAAACTATATTACTGCTGATATCGCCTGGTTCTTCATCAGAAATGAATACACCGTAATTCTCTCCCTCTACCACCCCACTCAGTTTTTTCATCTTATCAACTTCCCCGTAAAGTGTAATATCTTTTAACAAAACATTTTTACAATTCATTAATTTAAACGGGCATACAGTATTATTATAAGCATAATAACGGGAATACCCTGCTATCTGGTAATCCGTTTTTCTTGTAAAATTTCCATTAAGCCTGATTACACTGTTATTTCCAACAATAGTTAAATTTTTACAATTCTTAAAAACAATGTCGCCTATCTGGTTCTTCTTATCCGCACTCATACCTTTATAAGCTGCAATAAAATATTTCCCCTTGGGTATGTTAAGCTGTCCCCCGCCTGCTCTTGAGATGGTTTCTGCTGCTTTGGTAAAAGCTATATAATTATCTGTTTTATCATCAGCAACAGCCTTAAAATCCTTAACTAAATCATATGCTTTAATTTGTTGAGAAAATACCGGCTGCAGTTTGCAACTTAAAGTAAGTATCAATAATAAATGTAGTGTTACAAAACCTGGTGTATTTTTAATCATTAACCTATGTTTTATTACCGGGTGCAATTATTGTGCTAAAACTTTTTTCAGCAGCATCATCTGTCCCAAATGATAGGCATCATGCTGCAGGCAACCCATGATGAGTTCATAAAAAGTTTGGTCTTTTTTAGGCGAAGATTTATCCAGATTTTCTTCATGAAAATTATGTATAGCATTACGCAATAAATGATAGGCTGCTTCAAAATCATGTAAGGTCTGTCGCCAGTTTTCTTCACCTGGATCACCGGGCAACAAAAAATCTAAAAAAGGGGGTGGATTATCAGAGCCTGTAAATCGGTTTACAACAGTTGTACGCCAGTAAGTAATATGGGCAACCAGTTGCCAGATACTGTTTGTATTGCCCGAAATGTTTTCAATTGCTTTTTTGCAATCAACACCATGCAGTACGTCTTTGAAATTGTTACCGATCCAGCAATCTCCATGCTGCAGATCGGCAAATAGTTTTACTATGCGGTTAATTTCTTTAGCCATATTTTTGTAATTAAAACCGCAGAGACGCAAAGGCGCAGATAAGAAAAATTTGCAACTTTGGTCAGGCGGATAAAACAATAAGCATAAAATTAATTAAAAAATAAGGATAAACTGTATTTGAACCTCAACGCCTTTGCGGCTCTGCGGTAAAAACCAACATTATGAATATAGAATTCAATAAGAATGAAGATGCCATGAAATTATTGTGGAGCCAGGTTAAACAACAGCTGGAAAAGATTTATGAAGGTGGCGGAAAAAAATCAGCCGCCAAACAAAAAGAAAGAAACAAGTTAACAGCAAGAGAGCGTATTACCTATTTATGTGATAAGGATACAACCTTTGTTGAGATTGGTGCTTTTGCAGGCTTTGATATGTATGCTGATGAAGGTGGTTGCCCGGCTGGTGGAACCGTAAGTGGTATTGGTTATGTAAGCGGAAGACAATGTGTAATTGTGGCTAACGACCAAACGGTAAAGGCAGGCGCATGGTTTCCCATTACCGCTAAAAAGAATTTGCGGATGCAGGAAATTTCCATGGAAAATAATTTACCCATTATTTACTTAGTTGACAGCGCCGGTGTTTTTTTACCCATGCAGGATGAAATTTTTCCGGATAAAGAACATTTTGGCCGCATATTCCGCAACAATGCAAAAATGAGTGCTATGGGCATTACACAAATAGCTGCTGTTATGGGAGCCTGTGTAGCAGGCGGTGCTTATTTGCCCATTATGAGTGATGAAACATTGATGGTGGAAGGTAATGGCTCCATTTATTTAGCTGGTCCTTATTTAGTAAAAGCTGCCATTGGTGAAGATATTGACAGCGAAACATTGGGCGGTGCCGATACACATAATGCCATCAGCGGTATTGCCGATTATAAATTTAAAACCGAAGAAGAATGTTTGAACCAGGTAAAAAAGATAATGAGCAAACTGGGGCATCATAAAAAAGCAGGCTTCGATCGGATTGCTACTAAGTCTCCCAAAAAAAATAATGGCGAAGTGTATGGCATCATGAGTGGAGGCAACAGCAAGCCATATGATATGGTGGATATGATCGATTGCATTGCCGACGAAGGAAGCTTTGACCAGTTTAAAGAAGATTATGGTAAAACTATTTTATGCGGCTATGCCCGTGTGGATGGTTGGGCAGTAGGTATTGTTGCCAACCAGCGCCTGATAGTAAAAAATAAAAAAGGCGAAATGCAGTTGGGTGGTGTTATGTATAACGACAGTGCCGATAAAGCCGCCCGTTTTATTATGAACTGCAATCAAAAAAGAATACCGTTGGTTTTTTTACAGGATGTTACCGGCTTTATGGTGGGCAGCCGCAGCGAACACAGTGGCATAATAAAAGATGGCGCCAAGTTAGTGAACGCTGTTGCAAATTCTGTGGTACCAAAAATTACCATCATCATTGGTAATTCGTATGGTGCAGGTAATTATGCCATGTGTGGTAAGGCATATGACCCCCGTTTTATTTATGCATGGCCCACAGCAAAGATTGCGGTAATGGGTGGTGAACAGGCTGCCAAGACCATGTTACAGATACAGGTGGCCACTTTAAAAAATAAAGGGCAGATCATTACTCCTGAAGACGAACAGAAATTATTACAGCAATTGATTCAGCGATACGATTCTCAAACAACCCCTTATTATGCCGGAGCAAGGCTTTGGGTGGATGCTATCATTGATCCTGCCGAAACCAGGAAAATGATCTCGGAAGGAATTGCAGCAGCAGATCATAATCCGGATATAGCGGAATTTAAAACGGGGGTTTTTCAAGTTTAAATAAAGATGGAAATTAAAATTTACACCGATGGCTCATCCCGTGGAAACCCCGGCCCCGGTGGTTTTGGCGTTATATTGATGTGGAATCATCACCGCAAAGAAATTTCAAAAGGCTTTCGCCACACTACAAATAACCGGATGGAACTTTTAGCAGTTATAACCGGACTGGAAGCAATCACTAAGAAAGAACTTCCTGTAATTATTTATTCCGATAGTCAATATGTGGTTAGGGCAATTGAAGAAGGCTGGTTGAAAAACTGGATGGCAACAGATTTTAAAGGTGGTAAAAAAAATAAAGACCTCTGGACAAAATATTATCATCTCTCTCAAAAGATGAAAGTAAAAATGAAATGGGTAAAAGGTCATGCCGATAATCCATTCAATAACCGCTGCGATGAACTTGCAACTGCCGCTGCTGATGGAAAGGAACTGGCAGTTGATGAATGGTACGAGGAGAATCAGGATAAGTAGTTGCAATAAAAAATACAAACCTCTGATTTTTTTAGCACTAAGAAAAAGAGCTGCATGAGTTTTCGCTGAGTTATGATATCCCTCTGCGATTATATCTATTTCTCATTTTCTCTGTGGTTAGATTACGCAACTGCTTTTTTGCTGAATGCATAATGCTGAACTAAGTAATAAGCACCAAATAACACAGTGCTGTAAACCAGATCAGCAACAATACCTGTTTTCAAAAATGGCAAACCACCTACCAGGCAATTGATATACCCGCTGAAATTTTGTGTGTAAGTATGATAAATGGGATTATCAAAAATAAAGAAAGCTGAATTCGACAAAAAGAAAAACAGTAAAGAAGCCCCTAGTGAATAACCGGCAACTGAAAGTACATTGATTTTTTTCATGCTGAAAGCAATCATTGTAATTAATGCCAATATACCATAACCAACCAGTTGTCCCCAACCCCAAAAGCCCGGAGCAATATTGAACACTTCAAACATTATATCAGAAAGCAACATGGCAAATAAGGGTAAAGCAAATGCAAGTTTTCTATCTTTAATAACAGCCCCTGCAAAAATTGCCATACCAATGATAGGACTGAAATTATAGGGATACATGAATACCCTGGATAAGGCAGCAACAATTACCAAAATTGCAGCTATAATAAGAGAAGTTGTACTTTGTTTTTCCATTGTTGATCGCTTTATGCAAAAATAAGCAATAATATTTTTCCTTCATCATTTTAAAAATTCTGTTATCCTCATCCTGTTAATTACCTAAATCAATAACTTTGAAACATGGCTTCACATAATCAAACAGGCCTTACCGGCGAAGCAATGGCAGTAAAGCACCTGGCTGAAAAAGGGTTTACTGTTTTACATCAAAACTGGCGGCATTCGCATTGGGAAGTGGATATTATTGCATCAAAAGACGATATCCTGCATTTTATAGAAGTGAAGACCCGGCGCACAAAAAAATTTGGTCACCCTGAGGAAGCAGTAAGTAAAAAGAAAATTCAGAATTTGATCAATGTATCTGAAGAATATTTATTTCAGCAACCGCAATGGAAAAGGATACAGTTTGACATCCTTTCAATTACCATCCTCAAAAATGAACCGGTGGAGTATTTTTTGATCGAAGATGTGTATTTATAATTGATAATGAATAATTGTATAGTTGATAATTTAATCAGTTTCACTTTCAGGAAGAATTATCAAT
The DNA here is from genome assembly GCA_043748745.1 of Chitinophagaceae bacterium. Classification (GTDB taxonomy): domain Bacteria; phylum Bacteroidota; class Bacteroidia; order Chitinophagales; family Chitinophagaceae; genus Ferruginibacter. The sequence goes on along the minus strand of JAYVEQ010000002.1, from coordinate 31,403 downwards.
TATCATATTATCAATTATCCATTAATGCTTTCATTTTCTCTACCAACTTATAAGTAGCCGGACAATACTCTATGTTCTGCTTATGTATATGCATATAATCCACCATCTTATTTTTATGTAAATGCGGAAAACCTGAACAATCCAACGGCCGGATCTCGTAAATAGAACATTTATTATCCTTCAGGTTCAGAAACTGGCAGGGTTGTTTTTTGTTTTGCCAGTCTTTGTCTTTCTTTTCATAGATCAGCCATTTATCACTGAACTGCTGTGGGGTTACTTTAAAATGAGCAGCTATTCTTTTAATATCAGCTTTGGTATAGGTTGGTGTCATTGTTTTACAGCAATTGGCACAGGTAAGACAATCCACTTCTTTCCATACATCCACTTCCAGTGTAGCAGCAAGGGTATTCAATCCTTTGGGCGGATTTTTTTCCAGTTTTGTAAGAAAACTTTTTAAACGTTTTTTATGATGCCTTACTTTTTGTTTGAATGAACGTAGATTAACTGCCAGCATATTGTATATTGATAACTATTAACGAAATTGAGGTTGCGAAAATAGTGTTTAATTGACTTTAAACGGCAATCTTGAAATAAAACATCTTAAATCATCATGTGGGAACCTTATAAAAAAGGATTTAAAGCCTGGCTTCAACTGGAAAAATCTTTAGCAGAAAATTCTGTTGATGCTTACCTGCGTGATATAGATAAACTTACCGGCTTTTTACAGGCTTCAAAAAAAATGATCCCGCCGCATGAACTTGAACTGAAAGACCTGGAAAAATTTGTGCAATGGATCAGTGAACTGGGCATGACAGTAGCTTCTCAATCAAGGATCATTTCAGGACTGAGAAGTTTTTATACCTATTGCATAATAGAACAGATCGTAACAGTAAACCCAACTGCTTTACTGGAAACTCCCAAGCAAAAAAGAACGTTACCCGATGTATTGAGTTTTGAAGAGATAGAAAATATAATTGCTCAAATTGATTTGAGTAAACCCGAAGGGGGCCGCAATAAAGCAATACTGGAAACCCTGTACAGCTGCGGATTACGGGTTACCGAACTGGTAAACCTGCGTATCAGTTGTTTATTTATGGATATTGGTTTTATAAGAGTAATTGGCAAAGGTGATAAAGAGAGGTTGGTACCCATCGGCAGCGAAGCCATTAAATACATCAACATTTATAAAAATGAAATAAGGGTACACATAAAAATAAAACCGAGGCAGGAAGATTTTTTATTCTTAAACAGGCGGGGAAGTAAATTATCCCGGGTGATGATCTTTATTATGCTGAAAGACCTGGCAACAAAAGCCGGTATCGTAAAAAATATTTCACCACATACCTTGCGGCATTCCTTTGCAACACATTTGGTAGAAGGTGGGGCCGACCTAAGAGCCGTACAGGAAATGTTGGGACATGAAAGCATTACCACTACCGAAATATATACCCATTTAGACAGGGAATATTTACGGCATACGCTTCAGCAGTTTCATCCCGCATTTAAATAGGCAAATAAAAAACCGGTCAGTTGCTCCTGCTTTTTTATTAAAATCGTAAGGCAGCAATCATGACCGGCGTAAACAACCATTTAAGAACTAATTTTGCTTATTGGAATGGAGAGTTGAAATTTCTGCATAACCAATAAGTTTAGTTATACAGATGCAGTATCAAAAAATATTACACAAACAATTAAAAAATATTTTTGGAGAGAAGATATTGCCGCTTTATACAACTGTGGAGGAATTATTATTTTCTTTCCAGCACCACATCAGGCTGATGAAAACTAACCGGGTTATTATAATCGGTATTGGTAACTTTTTTACGGTAATTTTTAAACAAACTTTGCCAGCGGAGTTTAAGTACACCCAATACACCTTCTTTAATTATTCCCTTATTCATTTTGCTGACGCCAAATTCCCGGTCAATAAAAGTGATGGGTACTTCGGCAATTTTAAAGCCCAGTTTCCAGGCGGCAAATTTCATTTCAATCTGGAAAGCATAGCCTACAAATCCAATCTCATCAAGGTTTATAGCTTCCAGTACTTCTTTTTTATAACACACAAAACCTGCAGTAGGGTCTTTAACCGGCATCCAGGTTATCATTCTTGTATATAATGATGCTCCTTTTGAAAGCAGTATGCGGTTTGCCGGCCAGTTCTCAACTGCACCCCCATTTATATACCTGCTGCCAACCGCTACATCAGCACCATTTTTACAACCTATGTATAAAGTTTCGAGGTCTTTTGGATTATGTGAAAAATCTGCATCCATTTCAAAAATGTACCGATACCCTTTTTCAATCGCCCATTTAAATCCTAAAATATAAGCAGTACCCAAACCTAATTTCCCGGTGCGTTGCTCTAAAAATAACTGCCCGCCATATTTAGGCATTAAAGATTTAATGATGCCGGCTGTACCATCAGGAGAGTTGTCGTCAATGATCAGTATGTGATAGTTAAGTTGTAAACCAATAACTGCATCGATTATTTTTTCGATATTCTCTTTTTCATTAAATGTTGGTATAATGACCAATTTTTCCAATATGCCAGCTTAAGTAATTTTTTCAAATTTATGATAAATAAGGGATTGCCTTATCAACATATTTTCTACAGGTTTGATTTAGATATTCTTTAACAGGGTTTTGTTGAGTATTTCGGTTAGTTTTTGCTTGGTATGTAACGGAAAATCACCCCTCATCATCCAGTCATAATACTGAGGCTCAGCTTTTAATACGTCTTTAACCGGTCGTCCCTTATGCTTTCCAAAATTAAAAATTTCAATCCCCTTGTCATCAAAACTAAAACGGCGGGCATAATCAACAATTTTATCCTCGCCAATTACACTCAAAATAGATTCTACTGAATCGCCCAGGTTTTCATATCGTTTTAACTGTGCCATTAATACTTCAATGGTCGCTTCTACATCAGCCTCTGCACTATGTGCATCAACCAGTTCTTTTTCGCAAAAGAATTTATATGCTGCAGTTAATGTACGGGGTTCCATAGTGTAAAAAATATGTTGTACATCAATCATCTTCCTGGTACTTAGATCAACATCCATACCAGCACGCAAAAACTCTTCCATTAAAATGGGTATATCAAAGCGATTGCTGTTATATCCACCCATGTCACAATTATCAATAAACATTTTTATTTCATTACCGGCCTGTTTAAAAGTTGGTGCGTCTTTCACCATATCATTGGTAATACCATGAATTTCGCTGGATTCTTCAGGAATTGGCATTTCGGGATTAATTAGTTTTCTTTTTACCTGCCTGGTACCATCGGGAAGAATTTTTATGATAGCGATTTCAACAATACGGTCTGCTGAAAGGCTTACTCCTGTTGTTTCCAGGTCGATAAAAGCAATAGGACGTTTTAACTGTAACATTAGTGATCTTAGAATTTAATGGTTAATTGAATGAATTTTTCTTGCTGTTTTTAAAGATTTTAGGGTATAAAATTGATGCCCAAGGTAATATAAATTGTATTTCGCCGTTTACTATTGGTAAATTATCTTTGCAATAGTTAATCATTGCAATAATAAGTTTTTAACTCCAAACGAAAAATGATGAAAAAATTGTTATTACTGGTACTTGTATCAATTACTCTTTCTGCCATATTCAGCAGTTGTAGCCCAAGCCGTAAGTCAGGTTGCCCTATGAGCGAAAAAATAATACATTAAACCCGGGCTACCCTAATATGAACTGGATAGATTTAAATAGTGCAAACCAGCTTACCGAAATAAAAGAATTATCCAAAACCAAAGCGCAGGTTATTTTTAAACACAGCACCCGTTGTTCAATAAGCAGTATGGCCAAAAGCCGTTTGGAAAGAAATGAGCAACCCGATGCAACAGATTTTTATTTTCTCGATCTGATAAAGTTCCGTTCCCTCTCTGATAAAATTGCAGAAGATTTTGCCGTATTTCACGAATCGCCACAGGTGTTGCTGATTAAAAACACCGAATGTGTTTACGACGAAAGCCATAGCGGAATTGAGATGGCAGAAATAAAAACACAAATAAAGCTTAATTAAGTTTTCTCCGCTTTACATATTTTACTCCTTCAAACCATATCACCGATATGAAACCAATTACAATACTGATTGTAAATTGAACAATACTGAGTTTTTGAAACTTAAATATTTTTGTAAATGGCGGAAAGAATAATAACAAAGCCATCAGCCCGATAGTGATTGCTATAATAATGGGTACAAGATTATTTTTATACCTGCCGGTTGTAATTACTGAAAAATAAAAAGACCGGTTAACTAAGGTGAGAAATATATTGGCAGTTATCAGCGTAAGAAAAACCATCGTCCTTGTACTGTCTTCACTGCTCTCCTGCTGTACTGCATATTGATAAACAAATAATGTACCTGCAGTAATGGCCAGGCCCTGTATAATACTTGTAGTCAGCTCCCGCCAGTTAAAAAATGTACTGGTAAACAATCTTGGTTTCTGCAACATCATATTTTTTTCGATAGGTTCATTTTCGTAAATAATGGAACAGGTTGGCCCCATTATCAGTTCCAGAAAAATAATATGCACCGGGGTAAATATATTCGGGTATATCCAATCTAAGGCTAATGGTATAAAAACAGTAAGTATGATGGGTATATGAATGGAAATGATATACTGAATTGCTTTTTTAAGGTTACTGTAAATTTTTCTTCCCATGGCAACTGCATCAACCATTTTCGCCAGGTCATCATCGGTTAAAATAAGAGATGAGGCCTGTTTCGCAATTTCTGTTCCCTTCTTTCCCATGGCAATGCCAATATGTGCCGACTTCAGTGCCGGCCCGTCATTCACACCATCACCTGTCATGGCAACAATTTGGCCATTGGCTTTTAAGGCATTTATTACTTTTAGTTTTGCCTCCGGGAACATCCTGGTAAAAATATTTACCTGCATAACTTTTTCAGCCAGTTCATTATCCGGCATAGCAAGTACTGCTTCGCCATCCAAACTGTCTTCCACATCTTTAAATCCAATTTGTTTGGCGATGGTGGCGGTTGTGGCAGCATTATCGCCGGTAATAACCTTTACTGCAATACCGGCTTTATAAAACGACTCAAGCACCACACTGATATTTTTCTTTGGCGGATCATAAAAAGCAACCAATCCCTTAAACTGAAATTTGAATTGTTGTTGCTGTCCCGGAAAAATTTTCCCATCATGCTTTGCTTCGGCAACAGCCAGCACACGGGAACCCTTTTCTGCAAATTCAGCTAAAGCTTCTGCTATCACTTTATTATCCGCCTGTGTTAATTCAGCTAAATTCAATATTGCTTCAGGGGCTCCTTTAGCAGCAATAATTCTTTGCCCTGAACTGTTTTCAAAAATGTGAGTCATCATCGGTGGCCTTCCGCTGAGTGGATATTCATGAATCATTTTATACAACGGCCGTTCATCTGCCAGATATAATGATTTGTATATTCTATGCAGCTCCACTTCCATCGGATCAAAAGGTATAGGCTCGCTTGCCCACATTGATAAACGTACCAGTTCCTTTTCCTCATCTCCAAAAGGATCAACAGTATCAGAAACTTTTTGAGATCGCAACACAAATATTTTTGCCAGCGACATCTTGTTTTCGGTAATGGTGCCGGTTTTATCTGTACAAATAACTGTAGCACTACCCAGTGTTTCTACAGTTTTAGTTTGCTTTACAATTACACCAATCTTCATCAGCCGCCATGCACCCAATACCATAAAGGTTGTAAAGGCAACAGGAATTTCTTCAGGCAAAATACTCATGGCGAGGGTGAGGGCCTTCAGTAAACTGTCAAACAAATCATTTGATTGAAAAAAATTGATGCCCCATACAATTAAAAAAACGATAAGGCCGGCAACTGCCATCTTTTTTACAAAATTGCTGATCTGCACTTGCAGGGGCGTTTTTTCTTCCTTTATTGATTCCAGGCTTTTCCCGATTCTCCCAAGCTTTGTTTTACTACCTGTATCGGTTACTTTACAAATGGCCAACCCTCCTACTATAGAAGTACCCTGGTAAACCCGGTTGTCCTGGTCAGCCACAGATTTGAAAACACTCAAAGATTCGCCCGTAAGAATAGATTCATTTACCGAAAAATCATTAGACTGAACAATGATACCATCAGCTGGTACAGCCGTACCTTCCTCAATAATTATTAAATCGCCGGGCACTATTTCCTCACTTTTAATTTCCATGGTTTCGCCATTGCGGATCACTTTACTATGCGGTTGTGTAAGTGATTTTAATGCTGCAACAGCATTGCGGCTTCTTGAATCCTGGTAAAGTGAAATGGCAGATACCAGCATAATAGCAATCCCCATAAAAATACCGTCGCTGTTATTTCCGGTTATAAAATAGATGGCAGCCGCTGCTACCAGCAAAATGAACATGGGCTCTTTAACGATCTCTTTCAATGAGGCAGTAAATCCGTTCTCACTTTTAACGTCGGGTATATTAGCCCCATAAAGCTTTCTGGCAGACAGAATTTCAGAGTCGGTTAAACCATCCATATCATAATTTTGTGCAGGCATTGTTTCCGGTTAAACTTCTTGCTTGATTAAAGCCATTTATAAATATACTGCAAAACTATTTTCAATTTTCTTTCCTTCTTCTATTCTCTTTATTGTAATTTTATACATAAAATATTTACTGCTGCTGCGGTAACAATTATGGAAACTGAAAATCTGCAACAGGAAAATGAAAAATTTGAGGCATTGTTTCAATATGCTTCCATGGGTATTTTAGTTACCAATGCCAAAGCCGAAATAATTTTGGTAAATGATTTTCTGTTATCGCAGTTTGGCTACGATAACCAAAATGAACTGATTGGAAAAAAAATTGAACACCTGATACCTGTCCGGTATCATGCAAAACATACACATCACCGGGATCATTATATTGAAAATCCAAAACCCAGACCCATGGGTTTGGGTAAAGATCTTTTTGCAGTTAAAAAAGATGGCACCGAATTTCCGGTTGAAATAAGTTTGAGTAACTATGTTACTGGTGAAGAAAGTTTTGCAATTGCCTTTGTAAGTGACATCACCAAAAGAAAAGAATATGAAAATGCTGTTGTTCAGCAAAAGGAGCAGTTATCTGAAATAAATACAAAAATTGAAGAACTGAATAATGAACTGGAAGAAAAAGTTGAATTAAGAACAAAACAGTTACAGGACACACTGCAGGAACTTGAATCTTCAAAAGATGAACTGACCAAGGCTTTGAGCAAAGAAAAGGAACTCAGCGATCTGAAAAGTCGTTTTGTATCTATGGCATCACATGAGTTCAGAACGCCGCTGAGTACTATTCTTTCCTCAGCATCACTTGTTGCTAAATATATAGAAGCGGAAGAGCAGGAAAAAAGGAATAAACACATACACCGTATTAAATCTTCAGTAAATAATCTTACCAATTTACTTAATGAGTTTTTGTCCATTGGTAAAATTGAGGACGGAAAAATATTAGCTAATAATATTGACTTTAATGTTAAAGATTTAATTACCGCACTATGTACCGAAATGGAAGCGATTGCCAAAGCAGGTCAGCGGGTCATTTATAAGCATACCGGTGAAGAAACTATTTTTTTAGATCCCTCCCTTTTAAGAAATATTATTACTAATCTTTTATCCAATGCCATTAAATTTTCTCCTGAAACTGGTGTAATAGAAGTTACCAGTAAGGTTACAGAAAATGAGATCATTTTGCATATTAAAGACAGTGGAATCGGTATATCAAAGGAAGACCAGGAGCATTTATTTGAACGCTTTTTCAGGGGAACCAATGTTACCAATATACAAGGAACCGGTTTGGGCCTTCACATTGTGGGAAAGTATATTGAAATACTTGATGGAAAAATTGATTTTGTGAGTGATTTGGAAAAAGGGACTACTTTTATTATCACAATTAAAACTGTAAATAACTTCAATTAATCTTTTACCCCAAAATAATATGAAACACTTATTACTGATTGAAGACAATAATGAAATAAGAGAAAATACAGCAGAAATACTGGAACTGGCAGGTTACCAGGTTAAAACAGCTGAAAATGGAAAAGTGGGTGTAGAAATGGCCCTACAGGAAAAACCCGATCTGATCATATGCGATATTATGATGCCTGTGTTGGATGGTTATGGAGTTTTACACCTGTTAAATAAGAACACCGAATTAACTGGCATCCCATTCATATTTTTAACTGCTAAAGCAGAGCGCAGTGATTTTAGAAAAGGCATGGAAATGGGTGCTGATGATTATATTACCAAACCATTCAGTGATATAGAATTATTAAATGCTATTGAAAGCCGCCTTAAAAAAAATGCAATACTTACCAAAGAATTTGACAGCAACGCAACGGGCATGCAACAAATGCTTAACGAGTTTAAAGGAGGCAATGCCATGATGGATCTTGCAGCCGACAGAAATATTAATCATTATAAGAAGAAACAGGCCATATATACTGAAGGCAACCATCCAAACAGGTTGTACTATATTCAAAAAGGGAAGGTAAAAACCTGTAAAAGCAATGATGCCGGCAAAGAATTAACTGTTGGGTTATTTAATGAAGGTGATTTTTTTGGTTATACCGCACTTTTAGAAGAAACCGTATATAAAGAAACAGCTGAAGCAATTGAAGAATCTGATATTGCCATTATACCAAAAGAGGATTTTGAAAATTTATTACACAGCAACAGGGATGTAACACATAAATTTATTAAACTGCTGGCAAATAATGTTACCGAAAAGGAAAACCAGCTTTTAGGGCTTGCCTATAATTCACTCAGAAAAAGAGTAGCAGATGCTTTGCTGACTTTACAGATAAAGTATCAAAATGAAGAACAGAATAAATTCTCCATTCATATTTCAAGAGAGGATCTTGCTAATATAGCCGGCACAGCAACAGAATCTCTTATTCGTACGCTGAGTGATTTTAAAAGTGAAAATTTAATTGAAATAAAAGAAGGAAACATTATTATCACTAACCAAAAGAAACTGGCTGCCATGCTGAATTGAGTATTTATAAAACTGAAGCCAGGTATTTATTAAACTCATTCTTTAACAGATAAAAATCTTTTTCAAAATACTCCATTTCATTTCGCAGTTTTTCCTGTTTTTTAATTAACTTAATATCAAGCAAACTGTTTTGCTTTTCCAATATATCCCTATCCAGGATGTTAATATCATGCCGCAGTTCATCTATAAATTCATCTTTCATTATAAACTTATTCTGGAACTGCTCTGCCAATGCTAAAAATTCTTTATCAGTTTTATGATCCAACACTTCTGCCAACCTGTTTTTTAAATATGTATTTTCCTGCTTAAAAAATTCAAGCAGGCGGCTCCATGTTTTGTTTTCATGATGGTACTGATCGGGTTTAGATATTTTAACAGAGGCCATATAAAACACAATTACTAATTTACTTTAACCTAAACATACACTTAACAAAACTATTTTAATTACTGACCTGAACTCAGAACAAACGTCATGATAAAACCTGAGGTTCGTCAGGGTTTAGCATTACATTCAATGATGACAGCTTTTTCAGAACTCATTTTCGGGCTCACATAGGGTATTCCCAAACCCATTCCACGTAAAATAAGCAGACAAGCAATCAAGATCATCATATAAGGATAAACCCTGCGTATCTTTTGCCTGAATGAAATGCCAACATAATTTCCAAAAAAAGAAATCATCCACATCACCGGCAATGTGCCTAATCCGAATGAAGCCATAAAAAAAATACTTTTGCCCAAATCTCCCGCTGCAATGGCACCGGCAATAGCCATATAAACCAAGCCACAGGGTAACAAACCATTTAATAAACCGATAATGAACAAAGCGGATTGGTTCTTTTTTGTAAACAATGCGGCAAGTTTCGATCTGAGTTTTGTAAATAACCCGGTTATAAAAGTTGACGATGATGATTGCATCTTAAACTTTTTGGGAATAATTACAAATAAAAGAATCAGTATGCCGGTGATTATTGACAACCATTGCTGAAAACCAAATAGCGATGCGGTTTGACCGATTAAACCAAATACAAACCCAAAAAAAGAATACGTTACTATCCTGCCGGTATTGTAAATTAATGCTCCACCAACTTTTGCTGTAAAACTGTTATTGCTTAATGGCAACGACAATGCCAGCGGGCCACACATGCCCACACAGTGAAAACTACCCACCATACCAATTGTAAAAGCAATAAAAAAAAGCTGCAACATGTTAAATGAATATTTTCTTTTCAAAATAATAGGTAACTGTACCATCCTGCCAGCTCAAATGCAATTCATACATACCTTTTTTTACTGCAGGAATTGGCATTACAACCGGGGAGTCCTGTACAGAAAAATTATGCTTAACATCTTTATTCTCATCCGAAGGACAATACAAAACTGCTTCGCCTACCAGTATTTTACCAATAAAGTCTTTTGGAAATAAAATGATCAGTTCATTATCCTTTACTTCATATTTAACCGGAGCTGATAAAGCATTTACACGGTTTGCTTCATCAATCTTTTGCTGATATTTTAATTCCTTGGCATAATAATCAGTTGTTACCAGGTCAACTTTCTGCACTGATGATTTAAACACCATAAATAAAATGCCAAGCACAAATACGATGTAAACAATAAGTATTTTATATCCCCAGTTCATAATTTATTTTTTTAGTTATACATTTCTGGCCCGATAAACCGGGCCGTAATGGTTTTAATCTTTTTATCCTTTTCATACATGCCTATGCTGATCATTGTTTTCCAGTTCTTCACATCATTTTTATTGAGTTTTATAAAAAACTGAAGTGTTGAATAATCTTCTTTCTTTACAGTTAAACTGCTGTTGCCAACAATAGCAATCTCTCCTTTCATACTCTCCAGTTTTAATGTAAAGGGAATATCCTTATGGGTTTTGTTTGCCATTTTTAAGTTGTAAAGATTACTGATACGGCCATCGGGCAATGTGGTAAAGGTCATGCCTGCTGTCCGCATTAAAGTCACATCCAGATCATTCCGGCTTACTAACAAAAAGCCAAGCAAGGCAAGTAAAAGAATCAGCACTGATGAATAGGCTTTTATTCTTGTTGTGAATTTTAATTTCACACCATTTGTGACACTGTTTTCCGAAGCATACCGGATCAATCCTTTTGGTTTTTGTATACTGATCATGATGTCGTCGCAGGCATCAATACAGGCGGTACAGTTTACACACTCCAATTGTGTTCCGTTACGGATGTCAATGCCGGTAGGGCAAACTCTTACACAGGCAAAACAATCAATACAATCGCCCTGCGGTGTTATGTATGCTTCAAATTTTTCAGTAATGCTTTTGCAGGCGCCATCTTCTTTACAGTCAGTGCATTTACAATCATGGTCATCCTGTTTTTTTAATTTGCCCCTTGGCTCGCCACGTTTATGATCGTAAGCAACAACAATAGAATTTTTATCCAACAAAACACCCTGTAAACGGCCATAGGGACAAACTACAATGCAGGCCTGCTCTCTGAACCACCAGTAAACAAAAAAGAAAATCATGGTAAATACCATCAAAGAAATGAGCGTGCCCACATTTGCTGCAGGGCTGGCCAAAATTCCAAGTAATTCATCCATCCCTATCAGGTAAGCCAGGAAAAAATTGGCTATGATGAAAGAGATAAGGAAAAAAATAACAAATTTAGAAACCCGTTTTTTTATCTTCTCACCATTCCAGGCCATAGCGCTCAATTGCCTTTGTTTTGTAGCATCGCCGTCAATCCAATATTCAATTTTACGAAAAACCATTTCCATAAAAATGGTTTGCGGGCAGGCCCAGCCGCAAAATACCCTGCCAAACACAACCGTGAATAAAATAATAAAAACAATAAACGCCAGCATCCCGATACCAAAAATGAAAAAATCCTGCGGCCAGAAGATAATACCGAAAATGATAAACTTACGTTCCAGTACATTCAGCAAAAAAAGTGGTTCATCATTTACTTTTATAAACGGAAGGGTAAAAAAAACAATGAGGTAAAAAATACTGAACCAGGTTCTTAAATTATACAGCCTGCCTTTTGGTTTTTTAGGATTAATAAAATTCCGTTTACCTTCATTACTGATGGTAGCAACAGAATCTCTGAAAGACCCCCGCTTGTCCTGTTCAATAGTTGTTTCCATAATTTCTGTTTCTCGTTTATTGTTATTTTTCAACAACAATAAATAAGTTCATATTCCCATCATTTAATTTTTGCTGACGAAGCTGAATCCGGCTTTATCAGTTTTGCTGAATCAACTGCCCCAGGTGCAGCAATGGTTTCATCATACATATCGCCCTGCGGTAATTTTGCAATGGCTGGTTTGGTACCCTTCAGTGTTTTAATAAAACTGGCTATCTGGCTTATCTCTTTCGGATTAAATTTTGTATTCCATGCCTGCATCCCTTTGTCGGGATAGCCATATGTAATAGTATTGTATATGTCATTTAACGAGCCCATGTGCAACCAGTAATCATCGGTTAAATTTGGACCTACATTTCCGCCACCATCTTTTAAATGACAGGCAACACAATTAGCTTCAAATATGGTCTGTCCTGCCTGTATGCCGGCAGCATTGGCCATTGGCACATTCTTTTCATCAATCTTATCTTTATTATTAGCATCAAATATTTCCTTTTCAATCCTTGCATTTTCCATTTCGGCATTATATTCTTCGGTTGGGTTTTTACCTAAACCCAATACATGAAAATTAAGCAGATAAACAAAAGCAATTCCAATGGTGATATAAAAACCGTACTTCCACCAGGGTGGTAATGCATTGTCCAGCTCCCTTATACCATCATAATCATGATCTAATAAAATATCAGCTTCCTTGTCAACAGGTACGGCTTTTGTAAATAATTTATTATCCAGTCTTGCCCACCATTCGCTGAATTTTGACCTGACAGCAAGAGGTTTTATTTTTTCAGGTAACAACTCCACATACATTCTTTTAATAGAAAATGCCATGAATACTATCACCATCAGTTCCATCCCTATCACAGTAAGAAAAATATAAAAAGTCGTTTGTGAAAGACCTCCGTAATTGGGAGCGGCTTTTACTATTTCATTTACAGCAGTATTCTGTGCAACAGAATTCTGAGCAGGAAGAAAAAATCCGGCGAGCAGAATCAAACTGAGTATTTTGGAGGCATTTTTACTTTTATTCAACACCTGTCTGCCCAAAGTAATCAATACCTGCCCCATTCCCCAGATAACAAAAGCCAGTACCAGTATCATTATCATTAAAAGAATGGCCAGTTGGTTATAACCTGAGGCAACTGTTTTTTCTGCAACAGGGTTGGTTTGCTGTGCAACAGTAAAAGCACCAACCGGTAATGACAATACAGTTAAAATTATTTTTTGCTTTATAGATTTAATGAACATCATACTATAAATTTTATAAGGTTGATTTAGTTAATTCTTCTTTTTCAAACGGGATATTTGATAATTCCTCCACTCTTTCTTTTCTCATTTTCTTTACCATCACCAGCAACACAACAAAAAAGATAAAGAATATGAACAGCGATATCATGGGATAGATATTGGCATTGTTCATAGTTTCGGCATATTGTTTTATGAATTTATACATGGCTTATTTATTTGAGGTTGCTGTTTTATTCTTACTGATGTCTGTTCCCAGGCGTTGCAGGTAAGCGATCAATGCAATCACTTCCCGGTTGGCCGGTACCTGTATACCTTCAATTTTTAAATTGATACGGACACTGTTTGCCTGTGCACTCAAATCACTGTTGGCCTGGTATTCAAATCCTTTTGCATAGGGCACTCCTAAAGTTTGCATGGCTTTAATTTTTGCAACTGTTGTAGAAGTATCTAAAACCTGGTCAATCATGAATGCATAAGACGGCATCACTGATCCTTCACTCATAGAAGAAGGTTCACGTAAATGACGGAAATGCCAGCCATCAGATTTTTTCAGATTGCCTGTTCCTTCTCTCGCCAGATCGGGCCCGGTACGTTTACTTCCCCATTGAAAAGGATGATCATAAACAAACTCCCCGGCCTTTGAATATTCACCATAGCGTTCTGTTTCGCTGCGGAAAGGGCGGATCATTTGTGAGTGGCACACATAACAACCCTCTCTTACATAAATATCTCTGCCCTGTAACTCAAGCGGTGTATAAGGTTTTACACTGCTGATGGTAGGCACATTTGATTTTATCAAAAATGTTGGAACCAGTTCAATAATACCTCCGATCAGTATCACTATCAAACTCAGAATCATAAATTGAACAGGCTTTCTTTCAATCACTCTATGCCAGTGCTCACCGGAATGCTTCACATATTCTTTTACCAATGGTGCAGCCTCTGCTTCTTCATTCGCCACAAGTTTTCCTTGTTTTACGGTTTTATAAATATTGTAAACCATAATCAATACACCGGTTAAATACAATATTCCTCCTACCGAACGCATAGCGTAAAATGGTTTCATGTAAGTAACCGTTTCTAAAAATGTATACTTTAACTGTCCTGCCTCGGTAAATTGTTTCCACATGGAGCTTTGTGTAAAACCAGCCCAGTACATTGGTACCGCCCAGAATAAAATACCCAGTGTACCTAACCAAAAATGATTGTTGGCTAATTTTTTTGAATATAGATCGGTTTTAAAAATTCTTGGTATCAGCCAGTATAAAACACCAAAGGTTAACATACCGTTCCAGCCTAATGCTCCTACGTGAACGTGAGCAACTATCCAGTCGGTATAATGGCTGATGGCACTTACACTTTTTAAAGAAAGCATGGGCCCTTCAAAAGTTGCCATACCATAAGCGGTAACAGCAACCACCATAAATTTGAGAATTACATCGTCACGAACCCTGTCCCATGCTCCACGTAATGTAAGCAGGCCATTGATCATACCTCCCCAACTCGGGAAGATGAGCATTACAGAAAATACAACGCCTAATGATTGTGCCCAGTTTGGCAATGCCGTGTATAACAAATGGTGAGGGCCGGCCCAGATGTATAAAAATATCAACGACCAAAAATGAATGATTGAAAGTTTATAGGAATAAACAGGGCGATTGGCCGCCTTGGGGAGAAAGTAATACATTAAACCCAGGTAAGGTGTGGTTAAAAAGAATGCAACCGCATTATGCCCGTACCACCATTGTACTAACGCATCCTGAACACCAGAATACCAGGTATAACTTTTCAGCCAGGTATATGGCAATTCACCTGAGCGAACTATGTGTAAAACTGCTACTGTTACAAAAGTGGCGATGTAAAACCAGATAGCAACATACAAATGCTTTTCTCTTCTTTTAATAATGGTGCCAAACATGTTCCAGCCAAATACAACCCAAATAATGGTAATGGCCAGATCAATCGGCCAGATCAATTCTGCATACTCAGCACCTTGTGTAAGCCCCAATGGCAGTGTAATTGCGGCTGCAACAATAATTAATTGCCAGCCCCAGAAATGAATATTACTGAGTTTATCGCTAAACATCCTGGCCTTACATAAGCGTTGCAAACTATAGTACACGCCCATAAAAATACCATTGCCTACAAAAGCAAAAATTACTGCATTGGTATGTAAAGGACGAAGCCTGCCAAATGAGCCATACTGTGTAATATTCAGCTGCGGAAATACGAGTTGCAATGATACCCATAAACCCGCCAGCATACCAACTGCACCCCACAGAATGGTGGCGTAAGCAAAATTCTTTACAATGCGGTTGTCATAATAAAATTTTTCTAGCTGCATGTGTTTATTTAGTTTGGGTTATTTTTTTTTTGAAGAAGATGTGGTATCTGATTTTTCAGGATCATCAAATAATATCCTGATGGAAGGAGTATAATCATCATCAAACTGCCCGTTCCTCACACTCCATAAAAAAGCTACCAGAAAACTGCCGGCAACCAGAATACTAATGCCAATTAAAAGGAATAATGCGCTCAAGTCTTTTCAATTTTATGAAACCAAAAATAGCCGCAAGTATTATTTTTATACCTGATAACTGTCAAAGCAAAACATGATTTTAATCAGGTGAAGATTTACAGACCCTTCCGTTTAGCTGTATATGAAGAAAGCAAACTTACAAAAAGTACAATGCTAATGCTGCTGGCCGGCATTAGTATAGCTGCAATCATTGGAGACAGGATTCCCTGAACAGCAAATGATAAACCAACGATATTATATAAAATGGAAAGTATAAAACTGGCGGTAACTATTTTTTTACCAGCTTTTGCATAAGCAATAAATTTATCGAGCTTGTTTACATTAGCACCATCCAGTATTGCATCGCTTGCAGGCGAGAATTGTGCTGAATTTTCGCTGACAGCAATACCCACGTTACTTTGCATTAATGCACCGGCATCATTCAGGCCGTCCCCTATCATCAGTACTGTTTTATTATTTTTTTGCAGGTATTGTATATAATCCAGTTTTTGTTGTGGTGATTGCTGAAAATTTATATTGGCAGCATTACCAAATATTTTATGCAGGTTTTCTTTTTCAGTATCATTATCGCCCGATAAAACATATAAATCAAATCCCTTTTTCTCCAATCCATTTACCATTGTACCGATCCCTTTTCTGTATTGGTTTTGTACCTGGAATTTTCCCATATGTTTTTCATCAATTACCACATGAACAGAAGTTCCGGTATCATGCGGAATAATATCTGTACCTGTCTGCACAAAGTTTGCCGAACCCATTTTAACATGAATATTCTGTACAACAGCTTCCAGCCCGCTGCCGGTGTATTCTTTAAATTGATTTACAGGCAACAATTTTTCAGGAACATCCTGAATGGAAGCAGCAATAATTTTACTTAACGGATGTGATGATTGCCTGGTTACAGATTTTATGACAGATATCTCATTGGCTGAAAGCGACAGCCCGTAATAATTAACCACGGCTGCTTTAGTTTGTGTGATGGTACCTGTTTTATCAAAAACAACAGTATTTATTTTTGCAAGCGCTTCAATTATCCCGACATTTTTAAGGTAAAGTTTATTTTTTCCGAAAACACGAAGCATATTACCGTAAGTAAATGTTGCGGACAGCAAGAGCGAACAGGGACAGGCAACTATTAAAACAGCAGTTACAGCCGGTAAGATTTTAGCCGGATCGAAGATTGACCAGAAGATCAGCGTTGCAAAAGCTATGGTTAACAATATCATTGTAAAATACCGGCTCCAGGGATGTATAAAAGACCTTTCTTCATTTTTTTTGCTGTTGAAAATTTCATTATTCCAAAGCTGGGTAATATAACTCTGCGATGCTTCTTTAATAATTTCCAGTTCAATGGCACTGCCCATTTGTTTACCGCCGGCATAAATCAATTCGTCTTTCCGCTTTTCTACCGCTGTATTTTCGCCACTTACAAAACTATAATCAATATTGGCCGTTCCCTTCATAAGCACCGCATCTGCCGGAACCATTTCTTCATGGCGAAGAATGATACGGTTACCTTTTTGTAATTGTGTAACAGGAATATTTTTTTCAACGCCTTCATTAATTATGGTAACTCCCAAAGGGAAATAAGAACGGTAATCCCTGTCGAATGAGAAAGAATCGTAGGTTTTATTTTGAAACCAGCGGCCGATCAGCATAAAAAAAACTATCCCTGTACCCGAGTCAAGATAACCTGCTCCATGCCCACTGATGATCTCATAATAACTCCTTACAAAAGTTACTACAATGGCCAAAGCGATAGGCGCATCAATATTCAGGAATTTTTGCCTTACCCCTTTCCAGGCCGAAATAAAAATATCTGATGCACTGAAAAATAAAACCGGGATGGATAAAAATAAACTGATCCAGGTGAAGGTTGCCTTTAAACCAGCTTCATCAATATTGCCTCCCGAAAAATATTCGGGAAAACTTAACATCATAATATTTGAAAAACAGAAACCGGCAACACCTATTTTATAAATTTGCCGCCTGTTAAAGGATGGTGCTTTTTTTGAAACCGTATCATTTAAACTTATGTATGGCTCGTAACCAATAAAAGCAAGCAATTCCACTACTTTACGCAGGGTTATCTCCGTTGGATTAAAAATGATAAAAACTTCCTTTTGCTGAAAATTTGCCTGCGATTTTATCACCCCGGGTTCAATCCGGTGCAGGTTTTCCAGTAAATAAATACAGGAAGTGCAATGCATTTGCGGAACAGAAAAAGTTACATTAACCTGGTTATTACTGCTGAACTGTACCAGTTTTTGCTTAATTGCATCATCATCCAGGTAAGTAAATCTTTCCGAAACAAATTTACCTTTGGCTTTTAGCCCGGGTGCTTTATCCAGGTTATAATAATTGCAAAGATCATTTTCATTCAACAACAGGTAAACCTGTTTGCAGCCCTGACAGCAAAAATTATTTTCGTTTGCCGAAATGGAAATATCATCACAGACATCACCGCAATGATAACAAAGAACCGATATGGATTTGGAAATATGAATAGCTAAGGTTTTAAAAATAAAAAAGCCGCCGCACAAGAATATGCAGCGGGTAAATTAAACAGAAACTACTGAACACTTTTAGGGGAACAAGTGCTCACCCCAAAAAATTTATATAACGGACAAAATGAAATAACCCCTGTAACTAAAGGCACTATAGCCACCAGCCCCCACCAGCTTTTAAAATAAATACCAATAGCTGCTATTATTATTGCCAGTGTTATTCTTATAATCTTGTCAGTATTTCCAACATTAGGTTTCATGATGAATTAATTTGTATTCAAAAGTTGGAAATATATCAATACAAATAGCTGATGAGAGTCAAATTAAAATATGACTTTCATCATGCCAACAAAAAATAATAAATCAGTGTATATTACTCCCTTTCAAATAACCATTTAAATGGCTTGTAAGGTTTTTCAGGTTGAAGGTTAAATTTCTTTATTGAATTTTCTTTAATATAATTCACCGCTTCGTCAATTGAATCGGTAAATAAACACAAATTCAGATCAGATGGAGATATGGTACCGCTTAACTTCATTTTTTCATTGTGCTCAATCAGTTCTTTATGAAATTCTTTATCTAAAATAACAATAGGGAACTCACTGATCTTTTTTGTCTGTATCAAGGTAAGTGCTTCAAAATATTCATCAAGTGTACCAAAACCGCCGGGTAGTACCACAAATGCGTAGGAATATTTGACCAACAATGTTTTTCTTACAAAAAAGTATTTGATGTTTACCCATTTATCGAGGTATGGATTTGGGGTTTGCTCTATAGGCAACACAATATTACAACCCACACTTTTGCCGCCTACCGCTTTTGCCCCTTTATTGGCAGCTTCCATAATACCGGGGCCTCCACCAGTCATAATGGTAAATCCCAGTTGTGCAATTTTGCCGGCAATTTCCTCAGCCTTTTCATAATATGGATGGCCATCTTTAAAACGTGCAGAACCAAAAACAGTAACACAGGGGCCAACAAAATGCAGTGCCCTCAATCCTCTTATAAAATCCCGTACTACACTTAAGGTAAAAGTGAATTCTTTCCAGCGGTTTTGAGGGCCTTCTAAAAACTTGATCTCTTCTTTTGCCATGATGATATATTCAACCCAAACTTAGCAGTTTTTAAACTAACTGTTACAGAAAATTAAAGGATTAATATTGCGAAACTACTTTTGCCTGAACTTATTTATTAATTTTTTTTAACCAACACTTCACCATGATGAACCAGTAAGATTTAACTGAGTTGGCTATTATGCAATGTTTATAGGTTTCAGCTGCACTTCAAAATAATATTGATGTTTTGCAGTTTCTGTTATCATGTAAACTTATTTATGCGAAATAAATATGGGCATTTTAATTTCATGAATGACGCTTGATGCAAAACTTCTTTTAAATATTTGAGAGAACAGTGACCTTGAAAAGGACCCCATAACAATAAAACTTTCGGGTTGGCTTGAAAGCCACTGAATAAATTCCCTTTTATTAGTCATGTGCAATGATTCTAATTTTAAATTGGGGAAATGCCCGGCAACCAATTCAGTTATCATACTGTATTCCGGTAGTTCTTCTTCGTGATTACTGATCGATAACAGGGTTGTATCTTTTATGGCCAGCTCAGGATATACATATGCAAATTGTTTAATCGCCAATACCGAAGATTCAGACCCATCATAAGTTAAAATTACCTGCCCGGGTTCTTTATATTTTTCCGGTATCAGCATTACGGGGCATTCAGCTTTTTTTAAAACTTCTTCCAGGTAAAAATTAGGTTGTTCTTTTTGAACATTTTCATAAAACAGGTCGCTGCTTATCAGCAGGCAATCTGCAAACCGGGTTTCCTCAATCAATGATGAAATGGCCATCAAATCTGTATCCTTATGTATCCTGAATTCAATACCTTCTGCAATACAGGCTTCCCGGAATAAACTGATATTTCTGTTTACTATTTTGTCATCTTCGTTTTTCATCAACCACTCAGGCATTATGGAAATGCCTTCCATTCCCGTAAAAGCAAGTACTTTAGAATAATCGACCGGGCTTAGAAAAATACCTGCAAGTAATATCTTTGATTTTGTATTGATATACTTTACAAATTCAAATGCTCCCTTGGGGAAATGTTGCCCGTCAAGGGCAATTATTAGTTTTTTCATCTTATTTTACTTAAGCTGTTGATAAATAAAACTACTCAGCGCTATAACTGTTTTTACTGATGCCAGGTAGTTTTAAAAATGATGATGATCATATACCCAATACTGCAAACATGATACCAGTTCTGTTAAACGTTACTTTTCTGTTTTCATGATAATTATTTTATACAAATGTGATTTTAGTCATAAACCATTGAAGAAACACTGTTTAGATTTATACTTTGAATCTTATCACAGATAAAATACTAAATATGAGAATAAAATCAAAGTTTACGCTGGCTACTGCCATAGTATTATTTGCAACCGCCTGTAATTCGGGCGAACAAAAAACCAGTGAGGCATCATCAACTGCAACTAATTCATCAACTGCCGGACAATCGGGAGTGAAGGATGATATGTCTGCTAAAAATGTTGTTCAGGTTGCTATTGGAAGTAAAGATCATACCACTTTAGTTACTGCACTAAAAGCAGCAGAATTGGTAGATGCTTTAAGCAATGCCGGACCATTTACTGTTTTTGCACCAACCAATGCAGCATTTGATAAATTACCTGCCGGTACTGTTGATGGATTATTAAAACCCGGTAAAAAAGATGACCTGATCGATATACTGCAATACCATGTTTCGGTTGGCGTATTTAAAGCAGATATGTTTCAGGATGGACAAACCATCGGGCAGGTTAATGGAGGGAATATTACAATCACTAAAAAAGCTGATGGCATTTATATAAACGGAACAGCAAAGATCATTGCTTCCATACCGGCTTCAAACGGGATTATTCATGTAATTGATGGAGTATTATTACCACCCCCGGCAAAATAACTTTACCTGAATTGAAACTAAGATGAAAAAGCATCCGCAAATTTGTGGATGCTTTTTCTCCGTCTGATCAGAAAATCTTATCTGCAATAGAAGGGTCATTAAGGATTTTTATTTGCATTACTGCCGAAATATTTTTTGCCCTTTGCTTAAGCAGGTTGGCAGTTGCACCTGTAAATAATTCATCAACAGTTGTACTGAATAAATAGTTCCATTGATCAAAATGTGCAGAAGTAAGCGGGAACATCCGGTTAATATGTTTGTGTAATTCCATTGGGTTACCGGTATAAGAGCCGGTATAAAAAAGCATATTTTCAAAAAAATCATACATGACAGGCAAATGTTTTTCCCAGTTTACATTTGCAACATCGGTAAAAATAAAACCAATGTCAGGATCTTGTTTTACTTTGTTGTAAAACCTATTAACCAGTATTTCAATATCTTTTCTTGAAGCAATGTCTTTTTTCATAACCATGTTTTTAATGTAAAACGTTA
Organism: Chitinophagaceae bacterium; assembly: GCA_043748745.1. Taxonomy (GTDB): domain Bacteria; phylum Bacteroidota; class Bacteroidia; order Chitinophagales; family Chitinophagaceae; genus Ferruginibacter. The sequence continues at coordinate 9,504 of JAYVEQ010000002.1, read as the reverse complement.
TAAACCTCCTGCAAAAGTTCCGCTGAACAATGTTGCTGCAATAATGGAAATAAAACACGTTCTTCTTTCCGTATATGATTTTCCAGGGCCAGTGCCAGTTTATCCATTGTATTTTCCGGATCGGATAATGAGTTCAATGAAAGGAAAAGACCGGTTAATTGCTGGTGTTCTGTTATGATTTCATCAGCCAGGCTTTTTATTTCCGGATGACAGTCTTTTACTTTTTCCAAAATTATTTCTTCATGCTGAAAATGTTTTTTAATGATAGTATCAAATTGCTGAAGAGCATATCCTGCTTTTTCTTTTATATCAACGGGTAAGCCTTTATATAATGGTGCTCCCTTCTTAAGCAACTGGGCAAGTATTAATGTACTGTGATGTTCCCTGGATAATGGGGCCAACGCTTCATGTCTTTTCATAATTATAGATCTTTATGCCTGAAATTTCTTAGTGATAACCAGGTAGGGATAATTACCCAGGTAAACAAAATGCAAAATGATATTACCAGGCCCAGCTGGGTGCCAAAAAAATTTTTAAAAATTGCACCGGTATAGCCCATCAGTGCCGAAACATCCATTTTAAGCAAAATCAAAATCCTGCTTAGATCTATCGGGTTTAATGCACTTACCCCAACCATCATTTTTTCTAATGGATAATCTGCAAACTGAAATAAAATAAATAAAACCAGTCCATCGAAGATGATGGAAAAATAAAGCCACAATAGAATAACCAAACCAATGCCTTTAGCTTTATCCCTGGCTTTTACAGCAGCCAGCATGGCTAAGGCTACAAATATCACCGATAACAATAATCCCGTACCCAGCATCATAAACCCTGTTGCTGTAGCTTCATAAACAAGTATGGGTATACCGGCTCCAATAAAAAAAGCAAGCGCCATTGAAGTAGCTAAACCGGTAAAAAGACTCAGCCAGATGGTTTTTCTTTTCAACGGCTGACTTACCAGCAACTCTAAAAATTCGGAACTGTTGTAAACATAAATGGCCGAAAACAACAGGCTTACCAGTGGTACAATAATTAAGATGATATTCAGTAAACTTAATAATCCTTTTGCCGAATTATCTTCAAGGTTAAAAATTGTTATCGAGATCAGGAACAGGAAAGCGGTATAAGCCAACACAATTTTATTGCGCAGTATATCGATGATTACGTATTTGATTATTTTTTTCATGATCTAACGTTGCAGCATTACGCTGGCAATGGCTTTTGATAATTTTTCCTCACCGGTTTCTTCCTTCAGGTTTGTAATACTTTTATGAAAACAAAGCTTCCCATCCTGCATATAGATGACCTGTGAAATCAATTCATCGAGTTCGCTTAAAACATGTGATGTAATTAAAACCAGTTTTCCTTTATTTTTTTCGGCAATAATTTTTGCTTTTAAAATTTCGGATGAAACAGGGTCTAACCCCGCAGTTGGTTCATCCAGAATTAGTACTTCCGGATCAAAAAGAAATGCCAATGCAGCACTAACTTTTTGGCGGGTACCACCGGAAAGCGTTCTCATTCTTTTATGTAAAATATCTTTTAGCCCGAATTGATTGATCAACTCTTCGTCAAGTAAATCTTTTTTATTGCCCCTGATATCCTTCATCATATCCAGTACCTGGCCAATAGTCATATTTTCAGGATAGCGGCCGATCTGGGGCATGTATCCTATATCTGCCCGGTATTTCCAGTCATGTTTAATATTATTCCCATTAAAAGTAATAAACCCGCTATCGCAAACAACCATGCCTAATATACTTTTTATAAGTGTAGTTTTACCACATCCATTAGGGCCTATCAATGCAATACATTCTCCTTTGGCACAGGTGACAGATATATCATCCAATGCTTTTAATTTTCCAAACTGTTTAGATACATTACTTGCGATGATCATAATGGTAATGGTTTCATTAAAGGATGTTCGTCTTTTAAATTTTCAGGTGTCAGCGATGGCAATATCTTTTCTGTTTTATCCAGCAAAGAAGTCATGAGGCTGCGAAACAGTATCATGGCCGGTGGATTCTGTTCAATGATCATGGCATATAAACTAACCGGTCTGTAGGGTATATCACCCAATTTATCCCGGTTCAGATCATAGCCTTCATATTTGTCCCAGTAATTATTGATGAATGTATTTAAAACCAGGCTGCCATTTGTACCCACATCAAAAGTGTTTGACTTAAAATTATTTTTAACAACCGTAACATCCATACAACTGGCCTGAATCTTCATTGCCCAGCCATTAGCCTCAAAAACATTTTTCTCCAGGTGTAAACGGCTGGCTCCTTCCATAAAAATGCCAACGGTATTTTTTACAAATTGATTATTTTCAATAAACCCATCACTGATCTCTTTTAACAATAAACCATAGGATCCATCTCCCCAGTTTTCTTCAAAATAATTATGAAACATTTTTACATGATTGGAAAACATTACGGCAACTCCTGCACCATTGTTTTTAAATATATTGCTTATGTATGCATCGTTATTACTAAACATAAAATGCAGGCCATACCTTATATTTTTCAGGGAAACGTTGCGCCAGATAACGGAATTGGTTACAAACTCAAAATATATACCATCCCTGTGGCCTGTTACAGTATTGGCAATAATACGCATACTGTCACTTTTCCAGCAATGAATGCCGTTGCCGCTTTGCTGCTCTTCTTTACTATAGGAGGTCAGTGTATTTTTTTCAACAGTGCAATTAGTGCCGTATTGTGTGTAGATGCCAAAGAAAGTATCTTCTAAAATATTATTTCTTATTACTACATCCCTGCAGTGATATATTTTTATACCAGCTAAATCTTCAAGACTTGAAATACCGGAATGGATGACCTTAAAGCCTTCTATCACAACACCATCTGCTTTAATGGAAATGATCTCATATTTATTATCTCCATCTAATACAGGATAATTTATTCCAATCAAATAAATGGATTTATTAATAACTATATTCTTCTCATGATAATGTCCGGTCTCAACAACAAGTGAGTCACCATCAGCAGCCATGAGTAAAGCCTGCTGAATTGACTTTATGGGTTGCTGATTTCCAATATGGATAGTTTTTGCCGATATGCTTTTTGAAAATAATAAAAGAAGAGATATGTAGATTATCTTTTTCACGGCTTAATTAAATCGTTCCAGTTTACGATCGTTCCCGGGTAATATTTTTGAACATTGATTAAACTGTCCTTATTGTCAAAAGCTGCTACATTACCGCCCATCGGGCTTCTTAATTCATCAGCTTTAAGAAGTGATGTTTTGTTTACAATTATTAAATTGTGGTTGCCCGAATAATTGGTAAGATAAAAATCTTTGATATTGCCGGGCTCTGCTTCTTTTGTTTTCAGGTAAGATAAAATGCAATGCATATCATCAAACTTATAAACTTTCCCCTTTTTGGTTACAATCTCAGCACCAAAACGAACATCGCTGATGGTCATTTTGCAGAAATAACAATTATCAATACCGGCCCTGATGGGCTCCGGCCCTGCCTTACATGACGACAGACTCATCATTAAAATAAACACAGCAGTTGCAGAACTGCTTAATTTATTTAATTGTATGTTTTTTCTATTGATCTTCCAGCTGATTACCGTACAAAAAAGCAGCAATACACCTACAGCAACAAAAATCCAACCACCCATATCAGGCATGGAATATGCTCCAAAATTCAATAATTGTTTAAACCCAATTAATGGTGGCTGATAAGCCATGCCCGGAACTATTATAGCGGCTTCAGGATTTAAGTTATGGCCATAGTTATATTCCCATCTCCAGAAATCGTACATAGCCAGAATTCCAAAACTTACAAACAGAATAAATAAAATGTTGAGTAATTTTCTGCTGCTGATAACTGCAACAAGAATAAAGGCAACTGCAAAAAAACTGATGAAATAAGGCAATACAGTAAACTCAACAAAATCTTCGGTATGCAATGTTTTCATACCAATATAATGGTTTAATCCATTTATGATATCTACATTCCCTGTTAGTTTATTGGGATAGATCAATAACATCAATCCTTCCGGATATTGTGGTGCTGCCAGGTCAATCCTCCAAAGTGGTACAAATAAAACTGCAATTAAAGCTAATCCGCAAAATATCAATAACAATCTTATCCAACCTTTTAGCTTATCATTCTTCATGTTATTATTATTTACAAATTCAATAAAAAAGGAACAGGCTAAAATAAAAGCCTGTTCCTTTTACTTACAAGATCATTTCTTTTTAGCCGTATCAGACACAGGATAATTTTTACCCGTACTGAATAATAATGGTGTATTACTGCCGGCAGGTGAAACCCTTATATAGCCTGACATCTCCTGGTGTAAAGCACTACAGAAATCGGTACAGTAAAATGGGAAAATACCCACTTTTTCAGCAATCCATTTTAAGGTTTGTGTTTCGCCTGGCATAACCAATAACTCACCGGTATTAGCACCTTTTATAGCAAAGCCGTGAGGTACATCCCAATCCTGTTCAAGGTTGGTAACATGAAAATAAATTTCATCCCCTACGCGAACTCCTTCTATATTATCGGGTGTTAAATGTGAACGTATGGCAGTCATATATACATGTACTTTATTCCCTTCACGTACAACTTTTGTCTGGCCTTCACCATTGGAAAAATATGGGTTCTTATTATCTTCCATTTTGAAAAACTTCAGCGAATTGTTTTTGACCAGGTCAGCGGGAATCATCTGTGCATAATGCGGCTCTCCGATCGTTGGAAAATCAAGGATTAATTGCATCTTATCGCCGCTGATATCATATAACTGTGCACTTTGAGACAATTCAGGGCCAGTTGGTAAGAACCTGTCTTTGGTTATTTTATTATAGGCAACCATATATTTTCCATAAGGTGCTTTTGTATCTCCGCCTGCTACACATAAGTGACCGACTGAATAGTATGTTGGAACCCTGTCTAAAACTTTCAGATCCTTTATATTCCATTTTACCACTTCAGAAGAAACAAACATGGATGTATACGCATTACCCTTATTATCAAACTCGGTATGCAATGGTCCAAGGCCTGGCTTTTTAACTTCACCATACAAAACTGATTCATATTTAAGGATTGGAATACCCTCAAATTCGCCGATATAATCTTTGGCGGCAATGGCTTTTATTAATTTATCAAAACTAAATACAGGGATTAAAGCAGCTAACTTTCCACTGCCAACAATGTATTCACCTGTAGGGCTAACATCACATCCATGAGGTGATTTAGGACAAGGGAAAAAATAACATATATCTTTCAGATCTTTTGTATCCAGTACAGTAACTTCTGTTCTTATTTCAGATGTTGCTGAATGCGTTATATCACTGTAAATATTGTGTGCATATCTAACAGCCTGTTTTCTTCCTTTTCCGGCTTTAAAATATTCTTCTGCTTTTTTCCAGTTTACTGCCATTACAAAATCTTTGTCTTTTTGAGAAGCATTTACCTCTAACAAAGTATTGGCTTGTTCAGTATTATAAGTGGAGAAGAAAAACCAGCCATTTGAAACACCTTTACCGGCTCGGCTTAAATCAAAATTAAATCCCGGGCATTGCAGTTGAAAAGCAATATCCATTTTACCATCTTCTTTTCCAACACTGATGAAACTAATGGTTCCTTTAAAGTTTTGCTTATAGGTATTGATGGGCACATCTCCATTCTTATCATCTGGTGGTATGCTAAACCGGGTGCCGGCTACCACATATTCTGTATTTTCTGTAATAAATGGTGATGAGTGGTTACCAGCACTGTTTGGTAATTCTATGATCTCTGCTGTGCGAAAAGTTTTTAGATCAACTCTTGCCACCCTTGGTGTATTATTGGCATTTGCAAAAACCCAGCGTCCATCATATTCACCATTTGTTTTTGAAAGTTGTACGTGGTGCAGGTCATCCCATGGTACAAATCCATGAGAAGTATTCAGCATAGGTTTTGTTTCCTCACTAAAGCCCCAACCCTTTTCAGGATCTACAGAAAATACTGGTATCACCCTTAATAAACGGCCTGATGGCAATCCATAAGTACTCAATTGACCACTAAATCCACCCGACACAAAATTATAGAACTCATCATATTTTCCCGGGGCAACATAAGTTTTTGCAGCCGCATCGGAACTAACAGCAGAACCTGCGTTTTTTGGTTTACAGGCATTAAAGCCCAACAATAAACTGAAAGCAAAAACAGCTACTATTATTAATTTTAGGTTTTTCATTTTGATTATTTTTAAATTTTTACCGGTTATTATTAGAATATAACAGCATTGATAATTATTTAACCCCATCATTTTTTCTCATAAACTCATACAGGGCCCTTGCATCTTCATCTTTCAAATTCTGATTTGGCATACGCACCAAACAAATCTCCAGTGCAGCCTGGGCTTTAGGATCTTTGTTAAGCATGGCATCTGTATTGGTAACAAAGTTCATGATCCATACCGCTGAGTGACGGTCTGTAACGCCTGTCCATCCCGGTCCAACTAATTTTTCGCTGGTAAGTTTATGACAGCTGCTGCACTTAACGCCATACACTTTTTCGCCATTAGTGGCCATAGATGCATCTAATTTTTCACCTACGTCCACTGTAGTAAATTTTCCTTCTCCTCTTTCCGGATCGTAAGAAGGATTAGCGGTTTCAGTTTTTTTTGAGTTAGGTGAAGATGATTCAGCAGTTGTAGTATTACTATCAGCATTACCACCACAGGCAGCCATAAAAACGCCCAGGAAAAGAATAATTACCAATTGTTTCATAATATTTGTTTTTTATTTTTAAAATCGATTTTACAAGATTACAGGCATAACACTGATTATTTTATGCGTTGAGTCATATCAAAAAATATATAAGTTTTTAAACCCGATACCGGTTGCTCAGTAATTAACGCCCTGCTAAGATTACAACAGAAATGACAACAGATTATGATTTTAATCATACACATAACTGCAACAAATCATGCTGGTTGAAAACAGCCGGATATATCTTTGGTTGATTCTCATTACTTAAAATCACTTAATAGATGCTGAATATTGATACTTTGGTTGCATGGGGAGCTACTTATAAAAAATTAGTTACCGGGGAAATAATTTTTCGGGAAGGAACAGTGTGTTCATTCTATTACCAATTGGTGTCCGGCAGTGTTCGCTGGGTAAATATAAATGATGATGGTAAAGAGTTTATACAAACTATCATAGAACCCGGAGAATGCTTTGGCGAATTACCCTTATTTGATGATGAACCTTTTGCTGCATCAGCTGTTGCAGATGAAGACTCGGTTATTATACGCATGCACCGCTCTACTTTTCACCAATTATTAAAAGAAACCCCTGAATTACATTTTGCCTTCACTAAATTACTCACACAAAGGCTAAGGTTTAAATTTTTAATCCTGAAGGAACTGGCCAACCATAATCCCGAAAACAGTATCTCTACCTTGTTTAATTATTTTAAGCAAACACAAAAAAATATCTGTATCAAATGTAACAGGATAAAACTTACCCGCCAGCAAATTGCAGATATGACCGGACTTCGGGTCGAAACCGTTATCCGAACCATCAGGGCTTTACATACCAAAGGTGAATTACAGATTAATAAAGGCAAAGTATATTGCTGACTGTGATTTGAATCATATGCCTGTTGCCGACAGCTTAGTTACTTTGCTTTAAACTTAGTTACTTTGTAATAAACAGTTGATATGTTCATCCGACCGGTACGTTGGTTAAAAATTGCCCTTATTAATATACTTATTGTAGCCAGCATTGGTGTAATCTTAAGATATAAAATTCTTTACTCTTTGCCTTTTGTTGATCAGAAACATTTATTACATGGCCATTCACATTTTGCATTTGCCGGCTGGATAACACAGGCCATCATGGTGTTAATGGTATTTTACCTGGCCAGGCAAACCGGTTCCGGAGTTTATAAAAGATACCGATGGATATTATTGGCCAACCTGCTTACGGCTTATGCTATGTTGATCGCATTTCCAATTGAGGGATATGGTTTGTATTCTATAATTTTCTCAACGGCTTCTATTTTTGTGTCGTATGTTTTTACCGTTTTTTACTGGAGAGATCTGAATAAACTTAAAAAACAAAGTCCCTGCCATTTATGGTTTAAGGCTGCTGTGTTATTTAATGCTGTTTCTTCAATAGGTGCATTCAGTTTAGCTATAATGATGGTTGCAAAAATGATCCATCAAAACTGGTACCTGGCCGCCGAATATTTTTATTTGCATTTTCAATATAACGGGTGGTTCTTTTTTGGTTGTATGGGCTTATTTACAGAACTGATAAACCGTAATGATCCCAATACAAAATCCTATACCAATATTTTTTGGCTCTTTGCTATTGCTGTTGTGCCTGCTTATTTTTTATCTGCTTTATGGATGGATCTTCCGCTATGGGTTTATATATTAGTAGTGATATCTGCATTTGTACAGGTTGCAGCATGGATATGGCTTTTAAGAATATTAAAAACAAATTGGCCACTTTTAAAAAATAATTTACCGGCTCCTGCCAGAACAATAATTATACTTTCTGCACTTGCATTAACAGCAAAATTATTATTACAATTAGGATCAACTATACCATCATTAAGTAACCTGGCATTTGGTTTCAGGCCCATTGTAATCGGTTATTTACACCTGGTACTGCTGGGCGTAATCTCTTTATTTCTTATAGGATTTATGTTCGCAGAAAAATACTTTTATATCAATACATTAACCAGGGCAGGCATTTTCATATTTGCCGTTGGAGTCATCATCAATGAAATTTTATTAATGGCAGAGGGAGTTGCTGCAATCAGTTATACTAATATACCCTTCATCAATGAAATATTACTGGGTGCAGCATTGATCTTATTTTCCGGTGCTTTACTATTGTCTTTCACAAAAATAAATAATCACAAAAATGCGTTCAATCACATTTAATTGTTTTTTTCATTCGCACCTTTGTGAAAATTATTTATATGACAAACATCGCAGAACAAACCCTGGCAGCCATTGTAACCGGTAATCATTTTGCAGTTCCGGTATTGGAAAAATACCATCTTGATTTTTGCTGTAAGGGAAAAAGAACACTGGCCCAAGCCTGTACTGAAAAAGGACTGTCTGTAGAAACAATTTCTACAGAACTGGAGCAAACTGTAAAAACAGCACAAAGCAGCAGCATGCCTTTTACAGCAATGACGGCTGAACAACTGATCAGTTATATCCTGATCCATCATCACTTTTATGTAAAGCAATCCATGCCAACCATAATCGGGCATTTGGAAAAAGTAGCACAAAAACATGGAGAACATTTTCCTTACATGGTAAAAGTGTTAACATTATTTAATGAAATAAACCAGGAAATGACGGCACACATGCAAAAAGAAGAAATGATCTTATTTCCCCGTATAAAAGAAGTAGAGGCTTTGTTTACGGCAAACCAAAACAGAAAATTATCCGAAGGTTATATCAGCGAACCGATACAGGTTATGGAAAATGAACATGACCATGC
>JAYVEQ010000001.1:0-17911 GCA_043748745.1 Chitinophagaceae bacterium | reverse complement strand
CGAGCAAATGCTTTTTCCTTCAACTGGTGGCGTTGAACTACCCAATCAAGACTTACCAGCTGATATTGTTGAAGATTATACTGAAGCCAAAAATATCTTAAATAACTCCCCTAGAGGAGCGGCAGCTCTTTTAAGATTAGCTATTCAAAAGTTATGTAAAGAATTAAAAGAAAAGGGGGATAATATTAATGACGATATTGCAGCCTTAGTAAAAAAAGGTCTACCTCTAAAAATTCAACAAGCTTTAGATTATGTAAGAGTTGTTGGCAATAATGCTGTTCATCCAGGACAAATTGATTTAAAAGACAATCTTGATACTGCTTTGAACTTATTTTGTCTAATAAACATTATTGCAGATGTCATGATTTCTCAACCAAAGCATGTAGATACTTTATATAATTCGTTACCTGCAGAACAATTAAAGGCAATTGAAAAGAGAGACAACAAAACCGGTACATAACATCCTTTCTCAGACGAGTCTCGCAGCAAGGGACGTGTGTTGAGTGGACTCGTAATTGAATGATATAATTTCATCTTCGCATTACGGTGGGTACAGTATCAGAGAGTAGCCTGGAAAGTAATAGCCGTAGTTTCGTATGTTTATGTGTTATGCCCAAGCGTAATGCGAGAGACAATCAAAAGTTGACTCTGACAATTGACTTTTATATCACTTAATATGAAAATTAAAGAACTACAAATTTCAAATATTTTAAGTTTCAAATATTTTGAAAACATCGCAGATGCAACAAAAATTATTTTTGATGGTGATTTAAATATTTTCATTGGCGAGAATGGGTCAGGAAAATCAACTGCTTTAGAAGTTATTAATTTTATTTTTAAAAGAGTATTGTTCACTCAATTTAATGTAAATCGAGATTTTTATCTTAGAAAAAGCACAATAACTGATCCCGAAAAAAAGCAAATTTTAGCTCCTGCAAACAATAACAATTACAATGGCTTTAGGCTAGAACCAAATTGGAGTACAGAAGATTCGACCCAAAAAATAAGATTAGTTATACAACTTGATGATATTGATAAAGCTAATATCAGTAATTTAATTTCTAATCAGGAAAAGATAAATTTGCTAAGATCTTCTTATACAAATCATTCAGCACCTTTTACTCTTGCTACTCTAGACGAATACACTATTGAAATGACTTTAAATAAAGCCAACAAATCCTTTTCCTCAATTATATCTCCTAGTGATAGTGAACCGGGCTATTTATATTTAGTCAATTATAATTTTTATAAGGAGCTAATAAATTTTTATAATTATGAAAATCCTCAGCAAACAATACAACCCCTCTACGAATCTTTTACACTTATAGGTGGATATAGAAACTACCATTCCTTTAATCCTTCGGTTTCAGTTTCAAGTGCTTCTGCGGAGCAACAGATTCAAGATATAAGAAACCAAGAATATGGAAGAAGTCTTAATTCAAATGAACAAGCAGAACCACCAATTTTTAATTTAGTAAGATTAAGAATTGCTGGAAAACATTATGAACTTTATGGGGTAGAATCAAAAGGTGATGATTGTGTAGAACAAGCAAATAATCAATTTTTTTTGACGAAAATAAATAGCAGATTAAAACTTGTCAATTTAGAAGTAAAAATACAGTTTACTCATAAACCATCTTGGGCATATTCATTTCAGTTTTTCGATTTGAAACGTAATAAGCCAGTCACTGACATTAACAGTTTAAGTGCTGGGCAAAAATCAATAATTCACCTTGTTTTTGAGGCTTATGGCAGAGGGGATTTAAAAGGTGGTTTGGTAATAATTGATGAACCTGAAATTCACCTCCATTATCAATTTCAAAATGAATACCTTCTTGTTATTAATGAAATAAACTTAGAACAGAAATGTCAATATGTTTTAGTGACTCATTCTGAATCATTAATTAGTTCCTCCACCATTCATAAAGTGAAACGATTTGCTTTAAATAATGACAATAATACTGTCGTTAAATCTCCAAATCTATCCACTAATCAAAAAACGCTTATTAAAATCCTTGATAACTCTAGATCAACCTACGCTTTTTTTGCAAGAAAAGTTATTTTAGTTGAGGGGGAAACTGACAGATATTTCTTTAAATCATTAATACAAGAATTAAAACCAAATTTAAATCAAGAAATTGCAGTTCTTGATATAATTGGGAAAGGTCAATATGATAAATGGAAAGACTTTTTTGAAGCCTTTGGCCTTGCAGTGTATTTTGTGGGTGACTTGGATGCAGCCTATGGAGTTTTATATCCTAATGAAACTGCAATTAAATTACATACTCAAGAATTGGTTTCGATATTTATTTCATCCCATCCAAATTTAGAAACTGAAATTGAACAAAAATATTCTGAAAAACTATACATATTAAAAAAAGGGGATTTAGAATTTTATTTAGGCATTCACAATAAAGGACTTTCAGAAACCATAAAATTTTGCAATGAAAATCTCAAAGACTATTTAGCAGACGAAACAAATGATAAATCTAAAGAAGTAAAATATATCCTTGACGAAATAACAAAAACCCAACTGGCACCAACTAGCCCCCAACTGGCGCAAGTGTTCCCCTCCCAAATCATTAAATCATAAACATACATTTTACTGGATCACTTGATGCCTTTTAAATCTGCCTGCCGACTTCGTTATTTTATGTCCCACATAGAACAGTATTTTTTCCGGTCAGCTTTTTTATAGTTATATTTAAGTACAAAACTGCTCATCATGAAAAAAATACTTTTATCCTTAGCATTGGTTATTTGCATTGATTTAGCTAATTCACAGACCTTACAAGAGTTGAGTGATTTAAGAATAGTTGGGAACATTGATCAGGCGGATAAATTTTTAACCCCATTTGGGTTTGAATATAAAAAATCTGTGAATACAGAACAAGACAATAAGATTTTTTCAATTACCACTTTTGTTAGAGAAGGAGACTATAGCAAAGCTGCTGTTATAACATTTTCAAAAGAAAAGGTAGATGAATATAGACTTTTTAGGGTGCAATATGTTACACACTCTATCAAAGTATTTGATGATCTTAAAAGCCAATGCGAATTAATTCAAAATTGTGTCCTTAAAAATGAAAAGGTAGAGAACGATGGGGCTTATCGAAGATACTTTTCAGATGGTACTAGAACTTTTATATTCACAATATCTCAGCCATCAGAAAATGGAGAATTGCCAATGTATATGGTCTTAATCATTTAAAGGGATGTATTTTTCTCCACTGGCGCAAGTGTTCCCCTCCGTCTCGGTTCGTGTCACACTAACCGAAATCAACAAGAATGAAAAATGGTTCGTGAGACACGAACCATGGCGCAGAATAATAATATTCAGTTCCGTATATTTGAGTATTAGCGTCAATCCCCTCATTGGCGCAAGTCTTCCGATAGGATCACTTGATGCCTTTTAAATCTGCCGGACTGTGTCCGGAATTTGAAAGGCTGTTGGGTGAAATTTTTTTTTGCACTCTACAAGTTTGAGATCATTTCTTTGTAAAAGTATAAGCCCACCAAACCAGTATTATTTGAATTGGCAGTCTTATTATGGCAATCCACAATTTTGAGTTATGCTCGTTTAAATAATTAAGCATCATTTGAATATTTGCTGGGAAAACAGCGATTAATAAAAAAATAATGCCCCATGCTGCGAAGCGCCTGGTTTGATTTGGTAATAAAAATAAGGCAAATAATATTTCGTAAACTCCGGTTATAATTACTAATGTCTCATGAAATCCAACCCATGAAGGCATTATCTTTAAATAGAACAGTTTATGCCAAAAATGATTTATTCCTGCAACAAAATAAAATATCGACATTGCATAAAGAGATACTTTTCGCATACTTTTAATTTAGATCAAAGCTAGCATATTCAAACTGCGCCTAACACGGTATATTCGCCGCTGTTTCGCCGCCGTAGGTGTTCCCCATTCAGACAAGCCAACAGCCGCACCAACATATGCCGCCGTCTGGTCTTATGACCAACGGCACAGAGCCGCAACATACTTCCATCAAATTAAAAGCGTTTCAATTTAAATCGCCGTTGGTTGGGAGACCAGTCGGCGGCAAACAGCGCCGTTCAGCAATGAATGGTTTTTTTGGTTGCCGGCTTTGCCAACTGTAACTTAATTATTATTTTAATTTGCATGTTTTTAATGTAACTTCAATCAAATCATAATTATGCGTTGGATCATTAATATCCTGGTCACTGCTGTTGTAGTATATCTTTTATCGGTGTTGCTTAAGCCACATGTCGTAATAAATACATTTACCACAGCAATCATTTTTGCATTGGTGCTTGCAGTTCTCAATGTAATTGTAAAACCACTTATTATACTGTTAACCCTGCCGCTTACAATTATTACGCTGGGGCTTTTCCTGTTGGTTGTCAATGTTATTATCATTCTCCTGGCAGATAAATTTGTTTCCGGAATTAAAGTTGAGAGCTTTCTCTGGGCATTTATTTTTGGCCTGTTGCTATCGGTTGTATCTGCAGTAATTAATAAGCTGAAGAGATCATGGACTTTATAAATGGGGTAATCTGATCTGACTGATCTTTCCTTTTTGCTATCGTGGGTGTTATAAATTCACATTTTAGCCAACTGGCGCAGCATCATACGCCGCCGTCTGGTCTTATGACCAACGGCGAAAGCCTTAGCACACTTTCTAAATAAAGAGTAAAAGCAGTTCAATTTAAATCGCCGTTGGTCGGGAGACCAGACGGCGGCAGTTCAAATGTTTTGTGAATACCCAAACTATAAACATTAAGGTTTTCTATCCTTCAGGTATTTTACCAACGCCTCTGCAAAAGTCTTATCAGGCAGGATAAGTGTTGCGATCTCAGGTTTACCACCATCGTCAATTGCTTTAAACTCTTCTATTTCAAATTCCTTTTCATAGTTCCTGCCTTTAATGGCCCATAAACTAAGTTCTATACACTTGTCCCCGGTTTTTGTTTTATATAAGCTGCTTTCAAAGAAATACATTTTCCTGTCGAAATCAACATTGCCAAGGGGGATCACCGTAGTGTAGAGATTTGAACCGGCAAACCAAAGCGTATCGTTGCGAAGAAAATATTTAAAAGAACTGGTTTGTCCGCCACCCATGTAAAATTCAAAATCTTCGTCAGCCTTGTTCGCAAGCACTTTTTGAATTTTCGTTTCAGTCTCATCCGGGGGTGCAGCTTGTGCCAGGCATGCTGCATGAAAACATAAACAAAGTAACAGGAAGTATAAGTGTCTCATAATATTATTTTTCTTGTAAAAATACAGTTCCAGGGTTAAAATGAAATACCCATTGGCACGTATAAAGTCTTTTCGCCCCACGGCGGATGCCTTCGCCTCACTGGCGCAAGTCTTCCGCCGTACTGTGTCCGGATTTTTCAGCCTTTGTTTGTGTTGGTAATTTTTTTGTACTTTTATTTTACTAAACGTAACTTATGAAAGAAAAGATATTAATGGTATTATGTGCCCTTTTAGGGTTGGGCATGATGGTTTTTGGCGCTAATAAATTATATCCCTTTATGCCCATGCCCGAACTTAGCGAACAGCAAAAAATTCTTATTGGTGCATTCAGCACTATAAAATGGCTGATGCCGCTTGTAGGTACTGTTGAAATACTGGGCGGTTTATTAATTGCTATTCCTAAAACCAGGGCATTGGGCGCAATTGTAATTTTGCCGGTAATGGTTGGCATAATAGTTCACACGCTTACCTTCTTCGACCCCGGTCAGTTGGCTATTCCTGCTGTTTTTGTCATTATCAATTTATGGGCTATTACGGATAACATCCACAGGTATAAGGGTATGATAAAATAGTATACCGGCCGTGGTTTTCGCCTGTTTCTCCCTGGCCGGTGTGCCACCAACCGAAACATAAATCTTTGCCGTCGGGGCTGTTCCCTTTCATCCGGAAGCCAACTGGCGCACCTGCTTAGGCCACAGTCTGGCCTTATGACCAACGGCAAAGAATTCAAACCACAGTTGGTTGGGAGACCAGTACGCTCCCATAAAAGTCAACTTCGCTATCGTAAAAGTTGAATAAGCTTCCATAAAAGTCAATCTCGTTATTATAAAATTTGAGTAGGCTTCCATAAAAGTCAATCTCGCTATTATAAAATTTGAGTATGCTTCCATAAAAGTCAATCTCGCTATCGTAAAAGTTGAATAAGCTTTCATAAAAGTCAATCTCGCTATTATAAAAATTGAATAAGTTCCCATAAAATTCAACCTCGCTATCAAAGAAGTTACTCCCTTCTCCTTGGTTGCTGTGCTACCGACCGGAACATAACCTGCTACTTACAGATTTGTTGTGGGTAAAACAATAGTAAAAAACTTAAAATATTTTTTATTTTTATCTTATCATAACCTGATTTAAAAATAAATTTTATGTACCAGGATAAATATTACCGCTCATGGAATGGTCCGTTTGAATTCAGCAGCTCTAAAATTAACAATGAAGCGCCGGCAGCTTTTGGTGTTTACCAGGTTCTCAAAAAACAGGGCGGCAACCACCAGGTTATGTATATTGGTATTGCCACCGGCGAAATCATAAGACAAAGGCTGCTTAGCCATTACAATGGTACAGGTAATAAAAATATTGCTGCCTATGGAAATACTGCAGATTTAGTGTTTGTTTTCTGGCTTTGCGATCTTATTTCGGCACGGCAAATAGAATCCTTTGTTATTTCCACCGAAAAACCCCCTTTCAATATTAAGAACGAACACAAACACTTTATTCCTAATATTACAATTCATTAAGGAATAAGTTGCTTAAACTTACCGGGTTATTTAAATAGATCTATCCTGAATAAATCAGTAACTGTTTTTTTTACCCAACCTCCGCAATTCCATATTCTCATAAGTATTTTTGTCCCCGGCATTTTTTGCTAAGTACAACAATGCTTTTGCCAGTTGCACCGAACCAATAATTTTTGAGGGCGCAAATATTTCTACCAGGGGATAAAACGGGAAGGCCAGTTTATAAGCCAGCGGTGCATTTTTATGTTTATGTTTTGGCCAAATGGCATCGGGCCTGGCAATAGTAATTTTTTTAAACCCAAGCCGAAGTAACTCATTCTCGGTTTTACCTTTTAATTTGGCAAACAGCACTTTACTTTTTTCTGTTCTGTCGGCACCATTGCCACTTAAAAAAACAAAATGAATGGAGGGGTTTACAGCAAGCATTGCTTTTGCAGCAGCAATGGTATAATCATAAGTAATAACAGTGTATTGTTCTTTAGTAACCTGCAATTGTGAAATACCCAGGCACCAGATACAGGCATCGCAGCCGATGAAATGATCTTTAACAGCATCATAGTTTAAAAAGTCATGGTGAATCAGGGTTGTCATTTTCGGATGATTTATTTCTAATGGCCGCCTTACCAATGCAATAATTTCACTGATGGTATCATCTGCAATTGCCTGGCGAATTACTTCGCTGCCAGCCATACCTGTTGCACCTGTAATAATGATCTTCATTTTTTTTTAGAAAGGTAATAAAATTATTTGGGCAGCTTTTGCAAAAAATATTTAGCTATATTATGATTCTTACAATTATATCCAAATAGTGTAATACAGCTGTTTATATATTTGCCGTATAAACCGCAAGTGCATGTACTTAAAAAAAGCAGGCAGTTTCACTAATAAAGATCTGCTTCAAAAGTTTTATATTTATATCAGCGTTTTTAAATCCAAAATATACCTCCAATGAAAAACTTTACGATCTTCCTTGTTATCGCCCTCTTTTTAATTTCCTGTTCTCCTTCAGTAACCATGCAACAGGCTGCCAACCGTAATTATAGAGGCACCAGGTCGGTAAGATAGTTGCAGCAAAATTTACTGCCTGCCGGTGGCAGGAATAAAGATTGCTATGCTGTAAAAACATATACCAATTGCAACCTTTTACCATATAAACCTGTCTTTTAACTTTGATACTTGTTTGGTTCAATGGCATATTTAAGCTATTCCACACATTTCAATATCTTTAAGCTATTAATTAAGGGTAAAGCTTACCTATATTTCTATGATCAAACGGGGCTACTATATTTTTTTTCTTATTGTTAGTTTCTTGCTGTTTACCGATTCATTATATGCACAGGAAATTCCTGAAAAGGCTGACACCTCTTTTTTCCTGGCAAAGAAAAAAGGATGGATCGGCAGATTTGGTCAAAGTATTTCTACCACACCGCCTGACGAGGCACCCAAAAAAGTGGTAAATCCCTTCCTGAAATATAAAGGAAAGATCATCCGTTCCATTGAAACGGTAAGGATAGGTTTTGAATATGAAATTGATGATACAAATCACTTGAAAGAGAATTTTGGTATTAGGGTAACTAAAATATTTCATAAAAGCACAACAGATAAAGTTATTCAGCGTAACCTTTTTTTTAAAGAAGGTGATCCTTTATATCCATACCTGCTTGCCGATAATGAACGGTATTTACGGGAACTGGTTTTTATTAAAGATGCCAGGATACTGGTTGATTATGCCGAAGGCAGCAGAGATTCTGTGGATGTGGTTATTTTAACCAAAGATGTTTTTTCAATTGGCGGAAATTTTTCAAACAGTGGAACAAATAAGGGTAGGTTAGAGTTACGGGAAGAAAATTTTCTTGGCAGTGGTACCAGGTTAATGGTAAGCGGTTATTATGAAAAAGTACGTTTTCCGCAAAAGGCAATTGGTGCCGAATTGGTCAGGCGGAATATAGGAGGATCGTTCATTGATTGGGTATCGGGTTATAAAGATTATAATTATGCTTTTAGCAGTGGCCGGAACCAGGAAACAGTTGTATACACCCGGATAGAAAAACCATTGGTAACTCCGTTTATTCCAAGCACCGGATCATTAGAATGGTCGTACCAGCGAACAAGAAATGTTTATGATTCAGATTCACTGTACAACAATGATATAAAATACGCCTATTACAACCTTGATGCCTGGTTTGGTTACAGCCTCGACAGCAAGCGGTCGTTATATGCCAATAAAGAGATCAGGGTACACCGCTTTATTGCATTACGGGGGTTTAAACAACACTTTTTAATTATGCCGATAAAGTACAAGACAGTTTTGGATTATCGCTTTACAGATTTTACCGGAACCCTGGCATCGTTAAATATTTTTAAACAAACATTTTATAAAGCCAATTTTATTTATGGTTTTGGCCGGAGTGAAGATATACCGGAAGGATTCAGCATTGCACTTACCGGGGGCTTTGTAAAAAAGCAGGAATTCAACAGGCCATTCAGTGGCCTGGATATGTCCCTGGCTAATCTTAAGAAAAAAGGATTTTACGTTAATTACACTTTTCGTATTGGAGGTTATTATTACCGCAAACGTTTTGAAGATGTTGATATTTTATTTAACATGGAACATTTTACCCGCTTAAAAAAAATGAGTAGTGCCTGGTACCAGCGAACTTTTGTTAATGCAGGTTTTGCAGCACAGGTAAACCCGGTTTTAAATGCTCCATTATTTTTGCGGAGTGATTATGGATTTCCTTATTTTAATAATGGAGAAACCAATGCAGATTTACGCATAGTACTGAAAACAGAATCGGTTTTTTATAATACAAAAAAATTATTGGGTTTCAGGTTTGCACCGTTTGTATTTGGCGATGTAATATTACTTAAGCCAACAAAATTGGGGTTGAATAAGACCGATCTTTATAGTGCAGTTGGCGGTGGGGTACGTACCAGGAATGAAAACCTTGTGTTTGGAACTATAGAACTGAAAGGGTACTACTTTCCGAGGGTAAATGGCGATATGAAAGGATGGAAAATAGAATTAAACAGTGAGATACGCTTTAAATATAAAAGCAGCTTTATCCGCCGCCCCGATTTTATAATTGCCAATTAATAAAAAGCCATTTGCCACCCGGCAAATGGCCTGTAAAAACATTAATATGATTACATTAAATCAAGCGCTTTGGCTAAAAAAGTAGTGTTAAAAGGCAATACCAGTGAGCAATACGTACCAATTGGTGATTGCAATACAATAAAAAAAGCAGCAACAGAGAGTAAAAATAATACCCAGTAAAGCCCCGTTCTCTTTTTGGTTGTTTCCATGTTATTTATTTTTTGCAAATATAAGGCAGATGTTATTATTTGCTGCTTTTTTATTGACAAAGAATGTGTAAAACTTACGTAAAGGGATTATATTGCGCCTTCTTTAACCCTGCTATTGGAATGATTTTACATTTTTATTTACGTTTTTCTACTGATTTTGGCCAAACCATTTTTGTTACAGGTAACCATGCTGTTTTGGGGAATGATGATTTAACCAAGGCTTTCCCACTGGAATATCTGAATGATCAGTTCTGGCATGGATCTGTAGAAATTAATACTGATAATTTTATTGATCCAATCCGGTATAAATATATTTTACGCCAGGATAAAGACATTGCAGTAATTGAATTTGGTGATGACCGGTTAATTGCAACAGATAAGGCCGGTGCAGCAAAAATAATTCTGCTGGATACCTGGAACAATACCGGTGCAGTTGAAAATGCTTTTTTTACTTCGGCCTTTCAGGATGTTTTATTAAAAAATAATAAACAAAAAATATCAACGGCATTGCCGGCTAAAAATATAAAGACTTATACCCATGAGTTTAAAGTAAAAGCCCCTCTTTTAAATGCTGATGAAATAATTTGTATCAGTGGTTCTGCAAAAGCAATGAATGACTGGAAAACTACTGAGGTTTTAGCACTCGCTAAAAATGGTAACTGGTGGACCATCAGGCTGGATCTTTCCAAGGCAAACTTCCCGGTTAATTATAAATATGGTATTTGTAAAAGCAGCAATAAAAACTTTGTAAAATTTGAGGAAGGTAATAACAGGATCTTATTATCTGGTGAATCAAAAGGCAGCATTACCATTTTACATGATGGTTTTGCTGACCTGCAAAATATAAACTGGAAGGGTACAGGTGTTGCTATTCCTGTTTTTAGTTTACGCAGTAAAAAAAGTTTTGGTACCGGTGAATTCAATGATCTGAAATTATTGGTTGACTGGGCTGTTGATACCGGTATTAAGATGATACAATTGCTGCCTGTTAATGACACTACGGCTACCTATAGTTCAAAAGACTCTTACCCGTATTCAGCCATTTCAGCTTTTGCATTGCATCCCTTATTTATTAACCTGGAAGATGTAGCAGAAGGCTCAAATGCCGGTATCATCAAAGCGCTTGATAAAAAGAAAAAACAGTTGAACAGCCAGGCTGAAGTAAATTATGAACAGGTGGTAAAGTTTAAGCTATCTGCTCTAAAGGAATTATTCGTGTTGCAAAAAGAATCATTAAAAGATGACATTGAATTTTTCAAATTCTTTGAACTTAACCGGCATTGGTTAGTTCCTTATGCAGCCTTTTCTTTTTTGAGAGATAAATATGGTACAGCTGAATTTGGTACATGGAAAAGCAATGCAGTATATACCGAAAATGCAATTCAGCGGTTGGTAAGTCCATCACAAAAACATTACGATGAAATTGCCATACACTACTTTATTCAATATCATTTGCACCTGCAACTGAAAAAAGCAACTGCTTATGCACATAAAAAAGCTGTTGTAATTAAAGGAGATATTCCAATTGGTATTTGCCGCAATAGTGTTGATGCCTGGATGGAGCCAACTTTATATCATATGGATGAACAGGCTGGCGCACCGCCTGATGCCTTTGCTGTAAAGGGACAGAACTGGGCTTTCCCCACCTATAACTGGAGTAAGATGCAGCAAGATGATTTTACCTGGTGGAGAAAACGCTTTGAGCAGATGAACAATTATTTTGATGCATTCCGTATTGATCATATTTTAGGTTTCTTTCGTATCTGGAGTATTCCGGCGCATGAAGTGGAGGGAATTATGGGAAGATTTGTTCCGGCAATACCGGTATCCATCAATGAATTTTTTGAAAAGCGGATCAGTTTCGACCGGCACCGGTACACAAAACCTTTTGTGAACGAAAAAATATTGCATGATTTGTTTGGTGAAGACCTTGCGTCGGTTAAAGAAACATTTTTTGCTGGCGGCGAATTAAAAGAAGCCTTCAATACACAACGTAAAGTGGAAGATTATTTTGCAACCTTAACTGAACGAAACTGTAAAATAAAACAGGGTTTATTTGATCTGATCGGTAATGTGATCTTATTTGAAGAAGAAAATTCACAGGGGCAGGAATTTCATTTTAACATTGCAATGGCCAGCAGTTCATCTTACCAAAACCTTGATGAACATTCAAAGCGGGAATTAAAAGAACTTTATATCAATTATTTCTTTAAGCGGCAGGAAGAGCTTTGGAAAAAAGAAGCTTTGAATAAATTACCAGGCCTTAGGCGCAATACAAATATGCTGGTTTGTGGCGAGGACCTGGGTATGGTACCACATTGTGTTCCTGAAGTAATGGAGCAATTGGGAATTCTAAGCCTGGAGATTCAACGAATGCCTAAAAAAACGGGAACAGAATTTTTTCATCCCAATGATGCACCTTATTTAAGTGTAGTTTCTCCTTCAACACATGATATGAGTACGATCAGAGGCTGGTGGGAAGAGGACAGGAAAAAAACAAAGCGTTTTTATAATAACCTGATGGGGCAAGCCGGTGAAGCACCATTGCATTGCGAAGCATGGATCAACAAAGAAATTATTCTGCAGCATTTATATTCACCGGCCATGTGGAGTATTTTTCAATTACAGGATCTGATGGGGATCAGTGCAACATTGCGCCGTGAGGATCCTGCTGATGAAAGAATAAACCTGCCTTCCGATCCGGATCATTTCTGGAATTACCGCATGCATATTAATTTAGAGGACTTAATTAAAGAGGTATCATTTAACGCAGAGATAAAAGGATATGTACAGGCCAGTGGTCGTTGATTGAATTTTGACCACATTTACGCAACCAAATTTTTGAACTGTTCGGCCATTAAACAGGTTCCTCAGCATGACTAAATAATCAGCTTGAAAGTAAAATACAAAATATACAATCTCCCTTTTCATCATCCTTTTACTATTTCAAAGGGAACAAAAACCCACCAGCCAACATTTGTTGTTGAACTGGAATTCATGGGCATAAAAGGATATGGTGAAGCACCGGCTATCAGTTACTATAATATTCCTGTAGAAAAAATGGTGGAAGACCTGGAGCGTAAAAAAATATTTGTAGAAAAATTTGCATTCTCCGACCCGGAAAGATACTGGCATTACCTCCATCATCTGTTTCCGGCAAATCCTTTTTTGGTTTGTGCTCTGGATATGGCAGGATGGGATATTTATGGTAAACTAAAAAGAAAGCAACTGCATGAATTATGGGGTCTGGATATTGCAGAAACTCCTTTAACTGATTTTACTATTGGCATTGACAGCATCGAAATTATGGTGGCCAAGATGAAAGAAAAACCATGGCCTGTTTATAAAATAAAAGTTGGCGTGGAGAATGATATTGAAATGGTAACCGCATTGCGGCAACATACCGATGCTGTTTTTCGTGTTGATGCCAATGCGGGGTGGACATTGGAACAGGCGCTTTTAAAAATTCCTTTACTGAAAGAACTGAATGTGGAGTTGGTGGAACAACCATTGGCTAAAGATAATTGGGATGGGATGAAAATATTATTTGAAAGATCAGCATTGCCATTAATTGCAGATGAAAGTTGTGTTGCTGAAGGGGATGTTGAAAAATGTCATAATCATTTTCACGGTATCAATATTAAATTAACAAAATGCAGTGGTATTACACCTGCAAGGCGCATGATAACCAAAGCAAAAGCGCTGGGTATGAAAGTGATGGTGGGCTGTATGAATGAAAGTTCAGTGGGTACAGCGGCCATTGCACAACTGGCGCCCATGCTGGATTATGTGGATATGGACGGACCTTTATTATTAGCTGAAGATATTGCTGAAGGTGTAATTTTTGATTCTGGAAAGATCAGTTATACCAATGCACCCGGATTGGGAATAATTGTTGACCCTTTTTAAATCTTATTTGGCAAAACGGGTTTTGAGCCGTTACTTTGTATAAATGAAACAAATCGTTAACATACATCATCATCATCATTTACGCAGGGGTAAGCTATGTTGATCTGTATATAACTAAATATAATTTCAAAAAAGGGCTTACTGAAAAGTGAGCCCTTTTTTATTGCATTAAAGTCAAAATAAAAACAAAATCATGTTAAAGATCGCCGTTCAAAAATCAGGAAGATTGTATGAAGACTCTATTAAACTTTTAAAGGAATGTGGTATTCAGCTTAACAACGGACATAAGCAATTAAAAACTGTTGCCGAAAATTTCCCGCTGGAAATTTATTTTTTAAGGGATGATGATATTCCCCAGTATGTATATGACGGTGTAGCTGATATAGGCATTGTTGGTGAAAATGTATTG
The DNA here is from genome assembly GCA_043748745.1 of Chitinophagaceae bacterium. Taxonomy (GTDB): domain Bacteria; phylum Bacteroidota; class Bacteroidia; order Chitinophagales; family Chitinophagaceae; genus Ferruginibacter. The sequence continues at coordinate 3,527 of JAYVEQ010000001.1, read as the reverse complement.
CTGGAAAAGGCCAGGGATATAGATCTGGTTTACCGGTTGGGTTTTGGCAAATGCAGGTTAAGTATTGCTGTGCCTAAAACCAAACCATATATTTCAATAAAAGATCTGCAGGGATTAAAGATCGCCACTTCCTATCCGGCTATTCTGCAAAAATATTTGACTGAAAAAAAATGTGTGACAGAGATACATGAAATTAGCGGCTCGGTAGAAATAGCTCCGGGTATTGGTTTGGCCGATGCTATCTGCGACCTGGTGAGCAGCGGCAGCACTTTATTCACCAATGGATTAAAAGAAGTGGAAGTTATTTTACAGTCAGAGGCTGTGCTGGCTGCTAATAAAGATCTATCTGCCGAAAATAAATTATTACTGGAAAAACTATTGTTACGGATCAATGCTGTTAAAATTGCAAAGAACAATAAATATATTATGATGAATGCACCCAATCACCAGTTAAAAAATATTTCATCCCTGTTACCCGGTATGAAAAGCCCTACCGTTGTGCCCCTGGCAGAAGAAGGCTGGAGCAGTGTACAGAGTGTAGTTAATGAAAATGACTTTTGGGATGTAATAGAAAAATTAAAACAATATGAAGCACAGGGCATACTGGTGCTGCCAATTGAAAAAATGATTGTTTAACTGATTAATTTGGATTTACTATGAATGAAGTTTTTATAAACCCGGAGAAAAGTAAATGGCAGGATATTTTGCAAAGGCCCGCCTTTGATCATAAACTGCTGGAAGAAAAAGTATCTGCCATATTGCAGGATGTAAAAATGAATGGTGAAGCTGCAATAAAAAAATATACAAAACAATTTGATACTGTAGATCTGGATCAATTACTGGTATCAGCAAATGAAATAGCAGAAGCTATTGCTACGGTTGATAAGGATTTGAAAGAAGCCATTGAACTGGCAAAAAATAATATAACGGCATTTCATAAGACACAAAAAGAAGCTGCAATAATTGTGGAAACAGCCAAAGGAGTTCTATGCTGGAGAAGATCAGTTGCGATTGAAAAGGTTGGTTTATACATTCCGGGAGGCACTGCTCCATTATTCTCTACTTTGCTTATGCTGGGCATCCCTGCTGTACTGGCGGGGTGTAAAGAAATTATTGTTTGCACACCACCGGATAAAAACGGGAATATAAACCCGGTTATTTTATATGTAGCACAACTGGTTGGCATAAAAAATGTTTTTAAAATTGGTGGGGTGCAGGCCATTGCTGCAATGGCTTATGGTACCGAAACAATTTCAAAAGTCAATAAAATTTTCGGCCCGGGTAATCAATATGTAACCTGTGCCAAACAATTGATCAATGCTGCCGGTACTGCCATTGATATGCCTGCAGGCCCAAGTGAACTGGCTGTATATGCAGATGAAACCTGTAACCCTGCTTTTGTTGCATCAGATCTTTTAAGCCAGGCTGAACATGGAGCTGACAGCCAGGTGTTGCTGGTTGCATCTTCCATTTCAATCGTTGATAAAATACAGATCGATATGAAAAAGCAGCTGGAAGATTTACCAGGAAAAAAAATTGTTTTGCAGGCATTGCAGAACAGTTATGCTATAGTAATGAATGATACCGTCAATGCTTTTGAGCTATTAAATGAATATGCTCCGGAACATCTGATCATTGCATCCGACAATGCAGAAGAGCTTGCTGAAAAAGTTGTAAATGCAGGCAGTGTTTTCCTGGGACATTATTCTCCGGAGAGTGCCGGTGATTATGCCTCAGGTACCAATCATACCTTACCTACGAATGGTTATGCAAAGGCATACAGTGGGGTGTCGATAGACAGTTTTGTAAAAAAAATAACTTTTCAGCAATTAAGTAAAACCGGTTTACAAAATATTGGTAAAGCTGTGGAAACTATGGCCGCAGCAGAAGGGCTGGATGCTCATAAGAATGCAGTAACTATAAGGTTAAATGAAATAAAAAATTAAAAATGGAATTTGATCTGCAAAAATTGATCAGGAATAATATCAGGAATCTGAAACCTTATTCATCTGCCCGGCATGAATTTACCGGCAATGCATCTGTATTTTTAGATGCTAATGAAAATGCTTATGGCTCACCTGTTACAGAAAATTATAACCGTTATCCCGATCCATTGCAATGGCAATTAAAATTTCAGATCACCCGGATAAAAGGAGTGCCTGCTGAAAATATTTGTATCGGTAATGGCAGCGACGAGATCATTGACCTGGCATACCGTATTTTTTGCAACCCGGGTAAAGACAATGTGATCATTTGTCCGCCTACCTATGGTATGTATGCAGTAAATGCCGCTATCAATGATGTGGAAACAAGAAAAGTAAATCTTACTGAAGATTTTCAGCTGGATGTGGAAGGCATCATGAAGGCAACAGACAATAATACCAAATTGTTATTCATCTGTTCTCCCAACAATCCCACCGGAAATAATATGAACCGGGCCGATGTGGAAAATTTGCTGAATGATTTTCCGGGTATTGTGATCATTGATGAGGCCTATATCAATTATTCCAAACAAAAAACATTTATACAGGAACTCACCGGGTATCCAAATTTAATTGTGATGCAAACTTTATCAAAAGCATGGGGACTGGCAGCATTGCGGCTTGGCCTGTGTTTTGCTTCAATGGATATTATTGACCTTTTTAATAAAGTAAAACCTCCGTATAATATTAATGATGCATCGCAGCAAATAGCATTGGCTGCTTTGCAAAATACACAACAGGTAAATGACTGGATAAAAGAAGTGGTGCAGCAAAAAGAAGAGTTGATAAAAGCATTCAGCAGGATACCATTTATAAAAACCATTTATCCTTCCGATGCTAATTTTGTGTTGGTTAAAGTAAATAATGCAGATACATTGTATCAATACCTTGCCGAAAACGGTATCGTATTACGTAACAGGAGTAAAGAGCAGGGATGTGAAAATTGTTTACGGATTACAATCGGAACGGCATCGGAAAATAAAAAATTAATTAAAATATTAGAAGCATATGGAAAATAAAAATCAAGCCAATTCCCCTTTAGGGGATAGGGGTAAAAAAATATTATTCATTGACAGGGATGGCACATTAATTAAAGAGGCACCACCAACATACCAGCTCGATGATTTCAGCAAACTGGAGTTTTATCCCGATGTGTTTTTTTATTTACGTAAGATAGTCCAGGAATTGGATTATGAACTGGTAATGGTAACCAACCAGGATGGATTGGGTACGGTATCTTTTCCGGAAGAAACATTCTGGCCGGTACATAACCTGGTGATGACAAGTTTAAAAAATGAATCCATTCATTTCTGCGATGTATGCATCGACCGTACATTCCCCGATGAAAAGGCATCCACACGAAAACCCGGAACAGGTATGTTCACTAAATATTTAAACAACCCGCAGTATGATCTGCTGAACTCATTTGTAATTGGTGACAGGATCTCTGATATGCAACTGGCAAAAAACCTGGGTTGCAAAGCGATCTGGATGAATAATGAGGAAGGTCTTGGAGCTGCGGAAATAAAAGATGCAGTTTCGGAT